>NZ_JBPEJF010000002.1:0-822958 GCF_051016555.1 Agromyces sp. Marseille-Q5079 | reverse complement strand
GCCGCTCCTCGCCGCAGCACGAGCCGCGCGCCCAGCCGCTCGAGGTCGGCGCGGAGCGCCTCGAGCGAGCCGTGCAGCCACCAGCGTGCGGCGCCGCCGAGCGGGCGGATTCCGGTCGACTCCTCGTCGAGCACGAAGACGCAGACCACCGGGGCTCCGCGCTCGACCGCGGCCGAGAGCGCCGGGTGGTCGGCGACGCGCAGGTCGTCGCGGAACCAGACGATCGACGGCGCGGCGGGCATGCGCCCGACGATACCCGTGCCCGGCGACCTCAGGCGATCGCGGCGCCCGTGGCGACGGCGGCATCCGCTCGCTTCGCCGCGGTACGCGCGATCCACCGGATGCCGAGGCCCGAGGCGAGGAAGATGCCCGCGAGCACCGCCCAGCCCGCGAGGCCGTGGGAGATCGCGGTGGCGTTGACCACGAGCGGGGCGGCGAGCGCTCCGACCGAGTAGCCCATGCCGAACACGCCCTGGTAGCCGCCCGCTCGCACCGGGTCGGCGAGTTCGAAGCTGAGTCCCCAGCCGCCCGCCTGCGAGAGCACCTCGGCGAAGGCATGCGCGATCGCGGCGACCACGAGCACGGCGATCGCGAACGCCACGGGGAGGCCCGCCGCGGCCGCGTAGACGAGGCAGGTCGCGGCCATGAGCCAGGCCGAGATGCCCGACACCCGGCCGGCGACGCGCAGGTCGTGCGTGCCGCGGGACATCGGCACCTGGAACAGCACGACGATGGTCGTGTTGATGATGAGCAGCACCGAGATGATCACCTCGGGGGCCGCGGTCTCGCGGGTGATCCAGAGCGGCACGCCGAGCTCGGCGACGCCGAACTGCATGCCGAAGATCGCGCTGAGCACGGTGAGCAGGAGGTAGCGCGAGTCGCGCCACGGCGAGTGGCCGCGCCATGAGCGCCGCTCCGCCGCGATCGCGTCGGCCGTGGCCGCGGCATCCACCGTCCCGGTCTCGGTGACGACCTCCGCGACGGCGGCTCGCGCCGGCGCGTCGACTCGCGAGGGCAGCCGCACGAGCTGGAAGAGCCCGAGCAGGTACATCAGGCCCGCCCCGACGATGAGCCACCGGTACGCCTCGGCCGTGCCGATGGCGAGCGCGAGCGCGCCGAAGCCGGAGCCCACTGCGATCGACACGTTCGTCACGGCGCGCAGGACGGCACGGGCGTGCACCCGGGACTCGCCCGTGAAGGCCCGGGCGATGATCGCCGAACGGGTCGAGTTGGCGCCCTGCTCGAACAGTCCGCAGATGACCGCGATGACGAGCGCGGTGACGAAGTCGCCGGCGAAGACGTAGGCGATGAGGGCGACGCCCTCGATGCTCGTGAACGTGATGAGCAGGCGCTTCGCGCTGAACCGGTCTGCGAGCCAGCCCCCGGCGAAGGAGGCGACGACGCCCGCCGCGCTCGCCGAGGCCAGCACGATCGCCACCTCGCCGGGCGTGAGCCCGACGATGAGCGTGAAGTAGAGCACCGTCACGGTGAGGAAGATGCCGCGTCCGAGCCGCGAGATGAGGGTCGCGCCGACGAGGATCCGCAGCACCGGATCCGAGACCGATGCCGCGAGGCGGGCGCGGAGGCCCGGCTTTCCGGGCCCGGTGGTGACGGGCTCGGCCGCGGTGTTCGCCGCTGCGCTCGCCGCCGGGGGCCCCGACGACTCCGCGGCATCCGCCTCGTCGGCGCTCGCCGCGGCGGCGTCGAGGTTCGGATCGAGGACGGGGAAGGATGACGTGTCGGTGTCGGAGGTAGGGCTCACGTCCTCGATCCTGCTGAAGCGGATGCCCCGTCGAAATCGATGTAGCGTAGTGCTACATGTTGCGCTATCTCATGACCGAGGACGATGTCGGTGCCGTGCGCTTCGGCATCTCGCCGCTGTGCGAACTCGGCCTGTCGATCCGCGCGTTCCGCAACCCCTCGTGGTTCCCGCTGCAGCTCGGCTGGCTGCGTCGCACCGAGGAGGCCCGCGCCCGTCTTGACGAGCGCGTGCTCGCGGGCCTTCTCGACGACCGGCTCTGGACTCCCGACTTCCTGAACCCGCGTCCGACGTCGCCGCTCACCCGCCTCGACGACGAGTTCCGGGCGCTCGCCGAGACGCCGGCCGAGGTGTTCCGCGACGATCTCATCGCGGTGCACGGCCACCTGCCCGACGTGTTCGCCGGACCGCACGAGCGTGCCCTGCACCGCATCATCTCCACGTTGCGCCAGCTCTGGGAGACCTGCTTCGAGCCCTACTGGCCGCGCATGCGCGCCGTACTCGAGGCCGACATCGTCTTCCGCGGCCGGCAGATCGCGCAGTCGGGCGTCGCGAGCATGCTGAACCAGCTCGCGCCGCCGCGCGTCGAGTACGAGCACGGGGTCGTCGTCGTGCACCTGCGCGATCCCGCCGAGCGCACCCAGGCGATCGACGGCGAAGGACTCACTCTCGTGCCGACGATGTTCACGCGCCGGGCCTCGGCACCGGTGGGCGACGGCCCGCCCATGATCATGTACTCCGCCCGCGGGCAGGGCGCCCTCTGGGAGACCGAGCGCGTCGCCAACCCGGCCGCGGTGGCCGCGATCCTCGGCGAGACCCGCGCGGCCCTGCTCACCGCGCTCGCCGACCCGGCATCGTCGACCGAGCTCGGCGTGCGCTTCGGCGTCAGCGCCTCGGCCGTCAACCAGCACCTGCGGGTGCTCCGCGACGCCGGACTGCTCGTCAGCACGCGGTACGGGCGCAGCGTGCTCTACCTCCGCAGCGAGCTCGGGTCGGCCCTGCTCGCGACGCGCATCGGCTGACGCGCGAGCGGATGCCGCGGCATCCGCTCGGCGAACCCCGCCCGCTACTCGGGGTCGGGTGCGACGCGCAGCACGACCTTGCCCCGCACGTGCCCGCCCTCGACGAGCCGGTGCGCCTCGGCGCCGTCGGCGAGCGGCAGTTCGCGGTCGACGTGCACGCGGAGCGCCCCGTCGTCGACGAGCCGGGTGAGCACGGTGAGCGTGCGCGCATCGGGGGAGCACGAGTACCCGGTCGAGCGGATGCCGCGTGCGGCCGCCTCGTCGGCCATGCCCGGCCAGGACCCGGTGGGCACGTTCACGATGAGGCCGCCCTTGCGGAGCACCTCGAGCGACCGGGTGCCGGTGTCGTCCTTCACGTTGCCGATGAGGTCGATGACCACGTCCTGCTCGCCGGCGACCAGCTCGAAGCGCTCGCTGCGGTAGTCGATCACGCGGCGGGCGCCGAGCCCCTCGACGAACCCGACGTTCGCCGGACCGCACGTGGCGGTGACGTGCGCGCCGAAGTACGCGGCGAGTTGCACGGCGAGGTGTCCGACGCCGCCGGCGCCCGCATGCACGAGCACGCGCTGCCCGTCGTGCACCCGGGCGACGTCGACGACGGCGCCCCACGCGGTGAGCGCCGCGATCGGCAGGGCGGCCGCCTCCACGAAGCCCAGCGACGCGGGCATGGGCGCGACGCTCATCGACGAGACGGTGACGAACTCGGCGTAGGCGCCCGGCGTGCGCGGCGGACGCGCGGCGCCGTAGACCCGGTCTCCTGGCTGGAGCGGGTGGCCCGCGTACGGCACGGTCTCGACGATGCCGGCGAAGTCGTTGCCGAGCACCGCGGGGTACGCCCCGATGGCGGCGGACACGCCTCGCCCGGCGCGGGTCTTCGCATCGATCGGGTTCACGCCCGCCGCGATCACCCGCACGACGACCTCGTCGCTCACCCGGATGGGCCGCGGCACCTCGGCGAGGCGGAGTTCGTCGGGTCCGCCGGTGCGGTCGATCACCAGGGCGTGCATCGCGTCGGTCATGGGTCCATCCTCCCGGGCCGGGTCGGTCGACGCCACTAGGCTGCACCTCGGAAGTCGCCGCCGACCGAGCGGCTGGGGGCAGGGGGATCCATGCGACAGGTGTTCGGCGTTCTGCGCGTGCTCGCGGCGGCCGCGATCGTCACGGCGATCGTCGGCCAGTTCGTGCAGAGCTGGTCGATGGTGCCCGACCGGCTCTTCTTCGTCGTGAACTTCTTCAGCTTCTTCACGATCCTCTCGAACGCGCTGACCGCGGTGCTCCTGCTCGTCGGCGGCTGGATCGCGTTCACGCGCGCGAGGGATCCCGAGTGGTTCAACCTCGTGCGCGGATGCGCCGTGACGTACATGGCGACCACCTTCGTCGTCTACAACCTGCTGCTGCGCGGGTTCTCGCTCGACCAGGCGACGACGCTGCCGTGGTCGAACGAGATCCTCCACGTCTGGGCGCCGCTCTACGTCGTCATCGACTGGGTGCTCGCGCCCGGTCGTCGCCCCGTCGCCTGGCAGCGGCTCTGGACCATCGCGATCTTCCCGATCGTCTGGGTCGCGTACTCGATGATCCGCGGTGCGATCATCGGCTGGTACCCGTACCCGTTCCTGAACCCGGCACAGGAGGCGGGCTACGGCGGGGTCCTCGTCTACGTCATCGCGATCGCGGCGTTCATCCTGCTCGTGGGAGCCGGGGTCATCGCGCTCAGCCGCACGAGGTGGCCGCATCCGCAGGTCGAGTCAGCGGCAGCCTAGAAGTTCACCATCCACCGGGCGATCTGCTCGGTGAGCACGTGCGCCTGCGCGGCGGGCCCGTCGTCGCGGGCGGGCAGCACGAGCATGGGCGACGCGGTGCCCGCGGCCCAGCGCTCGGCCGTCGTCATGGGGTGCACCGGGTCGCGCAGTGCGCCGACCACGAGCGAGCGGATGCCGCGGGTCTCGAGCTCGGCGAGCTCGGCGTCGTCGCGGAACGCCCGGTTGCGCGGGATCTCGACGAGCCGCATGGCCCGCCGTGCGGCGTCGGGCGCCGTGAACTGGGCGAGCAGGCTTCGCGCTCCGACCGGGGACACCTCGGCCACCCGCTGGTAGACCTCGCGCTCCTGGAACTCCACCGCCCCGGAGGGGCCGGCGTCGGCGAGCACCTGCCCGATGACGGGGAAGGCGCGGAGGTTGTCGGGCAGCGGCCGGTCGTCGAACGACGGTCGGATGAACACCGCGCGCTCGACGGGCAGCAACTGATCGAGCGTGATGCGCAGGGCGAGGGCGGCGCCCATCGAGATGCCGAGGATGTGCACTGGCTCCTCGTGCGAGCCCCCGGCCTCCTCGATGGCACGGCGCACCGCCGCCACGACCTCGGCCGCGAGCGCGTCGATCGCGAAGTCGCCGGCGTCGCCGATCTCGAGGAACCCGCCGTGGGCGCGCACGTCGGGCGCGATGATGAGCTCGCCCTCCTTCGACGCCTCTCGGAGCATCGGCTCGAGGAGCGTGAGCGGCTGCCGCCGATCTGCGCCGAGACCGTGCAGGAGCACTGTCGTCATGCGAGCACGCTCGGCCGGAAGTAGGCTCGCGCCTCCTGCGCGGGGGCCTGGACCGGGCGGAGCTCTGAGAGCAGGTCGTCGGCGAGCGAGACGAGGATCGCGATCTGGTCGTCGTCGCGGTCGATCCAGCGGCACTCGGGCTCGGGAGCCACGGGCACGAAGTCGTCGTGCTGCTCCCAGACGATGAGCGTGCGCTCGGCGCCGAGCACGTACTGCTGCCACCACACCTGCCGCAGGTAGCTGCGCGGCACCGCGCGCCAGGGCTTGGACGTGGTCTTGATCTCGCAGAGCTCGAGCGTGCCGTCGAGCGCGATGCGCAGGCCGTCTGGGGTGGCGAGATGCCGGCGATCGGATGCCGCGTGGTAGAGCAGCGAGGAATGCGACATGCCGTGCGTTCTCGCCGCCCACTCGGCGATCACGGGTTCGCGCTCGCGGCCGTGGTCGGTGTAGCGGCTGCCCCCGAAACTGCGCGGCGACCCGTGGAGCTTCTCCCATGCGGCGGACTTCACGGAGGCCCTGGTGGCGAGCTTCGCGGCGTCGGTCGCGGTGACGCCCTGCGACCGGGCGCGGAGCCAGGCGACCCGGTCGGTGGAGTCGGCCACGACCCGCGTCTCGTGCGGGAGTCGCGCGGGGGGCGCGATGCTCTCCCGGATCTCGCCGGTCGGCGTGAGATCGAAGAGCGCGAAGGGGGAGTCGGGCACGGAACGAGCGTAGCGCGGGCCGCCCACCTGCGGACCGCCCGCCTCGCGTGTCAACGCGACGCGAGCGCCACGATGCCCTCGGGCGAGAGGGCGTGGTGGATCGCGAGCATCGCCGCACCGAGCACGGCGGCGTTCTCGGCCGCGGCCGACTGCACGATGGCGAGGTGCTCGGTGGCCAGCGGCATCGAGCGCGTGTAGACGACCTCGCGCACGCCGGCGATGAGGTGCTCGCCGGCACGCGCCATCGAACCGCCGATGGCGATGACCGACGGGTTGATGAGGCTCACGGCGGCCGTCAGCACCTCGCCGATGTCGCGGCCGGCCTGGCGCACCGCCTGGATCGCGTCGAGGTCGCCGCGCTTGACGAGGTCGACGACGTCGGAGCCCGACCGTGCGTCGACGCCCTGCTCGCGGAGGGCGCGCGCGATGGCGGGGCCGGAGGCGAGGGCCTCGAGGCATCCGCGGTTGCCGCAGTGGCACGGGACGTCGGCGCCGCGCGCCACGCGGACGTGGCCGAGGTCGCCGGCGATGCCCTGGGCGCCGCGCTGCAGGAGGCCGCCCGAGATGATGCCCGAGCCGATGCCGGTCGCGACCTTGATGAACACGAGGTGCTCGACCTGCGGCCAGGCGAGCGCGCGCTCGCCGAGCGCCATGATGTTGACGTCGTTGTCGACGAGCACGGGCACCTCGAGGTGCTGCTGCACCCAGCCGGGCACGTCGAAGCGATCCCAGCCGGGCATGATCGGCGGGTTCACGGGGCGGCCGGTGTCGTGCTCGACCGGACCCGGGACCCCGATGCCGATCGCGGCGACGTCGCCGCGATCGCGGCCGAGTCCGTCGATGAGCTCGTGGGCGGCGTCGACCATCCAACCGAGCACGGCCTCGGGCCCGTCGGCGATGTCCATGGGCTCGCCGTGCTGGGCCAGCACGGAGCCCTCGAGGTCGGTGACGGCGATCGTGGCGTGGGAGGCGCCGAGGTCGGCCGCGAGCACGATGCGCGCCGACGGGTTGAGAGCGAACTGCGACGGCGGGCGGCCGCCGGTGGATGCGGCGTCGGCGACGGGGGTCACCAGGCCGAGGCGCATGAGCTCGTCGACGCGGGCCGCGACGGTGGACCTGGCGAGTCCGGTGGTCTGCGCGAGCGACGCACGGGTGCGCGGAGCGCCATCGCGCAACAGCTGGAAGAGCTCGCTCGCGCCCGAGGCGCCGAGCGCCGATCCTCGGCTGATGTCGACCATGAGTTGAAGTAAAGCACACCGGCTTCGTCAACGCTTCGGTAACGAACATGTCACGACGTCGGCAACTTCTGTCGAATGACTAGCAAAAGGTGTCTGGCATGTGTCAGCATGGCCGACATGACAATGGACGTCCTCGCCTCGGCGCGAACGCTCCGCGCCGGCTTCGTCGGCGGGGGGTTCATGGCCACCGTGCACTCCCGGGCTGCGAGGGCGGCGGGTGCCGCACTCTCGGGCGGTGCGTCCTCCACCGCGGAACGCGGACGGGCCGCCGTCGAGCGGCTCGGCCTCGACGCCGCGTTCGACTCGGTCGACGAACTCCTCGCCGATCCCGAGATCGACGTCGTGCACGTGTGCACGCCCAACGTCACGCACGCCGCGATCGCCGAGGCTGCCCTCGTCGCGGGCAAGCACGTCGTGTGCGAGAAGCCCCTGGCCACGACCGTCGCCGACGCCGAGCGGCTCCGCAGCCTCGCGGCCGAACGCGGACTCGTGGCCGCCGTGCCGTTCGTCTACCGCTTCCACCCGATGGCCCGCGAGGCCAGGGCGAGGGTCGCCGCCGGCGAGACCGGGCGCCTCCTCAGCGTGCACGGCGCCTACCTCCAGGACTGGCTCGCGACGCCGCACGACGACGACTGGCGCGTCGACCGCACCCTCGGCGGGCCGTCGCGGGCGTTCGCCGACATCGGCTCGCACCTCGTCGACCTCGTCGAGTTCGTCGCGGGCGATCGCATCGTGCGCCTGAACTCGACCACGCGGACCGTCTACGAGCGGCGCGCCACCAACGTCGACATCGCCACCGAGGACCTGGTGGCCGTCGTGGTCGAGCTCGCCTCCGGCGCGGTCGGCACCCTGCTCGTCTCCCAGGTCGCCCCCGGTCACAAGAACGCCCTCACCATCGAGCTCTCCGGCACCGACGCCACCGTGCGGTTCGAGCAGGAGCGGCCCGACCGGCTCTGGGTCGGCCGGGCGGCGGCGTCGACCGTCATCGAGCGCGACCCCGCGCGGCTCGCCCCCGACGCGGCTCGCCTCTCCCTCGTGCCGGCGGGGCATCCGATGGGCTACCAGGACGCCTTCAACGCCTTCGTCGCCGACGCCTATGCCGCGATCGCCGGATCCCCGCCCGACGGGCTGCCGGGGTTCGACGACGGCGCCCGCGCCGTGCGCGTCACCGACGCCGTGCTCAGGTCCGCGGCATCCGGAACCTGGACGGAGGTCGCCGCATGAGCGCGAGCGAACCGCAGGGCGGCGCCGGCGTCGCGCTCGCCGACCGTGAGCCGGTGCTCGTGGCCGAGGGCCTCGAGAAGTCCTTCTTCGGCGTGACCGTGCTGCGCGGCGTCGGACTCACCCTCCGGCCGGGCGAGGTGCACGGCCTCGTCGGCGAGAACGGCGCGGGCAAGTCGACGTTCATGAAGATCCTCGCGGGCGTCTACGAACGCGACGGCGGCTCGATCACGCTCGGCGGGAACGAGGTGCGGTTCTCGCACCCCGTCCAGGCGGCGCATGCGGGGCTGGCCACCGTGTTCCAGGAGTTCAACCTGCTGCCCGAGCGCACGGTCGCGCAGAACGTGTTCCTCGGGCGCGAGCCGAAGCGCCGCGGGCTCGTCGACCACAAGGCCATGATCCGCGAGACGCGCACGCTGCTCGCCGAGCTCGGCATCGACGGCATCGACCCCGACGCCCCCGTGCGCACCCTCACCGTCGCCGAGCAGCAGATCGTCGAGATCGTCAAGGCGCTCTCCGTCGACGCCCGCGTCATCCAGATGGACGAGCCGACCGCGGCCCTGGCCGACCACGAGGTCGCACTGCTCTACGCGATCGTGCGCCGGCTCGCCGATCGCGGCGTCGCGATCCTCTACGTCTCGCACCGCCTCAAGGAGATCTTCGACCTCTGCGACACCATCACCGTGCTGAAGGACGGCGCACTCGTGTCGACCGGCCCCGCCTCCGAGCTCGACACCGACGAGCTCGTGCGCCGCATGGTCGGCCGGCCGATCTCGGCCTACTTCCCCGACGCCGAGGAGGGCACGGTCGTCGGCGCCCCGCGCCTCGAGCTCCGCGGGGCGGGCAACGCGTACGTCGACGGCGTCGACCTCGAACTGCGCGCCGGTGAGATCGTCGGCGTCGCCGGGCTGCAGGGCTCCGGTCGCACCGAGCTGCTCGAGGCGATCTTCGGCATCACGCCGCTCACCCGCGGCGAGCTGCTGCTCGACGGTCGCCCCACGCGCATGACGAGCGCCCGCCAGGCGGTCAAGCTGGGCATCGCCCTCATCACCGAGGACCGCAAGGCGCAGGGCCTCGCGCTGAACCAGTCCGTCGCCGACAACGCCCTGCTCGTCATCCGTTCGGTCTTCGCCCGGCGCACCCGCGAGGTCCGCCGCGAGCTGCCCGGCGTGCTCTCCTCGCTCGAGGTCGCCTCGCAGGGCGTCGACCAGGAGGTGCAGTACCTCTCAGGCGGCAACCAGCAGAAGGTCGTGCTCGCGAAGTGGCTCGCCACGAAGCCCGGTGTCGTGCTGCTCGACGAACCGACGCGCGGCATCGACGTGGGCGCGAAGGTCGCCGTGTACCAGCTCATGCGCCGGCTCGCGAAGGAGGGCGTGGCGATGCTCATGATCTCGTCGGAGCTGCCCGAGGTGATCGGCATGTCCGACCGCATCATCGTGATGCACGACGGCCGCGCGTCGGCCGAACTGCCCGCGAGGAGCGACGAGGCCACGATCCTGTCGGCGGCCACCGGCACCCTGCGCATCGAAGGAGAGGAGACCCGATGAGCTCGCCCGCAGCCCCCACCGCCCGACCGGCCGCGCCCGCGCGTCGACGGCGGCGACGCCTGGACTCCAGCCTCATCGTGGGCATCGCCCTCATCGCCGTCATCGTGATCGGCGCGATCCTCGTCGCGAGCGTCGGACGCAACTTCTTCAGCGCGGGCAACATCCGCGACATCCTCACCGGCATGAGCGTGCTCGGCTTCGTCGCGATCGGCCAGACGCTCGTGATCCTCTGCGCCTCGCTCGACCTCTCGGTTCCCTACGTGGTGAGCCTCTCGAGCCTCATCGCGGCGGACCTCATGGCCGGCGACCCGGCGAACATCCCCGTCGCGGTGCTCGCGGTGATCGTCGTGGCCGCCGCGATCGGCCTGGTCAACGGCCTCATCGTCACCAAGCTCAGGGTCAACGGCTTCATCGCCACCCTCGGCACGGGCCTCATCATCAAGGGCTACCTCGACTCGAACTACAAGGGCACGAGCGGCGAGGTGCCGTGGGAGTTCCAGCTCATCGGGGCCACGGGCGTCGGACCGGTGCCGGTGTCGACCCTCATCATGCTCGCCGTGGCCCTGGCGGGGGCGTTCTTCCTGGCGCGGACGCGCACCGGCAACCACATGTTCGCGGTGGGCGGCAACGAGCAGGTCGCCCGGCTCTCGGGCATCCGCACCGCACGACCGGTGCTCGTCGCGCACATGCTCTGCTCCATCACCGCGGCGCTCGCCGGGCTGCTGCTCGCGAGCCGCCTCGGCGTCGGCAGCCCGACCGTGGGCACCCAGGGCGGCTACGACCTGCTCTCGATCGCCGCGGTCGTGCTCGGCGGCACCCTCCTCATGGGCGGTCGCGGGTCGATCTGGGGCACCATCGGCGGCGTCGCGATCTTCGCAGTCGTCGACAACGTCATGAGCGTCATGCAGGTGAACCCGTTCCTCAAGGACGTCGTGCGCGGCATCGTCATCGTCGCCGCGGTGGCCGTCTACACGAGTCGCCAGCTCGACCGGCGCCGGCCCCGGTTCGGACCGGGATCCGGCGCGTCCGAACCACCGACGACGGCCCCCGAACCCGAGCGCACCGGCCGAGCGGAGGCGAAGGCATGACCACCACCACCACCCCCGCGAAGCCCTCCGTGCTCGAGCGTCTCGCGAGCCTCGGCCGCACCCTCGTCAGCCCGCGCGGCGCCGTGTTCCTGCTGCTCATCGTGCTGCTCGTGATGATCGCCGTGCTCAATCCCGCGTTCGCCGAGCCCGGCCAGTTCATCCGGTTCATCCAGCGCGTCGCGCCCGTGGCGATCGTCGCGATCGGCCAGTACTTCGTGATCGTCGGCGGCGAGTTCGACCTGTCGATGGGGTCGGTCGTCACGGCCCAGGTCGTGATCGCCGGCAACCTCATCGGCCAGGACGATGCCATGATCCTGCCGGTCACGATCTTCATGTTCGTGTTCGGCGCGCTCGTCGGCCTCGTCAACGGCCTCATCGTGTCGTTCCTCCGGGTGCCGAGCTTCATCGTCACCCTCGGCATGATGCTCGCCCTCCTCGGCGGCGTCCTGTACTGGACGGGCGGCGCTGCCACCGGCAATCCCGCCGACTCGTTCCGCGAGATCGGCCGCGGCGGCATCCGGGACCTGCCGGTCATCGAGATCCTGCCGTGGTCCGTCGTGGTGCTCGCCGTCGTGCTCGCGCTCGCCGTCTGGTTCGCGCGTCGCCCGTTCGGTCGCACCATCATCGCGCTCGGCGACAACGCGACGACCGCGCGGTACGCCGGTGCCCGCACGTGGTGGGTGAAGACCTCGACGTTCATCATCTCCTCGCTCTCGGCGACGGTCGCGGGCATCCTCCTCGTCGGCTACGCCGGCGTGCACCCGAGCGTCGGGCGCGGCTACGAGTTCACCGCGATCACCGCGGTCGTGCTCGGCGGCGTCGTGCTCGGCGGCGGCCGCGGCTGGGTCGTCGCGGCGGCGGCCGGCGCGTTCGCGCTCGAGGCGCTCTTCACCCTGCTGAACTTCGCGGGCGTCCCCTCGACCTACCGCGACGCCGTCCAGGGCGTCATCATCATCCTCGCCGTGGCCTACGCCGCCACGACCGTCCGGGCCCGCCGTCGCGGCCGCGCCCTCGAGACTCCGGCGGCCCTCGAGCCGACCGACCAGACCCCGCCGGGAACCCTCCCGGTGGACCAGACTTCGCCCGCACCACCCGAGGCGAAGGAGCCCGACCCGACCCCGGCCACGGCTCGCCCTGCACCCATTCCCTCGACGCAGAGGGCTGACAACGAAACCAAGGGAGGTTCGTGATGCGACGCAGGATCACCGTGGTCTCAGCCATGGTCGGCGCTCTCGCGCTGTTCACACTCGCAGGCTGTACCACCGACCCCAATGTGAGCGCTCCGACAGAGGAAGCGTCCACGGAGGAAGCGGTCGAGTGGTTCGACCAGGAGCAATTCGACAAGCAGGACGCCGAACGCGACGTCGTGCCCGAGGGGCCCGAGGGGCAACCGTGGCTCCAGTACATCAACGCGGAGATGGTCGACACGGCCGAGTTCGCGAGCGAAGGCGCCAAGAAGGCGTGCTTCGCGAACGCCTCGATCTCCAACCCGTGGCGCCAGACCGGCTGGATCACCATGAACCAGCAGCTGAAGGTGCTCCAGGACGCCGGCGTCATCTCCGAGATGGAGACGCGTGACGCGCAGGACTCCGATGACACGCAGATCGCCGACATCGACTACTTCATCACCGAGGGCAACTGCGACATCTTCATCATCTCGCCGAACTCCACGGCGGCGATGACGCCCGCGGTCGAGCGTGCCTGCGACACCGGCAAGCCCGTCGTGGTCTTCGACCGCGGCGTGCAGACCGACTGCCCCGTCACGTTCATCCACCCGATCGGCGGATTCGCGTGGGGCATCGACACGGCCGAGTTCCTCATCGACGAGCTCGACGAGGGCGACAAGGTCGTGGCGCTGCGCATCCTGCCCGGCGTCGACGTGCTCGAGCAGCGCTGGGCCGCGGCCGAGAAGCTGTTCGACGAGGCCGGCATCGAGGCCGTCGACTACTTCACGGGGGCCGACCCCGCGGAGATCAAGAAGATCATCTCCGACGAGCTCGCCAAGGGCGACGTGCAGGGCGTGTGGATGGATGCCGGTGACGGCGCCGTCGCGGCCATCGAGGCGTTCGAGGACGCCGGCGTCGACTACCCCGTGATGACGGGCGAGGACGAGATGAGCTTCCTGCGCAAGTGGAAGGACACCGGGCTCACGGGTCTCGCACCCGTGTACTCGAACTTCCAGTGGCGCACGCCGCTGCTCGCCGCGCAGAAGATCTTCGCCGGTGAGGAGATCCCGTCGGAGTGGGTGCTCCCGCAGAGCCCCATCACCGCCGAGGAGGTCGACCAGTACCTGGAGGCGAACGACGGCATGCCCGACGGGCACTACGCCAAGTTCGGCGGCGAGGACCTTCCGGGGTACCCGCAGGTCTGGCAGGACCGGGTCATCCCGTGACCGGGGTCGACCTGACCGCCTAGCCCGCCAGGGCGACATCCGCCGGTCGAGGAGGCTCGCAGGGCCCGTCTCGAGACCTGACACACTGGTCTCGAGACGCGGCTCCGCCGCTCCTCGACCGGCGATCCCCGTCTGCAAGGAGGCAGCATGCGCCGCACGGTCGGTGTGAACACCTGGGTCTGGACCTCGCCGCTCGACGACGCCTCGCTGCGCGAGATCGCCGCGAAGGCGGCGGGCATGGGCTTCGGCGCCATCGAACTGCCGGTCGAGCAGCCCGGCGACTGGTCCGCGGATGCCGCGGCCGACGTGCTCGCCGAGCACTCGCTCGCGCCCGTGGTCATCGGAGCGATGGGCCCCGGCCGCAACCTCGTGGCCGCACCCGGATCCGAGGTGGTCGCGACCCAGAACTACCTCGTGCACTGCGTGGGCGTCGCCGAGCGCCTCGGCGCGTCCGTCGTCGCCGGCCCGTTCACGGCGGCCACCGGGCGCACGTGGCGCATGGACGCGGTGGAGCGGGCCGACCGGTACCGCGAGCTGCGCGCCAGCCTGGCGCCGGTCGTGCGCACGGCCGAGCGCAGCGGCATCCGCCTCGCTGTCGAGCCGTTGAACCGCTACGAGACGAGTCTCGTGAACACCGTCGAGCAGGCGCTCGAGGCGCTCGGTCCGCTGCTCGGGCCCGGCCTCGGCCTCGCGCTCGACAGCTACCACCTGAACATCGAGGAGCAGCACATCGGCGATGCCGTGCGCGCGGCAGGGGAACACCTCGCGCACGTGCAGGTGTGCGGCAACGACCGGGGGCCGGTGGGCGACGATCACTTCGACTGGCCGTCCTTCCTCGACGCGCTCGACGACGTCGGCTACGACGGTCCGCTCGGGCTCGAGTCCTTCACGGGCGAGAACGACACCATCGCCGTCGCCGCCTCGGTGTGGCGACCGCTCGCGGCGTCGCAGGACGAACTCGCGGAGCGCAGCATCCGCTACCTCGAAGCACTGCAGGATGAAAGGGAACGACGATGACGGATGCCGCGACGAACCGAGCCGACCGCCCCGAGGGCGGCCACCCGGTCACGCTGTTCACGGGCCAGTGGGCCGACCTCCCGTTCGAGGAGGTGGCGCGGCTCGCCGCCGAGTGGGGGTACGACGGGCTCGAGATCGCGTGCTCGGGCGACCACCTCGACCTGCGGCTCGCCGACGAGGAGCCCGGCTACCTCGACGAACGCCGCGAGATCCTGAAGCGGCACGGACTCGAGGTGTTCGCGATCTCGAACCACCTCGCCGGACAGGCGGTGTGCGATGCGCCCATCGACTTCCGGCACGAGGCGATCCTGCGCTCGTACGTGTGGGGCGACGGCGACGCCGAGGGGGTCCGGCAGCGGGCCGCCGACGACATGCGCCGGTCGGCTCGCGTGGCGCGCAAGCTCGGCGTCGATACGGTCGTCGGCTTCACGGGCTCGTCGATCTGGCCGTACGTGGCGATGTTCCCGCCCGTGCCGGCCTCGGTCATCGAGGCGGGCTTCGAGGACTTCGCGAACCGCTGGAACCCGATCCTCGACGTGTTCGATGCCGAGGGCGTGCGGTTCGCGCACGAGGTGCACCCCGGCGAGATCGCGTACGACTACTGGAGCTCGGTGCGCACGCTCGAGGCCATCGGGCATCGCGAGGCGTTCGGCTTCAACTGGGACCCGTCGCACATGATGTGGCAGAACATCGACCCCGTCGGCTTCATCCTCGACTTCCAGGACCGCATCTACCACGTCGACTGCAAGGACACGCGGATGCGGCCGCAGAACGGCCGGGCCGGGGTCATGGGGTCGCACCTGCCGTGGGGCGACCCGCGGCGCGGCTGGGACTTCGTCTCGACGGGGCACGGCGACGTGCCGTGGGAGGACTCGCTCCGCGCGCTCGACGCGATCGGCTACACCGGTCCGATCTCGGTCGAGTGGGAGGACGCCGGCATGGACCGGCTGCACGGGGCGAAGGAGGCCGTGGGCTACATCCGCTCGCTCCTCTGGCCGAAGCCGACGGCGTCGTTCGACGCGGCCTTTTCGAACCAGTAGCGGCGCGCCGGGCCCGCGCACGCGCGCCCGCACGCCGCGCCACCGCCCCGCCGTCGCCTGCACGCCGGAACACGGTTCTGCGACGTGAACACCCCACGACGTGCGTTCCCGTCCCGGATCCGTGTTCCAGCGTGAGCGTGGCGTGAGTGGGGCTGGCGGGCGGACGCGGCGCGCGCGGGGGGGGGGCTGGTGGGCGAACGTGGCGTGAGCGGCCGTTAGCGGCGCGGCAGCGCGAGGATGCGCTCGAACGCGGCATCCGCTTCGGGGTCGAGCTTCTGCAGCGACGGCGTCGCATCGATGAAGCCGACGATCTCGCGGGCGCCCTCGTCGAACGTGACGGTCGTGGCGAACTCGGGCACGAGCGCCTTCACCTTCGCGTTGTCGAAGACCATCGAGTGCGCCTTGTCGCCGAGCAGGCCGGGGCCCCACTCGGGGTGCACGGCCGCGATCGTCTCGGACGCCACGTGCACGAGTTCGGGCTCGGCGACGCCCGCGGCATCCGCGAGCCAGCCGTAGATCTGGTTCCACGTCGGAGCGTGGTCGCCCGTGATGTGGAACGCGTCGCCGATCGCGAACGGGTTGCCCAGCAGGCCCGCGAAGGCGACCGCGAAGTCGCGGTGGTGCGTGATGGTCCAGAGGCTCGTGCCGTCGCCGTGCACGAGCACCGGCTTGCCGGCGCGCATGCGGGCGATGTCGGTGTAGCCGCCGATCGTCGGCAGCAGCGTGCGGTCGTAGGTGTGCGACGGGCGCACGATCGTGGCCGGGAACCCGCGCTCCCGCACCGCCTCGACCAGCAGGTCCTCGCACGCGATCTTGTCGCGCGAGTACTGCCATTCGGGGTTCACGAGCGGCGTGGATTCGGTGACGGGCAGACGGCTCGGCGGGGTCTGGTACGCCGACGCGCTGCTGATGAAGACGTACTGGCCGACGCGCCCCTCGAACAGCTCGAGGTCGGTGCGGACGTGTTCGGGCGTGAACGCGAGGAACTCGCAGACGACGTCGAACTCCAGCGGGTTCGCCGTGTCGCGGCCGAGCGCGGCGCGCACCGAGCCCGGCTCGCGGATGTCGGCGGTGATCGTCGCGACCCCCGCGGGCAGCGGTCGCAGGGTCGACGACGACCCGCGGTTCAGCACGGTCACCTCGTGCCCGAGGTCGACCGCCCTGGCGACGCACGCCGAGCTGATCACGCCGCTGCCACCGATGAAGAGGATCCGCTTGCTGCTCATGCCTCGATGCTGCCAGCACCGGGCGGATGCCGCGACCTCAGGTCACCCGGACGAGTCGTCGTTGCCACCCGGTCGACCCGTCGGGCGCGATCGGCGCCCGCTCCTCGACCTGCAGGTTGCCGTCGCGGTCGGTGGCCCGCACGGTCACGTCATGGGTGCCGCTCGTGGCCTCCCACTCGAGGAACCACTGCACCCACGTGTCGGCATTGACCGGGTTGGAGAGCGTCGCCTGCTGCCATTCGGCGTCGTCGATCCTGACCTCCACGCGCTCGATGCCGACGGTCTGCGCCCACGCAACGCCCGCGATGACGGTCGTGCCGGCGTCGATCGCCTTCTCGAGGCGGGGGGTGTCGATGCGCGACGAGAGCTTGATCGGGGCCCTCGCGCTGTAGCCGCGCGGGGTCCAGTAGGCCTCCTCGGAGTCGAATCGCGTGACCCTCAGCTCCGTGAGCCACTTCGTCGCGGAGACGTAGCCGTAGAGGCCCGGCACGACCATGCGCATCGGGAAGCCGTGCTCGAGGGGGAGCGGTTCGCCGTTCATGGCCACCGCGAGGATCGCGTCGAGCCCGTCGTCGGTGAGCGAGGCGAGCGGCGTGCTCGCCGTGAACCCGTCGACGCTGCGCGAGAGCACCATGTCGGCGTCGGAGGCCGGCCCGGCCTTCGCGAGCACGTCCCTCACGGGCACGCCGAGCCACCTGGCCGTGCCCAGCAGGTCGCCGCCCACCTCGTTCGACACGCACGTGAGGGTGATCGAGTACTCGTCGAGTCCCATCGCGACGAGGTCGTCGAAGCCCAGCTCCACGCGCTCGCCCACCATGCCGTCGACGACGAGCCGCCACGTGCCGGGGTCGACCGAGGGCACGGTCAGCGCCGTGTCGACCCGGTAGAAGTCGGCGTTCGGGGTGTACAGGGGCGTGAGGCCCGGGATGTCGAGCTCGGCGCCCTCGGGGATCGTGACGGTCGAGTTCGGCGCGGGCAGCCGCAGCGCCCGGCGGATCGCGGCGATCGAGCTCGTCGCGGCTCCGGCCACGCGCGAGCCGACCCCCACGACGAGCGCGGATGCCGCGGCGATGCCGGCGAGTACGAAGAACCCGCGCCGGTCGAGGGAGGCCGCGCGTTCGCCCCCCTTCGCCCGAGCGCCGGGATCGACGGGAGCGGATGCCGACGCGGTCGGGCTCGCCGTCGCGGTCGGGCTCGCCGTCGCGTCGACCGGCGCCGGCGACGCGTGGTCGTGCCACGCACGCAGCCGGCGCACGAGCAGGTGGAGCACCACGATGCCGGCGGCGGTGCCGACGACGGGCGGCAGCCACGCGAACGCCGTCGCACTCGTGCGCGTGACGACGGCCGCGACCGAGAGGGCGCCCGCCAGGCCGAGCGCGACCGCGCCGAGTGGGGGCCGCACGAACTCCAGCACGCCCGCGATGCAGGCGGCCACGAGTACGGCGAGCCCCAGGCCGCCGAGCAGCGCGAGCTTGTCGTTCGCGCCGAAGAGCTCGATCGCGAGCTCCTTCGCCCACTGCGGGACGATGTCGATGACGAACGCGCCGACCGCGAGGACCGGGCTGCCGTCGCGCGCGACGAGGAACGCGACGAGCTCGGCGGCGGCGAGGAACACGCCCGCGGCGATCACGCCCGCGAGCGCCGCGAGCGACCACCAGCGCAGGCGCGATCCGCGGGAGCCGCGCGAGGTCGGCCGCCCGGACGCGGCGACGGGGTCTGGCTCGAGGCCGTGTCGCCGGTCGGGCTCCTGCGCGTCGTACTCCATGTCGGCCTCCGTCGGGTGCGGGCGCGGAACTCCGCCCGGAGGTGGTTCGACGCGGCGGCGTCGCCGGATTGGGGCGACGCGCCCCTGGCGTGGCCGACCGAGTCGGCGCTGCGAGTCAGGCGTCGGCGCCGAGCCGAGCGAAGGAGTCGACGAGCAGGTCGGCCACGACGTGCGCGTATCGGCCGTCGGGGTCGAGGTCGGGATCGAAGACCGTCACCGAGGCGCCGACGGCACCGGGGGCGAGCGCCGACAGCAGCGCGGCCAGGCCGTCGATCGAGAGCCCGCCGGGGTCGGGGCTGTCGACCGCGGGCATCACCGAGGGATCGAGCACGTCGACGTCGAGCTGCAGCCAGTAGCCCGATGTGCCGGCGACCGCGCGGACGGCGGATGCGATATCGGCCGTGCGCATCGCCGTGGCCGCCCGGGCCGAGACCACCAGGCCGAGGACGCCGCGGGCCTCGGCGGCGGCGTCGTCGTCATCGCGGTGTCCGAGGTGCACGGTGCAACTCGGGGAGAAGTACGGCGCGAACCCGTCGAGGTCGGCCAACGAGGGCCGGTGCAGCCCCACCGCCGCGGCGAGGTCCTCGCCGGCGACGCTGGCGCACTCGTCGCTGTTGCCCGGGTGGCGGAAGTCGGTGTGGCCGTCGACGTGCAGCAGCCCGCGGCGTCCGCGTCGGGCCAGTGCCACGCCGATGCCGAGCAGGATGCTGCAGTCGCCGCCGAGCACCAGCGGGGTGCCGCCGGTGTCGAGGATGCCCCCGACGCGGTCGGCCAGCAGGCGTGCATGTGCGATCAGCGCGGCCTCGTTGCGAACCAGGTCGGCGGGGCGCGTCGCGTCGTCGTCGACGTATCGGCCCGGCAGCACGACGCCCGCGTCATGCGCCCCGAGTCGTGCGAACCGGCGGTGCAGGCCGGCCTCCCGCAGCGCCTCGGGCGCCTTGGAGGCCCCTGGCACGCCGCCGGCGACGGGCGGTCTGAGCCCGAGGTTGCTCGGCGCCGAGAGCAGCGAGATCACTCGTGCGCCGGTCAGGCGGGGATGACGGCGACGGCGCTGACCTCGACGAGGAACTCGGGGTTCGCGAGCCCGTCGACCTGGTTGACCTGGACGGCGGTGGCGTGCCGGCCCCAGACCTCGGCCGAGGCTGCGAAGCCCTCGTTCGCGTCGGCGCCGCCCGCGAGCGTGATGGTCATCGACACGACGTTGGTCTGGTCGGCGCCGGCTTCGGCGAGCACCGCGAGCACGTTCTCGAGCGCCTTCACGGTCTGCGGCCCGAGGCCGCCCTCGACGACGCTGCCGTCGGCGTTGCGGCCGTTCTGTCCGCCGACGTACAGGGTGCTGTGCGGGCCCCTGACGAGCACTCCCTGGCTGAACGCCGGGCTGGAGTGCATCGATTCCGGATTGATGTGCGTGATCTCCATGCCTCCGGTCTACGCCCGCCCACCGACATCCGCCAGCCTGCGACATCCGCGCCTCGGATCTGCGAACCTGAGACATTCCCCGAGCGTCTTGCCGTACAGGTAAGCCTTACCTAAACTGAGTTTCGTGCACCACACCCGAACCCTCCGTCCGATCTCGGACGCCCCCGTCCGCTCGGTCAGGGGGCCCCGATGGTGAGCCGCATGCGGCCGCGCGCACTGCCCGGCCCGACCAAGCTCTTCGCGGGCGACAGCGGCGACCTGGCCGCGATCCGCTCGCTGCTGGCCGACTGCCCGGCGAACGCCACCGGCATCGTGCTCGTCGAGGCGATCAACGCGGTGCAGATCGTGCACCTCGAGGCGCCGGCGGGCATCGCGGTGCACTGGGTCTTCCGCGAGAACCGCCGCGGGCTCGTGCCGCGCGGCGAGGCGCTCGTCACGGCGGTCGACGCCTGGCTCGACGAGTGGATGCGGCCCGAGGGCGGCGCCGAGGTCGCCATCTGGATCGGCGCGCGCAGCTGCACCCTCGTGGACACCTTCGCGCACGCGGTCGACCGCGAGCTCGCCGCCATCCGCTGACGGATGCCGCGGCGCCGACGCGACCGCGGGCGCGTCCGTCGAGCTGCCGCAGCCGTCCAGGCGTGGCCCGGCCTCAGTCGGCGATGCTCCAGTACGTCGCGACGCCGCCGGGATGCTGCTCGGTGATCGACCAGTCGACCGAGCGGTCCCACGTGGCATCCGTGTGACCGGCGTACTCGATGTCGATCGACCCGTCGTCCTTCGTCACGATGGCGGTGACGATGCCCGTGTGGTCGCGATCGCCCGAGACGTCCCAGTCGAACTGCACGATGTCGCCGACCTTCACCTGGTCGCGTTGCGCATCGGTCAGCATGGTGGCCTTCTCGGGGTGCTCCAGCAGGTACTCCATGAAGGCCGTCGAGCTGCGCCAGGCGGCCGAGCTCGAATAGGCGTCGCCCACGGCGTACCACCAGTCGTCGTCCTCGAGCCAGCCCCGGGCGAGCAGCGACTGGCTCGCGAAGTCCATGCAGTCGTTCTCCTCGATGAAGCCGAACTCCTCGCTCTCGATGCTGTCCCAGTGCTCCTGCACGTACTGCATCTGCGCGGTCACGGCCGGACTCAGCGACGCCCAGTCGATGACGGCCGCGGTGTCGACGGCGTCGGCCGCGTCCGCGTCCGCATCCACCGTCGTGGAGTCCTTCGACTCGCTCGTCGTGGCCGTGGTGTCGGGGATGGCGGCCGCCCAGCCGAGGGCGACGAACCCGCAGACGAGGGTCACCGCGGTGGCGGCGGCGACGAGCACGAGGGCTCGACGTCGGCGGAAGGCACGGGTGCGGGGAGGATTCGTCATCGCCACGACGCTACGTCGGGATCCTGTGCTCCTCCTCTGCGCCACGCGTGGATCCGCCATGCCGTCCCCGCACCGCACGGCGCCGAACGGCGGGCGCGGTGGGATGCGGGGACGGGCGCCTGCCGGTCGTCAGGCGTTCAGCGCCGCCGTCGGCGAGGTGCGGGCCGCTCGGACCGAGGGCAGCGCGCCCGCGATCGCCCCGACGAGCACGGTGGCCACGACGCCCGCCGCGAGCACGGCCGGCGGCACCGACACGAGCCAGCCGTTCGCCCCCGCCACGATCGCGGTGATCGCCAGGCCGATCGCCGTGCCCGCGATGCCGCCGTACAGGGCGAGCAGCATCGCCTCGACGAGGAACTGCGAGCGGATGTGGCCGCGCGTCGCGCCGAGCGAGCGGCGCAGTCCGATCTCCTGGCGGCGCTCGAGCACCGAGATCACCATCGTGTTCGCCACGCCGATGCCGCCGACGAGCAGGGCGATCGAGCCGACCCCGACCAGCAGCCCCGTGAACGCCTGGTCGATCGTGTTCTTCGCGGCGAGCGCGTCGGACGGGCGGCTCACCTTCACCTCGTGGGGCGACTCCGGGTCGATCGTGGCGGGCAGGAGCTCGCGCACCTCGGCGACCCGGTCGTCGGTCGAGCGCTCGTAGACGATCGTCGGCGAGCCGTCGAAGTCGAAGAGCTCGGCGGCGATCGGCGCGCCGATGATCGCCACGGCGTCGAGCTCGGGCGCGAGCGGCGAGCGGTCGAGGATGCCCGCGACGGTGAACTGCTGCCCGCCGATGAGGACCTGGCTCCCGATCGTCAGGATCCCGAGGCGCTCGGCGGCGGTCGCCCCGAGGACGACGGCCGGGTAGCGCTCGGTCGCACCGTTCAGCCACGCACCCGAGGCGAGCGTCGACCCGGTCGCGTCGAGCAGGTCGGGGTCGGCGGCGACGACGGAGAGGCCGCCGGTCGCGCCGGGGTCGATGCGCGCACTGCGGTACACGTTCACCTCGGCGAGCGTCGCCGTCCAGCTCGCCGTCTCGACCCCGTCGACGCGGCGCACCCGATCGACGGCATCGGCGGGCAGCTGCGTGTCCTCGCCGAAGAAGTCGGAGCCGGCCGATGCGGTGAGCAGGTTCGTGCCGAGCGACGCGAGCCGCTGCTTCACGAGCGCCTCGCTCGAGGTCGAGATGCCGACGACCGCGATCATCGCGGCGATGCCGATCGCGATGCCGAGCGCGGAGAGCGCGGCGCGGAGCGGTCGGGCGCGGATGCCGTGGAAGCCGAGCCCGACGAGGTCGCCGGTGCGCAGGCGCGAGCGGATGCCGCTCACGACGTCGCCCCGACGAGCGCGCCCGCCGCCGCATCCGGCACGGTGCCCGGGCCGGACGCCGATCGGGAGCCGGAGTCGTCCACGATCTCACCGTCGCGGATCGCGACCCGGCGCGGCATCCGCTCGGCGACCTGCGGATCGTGCGTGATCACGACGACCGTCGTGCCGGCCGCGTTCAGCTCGGCGAGGATGGAGACCACGCCGGCGCCGGAGCGGGAGTCGAGGGCGCCGGTCGGCTCGTCGGCGAGGATGAGCGCCGGTTCGCCGACGACCGCCCTGGCGATGGCGACGCGCTGGCGCTCGCCGCCCGAGAGCTCCTGGGGCCGGTGCCCCGCGCGCGCGGAGAGCCCGACCCGTTCGAGCGCGACGGCCGCACGGGCCCGCCGCTCCCTCGCCGGGATCCCCGTGTAGAGCAGGCCCGTCGCCACGTTGTCGAGCGCGGTGACGCCCTCCGCGAGGTGGTACTGCTGGAAGACGAACCCGATCGTGTGCGCGCGCAGGGCCGAGAGCTCGGCGTCGCTCATCGCGCCCGTGTCGAGTCCGTCGATGCGGATGTCGCCCGAGCTCGCGCGGTCGAGCGTGCCCATCAGGTTCAGGAGCGTCGACTTCCCTGACCCGCTCGGTCCCACGATGGCGAGCATCTCGCCGCGTGCGACGCGGAGGTCGACGTGCGAGAGCGCGACGGTCGGCGGCGAGCCGTACGAGCGCGACACGGCGGACAGGTCGATCAGCGGCGCGCTCATTCGGGCACCACGACCTCGTCGCCGGCCTCGAGCTCTCCGCCGGTGACCTCGACCATGCCGTCGGCGAACGCGCCGAGCTCGACCGGGACGAGCTCGGTCCCACCGCCCGCGACCAGCTCCACGCCGTACCCGCCGCCGGGGCGGGCGAGCAGGGCGATGACGGGAACGAGCAGGGCGTCCTCGCGCTTGACGGCGGTCAGCTCGCCGCTCACGGTCACGTCGTCGAGGCCGTCGGCGGATGCCGGGTCGTCGAGCGTGATCGTGACGGGAAGCTTGAGCTTCTTCCCGCCCTGGCCGTCGTCCTGTTCGGCGGGCGCGCCGACGGCCGAGACCGTGCCCGGCACCGTCTCGCCGCCGGGCAGGCCCAGCTGCACGGGAGTGCCGACCATCGCGACCTCCTTCAAGTTCGGGGCGAGCGAGGCGAGCACCTCCTTCTCGGTGCCGGAGACGGAGATCACGCCGGCACTCGCGGCGTCGCCGACGGTCGCCTTGTGTGCGGCGACGCGCACGGGCTGCGGCACGAAGACGATGCGCCCGGGCTCGATCGCGCCCGTCTCCTCGAGGCCGAGGGACTCCTGCCAGCGCTCGATCGCGGCCGCCGTGGATTCGGCGAACTCCTCGTCGGGCTCCCGGTCGAAGAACCCGAGCGCGGCGAGGTTCTGCTCGAGCTGACGCACGTCGGGGCCGTCGTCCATGCCGTACTCGAAGCCACGCCACATCGGGAGGTCGCCGAGCAGCAGCACGACGGGGCGGTCGTCGATGCGGAACAGGGTCGCGCCCCGGTCGAGCACGTCGCCGACCGCGGGCATGGCGGTGACGGTGCCGCCGAGCCCGGTGCCGAGCTCGTGGACCTCGCCGTAGCCGAGGTGGCCGCTCAGGCGGATGCGCTCGGTCAGGTCGCCGCGGGACACCGTCGAGGTCGCGGCATCGACGCTGCCGGGTCCATCGTCGGCCGCGGAGGCCGTCGGCCGGGTCGCGACGAAGACCGCCGCGACGATGCCGAGCACGGCGACGCAGGCGGCCGCGACGACGAGGACGGTGCGCGGCCGGCGCGGGCGGGCGGCCGGCGCGGCAGGCGCGGCCGGCGCCGCCACAGCGGATGCCGCGGCATCCGCACCCTGCCGGTCGTCCACCGGTCGCTCGGTCGTCACTGGTCCGACTCCGACATGTCGGGGAAGCCGGCCTGCTCGTTGCAGGCGTCCACGTCGGCCGGGTCCATCTCGTCGGCCGACATCGCCTCCATCGCGACGATGCCGCCGTCGGTCGAGATCTCGGGGTCGGGGTAGTCGTAGCCCGCCTCGCGCATGCAGGCGGCGAACGCGAGCATCGCCTCGTTCATCTCCTCCGCGTCCGGCATCCCGGGCTGCACGGGCGGTTCGCCGACCTCGTCGATGCACTTCTCGTTCGCGGCGTCCATCGCCTCGAGGTCGACCTCGCCGACGTCGAGGGACTGCGTGCTCGCGTCGTCGCCCGAGGACCCGCTCGTCGCGGCGCTCATCTCCAGGTCGATGCCCTCGGCCTTCATGCAGGCACCGAAGTCGATGGCCCACTCGTCGTAGGCGGCGTCGGAGTCGCCGGCGACGAGCTCGGGCGTCTCGGCGGGGCCGGGGGTGCATGCGGTGAGCGTGGCGAGCAGCAGGCCGATGCCCGCGAGGGCGAGGCCGGCTCGAGCACGGCGGGGGGTGCGTGTGGTCATCAGGTGTCCTTTCGGTGGCGCCGGAACGGGCGCGACACCCAGCACACTCGGAGCACGGTCGCCGTACCGTAAGCGGCAGTCCTGACGTTTTCCTTACCCTCGACCGGGTTGACTCGACCGGATGCCGCAGCAGAATGGAGGCCGACGTGCGTGTGCTGATCGTGGAGGACGAGCCCTACCTCGCCGAAGCCGTTCGGGCCGGGCTCGCGCTCGAGGCGATCGCCGCGGATGTCGCGGCCGACGGCTCGGTCGCCCTCTTCAACCTCGACGTGAACGACTACGACGTCGTGCTCCTCGACCGCGACCTGCCCGGCGTGCACGGCGACGACGTGTGCCGCATCCTCGTGGCCCGCGAGGAACGGCCCGCGATCCTCATGCTCACCGCCGCCCGGCGCACGGGCGACAAGGTCGGCGGTTTCGAGCTCGGCGCCGACGACTACCTGGCCAAGCCGTTCGAGTTCCCGGAGCTCGTGGCCCGCGTGCGCGCCCTCGGGAGACGGCGGTTCACCACGCTGCCGCCGCGGCTGGAGGCGGCCGGGGTCACGCTCGACCCGTTCCGGCGGGAGGTCTTCCGCGACGGGCGGTTCGTGCGCCTCAGCCGCAAGGAGTTCTCGGTGCTCGAGGTGCTCATGCGCGCGGGCGGCGGCGTGGTCAGTGCCGAGACGCTCCTCGAGAAGGCGTGGGACGAGAACGCGAACCCGTTCACGAACTCGGTGAAGGTGACGATCTCGACCCTGCGGCGCAAGCTCGGCGAGCCGTGGATGATCCGCACGGACCCGGGTGCCGGCTACGCGATCGACGTGGCTCGTGGCTGACCCCGTGGCATCCGCACCGCGTGCGTTCCGGCTGACCGTGCGGGCGCGGCTCGCGCTCACCTACGCGGTGCTCCTCGCGGTCGCGGGCACGGTGCTGCTGGTGATCATCGCGCTCATCGTGGGGTTGGTGCCGACGTACGAGTTCGCGGCGCCGATGACGGCCGCCGCCGCCACGGCGGACACGCTCGCGGTGGAGTCCGTGCCCGCCCAGGCGCTGCCCCTCGAGGCCGCTCCGACGTCTGCGGACGTCATCGATGTCGGCCTCCTCGCCGAGACGACCGGTTCGACGGTCGTGGTGAGCTCTCGCGCCGACATCGTGCAGCTGCTGCTGTGGGTCTCGGCCGGAGCCCTCGTGCTGCTCGTCGCGGGCGGGGCGTGGGCCGGCTGGTTCGTCGCGGGACGGATGCTGCGACCGCTCCAGGCGGTCAACCGGGCCGCGAACCTGGCCACGCACGGGCACCTCGACCACCGCATCGCCGTCACCGGCCCGCGCGACGAGATCACCGATCTCGCGGACACGTTCGACGTGATGCTGGCCGCGCTCGAACGCTCGGCGAACGCCGATCGGCGATTCGCCGCCAACGCCTCGCACGAGCTCCGCACGCCCTTGGCGACGACCCGCACGATGCTCGACGTGGCGCTGACGTCCCGCGCGGTCGACGTGGCACTGCTCGAACGGCTGCGCGAGATGAACGAGCGCAGCATCGCCACCGTCGAGGCCCTGCTCGACCTCTCGCAGGTCGAGTCGGCCGAGGCGGGCGAGCGCGTCCCGGTGGAGCTCGACGCGCTCGCGGCCTCCGTGGTCGACGAGGCGGCCCCGGGCGCCGCACAGGCCGACGTGCAGGTGACGGCGTCGCTCGGCCGGCTCGTCGTCGACGGCGACGCGGTGCTGCTCCGCCAGCTCGTGGCGAACCTCGTGCAGAACGCGGTGCGCCACAACCGGCCGGGCGGGTTCGTGACGGTGGCGACGGATGCCGCCGGGTCGTCCCTCGTGGTCGAGAACGGCGGCGCCGAGCTCGACGCCGCCGCCGTCGCGACGTTCACCGCGCCGTTCACTCGGGGCGGCGGTCGCACGCGCGAGGCGGGCGACCGCGGCCGGGGGCTCGGCCTCTCGATCGTGGCGGCGATCGCCGAGCGGCATGGCGCCTCGCTCGACCTCGCGCCTCGGCCGGGCGGCGGACTGCGCGTCGTGGTGCGCTTCCCGCGCTGACGTCGAGCTCACGCCCCCGAACGCACGGATGCCGCGGCCACATGTCGTGGCCGCGGCATCCGCTCGGGTGGCAGCGGGTCAGCGCTCGGTGACCGTGCCCGCCTTGATGTGCAGGCGCCGCTCGGCGCGACGGGCGACCGCCGAGTCGTGCGTCACGACGATGAGCGTGAGCCCGCGGTCGCGCCAGAGGCCCTCGAGGATGTCGAGGATCTCGTCGCGGGTCTCCTCGTCGAGGGCGCCGGTCGGCTCGTCGGCGAGGAGCACGTCGGGCTCCTTCACGAGCGCGCGGGCGATCGCGACGCGCTGCTGCTGACCGCCCGAGAGCTCGCTCGGCAGGTGCCCGGCCCGGTCGGCGAGGCCGACGGAGGCGAGCGCCTCGGTGGCCCGCTTCGCACGGAGCTCGCCGGAGATGCCGAGCGGCTCGAGCGCGGTCTCGACGTTCTCCTGCGCGGTGAGCGTCGGGATGAGGTTGAAGCCCTGGAAGACGAAGCCGATCTCCTTGGCGCGGATCTTCGCCAGTTTGCCGTCGGGCATCTTCGAGATGTCCTCCTCGCCGATGGTGATCGAGCCGGAGGTCGGCCGGTCGAGCCCGCCGAGCATCTGCAGCAGGGTCGACTTGCCGCCGCCCGTCGGGCCCTGGATGGCCACGTGCTGGCCGGCCCCGATCCGCAGGTCGACGTTCTTCAGGGCGTGCACCGTGCGGTTGCCCTGCTGGTAGGTCTTCGTGAGTTTCGTGAGTGTGTACATGGTGTCCTCGGTCTCGAAGCGTGGTCGGATGTCGCGGGGCCGGTCAGCCGACGCTCCGCAGGGCCTCTGCGGGGCGCAGTCGTGAGGCGCGCCATCCGCCGATCGCGCCGGCGAGCAGCCCGCCGAGGATCGCGATGCCCACGGCGATCGCGATGACCGACACGGTGATCGGGGCCTGCAGGGCGACCTCGGTGGTGGCCGCGGCCGTCTGCGCCATGGGGCCGCCGAAGGACCGCCCGCCGCCCGCCGCATCGCCGCCGGAGGCACCTCCGCCGGCCGCGCCCCCGGCCATGTCGAAGCCGCCGCTGGAGGCGCTGCCCGACAGGGTCGGCGCGATGACGTTGATCACGACGATGCCGATGAGGCCGATCGCGATGCCCAGTGCGCCGCCGATGAGGCCCGTCACGAGCGACTCGCCCGCGACCTGTCCGACGATGCGGCGGTTCGCCCAGCCGATCGCCTTCAGGGTGCCGAACTCGCGGGTGCGTCGCGTGACGCCCGAGATGGTGAAGAGGATCGCGATGAGGAACGCGGCGACGAGCACCGCGAGCGAGAGCCAGAGGCCCAGGTTCGACACGAGGTCGGACGCGGTGCTGAGCGAGCCGGACACGCTCGACGCGAGGTCCTCCTGCGTCGACACGGTCGCGTCGGGCAGGGCGGTCTCGATGTCGGCCTGCACCTGGGCGATGTCGGTCGACGAGGCGGCCTGCACGTAGATGTTCGAGATCATGCCGTCCTCGCCCGAGAGAGCCTGGGCCACGTCGAGGGGGATGTACACGTTCGACGCGCTCGCCGAGTCGGCGGCGTTCGAGGTGACCGTGCCGACGATCTCGAAGTCGGTGCCGCCGATGTCGATGGTGTCGCCCACCGCGAGCTCGGCGCTCGTGGCGTAGTCGGCGTCGAGCACGGCGACGTCCGCGCCAGCGTCGTCGGCGTCGAGCGTACGGCCCTCCGAGAGGGTCACGGCCGAGAGCGGGCCGATCGCGTCGGCTGAGGGGTCGAGGCCGAGCACGCTGAACGAGTCGACGTCGAACGCGCTGCCGCCGGCGCCGTCGGGGCCGCCCTGCGGGGGCGTGCCACCGGCCTGCTGGTCGGTGCCGCCGTCGGCCTGGCCGTCGGTCGGCTGCTGCTGGCTGAAGTCCGGCATCTCGCCGTTGAACGTCGTGTTCGTCAGCGACAGGGTCGCGGATGCCGCGGCCACGTTGTCCACGCCCAGCACGGTGTCGAGGGCGCCCTGGTCGAACGTGCTCGCGCCGAAGCCGGCCATCAGGCGCGACTGGCTGAGCTCGGTCGTGCCGTCGGTCGTCGTGCCGGCCCCCGAGTCGAACTCGAAGCGCGGTCCGCCGCCGGCGGCGTCGCCGTCCTCGGGCGGGGTGGGTGACTGGGTCACGGTGATGTCCGTGCCCACGCCGTAGACGGACTCGAGCACGTCGGCCTGCGCGGCCTTCACCCCCGATGCGACGGAGTTGACGATGATGACGAGGGCGATCGCCAACGCCATCCCGATGGCGATGATCGCCGTCTGTCTGCGGCGGCCGGCGAGTTCGCGCCGGAGATACGTGAAGAACATGGGCTTCCTCGGGGGTTCGGTGGGTTCGATCGGCTCGACGCTAGGCACGAGGCCTATGCGGTCCCTATGGCCCGGCCCATGCGTGGCTATGTCGTCGGCCCGCACCGGGCACGCGGCATCCGCTCAAGAAGTCCATAGGAAACGCATAGCGCGGCGGGGATACTGGAGACATGACGACCGCCACTCCGCACCGTTCCCCGCAGATCGCCAAGGGCGACGGCTCCATGGTCCGCGTGCTCGTGGTCGACGACGAGCACTCGCTCACCGACCTCCTGAAGATGGCCCTGCGCTACGAGGGATGGGACGTGCGCACCGCCGCCGACGGCGTCAGCGCCGTGAAGGTGGCGCGCGAGTTCCGGCCCGACGCGATCGTGCTCGACATCATGCTCCCCGACATCGACGGCCTCGAGGTGCTGCAGCGCGTGCGCGCCGACGGCACCGAGACGCCCGTGCTCTTCCTCACCGCGAAGGACTCGCTCGACGACCGCATCGCCGGGCTCACCGCGGGCGGCGACGACTACGTCACCAAGCCGTTCAGCCTCGAGGAGGTCGTCGCGCGGCTGCGCGGCCTCATCCGCCGCTCGTCGATCACCCTGGCGAACGCGAAGGACCCGGTGCTCGCCGTCGGCGACCTCACCCTCGACGAGGACTCCTACGAGGTCGAGCGCGCCGGCACGCCCATCGAGTTGACCGCGACCGAGTTCGAGCTGCTGCGCTACCTCATGCGCAACCCGCGCCGCGTGCTCAGCAAGGCGCAGATCCTCGACCGCGTCTGGTCCTACGACTTCGGCGGCAAGGAGTCGGTCGTCGAGCTCTACATCTCCTACCTGCGCAAGAAGATCGACGCCGGGCGCGAGCCGATGATCCACACCGTGCGCGGCGCCGGCTACATGATCAAGGCCGCCGGATGACGAAGCCGGGCGATCCCGGTCACGCCGCCGCCGCGCGAGCCGACGCCGTGCACACCGGCGCGGGCGCTGCCGTCGAACCCGACGCCGATCCGTCCGAGCATCCGGGTCGTCGCCGGCGCCGGCCGTGGACACTGCACCGTCGCCTGCTCGTCATCGTCGCGGCCCTGCTCGTCGCGGTCAGCGCGACCGTCGGCCTGGTGACCGTCGCCGTCTTCCACAGCGCCTCGATGGACCGCCTCGACGGCAACCTCGACGACGCGATCTCGCGCACGAACCTCCGCGCCTCGGGTCCGGGTTTCCCCGGCGACCCGAACGAGGGTCCCAGCGTCCTGCTCGACATCCCCGGCCAGCAGGCGGGAACCCTCGCCGCGCTCGTGCCCGAGGACGGCACGCCGACGGCCGGGTACATCACCGATCGCGGCCGCGTGCTCGACCTGCCGGTCGACCTCGCGCAGCCCCTCACCGAGGTTCCGGCCGACGGCGAGCCCCACTCGATCTCGATCGACCGGCTCGGCGAGTACCGGGCGCAGGCGGTCGAGCTGCCGGAGTGGAACGGCCTGAAGGTCGTGCTCGCGCTGCCGCTCGCCGAGGTGACCGCGACCACCGCCCAACTGGCGATCACGATCTCGATCGTCGCCGTGCTCGGCCTCGTGGTCGCGCTCTTCGTCGGATCGGTCGTCGTGCGCCGCGCGCTCAGGCCGCTCGCGAGCGTCACCGAGACCGCGCAGCGCGTCTCCGAGCTGCCCCTCGAGCGCGGCGACGTGGCGCTCGCCGAACGCGTGCCCGTCGACGACGAGCGCACCGAGGTCGGCCGGCTGGGCACGGCGTTCAACCGCATGCTCGGGCACGTGGCATCCGCCCTGACGGCGCGCGAGCACAGCGAGCGCAAGGTCCGCCGGTTCGTCGCGGACGCGAGCCACGAGCTCCGCACGCCGTTGGCGTCGATCCGCGGGTACGCCGAGCTCACGCGACTGCACGGCGGCGACCTCCCGCCCGACGTGACGCACGCGATCTCGCGCATCGAGTCCGAGTCCGTGCGCATGACCGAGCTCGTCGAAGACCTGCTGCTGCTCGCCCGCCTCGACGAGGGTCGCGAGCTCGCGGCCCTGCCCGTCGACCTCGAGCGCATGCTCGGCGAGGCGGTCGGCGACGCCCAGGCCGCCGGTCCCGGTCACGACTGGGAGGTGCGGGTGACGGATGCCGCGACCGACGTCGTCGGCGACGAGCCGCGCCTGCGCCAGGTCGTGACCAACCTGCTCGCGAACGCCCGGGTGCACACGCCCGAGGGCACGCACGTGGTCGCGTCGCTCGAGCGCGACGGCGACGAGGTCGTGCTGCGCGTCGCCGACGACGGTCCCGGCATCCCGCCCGAGCTCGTCGGCTCCCTGTTCGAGCGCTTCGCCCGCGGCGACTCCTCGCGTTCGCGCCGCGCCGGCAGCACCGGACTCGGGCTCGCGATCGTGCGGGCCGTCGTCGAGGCGCACCACGGCGAGGTCGACGTGGCGAGCGAGCCCGGCGCGACCGTGTTCACCGTGCGGCTGCCGGCCGCGCCCGTGAACTGATCCCGCTCCCGCTCCCGGTCGCGTCCGCGTCCGCCCCGACCCCGGCCACCTGGGCCGTACTCGGTCGAGGGGCATGGACTCTCGTCGGATCCACGGCCGCCCATGTGCGCTGCACGCACGAAGGCCCGCACCCTGTGGGGTGCGGGCCTTCGTGACGTGACGGGTGACCGGGGCTCAGGCCTCGGCGATGCGGCGCAGCAGCGTGGCGAAGCTGCGCAGCTCGGCCTCGGGGTGATCGAGCAGCACGTCGCGCAGGCGCTGCTGGTTGCCCTCGCGCACCTCGCGGACGCGCGATTCGGCCAGCGGCGTGGCGACGAGCACGCGCACGCGCCCGTCCTTCTCGTCGGCACGAGTCTCGACGAGGCCGAACTCCTCGAGCACGCGGACCTGGCGGCTGACCACGGACTTGTCCATCTCGAACATGTCGGCCAGCACGTGCGCATTCGCGGTGCGCAGGCGCACGATCGCCGAGAGCAGCTTGTAGCCGGCGGGCTGCAGGTCGGGGTGGACCTTCTGCGCCGCCTCCTTCCAGATGAGGCGGGCCCGGTTGAAGAGCATGCTCATCTGCTCTTCGACGTCGGCGATGGCCTCGTCGACGGCTGGGGATGCCTCGGTCACGATCGTCATGTTAGCGGTCGCCGCCCGTGGCCGGAGCGGTGCGCTCGTCGTCGGCGCCGCGCGTGCGCGTGGCGGTCTTCGCCGTGCCCTCCGCCGCGGCATCCTCCTCGATCATCGCGATGGACGACGTGACGGGAGCGCCGATCTCGGCTTCGGCCAGGTCGATCGCGACCTGCTCGAACTCCTCCTTCAGCTGCTCGGCCGAGGTCTTCGTCGAGAGCGCCTTGTTCGGCAGGAAGGCGATGGCGAGCACGCTCAGCACCGCGAGCGGCACGGCGACCCAGAACACGTCGGCGATGCCGTTGCCGTAGGCGTTCTCGATGATGACGCGGATGCCGTCGGGCAGTTCGGAGACGTGGGGGATGCCGCCGCCGGCGAGGCCCTTCAGCGCCTCGACGTCCTCAGGCGAGGTGGGGGTGTAGCTCTTCAGGCCCGACGTGATGTGCGTCGTGACCTGCGTGGCCAGCAGCGAGCCCATGATCGTGACGCCGATGGTGCCCGCGATCGTGCGGAAGAAGTTCACGTTGGAGCTCGCGGCACCCAGCTGCGAGGCGGGGGTGTCGTTCTGCACGACGAGCGTGAGGTTCTGCATGACCATGCCGAGGCCGGCGCCGAGCACGACCATGTAGACGCTGACCTGGAGGTAGTCGGTGTCGTAGCTGAGCGTCGTCATGAGGTAGCTGCCGGCGACGACGAGCACCGACCCGAGGAGCATGAAGATCTTCCACTTGCCGAACTTGCTGATGAGTGCGCCGATGAGGATCGAGGCGCCCATCTGGCCGACGATCATCGGGATCGTCATGAGGCCCGACTCGGTGGGGGTCGCGCCACGCGCCAGCTGGAAGTACTGGGCGAGGAAGACGCTGGTGGCGAACATCGAGACGCCGATGGCGACCGAGGCGATCACGGCGAGCGTGAAGGTGCGGTTCTTGAAGAGCGTCATCGGAACGATGGGCTCGGGCACGAAGAACTCGGTGATGATGAAGCCGATGATCGCGAGCGCCGAGACGCCGATCATCACGTAGCTGGTCATCGAGTCCCACTCGAACTCGCTGCCGCCGAGCGACACCCAGACGAGCAGCAGCGAGACGCCGACGGCGAGCAGCACGATGCCGATGTAGTCGATCTTCACGGCGCGCTTCGGCATGGGCGGCAGGTGCAGCGTGCGCGAGATGACGATGAGCGCGATGATCGCGAGCGGCACCGGCAGGAAGAAGTTCGCGCGCCAGCCCCAGGCGTCGGTGATGACGCCGCCGAGCAGCGGGCCGCCGATGGTCGCGACGGCCATGATGCCGCCGACGAAGCCCATGTACTTGCCGCGCTCGCGCGGCGAGATGATGACGGCGATGAGGATCATGACGAGCGACATGAGGCCGCCCGCGCCGAGGCCCTGGATCACGCGCACGGCGATAAGGGTCGTGGTGTCCTGGGCGAAGCCCGCGATCGCCGTGCCGACGACGAACAGGCCGATCGCCGCCATGAGCAGCGCCTTGCGGTTCACCAGGTCGGCGAGCTTGCCCCAGATCGGGGTGGAGACGGCCATCGCGAGCAGGCTCGCGGTGATGACCCAGGTGTAGGCGGTCTGGTCGCCGCCGAGGTCGGCGATGATGAGCGGCATCGAGGTCGAGACGACCGTGCCGGAGATGACGGCGACGAACATCGCCACGACGAGACCGGAGATCGCGATGATCACCTCGCGCGGGGTGCGTTGCGCCGGTGCGACCGGTACGGCCCCGGTCGCGGGCTTGTCTGCCACTGAAGTCACGGTGTTTCCTTACGTCTTGCGCGTTTCACAAAGTTGATATTCAACAACTATATATTTTTGGTTGCATTGAGTCAACTTTGGACATCGGTCAACTATTCCCGCGTTCCGCGAATTCGATCCCGGATGCCGCGCGCCGGCGCTCCGCGGGTGAGGCCTAGTGCCTGCGGGGCGCGGCCAGTAGGCTTTCAGCCAGTCGAGCTGGGGGGCAAGATGGCGCGAGGTGGGTCGACCCGTCACGGCGGTCGATCGCGCGGCGCGCGCTCCCTGAACCTCCTCCGGCTCGCTCTCGCCGCCCTCGCCGTCACCGGCGCCGGGGCCGCGATCACCATGGCGGCCTGGACCGACAGCACGACGTTCACCACGACGGTCTCCTCCGGCACGATCAACCTGCAGGGCGGCGTCGAGTTCCTGGGCGGCGCGGAGACCGGCGCCGTGCCCGACGAGGTCGACTGGCAGGAGTTCCCCGGACCGGATCCCGCGAACAGCGGGGAGGTGGTGCGCTTCGTGCCGCCCGCCATCGACTTCCAGAACCTGGGTCCCGGCCAGACGCGGAGCGCGACGGTCTGGCTCCGCAACCAGGGCTCGCTGCCGCTCGGCCTGCTGTTCGACACGGCCGATGCATCCGACGTGTCCTGGTCGGGCGCCAACCTGTTCCCCGACCCGCCCGCCGTCGCCGTCTCGGCGATCGACCGGAACGGCACGGCGGTCCCCTCGGTCGACGGGTGGGTGCTCCGCGGCGGCGACTGGCTCACCGTCACGATCACCGTGACCACGCCCGAGGACTGGCCCCAGCAGAACGCCGGCCGCTCCGGGCGACTCGACCTCGTCTTCGAGGCGACCACCGAAGGGGTGACGGTCGACTGACCGACGGACTCCGGATGCCGCGGCATCCGCTCGATCACAACTGAACAACCACAGGCGGCCGCCCAGCCGGGCGGAGGCCGCGAACCTCGGCCGAACGGTCGGAGACGAAGGGAAATGCCATGTCAACGCGTACTCCCGAGCAGGCGCGCAAGCGTCGGCTCATCACCGGAATCTCACTCGCGGCCGTCGCCGTCCTCGGCGTCGGTGCTGCGATCACCACCGCGGCCTGGACGGATAACGTCTGGTTCAGCGCCACGGCGAACACCTCGGCCATCGAACTGTACGGGGCGGTCGGGGACACCGCGCCGGCCCCGGGCGACGCGGCCTGGGAAGAGGCAGACGAGCTGGGCACCGCGGTCGTGATCCCGGCCGCGTCCTTCGCCGACCTCGTGCCCGAGGAGACGCGCGCGGTGCAGATCTGGCTCTGGAACGACTCGGACGTCGACCTGAGCGTGGAGCTGGCCACCCTCAACCTGACCGGCAACCCGCTCTTCGACCCCTTGGTGACCGCCCCATCGTCGCCCGCGGCGATCGGCGTCTTCACCGACGAAGCCGGTACGGCCGCGTACGCGACGACGGTCATCCCGGCGAACTCGACGCTCGGCCTGTGGGTCGTGGTGCAGACGCCCGACTGGGTCTCGCCCGATGACGACCTGATGCAGAACGTGACCTCGCCCGCCGTGCCACTGCAGTTCATCGGTTCCACGGTCGCCCCGTAAGAGGAGACTCCTCGCCGCATCATTCGAGCTTGGATGTCGCGGCCGGCTGAGACGAGATCGCATGACGAGCATCCGCGCGCACCGCGGCGCCCTCACCTGGGCCGCCGCGATGATCGCCGTGCTCGCCGGGTCGCTCCTGCTCGCCGTCGGAGCGGCCGGTCCCTCGCGTGCGGCCGAGTCGGTCGAGTTCACGCTCGTCTTCGAGGACCTCGTGCCCGGTGAGCTCCGCACGCAAGCCGCGGAGGCCACGCTGGAACGCGACGCGACCCTCACGTCGATCGAGTGGGTGGAGCGCACCGGGCTGCTCGCCGACGGCTCCCTCGATGTGACGGTCTGCAGGGGAGGTGCGTGCACCGCCCTCTCGACCTTCGCGGAGACGCCCATGCCTGCGGGCGTCATCGAGGTGTCGGTCACGGTCGGCGTCGACGCGGACGCGCCGCGCGGGGTGGACGGAACGGCGCTCGGACGGCTCACCTTCGTCGCCGACGACGCCGCGCCCGGAGGCGTGCCCGGCGACGGCGGCGGCGACGGCGGGCTCCCCACCACCGGCGCGTCCCTCGTCGCGCTCGTGTGGGGAACCGCGCTGCTGGCCACCGGCGCCCTGCTGGCCGGCGTCGCCGCGAGCCGGTCGCGTGCGCGACGACCGGAGCGTCGCTCATGAGGGTGCTGCGCGGCATCGGGAGCGCCGCGCTCTGGATCCTGGCGGGGGTCGGCGTGCTGTCGGGCCTGATGTGGGGGGCGAGCGCGGCCGGGCTGCTGCATCCGCTCATCGTGGTCTCGGGGTCGATGCAGCCGGGCATCCGCACGGGCGACCTCATCGTGGGCGTGCCACGGGCCATCGAGGAGGTCGCCCCGGGCGACGTGATCACCCTGATGAGCACGCACACGCAGAAGCTCGTGACGCACCGGGTCGTGGCGATCGAACCCGCCCACGGCGGCTTCGCGGTCGTGATGAAGGGCGACGCGAACGACTCCGCGGACGGCGAGGCGTACCGGGTCCCTGCCGGCACCAGCGTGCCCACCCCGCTGTTCGTCGTCGCCGGGGGCGGATACGTCGTCGAGACGATCAGCCGTCCGCCCGTGGCGATCCCGCTGCTGATCGCCATCGCCGCCCTCGTGGGGCTCGCGATGCTGCCGTCGGGGCGCCGGGATGACGAGGACGAGGCGGATGCCGCGGCATCCGCCGAGGCGGCCGCGCCGGTCGCCGGCGGCGGCACGTGACCGCCCGGTCGCGCGTGTGGCGGGCGGTCGCCACGCTCGCCGCGGCTGCGCTGATGATCGGCGGGGCCGGGACGGTCGCGGAGACCACCGCGGCCTGGGTCGACGAGACGCGGTTCCACGCCGATGCGACGTCGCTCGCCTCGTTCCCTGCAGTGGCCGACACCTCGCACGACCCGATCGCGATGTCCCCGGGGCTCGAGTTCTCGCTCTCCGAACCCAGCCAGTCGCCGAACGATGCGGACATCTGCATCATGCAGATGTCCGTGACGAACACGACCGCGACGCCGCTCGAGTGGTGGGTCGAGTTCGACGTCGACCTGCCTCCGTTGTGGGGGTACGACCCCACGGTGCCGGGCGCCTTCGGCCTGTCCCGCATCGCGACGATCTCGTTCGACGCGGCGACCGGCGTCTGGCGCATCGGGGGAACCGCGAATGACACGGCTGTGCTCGCGCCAGGCGACACCAAGTCGGGTCTCGGATACTGCTCCATCGACAGCGGACCGCAACTTCCCGACGATCCCTCCCTTTACGAGGTCGAGGTGTTCAGGGACCCCCTCGGGATCGAGTCGTGCGTCTCGATCCACGTGGCGACGACCTTCCCATGGGCGATCGTCTGGAGCACTCGGGTCGACATGCTCGACTTCTACACCGAGGCCGAACTCGCCGGACGGACCACTCTCACCACGTCTCAGGCCGTGGCGACGCCCGTCAGCGACGAGCCGTACATCTACGACGTCATCGGCGACGACTCGTCGCGCATGATCGCCGCGCCATGGGGCGACCGCGATCTCGTTCGTGCGGTGTGCCTGCAGGCGCCGGTGACGCCGCTCCCGCTGTAGAGCGCCCGCTGGCCTCGATTTGGCCGTGCCCGCGGCATCCGGTAGTGTGTTCCGAAGCCGAAGACCGCTGGTTGTCGTGCGCATCGAAAGATGTGCCGACCGAAGTCTTGCGAAAGCAAGGGCCCGCGCAGGTGTGACGAAGACTTTCCGATGAGAATCGGGCCAGGCTCCGCGCAACTGCGCCGGAGCCTTTTTGCTGTCCGCATCACCTCGCCAGCTGCGATCCGAAGCCGTGCACCGCCACCGCGATGCACGTTGAGTACACAAGGAGTGGCCATGGCGAACAAGGAAGCCTCGGTTGCCGAACTCACGAACCTGTTCGAGAGCTCGACCGCCGTTCTGCTGACCGAATACCGCGGCCTGACGGTTGCCCAGCTCAAGCAGCTGCGCAACAACATCCGTCAGGACGCGTCCTACGCCGTGGTGAAGAACACGCTGACCAAGATCGCCGCGAACAACGCGGGTATCTCGACGCTGGACGACGACCTCAACGGTCCGTCCGCCGTCGCCTTCGTGCACGGTGACTTCGTCGCCACCGCCAAGGCCGTTCGTGACTTCGCCAAGGCAAACCCGAATCTTGTGATCAAGGGCGGCGTCTTCGAGGGCAAGTCCCTCGACGCCGACGAGGTCAACAAGTACGCCTCGCTCGAGAGCCGTGAGGTTCTGCTGGCGAAGGCAGCGGGAATGATGAAGGCGACGATGGGCAAGGCTGCCGCCACCATCGACGCGCTTCGCGAAAAGCTGGAGACCGCCGAGGCCGCGTAAGCGCCCGACGTTCTCGTTCTACAACCACAAAATATCTAGGAGATACATCATGGCGAAGCTCACCACTGAAGAGCTGCTCGAGCAGTTTGCCGGTCTGACGCTTGTCGAGCTCAGCGAGTTCGTGAAGGCGTTCGAGGAGAAGTTCGAGGTCACCGCGGCCGCTCCCGTCGCCGCCGCCGGTGGCGCTGGCGCTGCTGTCGAAGAGGTTGAGGAGAAGGATTCCTTCGACGTCATCCTCGAGGCTGCCGGCGACAAGAAGATCCAGGTCATCAAGACCGTCCGCGAGCTCACCTCGCTCGGCCTCGGCGAGGCCAAGGCCGTCGTCGACGGTGCTCCCAAGGCCGTGCTCGAGGGCGCGAACAAGGAGACCGCCGAGAAGGCGAAGGCTGCCCTCGAGGAAGCCGGCGCGACCGTCACCCTCAAGTAGTCGCCGCCCTCGCGAGAGGGTCGCAGCTTGAGGTGACCTGCGTCACCTGAACGAAAACGGATGCCCCGTGGCTCGTCATGAGCCACGGGGCATCCGTCGTTCGCGGAGCTCAGTCGTGCTCGCTCCGCAGGAGGAGGGCGGCCAGCCCGGCGTAGGTGTTCGGGCCGGCGACGCCGTCGATCGGCCCCGTGTATCCGCCGCGGACCGCGATGCGCTGCAGCGTTTTCCACGTGTTCGGGCCTTCGATGCCGTCGATGGGGCCGGTGTACCCGGCGCCCGTGAGCACGGTCTGCACGCCCTTCCAGGAGTTCGGCCCGAGGACGCCGTCGTAGGGGCCGAAGTAGCCGCCGATGCGGGCCAGCACCTGGAACGCCCGGTTCGTGTCCGGTCCCGGTGCGCCGTCGATCGGACCGGCGTAGCCGAAGCCCTCGAGGACGGTCTGCACGCCCCTCCACGAGGCGGTCCCCATGACGCCGTCGACGGGGCCGGTGTAGCCGCCGAGGGCGGCCAGTCGTTGGAGGGCGCGGAACGTGCCGGGTCCCGGCAGGCCGTCGACGGTGCCGGTGTAGCCGTAGCCCTTGGCGGCCTGCTGGAGGCCCCTCCAGGTGTTCGGCCCCGGAGCGCCGTCGTTCGGGCCGTCGTACCCGCCGGCCCGTGCGAGCCGCTGGAGGGTGATGCCGTCGGCCGATGAGATCGGAACGGTGGCGGCATGCTCGGTGGTCATGGTGTGCTCCTTCATCGGGGCATGCGACAGGGGGCCGCCGATCCGGATCCTACGACTCGGCGGCCGGGGCCGCCAGTGCCGCGGCGGTCGGTGTCGTTGGTGACCAAGGAAATTGCATAGCCAAGCTATGTATACTGGAGGCATGCCACAAGACCTCCGCACCGTGCTCGGCGACCTCGTCGCGGTGAACAGCCGACTCACCCGCCTCGCGGCATCCGCCAGCGGCAACACCGAGTCTCCCGCCATCTGGCGCACCCTCGCGGTGCTCCGCGACCTCGGTCCGGTGCGCCTCGGCGAGCTCGCCCGCGCCAGCCGCGTGAGCCAGCCGACGATGACCAAGCTCGTGCACACGCTCGACGAGCGCGGGTGGATCCGGCGCATCGCCGACGCGGGCGACGCCCGGGCCTGGCTCATCTCGGCAGACGCGAGCGGCGTCGCCGCGCTAACCGCGTGGCGCGACGAGATCGCCTCGGTGCTCGAGCCCACGTTCGACGACCTCACCGACGACGAGATCGCCACGCTCGCGGCATCCGTCGAGATCGTGCGAACGCGGCTCGAGCGCGCCCGTGCCGCGATGCAGGCCGGAGAGGTCGCGTGAGCGCCGGGCACGGCGCATCCGGGTCGATCCTGAAGCAGCCGAAGGCGGTCTGGGCCGTCGCGTTCGCGAGCGTGATCGCGTTCATGGGCATCGGGCTCGTCGACCCGATCCTCCCGGCCATCGCCGAGGGCCTGGAGGCCACGCCCACCGAGACCGAGATGCTGTTCACGAGCTACCTGCTCGTGACCGGCGTCGCGATGCTCGGCACCAGCTACATCTCGAGCCGCATCGGGGCGAAGAAGACCCTGCTCATCGGACTCGGCATCATCGTCGTGTTCGCGGCGGCGGCGGGCCTCTCGCAGAACGTCGAGTCGATCATCGGCTTCCGTGCGGGCTGGGGCCTCGGCAACGCCCTCTTCATCTCGACCGCGCTCGCGACCATCGTCGGCGCCGCCTCGGGCGGCTCGGGCGCGGCCATCATCCTCTACGAGGCCGCCCTCGGACTCGGCATCGCGATCGGCCCGCTCCTCGGCGGACTGCTCGGCAATCTCAGCTGGCGGGGCCCGTTCTTCGGCACCGCCGTGCTCATGGCCGTCGGCTTCATCGCCATCGTGGTGCTGCTGAAGGGCGCGCCCGACGACCCGCGACCAGAACCGACGCGGCTCTCGGCGCCGATCCGCGCGCTCGGCCAGCCGGCCCTCGCCGTGCTCGCCGCCACGGCGCTGTTCTACAACATCGGCTTCTTCGTGCTGCTCGCCTACTCGCCGTTCCCGCTCGGATTCGACGCCCTCGGCCTCGGCTTCACGTTCTTCGGGTGGGGGGTCGCGCTCGCGATCACCTCGGTCTTCGTCGCGCCGCTGCTCACCGCACGGATGCCGCGCACGCTCGTGCTGCGCATCGCACTGCCGCTCCTCGCGGTCGTGCTCGTCGCCGCCGGGCTCTCGATCGAGTCGCAGGCCTGGCTCGTGGTCTGGATCATCGTGGGCGGACTCGTGCTCGGCGTGCTGAACACCGTGCTCACCGAGTGCGTCATGGAGGCGACCGACCTGCAACGCTCGGTGGCGTCGAGCGCGTACTCGGCCGTGCGGTTCCTCGGCGGGGCGATGGCGCCGCCCGCCGCAGCGGAGCTCGCGCGGCTCATCTCGCCGCAGGCTCCGTACTACGCGGCGGCGGGTTCCGTGCTCGTCGCGACGCTCATCGTCGTGATCGGGCATCGCGCGCTCCGGCGGGTCGACCGGCCGGAGTCCGAGCCCGCGCTCGTCGAGGCCGAGGCGATCTCGGTGGGCGACGCGGCGTAGCGCTCAGGCCGTGGGCGGCTCGGCCGTCCACGGCGCGCCGAGCTCGCGGAAGGTCCTGCCTTCGAGCACCACGCGCTCCGACCACGCCTCGAGGTCCCGCACGACGCGGTGATCGCCGTCGGCGTCGGTCGTCCGGTCGACGTGCCGCGGATCGATCGGACGGGCGGCCTCGCCCGTGCGCACCGCCTCGAGCACGCGCATGAACGCCCCGGTGGCCGAGACGGGCACCAGCAGGGGCGTGCCGAGGCGCACGTGGTCGACGAGGTTCTCGAGCAGCCCGGTCCGCGCATGCGCCGTCGTCGTGGGCAGTGCGCTTCCGGGGCGGAACACCTGCACGAGGTCGAGCGTGTACCAGAGCACGAGTCGAGCCTCCGTGCCGCGCACGACGACGCACGGCTCGGCCCGGGCCCCGGCCGTGAGGCTCAGGGCGCCGGCCACCCGCGCCCCGTCGACCAGGTCGACGATGAGGGACGACGTGTCGTCGGCCTCGATGTCGTTCGCGCGGTAGAGGTCGAGTCGCACGTCGGCGACATCCGCCGTCGTGGTCGCACCGGCGACCGCCAGCGAGGTCGCCACGGCGTGCGCGAGCGGATTCGTCACCGCGCCGTCGACGACCGGCAGGCCGTCGAGCGTGCGGCGTCCGGCCCACGGTGCGCGCCGCCAGTACTGCTCGGTGCGCGGCCACGTGCCGAGCGCGCCGTACCCGACGGGTTCGCCGACCGCACCCGCGACGACCAGGTCGCGCACGGCGCCGATCGCCGATGACCCGAGGCTCTGGAAGCCGATCTGCACCGACCTCCCGGTCTCGGCGGATGCCGCGACGAGGCGTTCGAAGTCCGCCAGCGTCGGCGTCGGCGGCTTCTCGAGCAGCACGTGGGCGCCGGCCCGCAGCGCCGCGTGGGCGAGCGGGAGGTGCGTGTGCATGGGCGTGGACAGCACGACGACGTCGAGCGCCTCGCGGTCGATCATCTCCAGCGCGTCCGCATGCGCGACGACGCCCTCGAGCCCGCTCTCGGGCGGCCGGGGGTCGGCGACGGCGGCGAGCTGGATGCTCCCGGTGCGCTCGAGGGCGATCGCCGCGGCGACGTGGCTCGCGCCGTGTCCGTGGATGCCGGCGATGCCGACCCTGAGCGGAGCGTCGCTCATGCGCGCCCTGAGTCGACTGTCGCGCCCGTGGCCGCAGCGGGCGTGCGGATGCCGTTGGGATTCGCGAGCGCCGGCTTGAGGTCGAGGCCGGGGATGTCCGCGTTCGCCTCGGTCGCGAGGCGTTCGGCGAGCCGCTCGAGTTCGGCCGGGTCGGTGATGATCCGGTCGACGATGAGCGCGTCGATGCCGAGCTCGAGTCGCCCGCCCTCGGCCACGTGCACCTCGTCGTCCCACGCGATCGCCGGTCCGATGCCGAGGTACTCCGAGACCCTGGCGAACCATGCGAGCGGCTCTCGATCGGCCGGCTGCGCGAGCAACACGGTGATGCGACGCTGCGAGTCGACGACCGCGAGCCAGGGCGAGCGCGAGCCGTGCGCGGCGGCCTCGCCGACGCCGTCGCGCGTCACGACCGTCGCCTCCCACTTCGGGAAGCGCCAGAACAGTCCGCCGTATCCGGCGCCGTCGCGGCCGTTCGTCGCCGGCGAGCCGAGGCGGAGCGCCCCGAAGTTCGCGGCGAGGCTCGACCGCCATCCGAGCATCCACGCGTCGCGCTCGCCGACCCTCGTCGGCCGGCCGGTGATGCGACGCACCTCGCTGAGCTGCGCGACCTCGCGTTCGTCGATCCAGGTGAGGCGTTCGACGAAGGCGTCGCCGACGAGCTCGAGGTCGTCGCGGCGCTGCAGGCCCTGGTTCTCGAGCATGACCGATCCGACGCCCTGCACGTAGGTGCGACCGCCCCAGTAGGAGGTGCCGTTCACGTCGGGCAGGGCGATGCCGATGCCGTAGTGGTGCAGGTGGTCGGTCGGGTGCACGTCGGTGACGCGCACGCCGCCGAGCGACTCCACGGGGTGCAGGTAGGGGCGAGGCGAGAGCACCGAGTCGATGGTGCGTCCCTCCTCGTACCGGGCGACCACGCGGTCGCCGATGCGCAGGATCGGGCGGCCGGGCGAGAGCCATCCGGTCGCCTCGGGAGCGGGACCGGTGCTGCCACGGGCCTCCAGGATCGCTCGATAGGAGAGCGGATGCGTCGCCGGCGTGCCGGCCATCTCGTCGCGGAGGCGCCGCCAGGCCTGCGCGCCGAGCTCCACGCGCGGCACCGACATGGTCGTCAGCGGGGGAGCGGCGAACCTGGCGAGCGGCACGTCGTCGATGCCGGCGACCGACAGCTCACCGGGCACGTCGACGCCGAGCTCGCGGAGCCGTGCGAGCAGGCCGAGCGCGATGAGGTCGTTGAACGCGACGATCGCGGTGGCGCCGGAGGAGAGCACGTGCTCGGCCGCGCGATAGCCGTCTTCGATCTGGGAGCCGCCCGCGATGTCCTCGACCTGCACGTCGGCGTGGTGGGCGACGAACTCGGCGAGCCCGCGGCGGCGCAGCCCGTCGGCGTAGGACTGCGGCGGGCCGGCGACGTAGGCGAGCCGGGTGTGACCGAGTGAGAAGAGGTGCTCGGCGATCGCCCCGGCCGCATGGGCGTAGTCGATGGAGAGCTCGGCGGCGGGGTTGCTCGCGACGGGCCGGTTCACGACCACGATCGGCCCCGATCGGGCGAGGAGCGCCTCGAGGCGCTCGGCCGGCATGCGGGGGGAGACGAGCACGAGCGCGTCGCAGCGGGACCTCGCCTCGGCGGCGATCTCCTCCTCGTCGGCGACGCGCTCGGCGGTGTCGGCGACGAGCACGCGGTATCCGTCGCGCTCGGCTTCGCGGCTGAGGCCCTTGAGCACGCCCTGGAACATGGGGTTCTCGAGGTCGGGCACGACGAGGGCGACGGTGTTGCTGCGACCGCGCACGAGGTTGCGCGCCATCTGGCTGGGGGAGTAGTTGAGCTTGTCGATCGCGTCGAGCACCTTGGCCGCGATCGAGGGGTCGACCGTCGTGTTGCGGTTCAGCACTCGCGACACGGAGGCCTGCGAGACGCCCGCGTACTCGGCCACCTGGGCGATGGTGACCTGCCGGTGGGGCGGGTTCGGCACGTGGACCTCCGTCGGATGGTGATTCGATACTGCACCCGATGACGCGGGCGCACGGTTCCGGGCCGAGCGAGTCTCGGGCCGGGGGTGGAGGAGCGGTGGAGAGGACCACCGCCCCTCCGGGCGGATCGGATGCCGCGGCAGGCAGGTCGCGGCATCCGTTCCCTTGCGGGGACTGACGGTCCGGGAGGGCCGTCGGGGGTGGGGCGGGTCGCGAGGAGTTCCGTCTCACGACCCGCCCACATCTGCGGTGCGGGCGGGATGCCCGCGGATCAGATGGCTGCGTCGTCGAGGGAGCGCTGGAGCTCCTCGATGAACGACGTCGCCGCCTCTTCGGGCGTGAGTTCGCCGAACAGCACCTTCTGGGTGTGCTGGTCGATGATGGCCTCGATCGCGCCACCGCCCGGGGGCGTCGCCGGCGGTGCGGCGCCGATCTCGGGAGCGAGGTCATCGAGGAATCCGACGACCGTCTGGTTGGCCTCGTCGAGCTTCGGCGTGATGTACTCGCGGATCGCCTCGTTCGCCGGAACGCCGCGCTCGGCGAGCAGCAGGTCGGCCGCCTCCTCGCTGTTCGAGAGGAAGTCGAGGAACGTGGCGACCTCGGCCTGGTGCTCGGTCTTGGCCGAGGCCGACCAGAACATCGAGGGCTTGTAGTAGGCCCAGCCGTCGGACGCCTCCGCATCGGCGGGGACTCGCAGTGCGACGAGGTCCTGGCCGCTCGCGTCGCGCAGGGCCTGCACCTGGTTCGACCACCACGGGCCGAACGCCGAGGCGTTCGTCGCGGTGAACGACTCGGCGAGGCCGCCGGACTCGCGCTCGATCGTGGCGGCGGGGTCGGGCGTGGCACCAGACTCCGTCGCGTCGAGCAGGAACTGCCACCAGCTCGCGAGGCCCTCCTCGGTCGCGGCGACCTTGCCGTCGGCGGAGTAGAGGGATTCGCCCTGCTGACGGAGCCAGTTGTTCAGGCCGCCGTCCTCGAAGCCCCACGACTGCGTGCCGATCGTCGCACCGCCGGAGGCCTCGGCGACCTCCTGGGCGGTGGCGATGAAGTCGTCCCAGGTCCAGGTCGTGTCGTCGGGGAGCTCGACGCCGTACTGGGCGAGCAGGTCCTTGTTGGCCATGATCGTGTACGAGTTGATGCCGACGGGTACGCCGTACTGGGTGCCGTCGAGGGCGCCCGTGTCGAGGATGGTCTCGGGGAACTCCTCGGTCGAGAGGATCGACGAGAGCCCGGAGAGGTCGGCGAGGACGCCGTTGGACGCGTAGGTCGAGAGCTGCTTCTCGTCCATCTGGATGATGTCGGGGATGTCGCCGGCGGCGACCGACGTCGAGAGCTTGTCCCAGTAGCCGGCCCAGTCGGTGTACTGCGGCTCGATGGTGATGTTCGGGTGCTCGGCCTCGAACGCCGCGATGAGCTCCTCGGTGATCGCGTGGCGGGTGTCGTTGCCCCACCACGTGAACGAGAGGGTCACGGGCTCGTCGCTGAGCTCGAGTTCGGGGGCTGCGGCCTCGCCGCCGCCGGCGTCGTTGCCGGCGCACGCCGTGAGGAGAAGCGTCGCGGCGCCGATGGCTGCGACGAACCCGGCACGGCGTCGTGTGATGCCTCGCATGGTCGGATCCTTCCTGGTGCTGTCATGGATGTGCTCGGTGATGAGCGTGGTGCTGGTGGTGATGGTGGTGCGACCGGTGGGGCCGGTCACTTGATCCCCGTCGTGGCGATGCCCTTGATGAGGAATCGCTGGCCGAAGAGGAAGATCAGGAAGATCGGGATGAGCGAGACCACGCTCATCGCGAACAACTCGCCGAAGTCGGTCGAGCTCTGCGCGTCCTGGAACGCGTTGAGGGCGAGCGGCACGGTGTAGAGGCTCGGCTTCGTCAGGAAGATGAGCTGGCTGAAGAAGTCGTTCCAGGTCCAGATGAAGGTGAAGATCGTGGTCGTCGCGAGGGCGGGCACCATGAGCGGGAGGATGATCTGCAGGAAGATGCGCGGATGCCCCGCCCCGTCGATGCGCGCGGCCTCGTCGAGTTCGCGCGGGATGCCGCGGATGAACTGCACCATCAGGAAGATGAAGAAGGCATCGGTCGCGAGCAGCTTCGGCACGATGAGCGGCAGGAAGGTGTTGACCCATCCGAGCTGCGAGAACAGCACGTACTGCGGAACGATGATCACGTGGATCGGGAGCATGATGCTCAGCAGCATGATCGCGAACCAGAACCTCTTGCCCGTGAACTCGAGCCGCGCGAAGGCGTACGCCGCGAGCGAGCACGAGACGAGGTTGCCGATGATCGAGCCGATCACGACGAGTCCCGAGTTCACCAGGTACACGTTGAACGGGTACGTCAGGGCGTTCCATCCGTCGACGTAGTTCGAGATCTCGAAGCTGTCGAAGACGAGTCCCGCCTCGCGGAAGATCAGGTCGGTCGGCCGGAACGAGCTGACGACCATCCAGATCACCGGATACAGCATGAGCACTGCGGCGGTGATGAGGATCACGTGCCGCACGAGGCTCGTGAGGGGCTTGCGGAACACGCGGCGCCGGCGGCGCTGCTCCCGGACCGCGTCGGGACCGAGCCCCGTCACGACCGACTCGGTGAGCGGTGCGGTCCCCATGGTCGGTTCAGTCTTGGTCATCGTAGAACACCCAATACTTCGAGGCCCAGAAATTGACGGCGGTGAGCGCGGCGATGATCACCAGGAGCAGCCAGGCCATGGCGGAGGCGTACCCCATGTTGAGGTTCGTGAACCCCTGCTGGTAGAGGTACAGCGTGTAGAAGAGGGTCGAGTCCACCGGGCCGCCCGTGCCGCCCGAGACGACGAACGCCTGGGTGAACGACTGGAACGCCCCGATGAGCTGCAGGATCAGGTTGAAGAAGATGATCGGCGTGAGCATCGGCAGCGTGATGTGCCAGAACTGCTGCCGGCGGTTCGCGCCGTCGACCGCTGCCGCCTCGTAGTACATCGTCGGGATCTGACGGAGCCCGGCGAGGAAGATCACCATCGGCGCGCCGAACGTCCAGACGTTGAGGACCATGAGGGTGCCGAGGGCGGTCTCGGGGTTGGAGATCCAGCCCTGACCCTCGATGCCGAACCAGCCGAGCACGACGTTCACGAGGCCGTCGACGCCGAAGAGCTGGCGCCACAGGATGGCGATCGCGACGCTTCCGCCGAGCAGCGACGGCAGGTAGAACGCCGATCGGTACAGCGCGAGTCCGCGCAGGCCCCGGTCGAGGACGAGCGCGAGCAGGAGTGCGAGTCCGAGCTGCAGCGGCACCGAGATGAACACGTACTGGAAGGTCACGGCGAGGGCCGTGTGCAGCCGCTCGTCCTGGAACATGCGGACGTAGTTCTCGAAGCCGATGAATCGCGGCGGGCTCAGCAGGTTGTACCTGGTGAACGACAGCGCGAACGACGCGACCATCGGCCCGACGGTGATGAGCGCGAGTCCGATGAACCAGGGGAGCAGGAACAGGAAGGCCGCCTTGTTCTGCTTGCGCTGCTTCACCGCGGGCTGGGCCTTCACGCGGCGGAGTTCGCCGAGCGCGCTCATCGAGCAGCCTCGGGTGCGCCTCGGCCCGCGTGGCGGGCTCCGGTTCGGGTTGGGGAAACCACAGTGTCTCCAGTCATCGACGTTGATCACTCCGTTTTGAGAAAGCGCTATCTCAGCGCTTCGAGATGTTTCTACACGACGATTCAGCGGGGACGCAAGCGCTTTCCGAAGATTGGTGCCCGAAACGAGATGAAAATCGAGAAAGCGCTTTATCGGTCCGGCCCACCTCATCCGGGCAGGCCGTGACCGCCCCGCGGTCGAGCAGACGCAGGCGCGCCTCCGCAGCCTCGGCGCCACGGCAGCCGCGGTCGAGACCGCTCCGAATCAGACCGCGGTGGCGCGGGCCGTGCTGCCGCGGACCACGAGGCGGGTCGCCATCGGGGCGCCCGAGTCGGGCAGGGGATCGGCGAGCGCCTCGTCGCCCAGCATCCGCAGGGCCACCTCGACGGCGAGGCGGCCCTGCTCGGCCGGGGTCTGCGCGATCGTCGTGAGGTCGAAGAGCGCCGCGTGCTCGTGGTCGTCGACACCGATCACGGAGAGGTCGCGGGGGACCGACAGGCCGAGGCGTTCGGCGGCGCGGATCACGCCGAAGGCGATCTCGTCGGTCGCCGCGAACACCGCCGTCGGCCGGTGCGCGGGGTGCCCCAGCAGCTGCAGGCCGGCCTCGAACCCGCCGGGCATGCTCATGCGGGTCTCGAACACGCTCGCGTCGACGGGATGGGCGTCGCCGATGCTCGCCTCGACCGCGTCCCGGAAGCCGGCCGCGCGCAGGCCGGGCACGCTCCACGGATACGTCGCGGCACCGAGGCCCGCGAGGTGCGCGATGCGCGTGTGCCCGAGGTGCAGCAGGTGCTCGGTCGCGAGCAGTCCCACCGCCCGGTCGTCGATCGAGAGGCGGGCCGTGGCGTCGCCGCTGCCGCCGATGCACACGATCGGCTTCTCCCGCCGTTCGAGGCCCCGCACCTCGCCCTCCGACAGGTCGACCGCGATCACGATCACGGCGTCGACGCGCTTGCGGGCGAGGAAGAAGTCGAACACCCTGGCCCGGGCGGGCCCCTCCTCGGGCAGGTTGTAGAGCGTGAGGTCGTATCCGGCGCCGAGCAGCGTGCGCTCGATGCCCTCGAGCATCTCGCCGAAGAACCAGCTGTTCACGAACGGGATCACGACGCCGACGTTCTTCGTGCGCCCGGTGACGAGGCTCGCGGCATCCGGCGAGGCGATGTACCCGATCTCGGATGCCGCCTGCACGACCCTCATGCGGGTCTGCTCGGCGACGTGGCCGCGGCCCGACAGCGCGCGCGATGCGGTGGCCTTGGAGACGCCGGCGAGTCGCGCGACATCGCTGATCGCGGGCATCGCGCCTCCCTTCGTCGGGCAGCATCCGTACCCGATCGTAGTCGTCGCGTCGCGCACGTGTGGAACCGGTTCCGGCCCGGGCCCCCGCACGGGGGTGTCGGCGAGAGAGCGTTCTCATCCCGTGTCGGTGCGGAACCGAGCATGTGGCCGGATCGTGACCGCGGACGGGTTGTGCGCCTTCGCAGGCGTCCCCTACCGTGGACGATGGAACCGGTTCCGGCTTCCGACTGCGTCACAGTTCGCACTCAATGAGGAGATGACATGAGAAACACACGGCATCGTCGTTGGACGGCGTCGATCGTGGCGGCCGCAGCGCTCGGCCTCACGCTCACGGCCTGCACGGGTGACATCGCAGAAGAAGACGCCGGCGACGTCGACTGCTCCGACTACGAGGCGTACGGCACGTTCGACGGCGCCGAGGTCACCGTCGCGGGCACCATCCTCGACCTCGAGGCCGACCGCCTCAACGAATCGTGGGCCGACTTCGAGAACTGCACCGGCATCTCCGTCGAGTACCAGGGCTCGAGCGAGTTCGAGGCTCAGATCGCCGTGCTGGCCGAGGGCGGCAACGCCCCCGACGTCGGCATCGTGCCGCAGCCGGGCCTGCTCGCCCGACTGGCCGATGGCGGCTGGCTGATCCCGGCGTCCCAGGAGGTCGAGGCGAACATCGACGAGTTCTGGTCCGAGGACTGGAAGCAGTACGGCACCTACGACGACACCTTCTACGCGGCCCCGCTCATGGCGAGCATCAAGGGCTACGTCTGGTACTCGCCGGCCGAGTTCGAGGAGAAGGGCTACGAGATCCCGAAGACCCTCGACGAGCTCACCACGCTCTCCGAGACCATCGCGGCCGAGGGCGATCACAAGCCCTGGTGCGTCGGCCTCGAGTCCGGTGAGGCCACCGGCTGGCCCGGCACCGACTGGGTCGAGGACTACATGCTCCGCCTGAACGGCGCCGACGCCTACGACCAGTGGGTCACGCACGAGATCCCGTTCAACGACCCTCAGGTCGCTGCGGCGTTCGACGCGGTCGGCGGCTACCTCAAGAACGAGGACATGGTCAACGGCGGCATCGGCGACGTGTCGACGCAGGTCACCGAGGCGTTCCAGACCGCAGGTCTGCCGATCGTCGACGGCGAGTGCTCGCTGCACCACCAGGCCTCGTTCTACGAGACCTTCTGGAACCCCGACGGCGGCGACGCGGTGAAGGTCGCGTCCGACGGCGACGTGTTCGGCTTCCTGCTCCCGCCCGCCAACGCCGACGACCCGCTGTCGGTCACCGGCGGCGGCGAGTTCCCGGTCGCGTTCCGCGACGCCGAAGAGGTCGAGGCGTTCCGCGCCTACCTCTCCAGTGACACGTGGGCCAACAACCGCGTCAGCCTCGGCGGCGTGGTCAGCGCGAACAAGGGCGTCGACCCCGAGAACGCCTCGAGCGAGCTGCTCGTGCAGTCCATCGAGATCCTCCAGGATCCCGAGACGACGTTCCGGTTCGACGGGTCCGACCTGATGCCCGGTGCCGTCGGCGCCGACTCCTTCTGGAAGGGCATCGTCTCGTGGGTCGGCGGCGAGAGCACCACGCAGGTGCTCGACACCATCGAGTCCACCTGGCCGACCAGCTGATCGTCCTCGTGTCGGGCCCGGTGCACGCCGGGTTTGCGGCATAGTCGAGGGGTGGGGTTCTTCGAGCCCCACCCCTCGGCAACCCAGCTTCAACGTAGAACCCGGGAGGCACGATGACCACGGCCGATCTGCTCGGCAAGATCCTGCAGGTGGTGATGGGGCTCGCGGTCTTCGCCGCCATCGTCGGCCTCCTCATCTTCTTCATCGACAAGGCGCCCAAGAAGGGCCGCGACTACTGGCAGCTGGTGGGCTTCCTCGCACCGGCGCTGATCCTCGTGAGCGTCGGCCTCATCTATCCGGCCATCCGCACGAGCATCCTCGCGTTCCAGACCAATGACGGCGCCTGGACGTTCGACAACTTCGTCTGGGCGTTCACGCAGCCCGCAGCCATCCGCACGCTCATCAACACGGTCATCTGGGTGCTCCTGGTACCGACGTTCGCGACGGCGGTCGGACTCGCGTACGCGGTCTTCATCGACCGTTCTCGCGGGGAGAAGTTCTACAAGGCGATCCTGTTCATGCCGATCGCCATCTCGTTCGTCGGCGCCAGCGTGATCTGGAAGTTCGTCTACGAGTACCGCTCGGGTGACCGGGAGCAGATCGGCCTCCTGAACGCCATCGTCGTCGCATTCGGCGGCGAACCGGTGCAGTGGCTGCAGACCGACCCGATCAACACCATCCTCCTCATCGTCGTGATGATCTGGGTGCAGACCGGATTCGCGATGGTCGTGCTGAGCGCGGCGATCAAGGGCATCGCGACCGAGCAGCTCGAAGCGGCCCAGCTCGACGGCACCAACGGGTGGCAGCGCTTCACGAACGTGATCGTGCCCGGCATCCGCGGCTCGCTCGTCGTCGTGCTGACGACCATCTCGATCGCGACCCTCAAGGTGTTCGACATCGTGCGCACGATGACCGCCGGAAACTTCAACACCAGCATCGTGGCCAACGAGATGTACACCCAGGCGTTCCGGGCGAGCGAGATCGGTCGAGGTTCGGCCCTCGCGCTCATCCTCTTCGTCATGGTGCTGCCGATCGTGATCTACAACGTCAACGTGCTCCGCAAGCAGAGGGAGATCCGATGAGCATCGCCCCGCCCGACCTGCCGGTCGGCAAGAACCGAGGCGCGATCGACGCGACCACCGACGCCGAGGCTTCCGGGTACGCGGAGTCGAAGACGATGCGGGTCAAGAAGCGGCTCACGTCGCGCACGGCCACGGTCGCGTCGCTCATCATCGCGCTGCTCTGGACGATCCCGACGTTCGGCCTGTTCATCTCGTCGTTCCGGCCCGCCGAGCTGATTCGCACCACGGGCTGGTGGACCATCTTCACCAACCCCGGCTTCACGCTCGAGAACTACCAGAACGTGCTGCTGTCGACGTCCGCGTCCTCGCCGCAGCTCGGTTCCTACATCGTGAACTCGATCGCGATCGCGTTGCTCGCCACGATCATCCCGCTCGTGTTCGCCTCGATGGCGGCCTACGCGTTCGCGTGGATGCGGTTCCGCGGTGTGGGCGTGCTGTTCGTCATCATCTTCGCGCTGCAGATCATCCCGTTGCAGATGGCCCTCGTGCCCCTGCTGCAGATCTTCTCGACCGTGCTGCGGCCGATGCAGGCGTGGCTGCACGACATGATCCCGATCATCCCCGAGCAGAACTACCTGCCGCTGTGGGTCGCGCACTCGATCTTCGGGTTGCCGCTCGCGATCTTCCTGCTGCACAACTTCATCTCCGAGATCCCGGCCGACGTGATCGAGGCCGCGAGGGTCGACGGCGCGACGCACGGGCAGATCTTCTTCCGCATCGTGCTGCCGCTCTCGGTTCCGGCGATCGCGTCGTTCGCGATCTTCCAGTTCATCTGGGTGTGGAACGACCTGCTCGTGGCGTTGATCTTCTCCGGTGGCACGCAGGACGTCGCGCCACTGACCCAACGATTGGCGGAGCTCACCGGCACGCGCGGGCAGGACTGGCAGCTGTTGACCGCGGCAGCGTTCATCTCGATCATCATTCCGCTCATCGTCTTCTTCAGCCTCCAGCGCTACTTCGTGCGCGGGCTGCTCGCGGGATCGACCAAGGGGTAGGGCCGGTCGACCCCGGGTGGGGGAACGGATGCCGCGGGCTGGGGGGCCCGTGGCATCCGCTCTGCCGCGCCCCTGCCGGCGCCTTCCGGAGCCGACGTAGGGTTGGCCCATGAGCATGCACGGAGCGGGTGACGGGCCTCCCGGCGCCCAGACGGGGAAGTTCGGCAAGCCGCGGACCCGCATCTCGGCCGCCGACGAGTCGGCGCAGCGCGCCGCGAACGCCGATGCGCCCGTGATCCCGAACCTGCTCGGCCGCATCGCCGAGCTGTTCGCGCCGCACCGCGCGGCGCTGACGCTCACGGTGGTGCTCGTGCTGGTGGCCGCGGCGCTCAGCGTCATCCCGCCGCTGCTGACGCAGCGCGCGTTCGACGACGGGCTCTTCCCGGTCGACCCGTCGGGCGAGATCACCGCGCCGAACCTCTCCGTGCTCGCCTGGACCGTCGGCGCGATGATCGCGGTCTACCTCATCTCGGCGCTGCTCGCGGTGTGGCAGACGTGGCTCACCTCGACCATCGGCAACAAGGTGATGGGCGCGCTCCGCGTGCGCATGTTCACGCACCTGCAGTCGATGGAGCTCAGCTTCTTCACGCGCACGAAGACCGGCGTCATCCAGTCGCGCCTGCAGAACGACGTCGGCGGCGTGGCATCCGTGCTCACGAACACCGTGTCGAGCGTGCTCGGCAACACCGTCACCGTGATCTCCGCGTTCATCGCGATGTGGCTGCTCAACTGGCAGCTCACGCTCGTCGCGCTGGTGCTCATGCCGTTCATGGTCATCGCGCAGCGCCGGGTCGGCAAGGTCCGGGCGCGCATCGCGGGCCAGACGCAGGAGTCGCTGTCGGAGATGACCGCGATCACGCAGGAGACGCTGAGCGTCTCGGGCATCCTGCTCTCGAAGTCGTTCACCCGCCAGCAGAACGAGATCGACCGCTACGCCGACGAGAACCGCAACCAGATCGGCCTGCAGGTGCGCCAGCAGATGACCGGCCAGTGGTTCTTCGCGATGGTGAACATCTTCATGTCCTCGATCCCGGCGATCGTCTACCTCGTGGCCGGCCTGCTCATCGCGAACGGAGCGCCGGATGTCACGGCCGGCACGATCGTCGCCTTCACGACCGTGCAGGCGCGCCTGCTGTTCCCGCTCATGGCCCTCATGCGGGTCTCGCTCGACCTGCAGACCTCGAGCGCGCTGTTCGCGCGCATCTTCGAGTACCTCGACCTTCGCCCCGCGATCACGGATGCCCCGACCGCCCGCGACGTGGCATCCGGCCCGCTGCTCGGTCGGGTGGAGTTCGAGGACGTGACCTTCCGGTATCCCGACGCGACGGATGAGGCGACGCCGACGCTCGACGGTGTCAGCTTCGCGATCGAGCCGGGCCAGTACGCGGCGTTCGTGGGCCCGTCGGGCGCGGGCAAGACGACGGTGTCGTACCTGGTGCCGCGCCTGTACGAGGCGACGGGCGGCACGGTGCGCTTCGCCGGCGACGACGTGCGCGAGCTCCGGCACGGCTCGCTCGTGGACAGCATCGGCATCGTGAGCCAGGAGACGTACCTGTTCCACGCGACGATCGCCGAGAACCTGCGGTACGCGAAGCCCGATGCGACGGATGCCGAGCTCGAGGCGGCGGCGCGCGCGGCGAACATCCACGAGACGATCGTGTCCTTCCCCGACGGCTACGACACGACCGTGGGCGAGCGCGGGTACCGGCTCTCGGGCGGCGAGAAGCAGCGCATCGCGATCGCGCGGGTGCTGCTGAAGGACCCGCCCGTGCTGGTGCTCGACGAGGCGACGAGCGCGCTCGACACGATCTCGGAGCGGGTCGTGCAGCAGGCGCTCGACGATGCCGCGCGGGGTCGCACGACGATCGCGATCGCGCACCGGCTCTCGACGGTCGTCGCCGCCGACGTCATCTTCGTGGTCGTCGCGGGACGCATCGTCGAGCAGGGCACGCACGGCGAGCTCGTCGGCGCGAACGGCGTGTACGCGTCGCTCTACCGGCAGCAGGAGCACGTGCCGGTCCTGTCCGGCCCGTCCGCCGACGGCTGACCGCGGGTCGGTGCGTCGATCTCCGCGGGGTCGCGGTGCGCCGTGTCCCTCCTTCGGGGTTGGCGGTAGGCTCGGCAGGACGGCCGGGGAACGCCGATGAGGGCGAGGGGGATCCGATGAGTGGTGCGAAGAACGATGCGCAGCAGTTGCCGAAGGGCGTGAACCGGAAGGTCATCGGGCTCGCCGCGGCGGGCGCCGTCGGCGGCTTCCTCTTCGGGTTCGACTCCTCGGTGGTCAACGGTGCGGTCGACGCCATCCAAGACGAGTTCGCCCTCTCCGCGGCGGTGACCGGGTTCGCGGTCGCGAGCGCCCTGCTCGGCTGCGCGCTCGGTGCAGAACTCGCCGGTCGCCTGGCCGATCGCTTCGGCCGCATCCCGGTGATGATCATCGGCGCGGTGCTCTTCCTCGTCTCCTCGCTCGGCGCCGGTTTCGCCTTCGGCGTCGTCGACCTGATCTTCTGGCGCGTGCTCGGCGGCGTGGGCATCGGCATCGCGTCGGTCGTGGCGCCCGCCTACATCGCCGAGATCTCGCCGAGCGCGATCCGCGGCCGGCTCGCGTCGCTGCAGCAGCTCGCGATCGTCTTCGGCATCTTCGCCGCCCTGCTCTCCGACGCGCTGTTCGCCGCGGCCGCGGGCGGCGCCGACCAGCCGTTCTGGTTCGGGCTCGAGGCGTGGCGGTGGATGTTCATCGCGTGCGCCGTGCCGTCGATCGTCTACGGCGTGATCGCCCTGCTGCTGCCCGAGTCGCCGCGCTACCTGGTCAAGGCGGGTCGGGAGAAGCAGGCCGAAGAGGTGCTCGAGCGCATCGGCACACCCGACCCGGCGAAGGCCGTCGCCGACATCACCGGGTCCCTGCACAAGGACCAGGTCGCCGAGTCGCAGGGCACGCTGCGCGGCCCCGTGCTGGGCCTCAAGGGCATCGTGTGGATCGGCATCCTGCTGTCGGTGTTCCAGCAGTTCGTCGGCATCAACGTGATCTTCTACTACTCGACGACCCTCTGGAAGGCCGTCGGGTTCGACGAGTCCGACTCCTTCACGATCAGCGTGTTCACGTCGGTGACGAACATCGTGGTGACCTTCATCGCGATCGCCCTCGTCGACAAGGTCGGCCGGCGTCCGTTGCTGCTCATCGGCTCCACGGGCATGGCGGTGACGCTCGCCACGATGGCGATCGCGTTCGCGAACTCGGTCACCGTCGACGGCGAGGTGAGCCTTCCGGGCGCCTGGGGTCCGATCGCGCTCGTCGCGGCGAACCTCTTCGTGGTCGCGTTCGGCTTCTCGTGGGGGCCGCTCGTGTGGGTGCTGCTCGGCGAGATCTTCCCGAACAGCATCCGCGGGCGCGCGCTCGGCCTCGCGGCCGCGGCGCAGTGGATCGCGAACTTCCTCATCACGGTCTCGTTCCCGGCGTTGTCGGAGTTCTCGCTGTTCTGGACCTACTCCATGTACGCGGGATTCGCGGTGCTCTCGTTCATCTTCGTGCTCTGGAAGGTGCCCGAGACGAAGGGCATGGCCCTCGAGGACTCCGAGGCCGTGTTCGCGGCCGGCACGGCGCGCGACAAACGTCGGCGAGCGAGCCAGTCCGCCGCAGGGTAGGGTGTCTCTCGTGCTGCTCACGTGTTGTTGTTGTCGTCGCTCAGACCGACCATGACCTCTCGCGCCCTGCGCCCGCTGAGCGGGCCCTGCACGGCGCACCACGATGACGACACCCAGGGGAGAACCCTCCAATGAAGTACGCAGATTCCATCGTCGACCTCGTCGGCAACACGCCGCTCGTGAAGCTCAACCACGTGGTCGAGGGCGCCACCGAGGCGAGCGTGCTCGTGAAGCTCGAGTACCTGAACCCCGGCGGGTCGGTCAAGGACCGCATCGCCTCGCGCATGATCGAGGCGGCCGAGCGCGACGGCCTGCTGAAGCCGGGCGGCACGATCGTCGAGCCGACGTCGGGCAACACGGGCGTGGGCCTCGCGCTCGTCGCGCAGCAGCGCGGCTACCGCTGCATCTTCGTCGTGCCCGACAAGTTCGGCGAGGAGAAGCGCAACGTGCTCACGGCGTACGGCGCCGAGGTCGTCGTGACGCCGACGTCGGTCGCCCCTGACGGCCCCGAGTCGTACTACAGCGTCTCCGACCGCATCGTGCGCGAGACGCCGGGCGCCTACAAGCCGAACCAGTTCGCGAACCCGAACGGTCCGCGCTCGCACTACGAGACCACGGGCCCCGAGATCTGGGAGGACACCGAGGGTCGCGTCACGCACTTCGTGGCCGGCATCGGCACGGGCGGCACGATCACCGGCACCGGTCGCTACCTGCGCGAGGTGTCGGGCGACCGGGTGCGCGTGATCGGCGCCGACCCCGAGGGCTCGGTCTACTCGGGCGGCACGGGCCGGCCGTACTTCGTCGAGGGCGTCGGCGAGGACATGTGGCCCGACACGTTCGACCCCGCAGTGCCGCACGAGGTGCTCGCCGTCTCCGACCGCGATGCGTTCGAGATGACCAGGCGCCTGGCTCGCGAGGAAGGGCTGCTCGTCGGCGGCTCGAGCGGCATGGCGGTGGTCGCCGCGCTCCGCGCCGCGAAGGACGCCTCGCCCGATGACGTGTTCGTCGTGCTCCTGCCCGACGGCGGTCGCGGCTACCTCGGCAAGATCTTCAACGACAAGTGGATGCGCGCCTACGGCTTCTCGAACGCGCCCGAGGGGCACACCATCGCCGAGGTGCTCGCCACGAAGGCCGACCGCACCGCGCCGCTCGTCTACGTGCACCCCAGCGACAGCGTTCGCGAGGCGATCGACGTGATGGCCACGACCGGCGTCTCGCAGGTGCTGGTGCTCTCCGCCGAACCGCCCGTCGTGCTCGGCGAGGTGAAGGGCACCATCAGCGAAGACGTGCTGCTCGACCTCGTGTTCACCGGCAAGGTGAAGCTCACCGACGAGGTCGCGGGCGTCGTGGGCGACCAGCTGCCGCTCATCGGCGTCAACGAGCCGGTCTCGGTCGCGCGCGCCGCCTTCGCCGACGCGCAGGCGATGCTCGTCACCGACGGCGGCAAGGCGCTCGGCGTCATCACCCGCACCGACCTGCTCACCTACCTCTCGGCGTAGCCGCCGGCATCCGCGGCTCCTGAATCGACGGATGCCGCGAGCCGCGAACCTCGCCGAAACCGCAAGACCTTCCAGACGTCACTCGAACCAGAAACGGATGTCACGATGAACATCTCCGACCACGCCGGCTTCGACACCCTCGCGATCCACGCCGGCCAGGCGTTCGACCCCACCACGGGCGCGGTGATCCCGCCCGTGTACCTGACCTCGACCTACGTGCAGGACGGCATCGGCGGTCTCCGCGGCGGGTACGAGTACTCGCGCGGCGGCAACCCGACCCGCACGGGCCTCGAGGTGCAGCTCGCGGCGCTGGAGGGCGGCATCCGCGCGCTCTCGTTCGCGTCGGGGCTCGCCGCTGAAGACGCGCTGCTGCGCACGGTGCTCGTGCCGGGCGGCCACGTGGTCGTCGGCAACGACGTGTACGGCGGCACGCACCGGCTCATCCGCAAGGTGCACGGCGCCTGGGGCGTGCGGCACTCCACCGTCGACATGAGCGACCTCGACGCCGTGCGCGCCGCGATCGAGCCCGGCGTCACGAAGGTGCTGTGGGTCGAGACACCGTCGAACCCGCTCATGAAGATCTCGGATGTCGCGGCGCTGGCCGCGCTCGGACGCGAGGCGGGGGCGCTCGTCGTCGTCGACAACACCTTCGCGTCGCCGGCCCTGCAGCAGCCGATCGCGCTCGGCGCCGACGTCGTCGTGCACTCGACGACGAAGTACCTGGGCGGCCACTCCGACGTGGTGGGCGGCGCGCTCGTCTTCGCCGCCGGGCAGGAGGAGTTGGCCGAGCAGGTCACGTTCACGCAGTTCGCGGCGGGCGCGGTCTCGGGGCCGTTCGACGCGTTCCTCACCACGCGCGGCATCAAGACGCTCGGCATCCGCATGGAGCGCCACAGCAGCAACGCGCTCGCGATCGCCGAGCGGCTGTCGGAGCACGCCGGCATCGAGCGGGTCTACTACCCGGGCCTGTCGACGCACCCGGGCCACGAGCTCGCGGCGCGCCAGATGTCCGGCTTCGGCGGCATGATCTCGCTCGCGCTCGCCGGCGGCGGCGAGGCGGCGCACCGGTTCGCGGAGTCGACGACGCTGTTCCAGCTCGCGGAGTCGCTCGGCGGCGTCGAGTCGCTCGTGAACCACCCGTGGTCGATGACGCACGCGTCGGTGCGCGGCACCGAGGCCGAGGTGCCCGAGTCGATCGTGCGCCTCTCGGTGGGCATCGAGGACCCGGCCGACCTGCTCGCCGACATCGACGAGGCGCTCGCGCGCCTGTAGGGCGACGGATGCCGCGAGCGACTGCCGCGGCATCCGCTCGGCTCGCGCCGGCCGGGCATCGCCGGGTTCGCGGCGACCTCGCGGCGACCTCGCGGTCTCGCGGTGGGAGAATGGGAGCAGGCGCGCGGCACGTCACCGGCGCCCCGGGAGATGAGCTCTCATGGTTGCTCTCATCGTGACCCTGATCATCGTGGGCGTCCTCGTGATCGTCCTCTTCTTCATGTCGGTCAAGATCGTGAAGCAGTACGAGCGGGGCGTCGTGCTTCGCTTCGGCCGACTGCAGAGCGTGCGCGAGCCGGGAATCCGGTTCATCATCCCGATCGTCGACGTGATGACCAAGGTGTCGCTGCGCATCGTGACGCTCCCGATCCAGTCGCAGGGCATCATCACGAAGGACAACGTCACCGTCGGGGTGTCGGCCGTGGCCTACTACCGGGTGGCGGATGCCGTGAAGTCGGTGATCGCGATCGAGAACGTGAAGTCCGCGATCGAGCAGATCGCCCAGACCACGCTGCGGCGGGTCGTCGGGCAGCACCACCTCGACGAGACGCTCGCGGACACCGCCGCGCTGAACGCGAACATCCGCGAGATCCTGGATGTCACGACGCTCGACTGGGGCGTCGAGGTCACGCTCGTCGAGCTGAAGGACATCCTCCTGCCCGACTCGATGAAGCGGGCCATGGCCAAGCAGGCGGAGGCCGAGCGGGAGAAGCGGGCGAAGATCATCGCCGCCGAGGGCGAGTCGCTCGCGGCCGTGCAGCTCGGCGTCGCGAGCGACACGATGATGTCGCATCCGCTCGCCCTGCAGCTGCGCACCCTGCAGACGCTCGTCGAGGTCGGGGTGGACAAGAACACGCTCGTCGTGTTCCCCGCGCCGCTCATGAGCTCGATCGGCGAGCTCACGAACTTCCTCGATCGGGAGGCCGCGGTCGCACAGGTTCGGGGGGTGTGAGGCTTTGGCACGAAATCGATGAAGTGTGTCATGGCTGCCAGCGGCGCGTGTCGGGCGGATGCTCCAGAATGAGCGGGTGACTTCGAACCAGACGACCGTGGCGACCTCCGCCGCACCTGCCGCGAGCAGGGCTTCCGACGCCGCGGCGGGAGAACGGCAGCCTCACCACGGACGCCTCGGGCTCGTGCAGGGCACGGCGCTCTACATCGCGAGCGTGCTCGGCACCGGCATCCTCGTGCTGCCGGGGCTCGCCGCCGCGGCCGCCGGCCCGGCCTCGATCGTCGCGGTGGCCGTCGTGCTCGTGCTCTCCATCCCGCTCGCCGGCACCTTCGCCGCACTCGCATCGCGCTACCCCGACGCCGGCGGCGTCGCGAGCTACGTGCGCCGGGCCCTCGGCGACACCGCCGCGCGCATGGCCGGGTACTGGTTCTACTTCGGCGTCTGCATCGGCGCCCCCGTGCTCGCGGTCCTCGGCGGCGAATACGTGGTGGCGGTGCTCGGCGTCGACCGCTCGGCCGTGCCGATCATCGGCTTCGCGGTCTTCGTGCCGCCGTTCATCGTCAACTGGTTCGGCGTGCGCGTCGCCGGGTGGGTGCAGTTCGTGCTCACCGGGCTGCTCGTCGCGGTCGTGGTCGGCGTGGTCGCGGTCACCGTGCCCGCCGTCGAGGCGTCCAACTTCCAGCCGTTCCTGCCGAACGGATGGGGCGGGGTCGGCGTGGCGATCAGCCTCTTCGTGTGGGCGTTCGCCGGCTGGGAGGTCGGCACGCACATCGCGGGGGAGTTCACGAACCCGCGCAAGATCATCCCGCTCGCCACCGGCATCGCCGTCGTCGTGGTCGGTGCGAGCTACCTCGCGCTGCAGTTCGTCACCGTCGCCGTGCTCGGCGACCGTGCGGGCGACAGCCAGGTGCCGTTGCTCGACCTCGTCGAGTCGACCGCGCCCGGCATCGGGCCCGTGCTCGTCGCCATCGTCGCGGCGATCGTCACCCTCGGGGTCATGAACGCCTACCTGCCGGCGTTCGGCAAGCTCGGCGCCGCGCTCGGCCGCGACGGCGACCTCCCGAGGTTCTTCGCCAAGGGCGCCGCCGACGGCGAGGTTCCGCGCCGGGCGCTCGCCCTCACCGGGGTGCTCATCCTCGGCTACTTCGGCCTCATGCTGTTGAACGACCTCGACCTCTCGGGCTTCATCCTCATCCACACGAGCAACATGGTGGCCATCTACGCCGCGGGCATGCTCGCCGCGACCCTGCTCCTGAAGCGCTGGTCGTTCGGCTGGTGGCTCGCGGTCGTCGCGACGATCATGACCGCCGGGCTCCTCGTGCTCGCCTGGGCGAACCTCCTGGTGCCGCTCGTGCTCGCCGCCGCGGCCGTGCTCGTGACGATCGTGCGCCGCATCCGCGGCCGGCGTGTCACCACCTCAACCAGCGCCACCGACCCGAAGGACACCGAGTGACCGAGTACCGCGCCCACTTCGACGCCGACATCGCGTTCGCGAACGGGGGCGGGCTGCACGCCGAGGCCTTCCGCCTCGACCTGCCGTCGGCCGGCCTCACCGAGGCCGAGATCGGCGCGCTGCTCGTGCGCCACCTCGGACTCGCGCTCGTCGGCAGCGTCGAGCTCTCGAACCTCGAGATCGTCGAGGAGGCGCACAAGGGCTCGCGCGGCGTCGCGCCCGCACCGTCGCACAGCGCCGGGCGCGGCCGCATCGTCGATCTCAGCCACCCGATCCGCGCGGGCCTCGTCACGTATCCCGGCCTGCCGGTTCCCGAGATCACGCCGCACCTCACGCGCGAGGCGTCGCGCGGGGTCTACGCGCCGGGCACCGAGTTCGAGATCGACGTGATCCACATGGCCGGCAACACGGGCACCTACCTCGACAGCCCGTTCCACCGCTACGCCGACGGCGGCGACCTCGCGAGCCTCACCCTCGAGACCCTCGTGGGGCTGCCGGCCGAGGTGTTCCGGTTGACGGATGCCACGGAGCGCGGCATCCCGGCCGAGGTGTTCCTCGACCGCGAGCTCGCGGGCACGGCGGTGCTCCTGCACACCGGGTGGGACCGGCACTTCGGCACGCCCGAGTACGGCGCCGGGTCGCCGTTCCTCACCGAGGCCGGCGCCCGGCACCTCGTCGAGGCGGGCGTCGCGCTCGTGGGCATCGACTCGCTGAACATCGACGACACCGAGTCGGGCGGCACGCGCCCGGCGCACTCGCTGCTGCTCGAGGCCGGCGTCCACGTGGTCGAGCACCTCACCGCGCTCGAGTGGGTGCCCGTGCGCGGCGCGACCTTCACGGCCGTGCCGCCGCGCGTCGAGGGGTTCGGCACGTTCCCCGTGCGCGCCTTCGCCGAGGTGCCCTCGGCCTGAGCGCGCGGATGCGGCGGGCGCGAGGTCGATTCGAGCCCCGCCCGCACCGCGGCATCCGCTTGCCGAAGGCGCGCCGTTCGGCGCGTGCCGGTGGCTTCAGCAGCCGCGGTGCGTGAGGATGGGGGGATGACGCCCGAATACCCCCTGCTCGACGGAAACACCCTCCCAGCGATCGGGCTCGGAACCTACGGGCTCAACGAGCAGAGCGGCATCGAGGCGATCTCCACGGCCATCGTCGACGGGTACCGGCTGATCGACACCGCCTACAACTACGGCAATGAAGACGTCGTCGGCGAGGCGGTGCGACGCTCCGGCATCGATCGCAGCGATCTCGTGGTCGCCACGAAGCTCCCGGGCCGCCATCACGGGTTCGAGGAGACGCTCGCGAGCTTCGAGGAGTCGCGCGCGAAGCTCGACCTCGACTGGCTCGACCTCTACCTCATCCACTGGCCGAACCCCCGCATCGACAAGTACGTCGACAGCTGGAAGGCCATGATCCGGCTGCGCGAGAAGGGCCTCGCCCGGTCGATCGGCGTCTCGAACTTCACCGCGCCCATGCTCGAGCGGCTCCGTACCGAGACCGGCGTCGTCCCCGTCGTGAACCAGGTCGAGCTGCACCCGTACTTCCCGCAGGGCGAGCTTCGCGCCTATCACGCGGAGCACGGCATCCGCACCGAGAGCTGGAGCCCGCTGGGGCGCAAGAGCAACCTCCTCGAGGAGCCCGTGCTCGCTGAGATCGCGGCTGCGCGCGGGCTCACGGTGCCCCAGGTCGTGCTGCGCTGGCACGTGCAGCTCGGGTCCGTCCCGATCCCCAAGTCGTCGGATGCCGCGCGCCGGCGCGCGAACCTCGACGTGTTCTCCTTCGAGCTCGGCGAGGCCGAGACGACCGCGATCTCGGCTCTCGAGCAGGGCCGCATCTGGGGTGCCGACCCCGACACGCACGAGGAGCTCTGACCTCCGGCCCTCGACGTCGGCGGCACCACGTAGGCTCGATCGGGTGATGCGAGGCGACGGGGCGGCGAAAGACGAGATCGAGACGAGCGACCACTCGCTGGCACCGGCGGCCGAGGCGTACGTGTCGGCCGAGGCATCCGCTCACGAGTCGGCCGTTCACGAGGCCGCCGTTCACGAGGTCGCCGCGCACGGGGTCGCCGTGAACGAGGCGCCGGTGCACGAGGCATCCGTGGGCGATTCGGGCTCGAGTCCGCTCGATCGGCTGCCCGCCGCGAGGAGCCCGCTCTCCAAGCCGTACACGTGGCTCTCGATCGGCATGTTCGCGACGATCTTCCTCGCCGCGTTCGAGGCCATGGCCGTCACGACGATCATGCCGCTCGTCGTCGAGGACCTCGACGGGGTGTCGCTGTTCGCGCTCGCCTTCGCCGTGCCCCTCGCCGCGGGCATCATCGGCATGGTGCTCGCCGGCAACTGGACCGATCGCTCGGGCCCGCTCCCGTCGCTCATCACCGCGGCCGTGCTGTTCGTCGTGGGCCTCGTGATCGCGGGCACCGCGACCGACATGACGACCTTCATCATCGGCCGGTTCGTGCACGGCCTCAGCGGTGCGGCGGTCATCGTGCCGCTGTACGTCATCGTCGCCCGCGCGTATCCCGAGGCCCTGCGCGCCCGCGTGTTCGCCGGGTTCGCGGCGGCCTGGGTGATCCCCTCGATCGTCGGTCCCGCCCTCGCGGGCGTCGTGGCCGAGGCCTTCAGCTGGCATTGGGTCTTCCTCGGCGTCATCGTGATCGTCGTCCCGGCGGCCGCCATGATGGTGCCGCCGATCCTCCGCGTGCGCGACCTGGTGCAGGGGGACGCCTCCGTGCCCTGGAGCCTGGGCCGTGTCGGCTGGGCGGTCCTCACCGCCGCCGCGGCGCTGGTCGTCTCGCTGTCCAAGGAGCTCGACGACCCCTGGCGATGGGTGGCCGCCGGCGCGGGCATCGTCGTCGCGGCGGTCGCCGCGCGGCCGCTCCTGCCGCCGGGCACGCTGCATGCCGCGAGGGGCATGCCGGCGACGGTCGCCGTCAAGTTCGTCGTCGCGGGCGCCTTCTTCGGCAGCGAGGTGTACCTGCCGTACCTCTTCATCGAGCACTACGACATGTCGCCGAGCCTCGCCGGCGTCGTGCTCACGGGCGCGGGCATCACGTGGGCCGCGGCGTCCTGGCTGCAGGGCCGGCTCACCGACTCGATCAGCGACACGCGCGCCGTCCAGATCGGCGTTTGCACGCTCGTCATCGCCCTCGCGGTCGTGCTCGTCGTCGCGTGGCTCATGCTCTCGCCCGTCATCGCCTTCGTCGCATGGGCGCTCGCCGGCGGCTCGATGGGCTTCATGTACCCGCGGTTCTCGGTCTCGGTGCTGGCGCAGTCGCGGCGCGACGAGCAGGGGTTCAACAGTGCCGCGCTCACGATCTCCGAGTCCCTCGGCGCGTCGATCGCCCTCGCGGTCACGGCCCTCGTGTCGGCGTCGTTCGGTGCGGATGCGTTCACCGCCGACTTCGCGGTGACCCTCGGCATCGCGATCGTCGCGATGCTCATCGCGAGCCGCGTGCGGCCTCCCGCGAGGCTCGCCGGCTGAGGGTCAGAACGCCGGAGCGCCCGTCGAGGAGCGCACGATGAGCTCGGGCACGATCGATCCGCGGTGCTCGAGCGTCGAGGAATCGATGGTGCCGAGCAGCAGCGCGACGCAGCGGCGCCCGAGTTCGGCGAAGTCCTGGCGCACCGTCGTGAGGGGCGGCCAGAAGTGCGCCGCCTCCGGGATGTCGTCGAAGCCGATGATCGACACGTCGCGCGGGATCTCGAGCCCGGCGTCGCGGATCGCGTGCATGAGGCCGAGGGCCATCTGGTCGTTCGAGGAGAAGATCGCCGTGAAGTCGCGGATCGTCAGGAGCTCGCGACCGGCGTAGTAGCCGAAGTCGGCCGTCCAGTCGCCGAGGATCGGCGCCGTCGTCGGCACGTCGCTCGCGCTCATCTCGTCGAGGAAGCCGCGCATGCGGGCCTCCGCCTCGATCCAGTCCTGTGGACCCGCGAGGTGGTAGATGCTACGGTGCCCGAGTTCGATCAGGTGCCGGGTCGCGAGGCGGGCGCCGGCGATCTGGTCGACGGAGAGCGTGTGCTCGGGGTCGCGCCCCGTGGACTGCAGGCTCACGTACGGCACGTCGATGGAGCGCTCGGCGAGCGTGTCGAACACGCGCACCTGCGGCGCGATGACGACGAGGCCCTCGATGCCCTGGGCGATGAGGTGCGCGAGTCCGTCGGCGATCGAGCGATCGTCGGCCGCGTCGATGTTCGCGGTGCTGACCCAGTAGCCGGCCTCACGTGCTGCGGCCTCGATGGCGGCGATGCTCGAGGCTGGTCCGTACTGCGTGCTCGAGTCCGAGAGGACGCCGATGGTGTGCGATCGGCTCGTGACGAGCGCACGGGCGGCGCGGTTCGGCTGGTACTGCACCTCGGCCATCACGTCGAGCACGCGCTGCTTGGTCTCGGGCCGGATGCTCGGGTGGTGGTTGAGCACACGGGAGACGGTCTGGTGCGAGACCCCCGCCAGGCGGGCGACGTCTCGGATGCTCGGCGCGCGGCCCTTCGGGGTCTCCTCTGACACGGCCACGTCCTTGTTTGCGATCTCGGGCATGTGCACGGTCACACGCCTCCCTGCCCCTCATTATGCACGGGTGGGCCCGGATGTGACCGTCACATGTGTGACGGTCACATGACGGCACCCGCGCCGGCGACGGGTCCGTGGCCGTCAGGGAGGGCGCCATTCGTCAGGACTCCGAACGGTGCTGACGACCTCGCACGGCCTCGGTGGGCCGTCATCTCGCGGGATTTCGGGCCACTCGCCCGGTGGCCCCCGATCGGGGAGGGGTACCAGCGACGTTCGGGCCGGTCGTCGGCAACATGTCGGGGGCGTTACCGATCCGTGACCCGTGCGAGTTGACAGGCTCGGTCAACGTGGGGCTAACATGAGTGTCGCCATGTGAACGGTCACATCGACCGGCACATCGAGCAGGGATCGAGACCGGCGCAACCGCGCCAGCACCATCGACGAGGGAGTCAGTACCGTGAGCCGAGGCGAGCAGCGCGTCACCGGGGCCGATCTCGGCCTGTCCGGCGACCGGGTGCACCAGGTCCGCGCGATCGGTGCATCCCGCCTTTCGAGCCTCCCGGCGGTGGCCGCATGAGCTCGTACGGACCCCAGGCCGAAGTCGCCATCGCGCGTGTGCGTACCGAGGTGGCGAAGTTGCATGCGGAGTTGACGCGGTATGGCCTGGTGGTGTGGACGGGCGGCAATGTGTCGGGTCGGGTTCCGGGTGCGGATCTGTTCGTGATCAAGCCGTCGGGTGTCTCGTATGACGATCTGGCGCCGGAGAACATGATCCTGTGCGATCTGGATGGCCATGTGATCGCGGGCACGCCGGGTTCTGATCGGGCTCCGTCGTCGGATACGGCGGCGCATGCGTACGTGTATCGGAACATGCCCGAGGTCGGTGGTGTGGTGCACACGCATTCGACGTATGCGGTGGCGTGGGCGGCGCGGGGTGAGGAGATCCCGTGTGTGATCACGGCGATGGCCGATGAGTTCGGTGGTCCGATTCCGGTGGGTCCGTTCGCGATCATCGGGGATGACTCGATCGGTCGGGGCATCGTGGAGACGCTGTCCGGGCATCGCAGCCGTGCGGTGTTGATGGCCAATCATGGGCCGTTCACGATCGGTGCGTCGGCGAAGGATGCGGTCAAGGCTGCGGTCATGGTCGAGGATGTCGCGCGCACGGTGCATCTGGCGCGTGAGGCGGGCCCTCTGGTCCCGATCCCGCAGGACTCGATCGACCGGTTGTACGACCGGTACCAGAACGTCTACGGACAGGCGAAGGACGCACGTCGGGCCCCCACGGGCGCGACGGGCTGACAACTCAACAACACAAGCTTGCGGCGTCCGATCATCGGGTGTCGCGGGGGAGCGGCGTACATGGACACCGTCGCTCCGACTGTCACCAAGACGATGACGTCCATGAATGACACAGTGAAAGGAAACACCGTGAAGAACACGAAGAAGGTGCTTCTCGCTACGATGGCGGCAGCTTCCATGCTCGCGCTCGCGGCGTGCTCGGGCGGCTCCGGCGATGGCGGCAGCGGCGATGGCGGCGGCGACGGCGGCCTGGTCGGCGTGGCGATGCCGACGAAGAGCTCCGAGCGCTGGATCCAGGACGGCGACGCCGTCAAGGCGCAGCTCGAGGACCAGGGCTTCACCGTCGACCTGCAGTACGCAGAGGACGACATCCCCACCCAGGTCTCGCAGATCGAGAACATGATCACCAAGGGTGCAGAGGCCCTGATCATCGCGTCGATCGACGGCACCACGCTCTCGCAGGTGCTCCAGGACGCGGCCGACGCCGACATCCCGGTCATCGCCTACGACCGCCTCATCCGCGACTCCGAGAACGTGGACTACTACGCCTCGTTCGACAACTACGTCGTCGGCGTGCAGCAGGCCACCTCGCTGCTGAACGGCCTCGGCCTGACCGACCTCGAGGGCGCGCCGGCTGCCGACGCACCCAAGGGCCCGTTCAACATCGAGCTGTTCGCCGGTTCGCCCGACGACAACAACGCGACGTTCTTCTGGAACGGTGCGATCGACACGCTCCAGCCGCTGATCGATGACGGAACCCTCGTCGTCAAGTCGGGTCAGACCGACTTCGAGCAGGCTGCAACCCTCCGCTGGGACGGCGAGGTCGCTCAGGAGCGCATGGAGAACATCCTGACCTCCACGTACTCCGACGGCTCGACGGTCAACGCCGTGCTCTCCCCGTACGACGGCCTCTCGCGAGGCATCATCTCCGCACTCACCGACGCCGGCTACACGGTCGGCGACGGCTGGCCGATCATCTCGGGCCAGGACGCTGAGATCGACTCGGTCAAGGCGATCAACTCGGGCGAGCAGTACTCGACCATCTTCAAGGACACCCGCCAGCTCGCCGAGGTCGCCGTGAACATGGCCTCCGCGATCCTGAACGGCGAGGAGCCCGAGGTCAACAACACCGAGGACTACGACAACGGCGTGAAGGTCGTTCCCTCGTACCTCCTCGAGTCGCAGATCGTCGTCAAGGACAACATCACCGAGGTCCTGGTCGACAGCGGCTACTGGACCGAAGAGGAAATCAACGGCTGATCAACCCAACCGGGTTGACCCGCTGATGGGATGACGCGGCCGGAGCCTGATGGCGGGAGTAGTCTCGCCTCAGGTCCGGCCGCGGCATCCGCGTCCGACAGGGCACCGGCGATGAAGCAGGAGCAGATATGACCACCAACATTCTCGAGATGCGCAGCATCACGAAGACCTTCCCCGGCGTCAAGGCGCTGTCCAACGTGACCATCGAGGTCGAGCGCGGCGAAGTCCACGCCATCTGCGGTGAGAACGGTGCGGGCAAGTCGACGCTGATGAAGGTGCTTTCCGGCGTCTACCCCCATGGCACCTACGACGGTGACATCGTCTTCGAGAACGAGACGGTCGAGTTCAAGGACCTGACGGACAGCGAAGCCAAGGGCATCGTCATCATCCACCAGGAACTCGCGCTCAGCCCGTACCTGTCGATCGCCGAGAACATCTTCCTCAACAACGAGTTGAAGGGCCGCGGCGGCCTCATCGACTGGAACAAGACGAACTTCGAGGCGTCCAAGCTCCTCGCACGCGTCGGCCTCCGCGAGAACCCGACGACGAAGATCATGGACATCGGCGTCGGCAAGCAGCAGCTCGTCGAGATCGCGAAGGCGCTCTCCAAAGAGGTGAAGCTGCTCATCCTCGACGAGCCGACCGCCGCGCTGAACGACGAGGACTCCGACCACCTGCTCGACCTGATCCTGCACCTGAAGGGGCAGGGCATCACGTCGATCATCATCAGCCACAAGCTGAACGAGATCAAGAAGGTCGCCGACTCCGTCACGGTCATCCGCGACGGCAAGACGATCGAGACGATCGCGAAGCAGGAGGTGACCGAGGACCGCATCATCAAGGACATGGTGGGCCGCGACCTCGAGCACCGCTACCCCGACCACACCCCCAACCTCGGCGACGAACTGCTCCGCGTCGAGGACTGGACCGCGCACCACCCGCAGGACCCGTCCCGCGTGGTCGTCGACAACGTCAACCTCAACGTGCGCGCCGGCGAGATCGTCGGCATCGCCGGCCTCATGGGCGCCGGTCGCACCGAGTTCGCGATGAGCCTGTTCGGCCAGAGCTACGGCTCGCGCATCTCGGGCAAGGTGTTCCTCCGCGGCAAGGAGATCAAGACCCGCACGGTGGCCGAGGCCATCGAGCAGGGCATCGCCTACGCGACCGAGGACCGCAAGACCTACGGCCTCAACCTCATCGAGGACATCAAGCGCAACATCTCGATGGCGTCGCTGAAGAAGCTCGAGCGGTTCGGCCTCGTGCACGACAACGAGGAGTACAAGGTCGCCACCGAGTTCAAGAAGTCGATGAACATCAAGGCGCCGAACGTGCTGGTCAAGACCGGGAAGCTCTCGGGCGGCAACCAGCAGAAGGTCGTGCTGTCGAAGTGGATCTACTCCGACCCCGACGTGCTCATCCTCGATGAGCCGACGCGAGGCATCGACGTCGGTGCCAAGTACGAGATCTACACGATCATCAACAAGCTCGCCGCGCAGGGCAAGGGCATCATCGTCATCTCGTCCGAACTGCCCGAGCTGCTCGGCATCTGCGACCGCGTGTACGCCCTCTCCGAGGGTCGCATCACCGGCGAACTCCCCATCGCCGAGGCCACGCCAGAGTCGATGCTCAAGCTCATGACCATGGAAAAGCCGCGCTGACGCCCGGGCGCGCGCGAATCACAGGAGACCCCATGTCCAACCCCATTCAGGTACCGACCACCGAGTCGATCCAGGCCGGCGGCAACGTGAACCCGCCGAGCAACAAGTTCACCGAGCGCATCAGCCACGTGCTGTCCGACCTCGGCAAGAACGGCATCTTCATCGCGCTCATCGCGGTGGTCGTGCTGTTCGCGATCCTCACCGACGGCATCCTCCTGCGCCCGCAGAACATCTCCAACCTGGTGGTGCAGAACGGGTACATCCTCGTGCTGGCCATCGGCATGGTGATGGTCATCATCGCGGGCCACATCGACCTGTCGGTCGGTTCGGTCGCCGCATTCGTCGGTGCCTGCTCCGGCGTCTTCGCCGTGCAGTGGGGCCTGCCGTGGTGGCTGTCGGTCATCCTCTCGCTCGGCATCGGCGCGCTCGTCGGCGTCTGGCAGGGCTTCTGGATCGCGTTCGTCGGCATCCCGGCGTTCATCGTGACGCTGGCCGGCATGCTCATCTTCCGCGGCCTCGCGCTCGTCGTGCTCGGCAACGCCAACATCGGCTCGTTCCCGGCCGAGTACCGCGCCCTGGGCAACGGCTTCCTGACCGACCTGTTCGGCGAGTTCGAGATCGATCCGCTGACGCTCGGCGTCGGGGCGCTCGCGATCATCGCGCTCGTGGTGCAGCAGGTGCGCACGCGTCGTGGCCGCGCCAAGTACGGCCAGGACGTCGAGCCCATCGCCTGGTTCGTCATCAAGCTCGTGCTCATCTCGGCCGCGATCGGCTTCTTCGCGTACTCGCTTGCCTCGTACAAGGGCATCCCGATCACGCTGATCATCCTCGCCGTGCTGATCCTCGTCTACGGCATCGTGATGAACCGCACGGTCTTCGGCCGCCACATCTACGCGATCGGCGGCAACCGCCACGCGGCAGAGCTCTCGGGCATCAAGACGCGTCGCGTCGACTTCTGGCTGTTCGTCAACATGGGCACGCTGGCCGCGCTCGCGGGCCTCATCTTCACGGCCCGACTGAACCTCGCCGGCCCGAAGGCCGGTGACGGCTTCGAGCTCGAGGCGATCTCCGCGGCCTTCATCGGCGGCGCGGCGGTGCAGGGCGGTGTCGGCACCATCGGCGGCGCGATCATCGGTGGTCTGATCATCGGCGTGCTGAACAACGGCATGTCCATCATGGGCATCGGCATCGAGTGGCAGCAGGTCGTCAAGGGCCTCGTGCTGCTCCTCGCGGTCGCGTTCGACGTCTACAACCGACGTCGCAGCGGCGGTCGTTGACCTCCGGCGCGTGAACTGAACGGAAGGGCGGATGCTGCGGCATCCGCCCTTCCGTCGTCTCGCGGCTCAGGCGGCGGGGCGCGGGGCGGTGTCGCTGCGCTCGTAGAGGAAGAGCAGGATCTCGGCGGCGGTGCCCTGCAGCACCGGGCCGTGTCCGAAGCTCCAGTCGGCGTCGGTCGCGGCGAGTGTGCGCCCTCTCACGACGGCCTTGATCTCGGTCGGGGCTTCGAGCGCGCGGCGCAGGGCCACGGCTCCGGACGCGCGCTCGGGGATCGCGATCGTGAGGCCGAGCGAGGCCGCCACGTCGAGCGCGCCGATGACGGCCTCGGCGAGGGCGCCGATGCCGTTCTGGAAGGTGCCGTCGAGCCCGGTGGGCAGCGCGGTCGGTGCGGATGCATCGGATGCGGATGCGGATGCGGACGGGCGGGCGAGTGCGCTCGCCGTGTCGCGCATGGCGGCGAGGCGCCGCACCGTCGCGGACGGCGTTCCGTCGGCGGATGCCGCGGCGCGGCGCGCGATCGCCAGCTCGGCCGCGCCGGCGCTGAATCCCTGCTCGGCGAGCGAGCGGGCGCTCGTGCGCCAGCGTTCGCCGCGCGGGGTCGACAGGCGCCACGCGAGATGGGCGAGCACGTCGTGCACCGTCCAGGCGGGGCGGCGACTCGTGGTGGTCCAGTCGGCGTCGGGCAGCGGGGCGAGGGCCGTGGTCAGCGAGCCGAGCACGGCGGCGAGTTCGGCGTTCCAGGACGAGGACACGTCGGACTCGTCGTGGCGCGGCCGGTTCGAGAGCGGCAGGTAGCGCGACAGGTCGGACATGCCCTGCAGCCTACGCGTGCGGCGCGGTCGCGGCATCCGCGCGTGACCCCGGACGCGCACGGACGAGCTGTGCTGCGGCCGGGTGACCCCGCCCACCCCCCGCACCGCCGCGGGTGGGAGGCGGACGTGCTCAGGCCTGCGACCAGGCGGGGAGCTGCTGCAGGGTCCAGCGGTTGCCGTCGGGGTCCTTCAGGGTGATGAAGCGGCCCCACGCTTGCTCGTCGACGCCCTCGCATTCGACGCCCTTGGCACGCAGATCCGCGAGCACGGCGTCGGCGTCGGCGATCACCACCTGGATCACGTCGAGGGTGCCCGGCTCGAGGGTGGCGCCCAGGCCCTCGCCGATCGCGATCGAGCAGGCCGAGCCGGGCGGCGTCAGCTGGACGAAGCGCAGGTCGTCGCTGACGCGCTGGTCGTGGTCGGCGTTGAACCCGAGCTTGTCGACGTAGAACGCCTTCGCCCGGTCGACGTCGCTGACGGGCACGTGGATGAGTTCGATCTTCCAGTCCATGGGTTCGCTCCTCGGTAGGGGTGTGGCACGATCCGCTCTCATCGAATCGCCATGCGTCGAGTTTCGCAACGGATGCGGTCATTTCCTGTCCGGATGGATGGAGGAGGCCGGGAGCCCTCGGCGCGACGTCTGCGACGCCCGCAACCCCCCGCGAGCCGCGGTGGGAGGATGGAGGCATGGCACTGCACATCACCGGAGACCCCGCCGCCGACGAACTGCTGAGCGATGACGCGTTCGCGCTGCTCACCGGAATGCTGCTCGACCAGCAGGTCACGATGGAGTCGGCGTTCGCCGGCCCCGTGAAGATCCGCGACCGCGTCGGCTCGATCGACCCCGTCGTCATCGCCGACGTCGCACCCGACGCGTTCGTCGAGGCGTTCAAGCAGACCCCGGCCGTGCACCGCTTCCCCGGCTCGATGGCCGAGCGCGTGCAGACGCTCGCGGCTGCCGTGCGCGACGAGTGGGGCGGCGACGCGACCGAGATCTGGACGCGCGGCGAGCCCACCGGCGCCGAGGTGCTGAAGCGGCTGAAGGCGCTGCCCGGGTTCGGCGACCAGAAGGCCCGCATCTTCCTCGCCCTCCTGGGCAAGCAGTGCGGGCTCGAGGCGCCCGGATGGCGTGACGCCGCGGGCGCCTACGGCGAGGCCGACGCGTACCGTTCGGTCGCCGACATCGTCGACCCCGAATCGCTCGCGAAGGTGCGCGCGACGAAGCAGGCGGCGAAGGCCGCCGCGAAGGCCGCGAAGGGCTGAGCGAGCCCCATACCCCGGAGGGATGCCGGAACCGCTCCGCGGAGGGATGTGCCGGCGGATGCCGCGTGCCAGAGTGAGCGACATGGTCACCTCCGCACGCCCGGGTCCGCCCGTTCCGCCTCCTCCGCCGTCGCCCGCCATGGCGCCCTCGGCGTCGGCGTCGCCTGCCAACTCGCGACGATCGGCCGCGGCATCCGCGCTCCGCTCGGCGCCCGACATGGTGGTGTGGACGCTGACCTCGTTCGTCGCGGTCGTGCTCTACTCGGTGTCGGTCCCGATCGACGCGGCCGTCTACCACGTGCACGTCGCGATCGCGTTCGGCATCGCGCTGCTGCAGGTCGGCAGCCTGCTGCTGGCGATGTGGCAGGGCTGGGCGGCCGTCGCGGCCTTCCTCCTGGGGCAGGCGCTCTTCGGCGTGTTCGGATCGGTCGACCCCGGGCTGCCATGGCCGGTCACCGTGCCCCAGCTCATCGTGCTGTGCGCACTGCTCGTGCTGCTGGCGCTCCGCGGTCGTGCCCGGTGGGCGATGGTGCTCTGGGTGGGCGCGATCGTCGTCCCGCTCGCCGTCGCCTTCCTCCCCGACCGCGGCGCGACCCCCGACGGCGTCGTCGCGAACCTCGTGACGAGCGCTGCGGTGAGCGCCCTCGTGCTCGGCGCCGCGCTCGCGGTCACGGCTGGGCGGGCGAAGCTGTCGGAGCAGCTCGACGAGCAGCGCGCCACGACCGCGGCCGAGTACGAGCGGCGCCTGGTCGCCGAGGAGCGCACCCGCATCGCGCGCGAGATGCACGACGTGGTCGCCCACAGCATGTCGATCATCCAGGTGCAGGCGGCGAGTGCGCCGTACCGGCTCAGCGGCCTCGACGAGGCGACGACGGCCGAGTTCGCCGAGATCGCGGCATCCGCCCGGTCGGCCATGGCCGAGATGCGCGAGCTGCTGACCGTCCTGCGCGATCCTGCCGGCGAGGCCGAGACGGCGCCGCAGCCCGGGCTGGCCCAGCTGCCCGAACTCGTCGCGAGCGTCGAGCGGGCGGGCGTGCCGATCACGCTCGACGTGGCGGCGGGCGCGGTCGACGGCGGCCTCGCCGCGCGCGCGGCGTATCGCATCGTGCAGGAGTCGCTGAGCAACGTGCTGCGGCACGCCCCCGGTGCCCCGACCCTCGTGACGGTGCGCCCGGCGACGGCCGGGAGTGCCGGGCTCGACGTGACGGTGCGCAACCAGGCGTCATCGGATGCCGCGGCTGCGGGTTCGCCCGACGCGGCGACGCCCGCCGCCGCTGTCGGCCCCGTCCTCGATGGAAGTGCCGCCGCCGGCACTGAGCCGCGTGCCGGGCACGGGCTCGTCGGCATCCGCGAGCGCGCCCGCCTCCTGGGTGGCAGGATCGAGAGCGGCGCAACCGCCGATGGCGGTTTCGAGGTGCATGCCGTGCTGCCGCAAGCCGGTGCGGCCGGCACTGCTTCCGTCGCCCACGAGGAGGCCGAATGACGATCACCGTGTTCATCGCCGACGACCAGGCGATGGTCCGGGCGGGCTTCGCGGCCGTGCTCGGCGCTCAGGACGGCATCAGCGTCGTCGGCCAGGCCGCCGACGGCGCCGAGGCGGTGCGGCTGGCGCACGAGCTCCGCCCCGACGTCGTCGTCATGGACGTGCGCATGCCCGTCATGAACGGAATCGAGGCGACGCAGGCGCTGCAGACGCCGCCGCGCTCGAGCGACTACGTGCCGCGCGTGCTCATGCTCACGACGTTCGACATCGACGACTACGTCTACGCGGCCCTGCGCGCCGGAGCGAGCGGGTTCCTGCTGAAGGACGCCCTGCCCGCCGAGGTCGTGAACGCCGTGAGGGTCATCGCCGAGGGCGACGCCCTGCTCGCGCCGAGCGTCACGCGCCGACTCATCGAGCAGGTCGCCCGCCAGGCGCCAGCTCCCCGCGTCGACGACCACCTGATCTCGGCGCTCACCGCGCGCGAGCGCGAGGTGCTCGTGCTCATCGCCCGCGGACGCTCCAACCAGGAGATCGCATCCGACCTGTTCATCGCCGAGCAGACCGTGAAGACGCACGTCGGCAAGATCCTCTCCAAGCTCGCCCTGCGCGACCGCGTGCACGCCGTCGTGCTCGCCTACGACATCGGGCTGGTGCAGCCCGCCCGCTGAACGGATGCCGCGCCGGGCGGCCGTGCTGCGCCGCCGTGCCGCCGGCCGCGTGACGTGCTGCGATACCGCCGTGCCGCACGTGCCCGGCGTGTGGTGTTCCTCCCGGAGACGTGCGCCCCTTCTCTACTTCTCTACTTCTCTACTCCCGCGCTCCCGCGCTCCCGCGTGGACGCATCGTTGCGTCCGCGGCATCCGTATCTCAAAGGGAGGCGGCCCCGCCGCATCCGCAGCCCAGAGGCGCGGTCCGCGGCATCCGCCCGCCATCGCGCCGGTGGGTGTGGCACGGGAGCCAGTACCGGGGTAGGGGGTCGGAACCGCTCCGGCGGGTGATGCTCCCGGGGGCACCGCGTTCCTAACCTGCCGGCACGGGCGGAGACGCCGCCCCGGGGAGGAGCGTCATCGTGACGCTGAACGCAGAACGCATCGCCGTGGCCCGGCCGGCACTGACGACCGGGCCGGCGCCGACGACCCGTCCTGCGACGGGCCGACGCCCGAGTGCCGAGCGCACCGCGGCCGGTGGCCGCGACGCGGCGATCGACGCGGCCCGGGCCGGATGCCTCGTGGTGGTCTTCCTGCTGCACGCGATGATGGTCGGGGTCAGCGTCGGCGCCGACGGCCCCGTGCTCGAGAACGCGCTCGAGGGCTGGGCGTGGTTCGCTCCCGCGACCTGGGTCGTGCAGGTCATGCCGCTCTTCTTCGTGATCGGCGGCTTCGCGGGGTGGACCAGCTGGCGTCGCATGCAGCAGCGCGGACAGGCTGCCGCAGACTTCGTGCGCGGGCGCCTCGCGCGCCTCGTGCGTCCGGCGATCGCGCTGGTCGCGGTCGTCGCGACGGCGCTCGCGGCGCTCGCCATGGCCGGCCTGCCCGCCGAGACGGTCGCGACGGCGGGCTATCGCATCGGCCAGCCGCTGTGGTTCCTCGCCGTGTACATCGCCTGCTCGTCGCTCGTCCCGGTGATGGCCCGGCTGCACGCGCGGCATCCGCTCGCGACGATCGCGGGCCTGCTCGCGGTGGTGGTCGCGGTGGACGCGGTGCGGTTCGCGACCGGCATCGACGCGATCGGATTCGCCAACCTGCTCGCCGTGTGGCTGCTCGTGCAGCAGGGCGGCTTCTTCCTGGCCGACGGCAGCATCGAGCGGATGCCGCGTGGCACACGACTCGGCGCGACGCTCGCGGCGTTCGGGGTGCTGCTCGCGCTCACGGTCGCCGGGCCGTACTCGCCGGACCTGCTCATGAACCTCAATCCGCCGACGGTCTGCCTCGTGGTGCTCGGCGTCGCCCAGCTCGCGCTCTTCTCGCTCGCCCGTCCGACGCTGCGGCGGTGGGCCGATCGCCCGCGCCCGGCGCGTGCAATCGCGAGCTTCGGGGAGTGGGGCATGACGCTCTACCTGTGGCACATGCCCGCGTTCGTGGCGATCGCCGGCGTGCTGCTCGTGCTGCACGAGGTCGCGGGGCTGTCGCTGCCCGTGCCGCTCACCGAGGAGTGGTGGGGGAGCAGGCCGCTCTGGCTCGTCGTCGCGGCGCTCGGCACGGCCGCGCTCGTGCGCGTGTTCGGGCGCTTCGAGCGCCAGCCGGTGCACCGGCCGGTGCACCCGCCGGCAGCGGCGGCGTCGCCCGATCGGGGCATCCGTGGGCTCCGGGCCCTCGTTCCCGCACGGCTCGTCGTGCCGCTCTGGCTCGCGCTGCCGGCGGCCGTGGCCGGGGTAGGCGTCGCGCTCGTCGTCGGGTTCGCGCCGCTGCCGGCCCTCGTCGCGCTGACCCTGCTGGGCATCGCGTTGGCCGGGTCGCGACCGGCGTCCACGCCCGTGGGAGGCAGCGCCGTGCAGCTCAGTCGACCAGGAACTCCGTGATGACGAGTGCCAGGCGCTTCGGTTCCCATTGGTGGTCGGATGCCTCGAGCTCCCGCCGCTCCGCGTGCGGGAGGGTATCGACCAGGGAACGGGCGGCGACCTCCATCACGTCCTGTGTCTGGGAGCCGACGAGCACGAGGGTGCGGGCGTCGATGTCGGCCCAGAGTTCGGCGCGCGGCGCCGACTGGGTCCAGGCGAGGGCCTCCGCGTCGGGTTCGAGGCTCGGGGCCATCGCGGTCATGATGGGCCATCCGCCGCTCGCCCTCGCACCGGCGAGCCATTCGGGCGGCATGTCCTTCATGAAGTACTCGACGGTCGCATCCCCGTCGGCGTCGCGGATGCGCTCGCGCAGGCCGGCCAGGAACTCGGCGCCGCCCGCGCCCCGTTCCTCATCGAGGGGCACCTCGAACAGCACGAGCGCCGAGACCGGGAGGCCGGCGTCGGCAGCGGCGAGAGCGATCGCGCCACCCGAGGAGTTGCCGAAGAGGGCGACGGCGTCGTCGGCGCCCTCGGTGAGCAGGTCGGTGAGGGCTCGCAGGTCGGCGATGGTCTGGGCGAGCGTGATCGGCTGGTCGGCAGGGCTCTCGCCGCGACCGCGGCGGTCGTAGTGCACGACGTCGAAGCCGTGCTCGGCGAGTGCGTTCGCGAGCTCGACGGTCGCCGGGTCGAAGCCGCGGAACTGCATGGCGCCGCCCACGAGGATCACCGGTGGACCCGAGCCGACGCGGTCGAAGGCGATGCGGGTGCCGTCGGCACTCGTTGCGAACGCGGTCATCGACGCCCCCGATCCGAGTCGGGCGGCCGGTGGTGCCGTCCGAACGGCTCCAGCGTAGGCGGTCCCCGCGACACGCGACCAGCCCCCGTCCCGATGTCGGTGGGTGGTGGCAGCATGGGAGTCACAACACCATATGTAGGGGTCGCAGCTTCTCGAACCCCCCAAGTGTCGTAGTTCGCGACACGCCCGGGGGTTCATCCACAAGCGGGAATTCGATCTGGTTACCGGTTGTGGATAACCTCGGCCGGCACCGCGAGAATCCGCGGGTCACCGGGGCATCCGATTGGGGATGGACTGTGGATGAAGCGGTGGAAAACTACAGTGATGTAACTACAGCATGTTGTGGCGGTTCAGTTCGACAGCCACTAGATGTAGTATTGAACTCGCTAGAAATCACGGGGGCGGGCTCCTCCGGAGCCCGAGAAGAACAGGGGAGAACATGACGGTCACGGTCTACACCAAGCCTTCCTGCGTCCAGTGCAACGCCACCTACCGGGCGCTCGACAGCAAGGGCATCGAGTACGAAGTGCTCGACGTCTCGACTGACGAGACGGCACTCGCACAGGTCAAGGAGCTGGGCTACCTGCAGGCCCCGGTCGTCATCACCGACGAAGACCACTGGTCGGGCTTCCGCCCCGACAAAATCGCTGAGCTCGCCTCGCGCCTGGGCTGATCCTCGACCCGCATGGCACCGGTGAGCTCCACGGAGTGAACCGAAGCCGCGGAGGGAGAGCACCCAGCATGACGAACCTCGTCTACTTCTCGAGCGTGTCGGGCAACACCGCGCGCTTCATCGAGAAACTCGGTCGTCCGGCAGATCGCATCCCGCTCCACGCGAAGGATGCCCCGCTTCGTGCGTCCGAACCGTTCGTCCTCGTCCTGCCGACCTACGGCGGCGGCGACGGCAACGGCGCCGTGCCCAAGCAGGTCATCCGGTTCCTCAACGACGAGCACAACCGGTCGCTGATCCGCGGGGTCGTCGGCGCCGGCAACACCAACTTCGGCACGGGCTACTGCCTGGCCGCAGACATCATCGCGGCCAAATGCCATGTGCCGCTCATGTATCGCTTCGAAGTATTCGGAACACCTGACGACGTCAACGCCGTCAACGAGGGATTGGACGCATTTTGGTCAACGCAGCAGCTTCTGACAGCGGTGTAGCCGTGATCGACGCACCGCGCGTGGGTATGGACTACCACTCGCTCAACGCGATGCTGAACCTCTACGGCGACGACGGACAGATCCAGTTCGACAAAGATCGCGAGGCCGCGCGCGAGTACTTCCTCCAGCACGTCAACCAGAACACCGTCTTCTTCCACTCGCTGAAGGAGCGGCTCGACTACCTCGTCGAGAAGGAGTACTACGAGCAGGCCGTGCTCGACCAGTACTCGTTCGAGTTCATCACCAAGCTCAACGACCTCGCCTACTCGAAGAAGTTCCGCTTCGAGACGTTCCTCGGCGCGTTCAAGTACTACACGAGCTACACGCTCAAGACGTTCGACGGCAAGCGCTACCTCGAGCGCTTCGAGGACCGCGTCGTCATGACCGCCCTCGGCCTCGCCCAGGGCGACGAAGAACTCGCGATCAACCTCGTCGAGGAGATCATCGGCGGCCGCTTCCAGCCGGCCACGCCGACGTTCCTCAACACGGGCAAGGCGCAGCGCGGCGAACTCGTCTCCTGCTTCCTGCTCCGCATCGAAGACAACATGGAGTCGATCTCGCGCGGCATCAACTCCGCCCTGCAGCTCTCCAAGCGCGGCGGCGGCGTGGCGCTCTCGCTCTCGAACATCCGCGAGGCCGGTGCCCCGATCAAGCAGATCGAGAACCAGTCCTCCGGCATCATCCCCGTGATGAAGCTCCTCGAAGACAGCTTCAGCTACGCCAACCAGCTCGGTGCCCGCCAGGGCGCCGGCGCGGTGTACCTCAACGCGCACCACCCCGACATCATGAAGTTCCTCGACACCAAGCGTGAGAACGCCGACGAGAAGATCCGCATCAAGACGCTGTCGCTCGGCGTCGTGGTGCCCGACATCACGTTCGAGCTCGCCAAGAACGGCGAGGACATGTACCTCTTCTCGCCGTACGACGTCGAGAAGGTCTACGGCAAGCCGTTCGGCGACATCTCGGTCACCGAGAAGTACCGCGAGATGGTCGACAACCCGCGCATCAAGAAGACCAAGATCAACGCGCGCGAGTTCTTCCAGACCATCGCCGAGATCCAGTTCGAGAGCGGATACCCCTACATCGTGTTCGAGGACACGGTGAACAAGGCGAACCCCATCAAGGGCCGCATCAATATGTCGAACCTCTGCAGCGAGATCCTGCAGGTGAACACCCCGACCACGTACAACGAGGACCTCTCGTACAACGAGATCGGCAAGGACATCAGCTGCAACCTCGGTTCGCTGAACATCGCCCTCACCATGGACTCGCCCGACTTCGGCAAGACCATCGAGACCGCCATCCGCGGCCTCACCGCGGTGTCGAACATGAGCCACATCACCTCGGTGCGCTCGATCGAAGACGGCAACGACAAGTCGCACGCCATCGGCCTCGGCCAGATGAACCTGCACGGCTACCTCGCCCGTGAGCGTGTCTTCTACGGCAGCGAAGAGGGCATCGACTTCACGAACATCTACTTCTACACGGTGCTCTTCCACGCCCTGCGCGCGTCGAACGCTATCGCCACGGAACGCGGCGAGACCTTCGTCGGCTTCGAAGACAGCAAGTACGCGTCGGGCGAGTTCTTCGACAAGTACACGGATGCCGCGTGGGTGCCCGCGACCGCCAAGGTCACGCAGCTCTTCGCCGACTCGAACGTGCACATCCCCACGCAGGAGGACTGGAAGGCGCTGAAGGCGTCGATCCAGGAGCACGGCATCTACAACCAGAACCTGCAGGCCGTGCCGCCCACCGGGTCGATCTCGTACATCAACAACTCGACGTCGTCGATCCACCCGATCGCGGCGAAGATCGAGATCCGCAAGGAAGGCAAGCTCGGTCGCGTGTACTACCCGGCTGCGTTCATGACGAACGACAACCTCGAGTACTACCAGGACGCCTACGAGATCGGCTACGAGAAGGTCATCGACACGTACGCCGCGGCGACGCAGCACGTCGACCAGGGTCTCTCGCTCACCCTGTTCTTCAAGGACACCGCGACCACGCGCGACATCAACAAGGCGCAGATCTACGCATGGCGCAAGGGCATCAAGACCATCTACTACATCCGCCTGCGGCAGATGGCCCTCGAGGGCACCGACATGTCCGAGTGCGTCTCGTGCATGCTCTGACGCCGGGTGAGTAGGCGCGTCAGCGCCGTATCGAGACCCGCCCGCCCCGCGACATCCGTCATCTGAGAGAAGCCGAGAACATGACCCCTCCCGAGAAGCTCAAGCTGGTCGACCACGTGCAGGCGATCAACTGGAACCGCATCCAGGACGACAAGGACCTCGAGGTCTGGAACCGTCTGGTGAACAACTTCTGGCTGCCCGAGAAGATCCCGCTGTCGAACGACATCCAGTCGTGGAACACGCTGACGCCCGAAGAGCAGACGCTCACGATGCGCGTGTTCACGGGGCTCACCCTGCTCGACACGATCCAGGGCACCGTCGGTGCGGTCTCGCTCATTCCCGACGCGATCACCCCGCACGAAGAGGCCGTCTACACGAACATCGCCTTCATGGAGTCGGTGCACGCGAAGAGCTACTCGTCGATCTTCTCGACGCTCTGCTCGACGAAGGACATCGACGAGGCGTTCCGCTGGTCGGTCGAGAACCCGAACCTGCAGAAGAAGGCCTCCATCGTCATGGAGTACTACCAGGGCGACTCCCCGCTGAAGCGCAAGGTCGCCTCGACGCTGCTCGAGAGCTTCCTCTTCTACTCGGGCTTCTACCTGCCGATGTACTGGTCGTCGCGGGCGAAGCTCACCAACACGGCCGACCTCATTCGCCTCATCATCCGCGACGAGGCCGTGCACGGGTACTACATCGGCTACAAGTTCCAGAAGGGCCTCGAGAAGGTCACGCAGGAAGAGCGCGACGACATCAAGGACTACACGTTCTCGTTGCTCTACGAGCTCTACGACAACGAGGTGCAGTACACGCAAGACCTCTACGACGGCGTCGGCCTGACCGAAGATGTCAAGAAGTTCCTGCACTACAACGCCAACAAGGCCCTCATGAACCTCGGCTACGAGGCGATGTTCCCGAAGACCGTCACCGACGTGAACCCGGCGATCCTCTCGGCCCTCTCGCCGAATGCCGACGAGAACCACGACTTCTTCTCGGGGTCGGGCTCCTCGTACGTCATCGGCAAGGCCGTCTCGACCGAAGACGAGGACTGGGACTTCTAGTACGTCTCGGGGCAAGATCCGAATGGCTCCGGACCGCACCTGCGGTCCGGAGCCATTCGCCGTTCGGGCGGGGGCACCTCGTTCACGGGCGCGCGGCGGCTATCGGCTGAGGATGGCGCTCGCGATCGCGTCGACCTCCTGCTCGATGGTCGTCGGCCAGGGCAACGTCGGCTTGTGGAGGCGCAGCGAGGTCAGCCCGTGCAGCGCGGCCCAGGCGCGGGTCGCCAAGACCATGGATGATTCCCGCCCGCCGCGGCGGAGCCAGTCCGCGACATCCTCGAGCAGCGTGTATCCGGGTGTGCCGGGACCCACCGGGATCTCGTAGCGTTCCGCGCTCTCGAACAGGAGTTGGTACGCGCCGGGGTTCGCGAGCCCCCACTGCACGTAGCGAAGGCCGAACCGCGCGAAGGCGTCGGTCGTCACGTCGCCGGCGGGCACCCCCACGGCCGCTCGGAGCAGGACGTTCTGGTCGTCGATCACCGTCGTGACGAGTTCTTCGGCGGAGCCGAAGTGACGGTAGACCGCTGTGGGCGACACGCCAACGGTTCGGGCAAGGGCTCGCAGCGAGAACGGCGGCCCCGCGCGTGGAACGAGGAGGAGCTCACGCGCAGCCGCCACCAGTTCGGCGCGGAGGAGGTCGCCTGATCCGCGCGGATGCTGCACCCGGGGTTGCGTCGTCACGTCGATCAGTGTACACCTGTAAACCAACGAAGGTTTACGGGTGTTAACCCGTTCCCGCAGCCAGGAGGTCTCCATGCCGTTCGCCCCCACCCGTTCGCTCGTCACCGGGGCGAGCTCCGGCATCGGTGCCGCCTTCGCGCGAGCACTCGCCGAGCGCGGATCCGACCTCGTGCTCGTCGCCCGCCGCGAAGATCGCCTGCGGGCGCTCGCGGATGAACTGACCTCACGGCACGGCATCCGGGCCGAGGTCGTGGCAGCGGATCTCGCCGAGGCGAGCATCGGCACTCGACTTCGCGCGCAGACCGGCCCAGTGGACCTGCTCGTGAACAACGCGGGCTTCGCGACGCACGGCCCGCTCGCCGAGTCCGACCCCGAGCGTCTCGAAGAGGAGATCGGCGTCGACGTTCGAGCGCTCGTCTCGCTGACGCGCGCGTACCTGCCCGACCAGCTCGCCGCAGGCCGCGGCGGCATCGTCAACGTCGCGAGCACCGCGGCGTTCCAGCCCGTTCCCGGCATGGCGGTCTACGGAGCCGCGAAGGCGTTCGTCCGCAGCTTCACCGAAGCGGTCTGGCACGAGGCCCGACCGCACGGCGTGAAGGTGCTCTCCCTCTCGCCCGGCTCGACCCGCACCGAGTTCTTCGACGTGGTCGGAACCAGGTCAGCCGCGGTCGGCAGGTTCCAAACCCCCGAGACGGTCGTCGCGATCGCGCTGCGCGCGCTCGAAGCTCGCCGACCGGGACCCGGCGTCGTCTGCGGCGCGGCGAACGCGACGACCGCCTGGCTCACGCGGTTCATGCCCCGACGAATGCTGATCGACCTCAGCGCGCGGATGGTGCGCTGATGAGCATCGCCTTCCTGCTGACCACCCTCGTCGTGGTCGCGACCCCCGGCACCGGGGCCGTGTACTCGATCGCGGCGGGCCTGTCGCGCGGAGCACGGGCCGGCATCGTCGCCGCGCTCGGATGCACGATCGGCGTCGTCCCCCACATGGTCGCCGCGATCACCGGGCTCGCCGCGATCCTGAACTCCTCCGCGGTGGCGTTCCAGACGATCAAGTGGCTCGGCGTCGCGTACCTGCTCCTCCTCGCATGGCAGACCCTGCGCGACCGGTCGGTGATTCAGGTGGACGCCGATTCCCGGCCCATCTCCTCCTGGCGCGTCATCCGCACGGCCGTGCTCATCAACCTGCTGAACCCGAAGTTGACCATCTTCTTCTTCGCCTTCCTTCCCCAGTTCGTTCCCGCGGGGAGTCCGGGTGGCGCGTGGCAGATGACGGGGCTCAGCCTCGTGTTCATGGCACTCACGTTCATCGTGTTCGCGCTCTACGGGGTGTTCGCCGCCACGATGCGCAACCGCGTCATCAGTCGCCCCGGCGTCATGGCCTGGCTGCGCCGCACCTTCGCGGGCACCTATGTGCTGCTCGCCGGACGCCTGGCCTTCGAGCGGCAGTAGCCGCGGCATCCGGGTCGTGGACCCGACGGGTGTCGGCCGCACGAGGGGCTCCGGACTAGGCCGGATCGACCCGCCACCGCATCAGCACGTTGCCCGACTCCGGCCAGGCGCGCGTCTCGAGGAGCTTCAGCGCGACGGGCGGGCGTGAGTCGAACAGCGGGACTCCGCCGCCTGCGATCAGGGGGAACGTGACGAGGTGGAGCTCGTCGACGAGTCCGGCGTGCATCAGGTCGTTCCACAGGACACGCCCCAAGAGGACCAGGATGCCGCGGCCGTCGGCCCGCTTGAGTGCGGCGACCTCGCTTCGGGCATCTGCGACGCTGACGATCCTCGTGCGCGGGTAGGGTGCGAGGTCGTCAGGCGTGATGGTGTCGGACACGATCACCTTCTCGACCTGGTCGAAGAGTTCGGCGAACCGGCGACGGATCGCCGTCGCACCGGGATCCTCGCGGACGCCCGCCCAGTACCCGAGGTTGCCGAGGGATGAGCGCCGCCCCGACAGCAGGAGCGTGTCGGCCTCGGCGAGCAGGCTCGTCGTGCAGAAGTCGAAGCTGTCGGCACCGTGGTAGTCGGGATGCTGATGCTCGAAGAACGAGGCGATGTCGTGATCGTCGTCTTCGTACCGACCGTCGACCGTGACGAAGTTGCAGACCGTGAGCGTGCGCATGGCGCAACGCTAGACCGGCACCGCGGTGCGTGTCAGGTGGTTTCCCGCGGCGGGTTGAACATGAACTCGATGCGGATGCCGTTGTCGTCCTCGACGAAGGCCGCGTAGTAGCGGTCGCTGAACCGTGTGAACACCTTCGGTCCGCTGACCGCCGTCCAGCCCGCGTCGATCGCGATCGCGTGCAGGCGATCGACCTCGGCGCGCGAGTCGACGGGAAAGGCGAGGTGCTGCCAGCCGACGCGGCCGTGCCGGTGCGGTCCGGTGCCCGGTTCGCGGGCGGGGAAGAGGATCAGCTCATCCTCGCCCTTGTACCAGGACACTCCGTTGTCGGCATCCTGTCGCGTGCAACCGAGCGCCGTCATCACCGGGTCGAACTGGGCGATCGAGCGGGGCAGGTCGTCGACGGAGATGCCGATGTGGTCGAAGAGACGCATCCGGACATCCTATTCAGGAGCTGATCGCCGGTGCCTGGCCGTCGACTTCGGAACGCCACGATCGAGCGGATGCAGCTCCCGTGTCGGCACATGCGACCAGAATCGAATGGTGACGACACCCGCCGCCGACTTCATCGACCGCACCCTCCGGGCGGAGGGGTCCGAGGAGCGCGCGAGCGCGGATGCCGCGCGCATCGGCGGCGGGCTGCGGTTCACCGGCGCCTCGGTGGGGGCCGTTCGGGGCGCGGTGCGAGACGCCCGCCGGCGGCATCCGGAACTGACGCATGACGAGGTCACCGCGCTCGCATCGGACCTGTGGTCGGAGCCGGTGTACGAGCGTCGGCTCGCCGCGGTCGTGCTGCTCCAGGGCCAGGTGCAGACCCTGCTCGTCAGTGACTTCACCCGCCTCGAGCAGATGCTCCGCTCGGCCGGCGTGCGAGAACTCGTCGACCCGCTCATGACGGATGTCGCGCTGCCACTGCTCGACCGACTCGAGTCGGTCGACGCGGTTCGCGCTCGACGCATCGTCGAGCGGTGGGAGGGCGAAGGCCTGGTGGGCGCGGAACACCGCGGCTGAATGTCCCGTGTCGAGGGCTCCCCGGTGCCATGATGTGAGCACGTTTCAGCTCACGATCGGGGGATATTCGTGAAGACAGATCGCGCGAGGATGCCGGGGCGCCTCGCAATCGCCGTCACCTCGATCGCCGTCGTGGTGGCCCTCGCCGGATGCGCCGAGGGGGCCGACAGCGTCGACCGGGCCAAGGCGCAGGTCGCCGCCAAGGAGAAGGCCGTGGCCGGCGCCCAGTCGGAGTTCGACGCCGCGTCGAAGGAGTTCTGCGGCGCGAGCCGCGACTACATCGACGCGCTCGACCGGTACGGCGACGTGCTGAACGACACCGCGCCCACCGTCGGCGACGTGCGCGTGGCGGGTGCCGACCTGTCGGATCCCCGCGATGACGCGTTCGACGGCGCCGAAGCCGCGGTCGACGCGCAGCAGGCCCTCGTGGTCGCCCAGCAGGAGCTCGTCGAAGCGCAGGCCGCCCTGGCCGCAGCCGAGGCCGGGCCCTCGGGCACGCCATCGGTCGCGGAACCGACCGAGCCGCCGACCAGCACGCCGCTGGCGCCGGCATCCACCGTCGATCGGGTGAAGCAGGCGGATGCCGACTTCGCTGACGCGCAGGACGCCGTCACCGAGCAGACGACCCTGACCGACGCATCCGAGCAGTTCAACAGCGCGGTCGTCGCGCTCGAGATGGCGTGGCTCCGGCTCTTCGCGGATGCCGGATGCCTCACCGACGACCAGCAGGTGGAGGCCGAGGCCGCCGTCGGCGCATACACGTTCGCGCTGCAGCAGGACCTCGCCACGGCCGGCTACTACGGCGGAGCCGTCGACGGCGTGTCGGGCCCGCTGACGGTGCAGGCGATCGAGGACCTCCAGGAGGCGAACGGGTTGCCGGTCACGGGCACGGTCGACAAGGCGACGGCCGCGGCGCTGCAGGCCGAGCTGGTCGCGCTCGGGGGCGCTGCCGCGCAGGACTCGCTGGCCTCGACGGCCGCCGTGCAGCAGACGCTGAAGCTCGCCGGCTTCTGGGACGGGCCGGTCGACGGGGTATGGAGCGATGAGCTCACCGCCGCGGTGCAGGCCTTCCAGACCGAGCTCGGCGTCGAGCCGACCGGTGCGGTCGACGCCGCGACGATCGCCGCCTTCGAACACGCGATCGCCGAGCTCACCGCACCGGATGCCGAGCCGAGCCCGACCGAGACCCCGGAGAGCCCGCCCCCGACGTCGTGATCAAGTTCGGGAGCATGGCGCCTCGGGCAGGCGCGCGAAGGCCCGGTGGGAGGATGAGGCATGGCTGACGCGCTGGCCGACATCGCGAACGAGCTGTACGAGCTGCCGCCCGACGAGTTCACCGCGGCCCGCAACGCCCGCACGAAGGAGCTGCGGGGGAGCGATCGCGCCCTCGCCGACGTGGTGGGCGAGCTCCGCCGCCCCTCGGCCGCGGCGTGGCTCGTGAACCAGCTCACGCGACGTCGGGCCGACGAGCTGGCGCAGCTGCTCGACCTCGGCGGGCAGCTCCGTGAGGCGCAGGCCGAGGTCGACGCATCCGCCCTGGTCGCCCTCGCGAAGGAGCGAAGAAAGGTCGTCCGCGCGCTCGCGAACGATGCGGGCACGCTCGCCGAGGAGCTGGGGCATCCGGTGCGCGGGCCGGTGCTCGACGACGTCGCCGCGACATTGCAGGCCGCGATGACGGATGCCGCGGCATCCGATGCCGTGCTCACGGGCCGGCTCACCCGCAGCCTGGAGGCGATCGGCACCGAGGTCGACCTGACCGACGCGGTGGCCGCGTGGTCGGCCGCCGAGGGGACGACCCGGTCGGGCGGGCCGGCGCCGCGCGATGAGGTCGGCGAACGTCGCGCGAAGAAGCAACGGCAGGCCGACGAGGTCGAGGCTGAGAAGCGGGCCGCCGAACTCGCGAAGGCCGAGAAGTCGGCACAGGCTGCGGAGGGGGCTGCCGACGAGGCATCCGCTCGACTCGGCGATGCGCGTGCCGAGGTCGAGCAGGCGACGTCGACCAGGGACGAGCTGCGGGAGGCCCTGCGGGAGCTCGAAGCGCGTCTCGCCGACGCCGAGCACGCGCTCGCCGAGGCCGAAGGCGAGGCGCACGAGCGCGAGGATGAGCGCGACGCCGCGGTTCGTGCGGCCGAGGCTGCCCGGACGGTGGCCGACGGGCTTCGCAGCCCGCGCGACTGACGCGACACATCGTTCGTGCGACCGCGCGCGGTTCGTCCGACCACGCGGGGTTCGCGCGACCACGCGTCGGTTCGTGCGACCACGCGTCGGAACACCTGTGGGCCCACCGAACACACCGGCTGGCGTGCTCCTCCCGGAGAACCGTGTTCGTGTGCGCGCCACGTCGGAGGGGCGTGCGAGACTGCCTCGGTGACGGACATCGAGATGGCGCGCATCGACGGCGGCACCGTCGCGCTGCACGACGCGCGGCGCAAGGTGCGCTGGAGCGTCGAGCTCGAGCCGTTCGAGCTCGGGGTGTACCCGGTGACGCAGGAGCAGCTCGCCGAGCTGCTGGGCGAGACCGCGACGCATCCGCGGCGGCCGGCGACCGACGTGAGCTGGCTGCGGGCCATTCGGTTCTGCAACGCGGCATCCGAATGGGAGGGCCTCGAGCCCGCCTACACGTACGACGGTGAAGACGTCACGTGGCACGTCGACGCCGACGGGTTCCGCCTGCCGACCGAGGCCGAGTGGGAGTTCGCGTGCCGGGCAGGCTCGACGCGCCCGCACTACGGCCCGCTCGACGAGGTCGCCTGGACGAGCGCCGACGGCGTGACCGCTCCTCAAGACGTCGGCGGCAAGCATCCGAATCTCAATGGCTTGTTCGACACGCTCGGCAACGTCTGGGAGTGGTGCTGGGACCTGCTCGACCCGGCGCGCTACGACGCGTACCGGGTGTTCCGCGGCGGCGGATACGCCGACGACGCGTGGAGCGTGCGCGCCTCGGTGCGCCGCGGGGGAGCGCCGCGCATGCACCACGAAGACGTCGGGTTCCGGGTCGCGCGCGGCGGCTTCGACACGACGGATGCCGCGCAGGGTTGGTCTGCGGCGGCAGACCTCGAGCGGGCCGAGGTCGACGGGCCGCTGCCGCCGGGGTGGACGCCGCGCCAGGCGTGACGCGTGGGCGACAGCCGGCCCTGCGGTGTCAGCCGTCGCTCGCGCGCATCCCGACGGAACCCAGCACTCGCTCGACCGTGAGCTCGAGCACGATCCGATGCGGATTGGGCCGCGGCTGCCGGTAGCGTGCGGCGTAGAGCGCGACGGCGAGCGCGATCGATTCAGGATCGGTGCGGATGCACGCCGGCCCTTCGAAGCTGATCCAACGTCGGCCGTCGACCGTGTTGACGCTGGCGCGGCCGCTGCGCTCGGCGTTGACGAACTTCTGCGATCCCCGGCTGCCGATGACGCGCACGATGCCGTCGAGGTACGTGATGCCGACCGGCACCGAATGGATGCGCCCACGCCGATCGAGGGTCGAGAGCGTGGCGAGGTGGTACTCGGAGAGGAACTCCCGTGCGGTGTCGGTGAGTGCTTCGTGTGGCATCAGAACATCGTAGGTGTCGGGTCCGAGCGAGCCGACCGATCGACGGACGGGAGGTTCGGTGCTCGGTGAACGCCCAGACCCGGGGCGTTGGATGGTCGAGTGCCGCCGGATCGGCGGCGAGCAGGGGACCAGAGGAGCGCAAGATGGAGCAATCGATGATGCGGGCACTCGTGCACGACCGGTTCGGCGACTCGGCTGAGGAGCTGTCGGTGCGAGAGGTCCCGGTCCCCGAGCCCGGTGCCGGGCAGGTGCGGGTTCGCCTGCTGCTCTCGCCGATCCACAACCACGACCTCTGGACGGTTCGCGGAACCTACGGCTACAAGCCCGAGCTGCCCGCAATCGGCGGCACCGAGGCGCTCGGCGTCGTCGATGCGCTGGGCGAGGGCGTCGAGCACCTCTCGGTCGGGCAGCGCGTCGTCACCGGCGGCACGCTCGGGGTCTGGTCGGAGTTCTTCATCGCGTCTGCTGCGGCCCTCATCCCGATGCCGGACGGTGTGCCCGACGAGGTCGCCGCCCAGATCGTGGCGATGCCGTTCAGCGCGGTCAGCCTGCTCGACTCGCTCGCGCTCGAGCCCGGCGACTGGCTGGCGCAGAACGCGGCGAACGGCGCGGTCGGGCGGCTGCTCGCCCAGCTGGGGCCTGCTCGCGGAATCAACGTGGTCGGGCTCGTGCGTCGTGCCGCCGGCGTCGACGAACTCACCCGGCAGGGCATCGGCAACATCGTCGCCACGGATGACGAGGGCTGGCGTGAACGCGTCGACGAGGTGACGGGCGGCGCCCCGATCCGGGTGGGCGTCGACGCGGTCGGCGGTGCCGCGAGCGGCCAGGTGCTCTCGTTGCTGGCCGAGAACGGCACGCTCGTGGTGTTCGGTGCGATGGCGTCGCCAGTCATGGAGATCCCCTCGGGCGACGTGATCTTCAAGCAGGCGACGGTCAAGGGTTTCTGGGGCAGTCGGGTGAGCGCCACCATGGCGGCCGAGGAGCGCGCCAGGCTCATGGGCGAGGTCTTCACACGTCTGCGCGAAGGCGTCATCACCCTGCCCGTCGAGGCGGTCTACGGATTCGACGGGATCGCGGAGGCGAGCCGTGCGAACTTCGACGCCGGCCGCATCGGCAAGATCATGCTGCGACCCTGAGCCGACAGGCGGCGAATGCGTGCGTCCTCGGAATCTGCACAGAACGATGGATGGCGACGCCTGTGATGCATCGCGTGCCCTAGTGTCTCCCCATGGGTTCAACGGCGACCGCGTACCTCACCGGCTTCGGCGCATACCTCCCCGGTGATCCGGTCGACAACGACGGCATCGCGGCGAGGCTCGGCGGCGACGACGCGGTGACCGAGCGCATCCGGCGCCGGGTGCTCGAGGCGAACGGCATCCGGCAGCGGCACTACGCGCTCGACGAGCACGGCGAGCCGACCGAGCTCAACGAGCAGCTCGCCGTCAAGGCGCTGCAGGCGGCCCTCGACGACCGCGGCATCCGGCCCGAAGACCTGCGCATGCTGGCGTGCGCGACGACGATGGGCGACCTGCTCGTGCCCGGCTTCGCGTCGATGGTGCACGGGAGGCTCGGCGGCGGGCCGATGCAGACGCTCACGGCGTCGGGCGTGTGCGCCTCCAGCCTCGCGGCGCTCGACGCGGCCGTGAGCAAGATCCGGCTCGGCGATCATCCGCGTGCGGCGGTGGTCGGCTCCGAGCTGCCGAGCCGCAGCCTGCGCCAGCGGCGGTTCGACGGCATCCGCGCGGGCATGGACTCGCACTTCCTGCGGTGGATGCTCTCCGACGGGGCGGGTGCCGCGATCGTCGAGTTCCAGCCGCATCCGACCAAGCCGTCGCTGCGGGTCGACTGGGTGCGCCAGGTCTCCCTCGCCCACGAGCACGACGTGTGCATGCGCGCCGGCATGAGCGGCGCCGAGCCGAGCGTCGGGCACACCTGGCAGGACCTCGACATCGCGGATGCCGAGGCGGCCGGCATGTTCGTGCTCCGTCAAGACGTGAGCATGCTCGACGACCTCGCCGAGGCCGGCTTCCGGCAGTTCGAGGAGCTCGTCGACATCGGCCTGGTCGACGTCACGCACCTCGACCACGTCGTCTGCCACTACAGCACCAACGCGTTCCGCGACCTCGCGTTCGACGCGCTGAGCCGCCGCATCCCGAACCTGAACACCGACCGCTGGTACTCCAACCTCGAGACGCGCGGCAACACGGGCTCGGCGAGCATCTTCATCGCCCTCGAGGAAGCCTGGCGCACCGGCCGCTTCAAGCCCGGCGAGACGGTGCTGCTCGCGGTGCCCGAGTCGGGCCGGTTCTCGTTCGCCTTCGCCCACCTCACCGTGGTCGCCCCGCCCGGGTGGACCGCCGCACAGCAGCCCGCATCGCCGACGTCCACCGACCAACCCGCATCCGACGACCAAGGAGCAGCATGACCGACACGACCACCATCAGCACTGCGGATGCCGCGGCATCCGGTGTCGACACCCTCGCCGACCGCCTGGCCGACGTCTGGGTCGAGCTCGAGGAACGCCTCGACCGGGTGCCCGTGCTCAGCCGGCTGGCCGACGGCACGGTGACGTTGCGCGACTACGAGCGGCTACTCTTCAACCTGCGCCAGCAGGTGGTCGACGGCTCGCCGTGGATCTCTCGCGCGGCGTCGAACTTCGACATCGACCACTTCGAGCTGCGCACGGCGGCGATCCGCCACGCCGAAGAGGAGCACCGCGACTACCTCATGCTCGAGCGCGACTACGTGGCGATCGGCGGGTCGCTCGCCGAGCTGCGCGCCGGCCGCAAGAACCTCGGCTCCGAGGCGCTGTCGGGCTACATGTTCCACTACGCCGACCGGCCGAACCCCACCGGGCTGCTCGGCGCGATGTTCATCATCGAAGGGCTCGGAGCCAAGCGCGCAGCCGGCTGGGCCGAGCGGTTCCAGGAGGTGCTCGGCCTCGCCGACAACCAGGTGCACTTCATGCAGTACCACCAGGAGGCCGACAGCGAGCACACCGGTGCCCTCGAGGCCATCCTCACGTCGGGCATCATCGACGATGCCGCCGCCGACGAGATCGTGCGCTGCGCGCAGGTCGTCGCCCGCCTCTACGCGCTGCAGTTGGAAGAACTGGACAACTGATGACCGAGCCGCTGCGATCCGACCCGAGCATGTGGGAGGCGGTCGCGGTCGACCCCGCCGTGCCGATCGATCGCGCGGTCGTGCGCAAGATCATCGCCGACCAGCGTCGCCTCTCGCGGCGCTGGCTGTACCCGCTCGCACGGCCGTTCTCACGCGTCGTCGTCGCGCTGATCTCGATCGTGAAGCGCGTGCTGCCGTTCCGGTGGATGCCGCTGACGACGATGGACCGGCTGTGCATCTGGTACCTGCGGCGGTTCGTCTCGCCCGATGCCGTCGAGCTGCTCATCCGGCACTTCGTCATCGAGACGAACCTCGTGAACTTCGTGCTGCGCAACACGGATGCCACGGTCCCGCCGGTCACGCTGCGGCCCGTGAGCCTCGCCGAACTGGGCGACCACGCCGTCGTCGAGCACGACGTCAACGTCTACGACGTGCTCATCGCCCTCGACGGCGTGCCGCTGGCGCCGCCCGCGCAGCTCGACTTCGCGGAGCTCGACATCCCGGCCATCGACGCCGAACGGCGACGGCTGCGACTGCTGCGCCTCGACATCCAGACCGCGCTCTGCGTCATGAACATCCCGTTCTCGATGGCGCTCACGATGGAGGAGTACCGCCGCGCCGTGCACTCGATGCGGTTCGACGACTCCTTCCTCGAGATCCTCGCGGTGCTCTGCGACGACGACACCTTCCGCCACTGGAAGAACGGCGAGCTGACCGTCTGGATGGACTCCAACGTCGACGTGCCGCGCATGGTCTACCGGCACGCCCTCATCTGCGAGTACGCGCACGCGCACCTCGTGAAGCTCGCGGCCAGGGCGGATGCAGCGTCGGAAGCGGCGGCGACCGAAGCTTGAACGCGGCCGCCGGGCGCCTCGCCCGCGCGTCGGTCGCGTGGCCTAGGGTCGTTGCGGGTCACACGAACATCGAGAGGCGGCGGCATGTCGGACCGTGATGCAGCAGACATCGGCGAGCCGCTCACAGAGCGGTATCCGACTCCACGCCGTCGGAGCTTCCTCGCGACGGCGGCGATCACCCTGGCCGTCCTGGGGGTCGGGTTCGCGATCCTCGGGTTCACTCCCGGGATCCTGGTGGCGCTCTACGGGGGGATGATCGCCGCCTATGTTGCTCTCCCGTACACGCTCCTGGCGATCATCGTGCGCGAGGTCGTGGCCCGGCGCGGCCAGGGCGGCGGCGATGACGAACCCCGGAACGACGAGGCGATCCGCTTCGGACTGTTCCGCCAGCGGGCCTCGTTCGTGACTGCCATCGTGATGCTCGTCGCGATCGTGATTCTGGTGGTCATGGCCAACGTGTCGGGCTCCGTCCCCGGCGGATCGGGCCCCTTCGGGGGCGGACTTGCGGTGTTCGGGGCGTTCGCCGTCTTCGCCGGGGCGTTCGCGATCGTGGTGAACGCGCCCTCGATCTACTCGGCCCCGATCGTGCGCTCCGAGCGGTACGCCGTTCGCCAGCGCATCGGTGCCTGGAGGCTGATCCTCGCCACCACGATCCTGACGACCCTGTCCTGGCTCGCGTACTGCGGTTTCGGCGTGTTCTTCGTCACGCAGTCCATGTAGCTCTGACGCCAGGGCTTCGGCTCTGTCCGGCTCGGTGCCTGTCGAGCTCAGGCGATCGTCGAACCGCTTGCGCCCGGAGGCGGCCCCGGGTGCTCGAGCTGCGCTCGCACCGCGCGGTCGACGTTGCCGTGGATGTTGTCGGCGCCGATGCGCTGCAGGACCCCGTCGCGAGCCAGCGTCGCGCTGACGGCAGGCTTCAGGCGGGCGAGGCGGAGGATGACGTCGGAGTCCTGGGCGAGCACGACGATGTCGTTCATCTTGGCGCACCCCTGCGAGTCGATGAAGTTGATGCCCGCGCAGTCGAGCACGATCCCGGTGAGGTCGGGCGTCGAGTGGATGATCTCGCGGACCCGGTCCTCGAGCGCATCGGAGGTTGCGAAGAACAGGCCGCCGTCCATCCGGATCACGACGACACCCGGGATCTGCTCGTCGGCGGGATGCTCGCTCACGTCGCGGAAGACCTGGGTGCCCCGCTGCCGTGCGAGGGTCGCGATGTTGGGATGCGTGGCGACCCCGATGAGCCAGACGACGGACAGTCCGATGCCGATCATCACGCCCGCGAGGACGCCGAAGGTCAGGGTGCCGGCGATCGCGGCGATGGCGATCCAGAAGTCGAAGGGCTGCACGCGGGCGAGGCGGCGCATCTCGGGGATGTTGATCATGCCCATCACGACGGCCTCGATGATCAGGGCGGCGAGGACCGGTTTGGGCAGGCCCGAGAAGAGTGGCGCCAGCACCAGCAGGGTCAGCAGGACGGTGAGCCCCGAGGTGAGCGACGCCAGTCCGGTTCGGGCGCCCGCGTGGTCGTTGAGCGAACTCGCCGACAGGCTGGTCGAGACCGGCATGCCCTGGAAGAGGCCGGCACCGGCATTGGCCACTCCCTGGGCGATCGACTCCTGGTCGATGTCGACCTGGTAGCGGTGCTTGGCAGCGAACATCCTCGCATCGCCGGCGGTCTGCGAGAAACCGATCAGCACGAGCGCGACCGCGGCGATCCCGACCGTGGCCGCGTTGTCCCACATGAGGCCGAGGTCGGGCACCGCCAACGAGGGCAGGCCCCGCGGCACGTCGCCGACGAGCGCAACGCCGCGGGCCCCGAGATCGAGGAGCCACGAGGCGAGCAGGCCGCCGACCACGAGCACCAGCGCACCGGGCATCCGAGGCGCGAACCGGCCGACGCCGAAGACCACGACGAGCGACACGACCCCGACGATCAGCGTGGTCCAGTGCGTCTCGTCGAGCGTGCCGAACCACGACCACAGTTCCTGGATCGCGTTGGAGCCCCCGGGGTCGGTGCCGGTGAGCTTCGGGAGTTCGGAGATGACCACGTCGACGGCGGCCCCGAACAGGAACCCGGTCACCACGGCCCGCGAGAGGAACTGCGCGATCCATCCCATCCGGAGGACGAACAGGAGCAGGAAGAGCACGCCCGATGCGAGCGTGATGCCCGCGACGAACGAGGCGATCTGGGCCTGGTCGGAGAGTCCTGTGGCGAGCACGGCGCTGCCCGCGACGGCCGCCAGCGCCGAACTCGGTCCCATGGAGATCTGGCGGCTGGTTCCGAAGATCCCGTACAGGATCGCGCCGGCCGCGGCTGCGTAGAGGCCGTTCTGCAGCGGGACCCCGGCGATGCCCGCGTAGCCGAGGTTCTTCGGCACGATCAGGGCCGCGACCGTCACCCCGGCGATCAGGTCGCCCGCGAGCCACCGGCGGTCGTACCCGCGGATCCAGCCCAGCAACGGGATGAATCGAGCGACCCCGGGCCGCCGGTTCTGGTCGGGGGCGACGTTCATCGCACGTGCTCCCGCTCGCCGACGTGGCCGGTCATGGATCCATCATGGCCGGTCGGCGACGATCGGGATAGGGCGACGGGTCGGATGCCGCGGCATCCGACCCGTCGACGAACGCCTGATCAGCTCGCGGCGACGACCTCGAACTCGGGGAGGACGTCGGTGGACGGTCGGAGGTTGGGGTCAGCCGCAGTTCCGGGCGACGTATCCGGTGGAGACCGTGTCGGTCGCCGAGGGGTCGACACCGGTCGCGGTGACGGTCGCTGCGCCGGCGGGCAGCGCGACGAGTCGGCTCGAGAAGCTCGCGCTGGCCGAGGCGCCGGCGGCGAGGGACGCCACCTGCTTCGTTCCGTACGGCGTCTCGATGTCGACGGCGACGGACTCGTCGGACTCGTTCGTCGCGGTGACGGCGAGCACGGCCTTGCCGGCGACGCATCGACTGGTCGCGACGGCGGACACCTCGACCTGCCCGCCGATCAGCTGCGGCGCGACGCTCGTGAGCGTCGGCTGCACGACCTGGAAGAGTCCGTCGGCCCCGATCGCCAGCTTGTCGATGGTCGTCTCGCGGTGGGTGCCGTCGCCGTTCGGCATGGCGAAGCGGTGGTACGCGATGTACCAGTCGTCGGTGCCGGGCACGTTGATGATCGAGCTGTGCCCGGGGCCCTTGATGCCGAGCGAGAGGTCCTTCTGCAGGATCACGCCGCGGTAGGTCCACGGCCCGGTGACGCTCGTCGAGGTGGCGTAGCCGACCCGGTAGTTCTCGGAGCCGGTGTCGTCGATCGAGTAGGTCAGGTGGTAGAGCCCGTCGCGGTAGTTCAGGAAGGTGCCCTCGCGGAACGAGGTGAGCCCGCCGATCGCCGCGATCGTGCCCGGCTCGAGCGAGAGCATGTCGTCGCTCAGCTCGGCGTAGACCGGGCTGCCGTTGCCCCAGAAGAGGAAGTACCTGCCCGACACCGGGTCGTGGAACGCGGCCGGGTCGATGGCCTGGCCCGACGTGACGGCCTCGTTGTTCAGCACCATCGCGGTCGGCTGGGCGGTGAACGGGCCCTCGGGGCTGTCGGCCACGGCCACGCCGATCGTCTTGCGGTTGAGCGACGCGTTGTGCCCGCTGAAGTAGAAGTAGTACCTGCCGCCGCGCTCGATGATCGTGGGCGCCCAGGCATTGCCCGTCGCCCACGGCACGTTTCCGTTCGCGCCGTCGAGCGTCAGGAACGGCTCGGCGGATCGCGTCCAGTTCACGAGGTCGCTCGACTTCCAGACGTAGAAGTCCTTGCCGCCCCAGCCGGCGGTGCCGTCGGTCGTCGCATAGATGTAGTACGTGTCGCCGAAGACCGCGATGTTCGGGTCGGCGTACAGCCCGGGCAGCACGGGGCTGTTCACGGACTGGGCCGACAGCGTCCAGGTCGAGGTCGCGCCGTCGGGAGCGGTCAGCGTGTAGGTGACCGGGAACGTCAGGTCGACCGTCGAGCCCGACGCGGGGGAGACGGTCACGCCCGCGGCGGCGACGAAGGTCGGGGCGAGCGCCGTGACATCCGTGCCCGGCTTCACCGGGAGGATCGCCGTGCGCGTCGTGCCGTTCACGATCGGGCCGAGCTTCAGTTGCGTCGGGTCGGCGATCGAGACGTCGGTCAACTGGTCGGTCGCGCCGGCATTCGTGAGCACCTCGGATGCCGAGAGGGCACGGTCGAACACCTGCACGTCGTCGAACGAGCCCTTGAAGTACTCGTCGGCCGCGTAGAGCGACTTGCCGAGGTAGCCGTACTGGTTCGAGCCGAGACCCGCAACCGTCGTGCTCAGCGCCGCGTTCTCACCGAGCTTCGCGCCGTCGAGGTAGACGGTCATCCTCGTGCCGTCGAAGACCACGTCGTAGTGGTGCCATGACGCGTTCGTGGTCGCGCCGGTGACGGCCGACTCGTTCTGCCACGACGCCTTCGTGATGGCGCTGCGCACCTCGGCGCCGCGCAGCCGAAGGTAGTAGTAGTTCGTCGAGTCGGTGCCGAAGGCGAACGTGAAGAAGTTGCCGCTCGTCTTCTCGCTCTTGACGTCCATCGAGACCGTCATGTTCGTGCGGCCGTCGAAGAAGCCCCGGGGGAACGACGCGAAGCCGTTCGTCGTGCCGTCGACGCGCAGCACCTTGCCCCGGTCGGCGTCGGTGACCACGGCGGCGGTGCCCGATGCGGTGAGGTCGGCGGCGCCGACGGCATCCTGCAGGGTGCCGTCGTCGAAGGAGTACGACGCGATCGGCTCGGGTGGCGGTGCCGTGTCGGCCACGGCCGGCATGCCCGCGAAGAGGGTCGACGCCACGGCGGCGCCGACGATGACGGATGCCGCGGCGGTGCGCCGGGCCTTGGTTCGGCGCGGGTGCCGCGCGAGGGTTCGATCACCGGATCGTGAAGAGTGCATCATCGGTCTCTCTGTTCGTTCGGTTCGTTCGGTTCGGTTCGTGGGTCGGTTCGGTTCATGGAGCGGGCGTCGGATCGGTGGCGGTCGTGACGAAGGCGCCGCCCCCACGGGGGAGACGGCGCCTTCGTCATCGCATCGGGTGCGGATGCCTCAGCAGCTCGCCGCCGCGTACGCCGCCGTGGTGCTCAGCGAGCGTGCGGTGTCGGACGGATCGGCGGCCGTGATGGTCACGGTGCCGGCGGCGATCGTCTTCGCGCGAGTCGAGAACGACGCGCTGGCCGACTCGTCGGTGTCGAGCGCGAACGCCTTCGACCCGAAGGTGCTCGTCGCCGTGACGTCGAGCGAGACCTCGTCGGCGTTGCGCACCGTGCTCACGACGACGGCCTTGCCCGCGACGCACCGCGTCGCGGCGACCGCCTCGACCGCCGCCGGGGCGACAGCGTCGGCCGCGACCGAGGAGACCCGGTAGCGCTGGCAGTCGTTGTTCAGCACGCTGTACTGGTGGATGCGAGTGGCATCGGCGGCCGCGCAGAACGAGAGGTCGAGCGCCTTCAGGCTGGTGCCGTTGCGGAACTCGACGACCCCGTCATTGCTGACGAGCACGCGCCAGGTGCTGCCCGCGATGCCGCACGCGCCCTGCGTGACGGTCGCGGAGTCGGCCGTCGAGCCGCCCGTGACCGACAGGCACTTCGCCGGTGCCGAGCCCAGGTGGATCTCGGACTCGCCGTTCGCCGCCGCGGTGAACGTCACGCCCTGGCATGCGGCGCCGACGTACTCGCGCTGCTGCAGGATCGCGCCGTCTGCGGTCGAGCAGCCCGGCAGGTCGAACGACTTGCCCGAGGCGATCGAGGTCACGACGACCGAGCCGGCGGGGCGCAGCGCCCAGTCCTGGCCGGCCGACGCGTTCGCGCTCGCCTGCACGACCGCGACCCCGGTCGAGGTTCCGGTCGCCGTGTCGAGCACCTTGCCGCTGGTACGGTTCGTGAGCGTCGACCAGCCGCCGGTCGTCTGGGCGACCGACCACTGCTGGCAGCCCGTCGTGACGAACGGCGTCTGCAGGACCCCGGTGCCCTGGGCCGTGCCGCATTCGACCGGGCCGAGCGAGGTGCCGCTCACCGCGTTCACGATGCGCAGGTACCCGTCGCCCGTGGTGTCGAGCACGAAGCGCGAGCGCGACGAGGCGCAGTCACCCTGCACGAGCGCCGCGCCGTCCTCGGCGGAGGGCACCGTGGCGCAGAGCCCGGTGCTGCGGCTGACGAGGTTCCACCTGGCGCCCTCGACCTGGGCCGTGATCGGCGCGTTCTCGCCGCTCGGCACGGACACCTGCGTGCTCGTGGCCTGCGGAACGCCGAAGTCGGGCTCACCGGCATCCGACCAGTCCACGATCTGCGCGCGCGCCGAGCGCTCACGACTGCAGCCGCCGTCTGCGCGGGCGTTGGCGTGGTACAGGTTCCACGTCTCGGTGCCGTCGGGCGAGGTGAAGAAGTCGTTGTGACCGGTGCCGTAGACCCCGTTCGCCTTCGAGAAGACGGGTCCGTCGCTCTTCTGCCATGACGCCTGGAGCACGGGATCGCCGCCGAGGTACTCGAGCGTGCCGAGTTGGTAGTCCTCGGTGCCGCAGAAGCTCGCCGAGTAGACGATCCACGTCTTGCCGTCCTTCTGCAGCGGGATCGGACCCTCGTTCACGGGCTGGCCGATGACCTCCCAGTCCTCGGTCGGCTGCGACAGGATGTTGAGCGATCCGGTCGCGGTCCACGGGTTCGACATGCGGGCGATGTAGTTGCTCTGCAGCCCGTCGGGCGCGAACGCCGACCAGGTCACGAACAGCTCGCCGTTCAGCTGCAGGTAGGCGCCGTCGATGTTCCAGTCGTCGGTCGGGATCGGACGGCCCTTGTACGTGTACGGCCCCATCGGGTCATCCGCCGCGCTCTCGATGACCTGCAGGTGCTGGGTGCCGTAGTTGCCCGACACGCCCATCGTGTACATGAGGTACCAGCGCCAGCCGTTCGGCCCCTCGAGGCGCTGCAGCTCGGGCGCCCACATGTTGCCGTTGCGGCCGGTGTTGGTGTCGGAGTACACGGTCACCGGCTTGGTGGTGCCGAGCCCGGCGAGCGTCGGCGCCTTGCGCATGACGACCTTGTTGTCCCACGTGGTCGACACCATGTAGTAGTTGCCGTCGTGGAACTCGATCGTCGGGTCGGCCGTGTCGGGAGCCAGCGGATTGGTGAAGGTGTCGGCGCCGATCGCCTCGGCAGCCGGCGCCTGCGCGGCGTCGAGGGCGGTGAGGCCGGTGACGCCCCCCAACGCCAGCGCGGCGACCAGGGCGGTGTGCATCAGGTTCCGGATGCCGCGGGGCGCGCGCCTCAGCACGAGCGGCCCTCGTACGAGGCGGTGACGGCCGCGCCGTCGACCGTCGCCGTGACCTGCCCGGCGGGCACGGTCGCGAGGCGGCTCGAGAACGTGACCGACTGGGTCGCGCCCGCCGCGAGCGTGATGACGCGCTCGCCGTAGGCCGAGGAGACCGTGGCGGTGAGGCCCTGCGCCCCGCGGTTCGTCGACTTGGCGACGAGCGCCACCTTTCCGGCCACGCAGCGGGTCTCGACGACCGCCTCGACACCGGGCGTGACGGTCACGGTCGCCGTGACCGGCATCCGCGAGTCGTCCTGCGCCACGCCCTGCACCGTGAAGGTGCCGGGTGCCGCGTAGTCGCCCGCGGGCACGTCCTCCCAGACCACGTCGGCCTGCTTCGCGGTGCCGTCGGCGGTCGTGAGCGAGGCCTTCGGCAGCACCGGAGCCAGTCCGGCCCGCGTGCTCACCTCGATCGGGGCGACCTCGGCCACGGCGACGCCCGGGGCGTACGCCTCGAGCACCTTCTGGTACTCGGCGCGCGTCACCGGGATCACGGTGCCGTGGCGCGGCTTTCCGCCGTCGCTGTTCTGCGGCAGGTTCGCACGCAGGGTCGTGCCGAGCGGCTGCCAGGAGGAGCCGTCGGTGATGTCGGCCGAGCCGAACGGGATGTAGTGGTTCGGGCCGCCGTGGTACGACGGCTGGTCGATGAAGAGGTACCACTCGAAGCCGTTGACGTCGCCGGGGTTCGACGGGAAGATGCTCGGCCCCTCGCCGCTCGAGTAGGTTCCGCCGGGCTCGCCGTTGGGCAGCCCCGTGGCGACCTTCTCCTTCACGAGCGTCCACTGGTCGGCTGCGCCGGAGGTGCCGGGCAGCGTGCCGCTGATCGTGGCGAGCAGGTCGGTCGACTTCTCCTCGCGGATCGTCATCGACGCCTCGTCCTTGGTGAAGCGGTAGAAGATGCCGTCCTGCTCGGCGACGGTGGAGTCGATGAGGCCGAGGCCCGTGCCGCGCTTGACGTCCGACCAGACCTGCGGCTCCGAGAACGTGACGAAGTCGTCGGTCGTGGCGTAGACCATGCGGTTGTAGGTGACGGCCGTGCGCGACGCCGGGTTGGTGTCGGGGTAGAGGTTCGACGCCCAGAACACCACGTAGCGGCCGAGCGCGTCGTCCCAGTAGGCCTCGGGCGCCCAGGTGTTGCCGGCGTAGGGCGTCGAGACCTGGATGTGCCGCTGGTTCGACCAGGTGACGAGGTCGGTCGACTCCCACACCTCGATCGCGAGCGAGCCCGAGATCTGCGCCGTCGTGAAGCCGCCGGCGAGTCCGGCGACCTTCAGGTCGGTGGCGAGCATGTAGAACTTGTCACCTTCGTGCGAGCGGATGATGAACGGGTCGCGGAGGCCGGTCGTGCCCTGCGTCGAGGTGAAGATCGGCTCCCCGTCGTTCAGCGTGTTCCAGCGCAGCGCGTCGTTGCCCTTGGATGCCGCGAGGCTGACGCGCTCGGCGCCGGCACCCTCACCGGTGAAGAACGCCCAGACGTAGGCCTCGGGGTCGTCGGCGGTGGTCGGCTCTGCGGGCACCGTCAGCGTGAAGCTGCGCCTGGCCGTGGCGGTGCCGCGCGTGGCGGTCGCGGTCAGTGCGACCTCGGCGTCGGCGGCGGGCCGGGTGATCGCGATCGTCGCCGTGCCGGCCTTGACGCCCGCGCGGATGGCGGCGACCGCGTCGCCCGAGGTGACCGTCCAGTCGATGGTCGAGCCGTTCGCGCCGAGGGTCGGCACCGAGAAGCTCGTGCGCACGTCGTCGGTGCCGGCGAGCGCGACGGCCGCGAGGTCGGCGTCGACCTGGGCCTGGTCGGTGAGCTGGGCGGGAACGGTCACCGGGTAGTCGCGGGTCTCGGTGGAGCCCCCGGCGGTGAAGGTCGCGGTGAGGGTGACCGCGGCGTCGGCCGAGCCGGCCGCCGGGCGGGTCACGGTTGCGGCTCCGCCCGAGACGGCGATGGCGGCCCCGTCGGACGCCCACGAGATGGTCGCGCCGCGCTTGGCCGTCGGCAGGGTGAAGTCGGCCGTCGCGGTCGCGGGCACGGTCACGTCGGCGACCGCGCCGGCAAGGGCCTGCTCGGCGTAGACCTGCTGCACCGTGGCGGCGTCGAGCGCCTCGGCGTAGACCGCGTAGTCGTCGACCGAACCGGCCCAGCCGGCGTCGTTGTACGTCGAGCGGCCGAGGTAGGACACGAGGTTCGCGCCGAACGACGACACGTCGCGCGCGATCGTCACCTGGCCGATCTGCGTGCCGTTGACGTAGGCGGTGAGCTTGCCGGCGACCCCGTCGATGACGGTCGTGTAGAGGGCCATGCCCGCAGGCGTGCGGATGCCGGTGGTGGCGGCGTTCGTCGAGCCCGGGCCCACCTCGGTGCCCCACGGGGCGCCCGCGTTGACGGTGTTCGTCAGCGAGGACTTCACGTAGCCGCTCGGGTTGGTCGGGTTCAGGAGCCAGTAGGCGCTCGAGTACGAGGCACCGGATGCCACGGGCGCGCCGAGGAAGGCGGCGGCGACGTTGGCGGGACCCGAGCGGTTCTCGAGCCAGGTCGAGACGGTCACCTGCTTCTTGCCGACGAGGCCGGCGGTCGGGATCTCGAGGTATCCGGCGGTCGCGCGGGCGCCGCCCGGCAGCGACAGGGCGCCGCCGTCGACGGTCGCGCCGGACTGCTTGATGACGCCGTCGTTGCCGTTGCCCGTGGCATCGGCGACGACCCCGCCAGTGGCGGCGTCGAACGTGTAGTGGATCAGCGGGGCGGGCGCCGGTGCGGCGCCCGCGGCCTGCGGGGCGAGAGCCCCTGCTGCGGCGATGGCGGCGGTCACCGCAACGGCCGCGGCCCCCGTCCGCATCTTTCGCACGAAGGTGTCGCGCATGTCACTCCTTTGTGGTGGTGCAGTGGTGGTGGTCGAGAAGGCGGGGCCGGATGCCTCGGCGGGTCGCCGAGGCATCCGGACCGCTCAGCCGCAGTTCGCGGCCGGGGTGGGGAAGGTTCCCTCGAAGGTGGACCCGTCGGCGGCGCTGCCCGTGAGGGTGAGTGTGCCGGCGGGGATCGAGGCGGCGCGCGTCGAGAAGGACGTCGAGGCGGAGGCGCCCGCGGCGAGCGTGAGGTTCTTGCTCCCGTACGGCGTCTGCAGCACGGTGTCGGCGCGCTGGTCGTCGGCGTTGCGCGTCGTGACGACGAGCTGCACCTTGCCGGCGACGCATCTGGTCGCGGCGGTCGCCGCGAGCTCGAGGCCGCCCTGCAGCTCGACGGCGGCCGAGGTCGAGGTGGCGACGAGGCCGTCGGCGTAGCCGTCGTACTCCGCGGTGACCGAGGCGATGCCGGCGGGCACGGCGACGGTCGCCGCGCCGTCCTGCAGGTCGACGGTCTCGCTCCAGTCGCCGCCCGAGAAGGTGACCGAGCCGACGACGTCGCCGCCGTCGGCCGCCGTGACCTCGGCCTCGACGTCGCGGCCGTCGGCCGTCAGCTCGGTGGTCGAGTCGACGGCCGTGATGCCGGTCCAGTCGTGCATAGCGGTGAGCACCGTCTGCGGCACGCTGACGAAGGCGCCGTGGCGCGGGCTCGCAGGCAGGCCGCCGACGGGGCGGACGTTCCAGCTCGAGCGCTGCGAGAGCCGGTCGGACTGCGAGCTCGACGCGATCTCGGCGCCCGTCGTCGCGAAGGCCCGGTAGCCGCCCGCGCCGTAGTTGTCGACGAGGAAGACGTACCCGTCGCCGCTCGCGTTGTTCGGGTCGCCCTCGTTGAGCTTCACGATCTCGGGGCCTTCACCCGACTGGCCGGTCTCGAGGCTCGTCATGCGGGTGTCGGTGAGCTGCCAGGTCTGGTTCGGGTCGGCCGTCCAGCTCGACGCGGTCGTCGGCGCGGTGAGCACCTTCGAACGCTCGAGGAAGATGTCCTTGCCGGATTCGAGCGTTCCGGCGGCGCCGCTCTCCTCGTTCTTCGTGAACCGGTAGTAGTAGTCGTCGATCTTGGTGACGGTCGAGTCGATGCGGGCGTATCCGGTGTCCTGCCAGCTCGCGGGCGGCGACGTGAAGGTCTTGAAGTCGCGGGTCAGCACCGAGAACATGCGCGCGTACAGCTTGTCGCTGTTCGTATGCGAGGCGTCGGAGTAGAGGCGCGAGGCGAAGAACACGACGTAGGACTGCAGCTCGTCGTCCCAGTACGCCTCGGGCGCCCAGGTCATGCCGGCGGCGGGCTGGTTGATGGTGATGCCCGTGTTCTGGCCGTTCGTGCGGGTCCAGTGCACGAGGTCGACCGACTCCCAGACCTCGATCTTGAGGCTTCCCTCCGACTGGGCGGGGCCCCATCCGGTGCCGCAGCTGATGCAGAGGTCGGTGGCGACCATGTAGTACTTGTCGCCGTCGTGCGAGCGCAGGATGTACGGGTCGCGGAGGCCCTTCGTGTCGGCCGTGGAGGTGATCACCGCGGCGCCGCCGTTGACGGGCGAGAACGTGAAGAAGTCGTTGCCCGAGGTCGCGGCCTGGTAGATCTTCTCGTCGCCGTCGGACTTGAAGTACGCGGCGGCGTAGCCGGCGTCGGGCGCCGAACGCGCGTGCTCGCCGACCGTCACCGTGAACGACTTCTCGACCGTGGTCTCCCCGAGCACGGCCTGGGCCGTGAGGGTGACCGTGCGGTCGCCGTCGCCGTAGGCGGGCCTGGCGACGAGGCCGCCGCCCGCGAACGGGTCGGCGGAACCCACGGCGGGCGCCGTGTAGCCGGCGTCGGTCGGGGTGACCAGGGCGGGGTCGGACGAGGTCCAGGTGATGGTGGCGCCGTTGACCGAGCCCTTCGTGACGAGGGGCAGGTTCTCGGTCGTGCGCGACGCGAGCGAGATCGCGTCGAGGTCGGCCGAGGGCGAGGCGGCGAGCACCGTGAAGTCGAAGGAGATCACCGTGCCCGTCGGGGTGGTCGCGGTGACCGTCACCGGGGTGTCGGCGGTGACGGTGCGCGAGACCACGCCCGTGTTCGAGATCACCGCGGTGTTCTGCGAAGCCCACGTCAGGGCGACGCCGTTCGAGGACGCGGGGAAGGTCAGGTTGCGCGTGACCTGCGAGGCGGAGGGGTTGGCTCCGAGCACGGTCGGCAGCAGGTCGGCGCGGAGCAGCGCCTCGTTCGCGGCCGCCTTCGCGGCGGCGGTCGGCATGCTCTCGGCGACCTGCGGTTGGGTCAGCGCGACATCCCAGAACTTCACGTCGGTGACGTCGGCCTGCACCAGCGCGTCGCCCGTGTAGAGCGAGCGGCCGAGGTAGCCGAGGGTCGTGCCCGACGGGATGATCGAGCTCATCGCGGAGGTGTGCGTGACGGTGGAGATCTGCACGCCGTCGCGGTACAGCGTGAGGGCGTTGCCGTTGCCGACGAGGGTCAGCGTCGAGAAGCCGGGGTTCAGGCCGCCGCCGTTCGGCAGGCGCACCTCGCCGTTGGCGGTGCCCGACTTCACGCGGATGCCCGAGAGCACGGCGTTGCTGTAGGCGGACTCGCCCGAGCGCGGGTTGACGAACACGTGGTTGCCGAGCGCGGTGGTGTTCCACGCGCCGACGCCGTCGCCGATGACCCAGCCGAACTGGTTGGTGGCCGTCTGGGTCGCGACCGTGTACTCGACCGTGAAGGCGTTGTCGGTGCCGGTCACGAGCCCCTTCGGGAGGGCGGCGTAGCCGTCCTTCTTGAACCGCAGCACGGCGTCGCCGCCGGCATCCGCGAAGGAGGCATCGGTGAAGCCCGTGAGCGCGGCGTTGCGGCCGTTGCCCGAGATGTCGAGCAGCTGGTTGCCGGCGTGCGTCATGTCGTAATGCGCGGTGACGGCCGGCAGCTCGGCGGCCGACGCCGAGAGCGGCACGGCCAGGCAGAGCCCGGTGACCATGGCCCCGCTGAGGGTCGCGGCGAGCAATCGCCGCGACCGGAAGGGTGGGAGGAGGGCGGACGGGCGCATGGTTCTCCTTGCAGTCGCCGTTGACGAGGATTCCGGGGAAGAGCGCCGGAACGCCTGAATGTTACCGGACACATTTCGAGATGCCAAGGGTTTCGACGCGCTTCGAAATGGGTTGCTCGAGCCTCTGGCGAGCCGTCTCGAGGGTGTGCTACGTTCTGCCGTTACCGGTAACAATCGGTTCCCATGACCGGATCCAGCCCGCCGACGACGCCGTAGGCCACAGGAGCTCTCAATGTCGAAGCACACCGTCATCACCCGCGCCCTCAGGGCCTGCGGACTCACCCTCGGGGCGGCCATAGCCGCGACCGCGCTCGTCGCCGCACCGCTCGCCGCACCGGCGCCGGCGGATGCCGCGACCACCGCCGCGACGGCCGCAGCCCCTCGCGACGGGCTGCTGGCCGAGTACCTCTTCACGCAGGCGACGGGCAGCAGCGTGCCCAACTCGGCCGGGGGAGGGTCGCCGGTCGGCGCGGCATCCGTCGTCAACGGAACCGACGCGCTCTGGACCGGGTCGTCGTTGAAGTTCACCGGCGGCGCGAAGACGAGCACCGCCGACTGGGTGCGGCTGCCCGACGGCCTGCTCACGGGCAAGCAGTCGGCGACGATCACCGTCGAGACGAAGTTCGACGCCTCGATGCTCACGACCTTCAACTTCCTCTGGAACATCGGCAGCGACAGCACCACCTCGTACTTCTTCGCGTCGATGCGCGACAAGGCGCGCGCCGCGATCACCACCGCGAGCGCCGGCGGCGAGGCGAACGCCAGGGCGACCGCCTCGCTCGCCGCCGACCGCTGGTACAGCGTCACGACGGTGCTCGACGGCGCGGCCGACACGCTGGCGTTCTACGTCGACGGCGTCAAGGTCGGCCAGACCACGACGACCCTCGAACCGTCGTCGATCGCGGCGCAGACGGTCAACGCCATCGGCCGCTCGCCGTGGCCCGACCCCTTCTACAAGGGCGAGGTCTCGACGTTCCGCGCCTACGACCGGGCGCTGTCCGACGCCGAGGTCGCCGCGGTGTCGGATGCCGACGCCGGCCTGCACGCCTCGACCTTCGCGTCGAACGCCCAGGCGGCGCTCGACGCGATCCAGCCGATCGCGATGAGCGACTCGTCGATCACGCTGCCGACCTCCTCCGCGGCCGGGCTCAGCTGGTCGGCACCCTCGGCCGGCCTCGCGCTCGGCGCGAGCGGCACCACCCTGCAGGCCGTGCAGCCGGCGCCGGGCTCCGAGTCGGCGAGCGGCACCGTCACCGCGACGGCGACCGTGCGCGGCGTGAGCGCCTCGAAGCAGATCCCGGTGAGCGTCGCCCCCGTGGCCGAGGCGACCGACGACTACGGCTACCTGATGGTGCACTTCATCGAGGACTCCGCCGGCTACGCCGAGAAGATCTACCTCGACGTCTCGCGCGGCGACGACCCCGAGCAGTGGGACCCGCTCAACGACGGCAAGCCGATCCTCGCCTCGCAGCTCGGCACCACCGGCATCCGCGACCCCTACCTGACCTTCAACCCCGAGACGCAGACCTATTACATCATCGCGACCGACCTGCGCGTGTTCGGCGGAGACGGAGGCTCGGGCTCGTGCACGAGCTGGTGCTACTGGACCAAGAGCGCCAGCACGAAGCTGCTCGTCTGGGAGTCGACCGACCTCGTGAGCTGGGGTGCGCCCCGCAGCATCGACGTCTCGCTCGACGCGAGCGGCACCGAGGTCGCCGAGCTCGGCATGGCATGGGCCCCCGAGGCGACCTGGGTCGACGACTACTACCCCGACGGCCGCGGCGCGTTCGTCATGTACTGGGCGTCGAACGTCTACCAGAACTCCGAGCACACCGGCACGAGCTACAACCGCGTGCTGTGGGGCGCCACGACCGACTTCACGCAGGACACCTACGCCTACGGCGGGCTGTTCGTCGACCCAGGCGCGAACGCGATCGACACGACGATGATCCAGGACGACGGCACCACGTACCGCATCACCAAGGACAACGGCCTCGGCAAGGGCATCTACATGGAGTCGACCACCGCCACGCGCTGGTGGGAGTCCGGCACCACGTGGACGCAGCTCCAGGCGAAGATCGGCGCGGCCTGGGCCGGCGGCAACGCCGGCGGCGTCGAGGGCCCCGCGGTCTTCAAGAGCCACAGCGAGGACCGCTGGTACCTCTACGTCGACGTGATCCCCTCGACCGGCTACCGGCCGATGACCACCACCGACCTCGACGCCGGGTGGACCCAGCTGAACGACCCGTCGTTCTCCATGGCTCCCAGCACCAAGCACGGCGGCGTGATCTCGCTCACCAAGGCGCAGTACGACACGGTCAGGGCAGCGGATGCCTCGACCGCCGTCACGACCGACCTCGGGTCGTTCGAGGTCGGCGAAGGCGCCGACGAGAGCGCCCTCGCGGACGCGCTGCCCGAGAGCGCCGAGGTGCGCCTGGCCTACGACCGCGGCACCGCGACGCGACCGATCACGTGGGATGCGGCATCCGTCGACCTCGAGGCCCCGGGCACGTACTCGGTCACCGGGACCGTGAGCACGTTCAGCGCCAACCTCGACACGTGGGCGGGTGCCGGCGGATCGACCGCGTGGAACGCGCCCGACCGGGTGCTCTCGAGCAGCCGTGCCGTCACCGTGGAGGCCACCGTCGTGGTGACCGCCGCCCCGGCCGGGCCCTCGTTCGCCGTGCAGGCCGACACCCGCTGCGTTGCGGGCAAGGCCGTGCTCGTGACCCAGGTCGCGAACACCGGCGACGCGTCGGCCGAGATCGCGGTGGCCACCCCGTACGGCTCGAAGACCGTGCAGGTCGCCGCGGGCAAGACCGCGAGCCAGACGTTCAGCACGAGGCTCGCCTCCATCCCGGGCGGCGACGTCGTCGCGACATCCGCCTCGGGTTCGAAGACGGCCGCCTTCGCAGCTCGCAGCTGCAACTGACCCGCTCCATACCACCGGCTCCACCAGACCTCCCCGGAAGGACACCTCCCATGGTGAAACTGGCACGCACCGTCGCGTTCGCCGCAGTCGGTGCGCTCCTCGGCGGACTCGTGACCGCGTCGGCCGCGCCCGCGGCCCTCGCCGCGACCGACGAGCTCAGCATCGAGTCGAGCAAGGTGCTCGAGCTGAAGCTCGACGGCGACCTCGCCGACACGAGCACCAACGCCGCCGCCGTGAGCCTGCAGCGCGGCACCGCCGCGTACGCGACCGGCATCCACGGCCAGGCGTTCTCGTTCAACGGCTCGACCGCGCTGAAGCTCGGCACGGCGTCGTACCTGCAGCCGCAGGACCTCACCGTGTCGTTCTGGTACAACCCCAGCGCGGCGATGAGCGCCGAGCAGGTGTTCGCCTGGAGCAAGACGGTCTACAACTCCGACGGCTGGTACCTCACCTCCGAGAGCAACACGACCCCGCTCGCACTGTCGATCGGGCCCTCGACCGGACAGCCCTACAAGGTGGCCGTCGACGCCGACCGGGCGAGCTTCTTCCCGGCCGGGCAGTGGACCCACGTCGTGGCGACCTACGACCACACGACCAAGGCCGTCGCGTTCTTCCGCAACGGCGTGCTCCAGCAGGCGAACGTGAAGACCCCGGTGAGCGCGAGCGCCTCGGGCGTGCTCGGATCCGAGGGCACGAGCACCAAGACCATCGGGTACAACGGCCCGAACTACAACGGCTCGTACCTGAACGGCCGTCTCGACGACTACGCGCTCTACAACGGCGTCGCGACCGTCGCCGACGTCGTGACGCTCACGCAGCGCAATGATCCCGCGTTCGACCCGGCGGCAGTCGCGCAGTCCGACCTCGCCGCGATCTCCCTCCCCGCGAGCGCGACCGTCGACTTCTCGGTGCCGCCCGTCGGCGCGAAGGGCAGCGCGATCGAGTGGACCTCGTCCGACGAGGCCGTCATCTCGATCGACGGCGACATGGCGCGCCTCACGCGACCCGATGCCGCGGTCGCGGTGCAGCTCACGGCGACCGCGAGCTACGGCGGCAGCGACCCGGTCTCACGCGCATTCGACCTCGTCGTGCAGCCGGCGGGGGAGACCACCTCGCAGTACCTCGAGGACGCGGGCCTCGAGAACGTGACGGTCACCGACGGCTACCTCGAGAACGCCAACGCGAAGACGATCGACTACCTGCTGAGCCTCGACCCCGAGAAGTTCCTCTACTCCTGGTACGTGCAGGCCGGCCTCACGCCGACCACCGCGAGCGGGTACGGCGGGTGGGAGCGCTCGAGCGGCACCCGCTTCCAGGGCCACTTCTTCGGCCACTACATCTCCGCGCTCTCGCAGGCCTACGCCACCACGACGGATGCCGCGGTCAAGGCGCAGCTGCTCGCCAAGCTCACCGCCGCGGTCGACGGGGTCAAGCGGTGCCAGGATGCCTGGGCCGCCGCGAATCCGTCGAGCGCCGGGTACGTGGCGCCGTTCGCCCTGAGCGCGCTGCCCAGCGGCAGCGACGGCCTGCTCGTGCCGTTCTACAACCTGCACAAGGTGCTCGCCGGCCTCCTCGACGCCCACGCGTACGCACCGGCCGAGGTCTCGACGAAGGCCCTGTCCGTGGCATCCGCCTTCGGCACCTGGGTGAAGAACTACGCGGCGTCGCTCCCGAGCCCCGCCGTCATCCTGAACACCGAGTACGGCGGCATGAACGAGGCCCTGTACGAGCTGTACAGCATCACGAAGAACCCGGTGCACAAGCGCGCGGCCGAGTACTTCGACGAGGTGGCCCTGTTCCAGAGCCTCGCGAACGGGCAGGACGTGCTGAACGGCAAGCACGCCAACACGACCATCCCGAAGCTCGTCGGCGCCCTCAAGCGCTACACGGTCTTCATGGACGACCCCGACCTCTACGCGACGCTCACCCAGGCCGAGAAGGACGCGCTGCCCATGTACCGCACCGCGGCCGAGAAGTTCTGGCAGATCGTCATCGACGACCACACGTACGCGAACGGGGCCAACAGCCAGTCGGAGCACTTCCACGGCGCCGACACGCTCTACCAGTTCGCGACCAACGGCGTCACCACGGGCTACGGCGAGAACTCCACCGCCGAGGGCTGCAACGAGTACAACATGCTGAAGCTCAGCCACGCCCTCTTCGCCGTGACGCAGGACGTGAAGTACGCCGACTACTACGAAGGCACCTTCATCAACACGATCCTCGCCTCGCAGAACCCCGAGACGGGCATGGTCACCTACTTCCAGCCGCAGACCTCCGGGTACGCGAAGGTCTTCGGCACCCGCCTCGACCAGTTCTGGTGCGACCACGGCACGGGCATCGAGAGCTTCACGAAGCTCGGCGACTCGATCTACTTCACCGACGAGGCATCCGTGTACGTGAACCAGTTCCGAAGCTCGGAGCTGCGAAGCGAGTCGCAGAACCTGCGGCTCGTGCAGACGGCCGACGTGCCGGCCAGCTCCGACGTGCGGTTCGAGGTGAGCGCGCTCGACGGCGGCACCGTCGCCGAGGACACCGTGCTGAAGGTGCGCGTGCCCGACTGGGCGGCCTCGACCCCCACGCTGACCGTCAATGGCGAGGCGCAGGATGTCGCGGCCCTCACGACCGACGGCTACATCGCACTGCCCGTCGCCGCCGGCGACGAGATCGCCTACACCCTCGCTGCGATGGTGACCATCGACGACGACACCGAGAACCCGAACTGGGTCGCCTTCAAGTACGGGCCGGTGCTGCTCGCGACCGAGCTCAGCCGCACCAATGTCGGCGCCAGTTACACGGCCGGCGTGCTCGTGCAGATGGGCGTGGCCGACACGTCGCTGAGCTCCGACGTGATCGTGGCCGACGCGGAGGCCTGGAAGGCCGACGCGGCGACGAGCATCGAGCGCATCGCCGACGGCGAGAACGCGAACGGCATGACCACGATGCGGTTCAAGCTGCACGGCGTCGACTCGACGTCGGCCGCGCTCACGTTCGAGCCGTACTACAGCCTGTACGACGCGCGCTACGCGACCTACATGACGCTCGTGGAGCCCGACTCGGCCGAGGCGCAGGCGCTGATCCTGAAGGGCAAGCAGCAGCTGCGCGTCGCGGAGACGACGATCGACTCGCTCACCTCGTTCGACGACAACAACAGCGAGGCCGACAAGAACGTCGAATACGTCAACTCGACCGTGGGCGCGTACAACGGCCAGAGCTTCCGGCACGCACCCGCGGCCGCCGGGGCCTACTTCCAGTACGACATGATCGTCGACCCGTCGCTGCCGAGGAACTACCTGGGCGCGCGGTACTACGGCGGCGACAACGGCCGCACCTTCGACGTGTACCTGAACGACGTGCTGCTGAAGCACGAGACGATCACGAACGCCGGCGGCGCCACGAACTGGTACGTCCAGTACGACCGGATCCCGCAGGCGGTGCTCGACGGCATCGCCGCGAAGGACAGCTACAAGCGCGACCAGAACGGCCAGGTCGTGCTCGACGAGGACGGCGAGAAGATCCCGGTCGTGACCGTGCGCTTCCAGGGCAACGGCACGAGCTTCGTGGGTGGTCTGTTCGGCCTCTCGACCACGTCGTCGAACAGCTACGGCACGGCGGCCGAGCTCTCGAAGCTCGGCGTCGACGGCGGGACGCTCTCGCCCGACCTGGTGGCCGGGACGCGCGAGTACACCGTCACGGTGCCGCTCGACGCGACGAGCGTGGCGCTCGACTTCGACCCGGCGACGCCGAGCGGCCTCGTGCACGTCGACGGGATCCTCATCGACGACACCGAGCCCCGCACGGTCGCCGTCGCGGCGGGCACCGACCCCACCACGGTCACGGTGAAGGCGACCGCGCAGGACCACACGACGAACGTCACGTACACCCTGCGGCTCGTGCGCGCCGCTCCCGAGCGCGAACTGGCCGTGACGGCCGAGGCGAGCGTGCGCTGCGTCGCCGGCAAGGTCGTGCTGGTCGTGAAGACGACCAACGGCGACGCGGTGCCGGTGGAGCTCGTCGAGACGTCCGTCTACGGCACGGCCACCGCCACGCTCGGCGCGGGCAAGACGGTCTCGAAGACCTTCTCGACCCGCGCGGGCTCGGTCGCAGCCGGATCCGTGACCGTCGTCGCGACGGGAACGCTCGACGGCGACCGGGTCTCGACCGAGGTCGCGGCGGCCCACCCGGCGCTCAGCTGCGGCTGACCAGACCCGGCGGCCGCCACCCTCACCCGGTGGCGGTCGCCGCACCACCAGGCGAACCGAGGTTCGCGAGACACGAGGGGAGCGGAACGAGATGAGACGAACGTGGCGAGGGCTCCAGTCGGTCGAGGCTGCTGACGGTCCCATCGCGACGCGTGAGGAGTCGTTCGGCGCGGGGTCGGTCCTGCACGCGACGGAGGGCTCGGCCGCCCCGGTCGAGCTCCGTTCTCGGCCGTCGCACGTGGGTGAGTCGAGCTCCTCACGGGGGCTTGCGAACCGCCTTGACGGCGTTCGACGTCATGCCTATCCTGTAAATGTTCCCGGGAACATTCCCGGTTCAGACGCGGTCCTCGAAGGGCCGCCACCGGCAAGGACGCCGACCTCGGTCGCCTCCCGAGCCACACATGCGAACGTGCCAGCCCCCTTGCTGCACGACGATTCGGCTCGGCGCACGCCGACCGAGAAACTGGAGGAATCATGATCAGCAAAGGTGCTGCAGCGCGTTGCGCGGCGGGGATCGTCGGCGGGCTGATGCTCGCGAGCGTCGGGAGCCTCGCATTCGCGGCCGACCCCGGCGACAGCTCGGGCATCGACGTGAAGGTCGACATCGCCGCGGTCGAGAACGGCGCACTGAGCCTCACGGTGGCGAACACCGAGACGACCCTGACCGAGACCGGCTCGACCGCCGAGTACCGGCAGTTCACCGGCACGCTTCCGACGGTCACGGTCACCGACACCCGCGACGAGGTCCCCGCGGGCGTCTTCTGGTACGTGACCGGCCAGGCCGGTGACTTCGTCGGCACCGCCGGCCAGCCGAACATCCCGGCGACCCAACTCGGCTGGACCCCGGCCGACGTGCTCGACGGCAGCGGCGCGGTGGCCTCGGGCGGCGAGGTCGTCCCGGCTTCCGACACCCCGACCCAGCCGGGCAACAACACCGGCCTGGCCAGCGGCGAGGACTTCCTCTACCTGTCGCTGGACTCGGCGGATGCGAAGGCCGCGCAGGGTTCGTGGTCGACGACCGCGGACCTCAAGCTGAAGACCGCGGCGAACGTCGCTCCGGGCAGCTACTCGTCGCTGCTCACGCTGTCGCTCTTCGAGGACAGCTACTGATCCACCGCGGCCGGGTCGATGCGACACCATCGACCCGGCCGCACCCCTTCGCCCCGGAACCGACCGGACCGGGGCCCGTTCCACCCCAGGACTCGCCATGACCCGCTTCCGTTTCTCCGCTGGACTCGCTGCGCTCGTCACCGTCGCCGGCCTCGCCGTGGGCCTGGCCGGCGCCGCACCTGCGGTCGCGGAGGAGGCCGCCCCGGTGTCGTGGTCGGTCACGCCGGCCGACGCCTCGGGTCCCGACGGCCGCGTCGCCGTCGAGCACGAGATCGACCCGGCCGCGAGCGCCGACGACCGCTTCGCCGTGCGCAACCTCGGGAGCGAGGAGATCACGTTCCGGCTCGCGGCCGCCGACGGCTTCACCAATGACAACGGCCGGTTCGACATGCTGCCCTCCGACCAGGAGTCGGTCGACTCCGGCACGTGGATCACCCTGCCCGAGAGCGTGACCGTCGCGCCGGGTGGCACGGCGGTCGTGCCGTTCACGATCGCGGTGCCCGAAGACGCGCAGCCCGGCGACCACGCGGCAGGCATCACCGCTTCCATTCTCTCCGTCAAGGAGGGCGAGGGCACCGGAGTCGGCGTCGAGAGCCGGGTCGGCTTCCGGGTCATGACCCGCGTCGCCGGCGAGCTCGCACCCGCCTACTCGGTGCAGCACCTCGAGGCCGACTACCGGACGTCGTGGAACCCGCTCCGACCGGGCAGCATCGACGTCGTCTTCGACGTGGTCAACGAGGGCAACGCACGGCTTGCGGTGGCCGGCCTCCTGTCCATCGCGGGCCGCACCGTCGCCTTTCCCGCCGAGGGGGAGTCGCCCCAGGAGATCCTGCCCGGGGAGTCGCGGTCGGTCGCGCTCACCGTCTCTCGGGTGTGGCCGCTGTTCGCCTTCCCCGGAGAGGTCGCACTGTCACCGACCGTGATCAGTGCGAGCGGAGAGCCGACCGACGAGGTCGCGGTCGAGGTCGCGTCGTCCTCGACGGACGTGCTCCTCTGGGCCGTGCCGTGGCCCCAGCTCCTGGTGCTGGTCGGGCTCGCCCTCATCATCCTCGCCCTGCTCTGGCGTCGAGGCCGCTCGAAGCGCAACCTCGAGGCGCTGCTCACCGAAGCCCGTGAAGAGGGCCGTCGATCCATGGCCGGCGTCGGCCAGGGCTGACACACGGGGCGCGCCGGCACGGCGCGGCCCCGATGACCTGCAGTTCGACCAGTACCAACGCGCCCGGGGCGGATGCCTCGTGGCGTTCGTTCCGCACGCCTCTGACGCGTGCCCATCCGGAATGGGGAAATCGATGGTTCGAGAGGGAACGCCGCTCCTGCGGCGCACAGGGAGATGGGTCGCGGGCGCGACGAGCGCACTGCTCGCGGCCGGGAGCCTCGCGATGATCGGTCCGGTCGCGGTGGCGGCCGAGCCGGCGTCGTTGCTGGCGTCGTACGACTTCTCGGAGGCGTCGGGCACGGTGGCCCACGACCTCTCGGGCAGTGGTCGTGACGGCGCAGTCGTGGGCGGTGAGGCCTGGCGCGGCGGATTCATGCGGTTCACCGGGTCGAACCACGTGAAGCTGCCCGACGGCCTGCTGGCGGGCCGGTCGGCGGCGACGATCGTGATCGAGACGAGCCCGACGGCCCTGAGCGGTGCGAAGTTCCTCTGGAACATCGGCGGCTCGGGTGAGGGCGCCACCGGACAGTTCTTCATCCAGCCGATCGCCCCGCGCGTGGCGATCTCGAAGACCAACTGGTCGGGCGAGCAGTCGGTGACCTCGGCGACGAAGCTCGCCGAGGGGAAGTGGCAGTCGGTGGCGGCGACGATCGCGAAGAACGCCGACGGCACGACGTCGACGCTGCGACTCTTCATCGACGGGGTGCAGGTCGCCGAGAAGGCGAACTCGACCGTGAACCTGAACGACCTCGCGACGCACACCATGAACTTCATCGGCAAGAGCGCGTACGCGGCCGATTCGCTCTATCAGGGGGATGTCTCGTCGTTCCGGGTGTACTCCGAGGCCCTGCCCGCCGCGGATCTCGCCGCGATCGCGGCGACGGATGCCACCGCTGCCGCGAGCGAGACCATCGCTTCGCTCGACCTGGCCGCGGCGAACACGCAGGACCTGGCGGAGGTCGAGACCGACCTGGTGCTGCCGACCGCAGGAGGCGTGACGTGGTCGTCGGCCCCGGCGGGCATCGTGGCCGCCGACGGCGAGGTCGTGCAGCCGGCATCCGACACGGAGGTCACGCTCACCGCGACCGCGACGGTGCGCGGGCAGACCGCTTCGAAGACCTTCGCCGTGACCGTGCTGCGCGCACCCGCGCCGGGTGACGCCGCGCAGCGCGATCTCGACGCGATCGCTCTGCCGTACGCCGACGACGTGCGTTCCGACCTCACGCTGCCGACGATCGGCTCGCGGTACGACTCGACGCTGAGCTGGAGCTCGTCCGAGCCCGGCATCGTCGACGTCGAGGGCACCGACACGGTCGCGCCCGGCATCGTGACGCGTCCTGCGGGCGGCGACGCACGCGTCGTGCTGACCGTCACGGCGTCGAAGGACGGGGTCACCGCGACCCGCGACATCCCGCTCACCGTGCGCAAGGCGTTCGAGCTGCCCGAGACGACCGACTATCTGTTCGCGCACTTCACCGGCACCGAGGGCAGTGCGAACGACGAGCAGATCTACTTCGCGACCAGCCGCGACGCCGTCACGTTCACCGATACGCGCGCGAACGGCAACCCGGTGCTCGCGCTCGCCGAGGGCCAGGGCGACGGCGGTGTGCGAGACCCGTTCGTGGTGCGCTCGCCCGAGGGCGACCGGTTCTACCTGATCGCGACCGACCTCAGCATCTACCACCGCGGCGGCTGGGGATCGTCGCAGGCGACCGAGACCGGCTCGAAGAACCTCGTGGTCTGGGAGTCGACCGACCTCGTGAACTGGACCGAGCCGCGCCTCACCGACGTCGCGAGCGGCATCCCGAACGCCGGCATGGCCTGGGCGCCCGAGGCGATCTGGGACGACGCGACGCAGCAGTACTTCGTGTACTGGGCGACGCGCGCCGACGGCAACACCGAGCTCGGCGACAGCGTCGACGTCTACCTGTCGACGACGCGCGACTTCCGCACCTTCTCGACGCCCGTGAAGTGGATCGACCGCCAGGGCTCGATCATCGACACCACCGTGATCAAGGTCGGCGACTGGTACTACCGGGCCTCCGGCGACGGCCAGATCACGATCGAGCGGTCGAAGAAGCTCGACGCGGTGACCACCTCGGCCACGGCCAAGACCACCGGCACCGACCAGGAGTGGGTGCTCGTGGGCACCCTGCAGTCGATCCTGAGCGGCAGTGGAACGTGCGCCGGCGGCAACAACTACACCGGGGCCTGCCTCGAGGGTCCGGAGTTCTTCGCCTACAACGGCGACGACCGCGGTGCGGCACAGCAGCTCTACGGGTTGCTCGCCGACCAGTACGGCGCGGGCAAGGGGTACCTGCCGTTCCGCACGACCGACCTCGCCTCGACGTCCGTTTCGGCGTGGTCGAAGGCGACCAACGTGAACCTCGGCACGCTCAAGAAGCGACACGGCGGCATCATGCCGATCACGGCGCAGGAGTACCAGCGCGTGATGTTCCACTACGCCGGCGTCGGCACCGACCCCGATCTCGCGATCGAGGCCACGGTCGCCTCGAAGTGCGTCGCGGGCAAGGCGACCCTGGTGGCATCCGTGAAGAACGCCGACACCAGGACGGCGGATGTCACGGTCGCGACCTCGTACGGCACGAAGACCTTCACCGGGGTGCCCGCGGGCAAGACGGTCTCCCAGGCCTTCGCGAGCCGGCTCGCATCGATGCCCGCCGGATCCCTCGGGGTCACCGCGACGGCGACGGGCGCGAGCTTCGCCGGCGGCGCGTCGTACGAGGCGCGGTCGTGCGGTTGAGCGCCCGGTGCGGGCGGCCGGCCCGACGCCGCTGACCAGGCATCGGCACCTGCCCGGCGGCCTCGAACGAATAGGCTGTCCCCGTCGGCCGGTCGTCGAGCGGTCGAGGTCGGCGACTCGGCATCGGGGGTACCTGAGCGGCGACGATTCTGCGAGACAGGAGACCGGTGGTGAGTGACGTCGAGAGCGGGGATCGCCCCGAGAAACTCGGCATCCGCGAGGTCGCCGCGCTCGCCGGCGTCTCCCACATGACCGTGTCGCGGGTGCTCAACGATCACCCGAACATCCGCCCGGCGACGCGCCAGCGGGTGCTGGACGTCATCCGCGAGCTCGACTTCAAGCCCAACAGCGCCGCGCGGGCGCTCGCGACCCAGCGCACCCAGCGCATCGGCGTGATCGTCGACAGCTCGGTCGAGTTCGGGCCGACGAGCACGCTGCGCGGACTCGAGTTCGCGGCGCGCGCCGGCGGGTACTCGGTCGCGTCGGTGGCGATGCAGGATGACGCGAGCCTCACGCCCGAGGGGGCGGTCAGCCACCTCATCGCCGAGGGCGTCGACGCGCTGTGCGTCGTCGCACCGCGCTCCTCGTCGGTGTCGGCGCTGCGCCGCATCTCGATCGACGTGCCGGTGCTCGTGGTCAAGGCCGCGAAGGACCCGAACTTCCTGACGGTCAGCGTCGACCAGCAGCTCGGCACCACGCTCGCCGTCGACCACCTGGTCTCGCTCGGGCACCGCGACATCCTCCACCTCGCCGGGCCGCTCGACTGGCTCGACGCCCGCGGCCGCGAGCGGGCGTTCCATGCGCGCATCGAGCAGTGGGGACTCAAGGCCCGGCCGATCGTGGTCGGCGATTGGACGGCCGACTTCGGCTACGACTACGCCGTCTCGCTCGACGGCGTTCCCGAGTACACGGCGATGTTCATCGCGAACGACGAGATGGCGTTCGGCGTCGTGCACGGGTTCCACGACCGGGGCATCCGCGTGCCCGAAGACGTGAGCATCATCGGATTCGACGACCTGCCGCTCTCGCGCCACTTCATCCCGCCGCTCACCACGGTCACGCAGGACTTCTACGCGCTCGGGGTCAAGGCCATGGAGGTCCTGCGGGCGGCGCTCGAGGGGCGCGAGATCCCGCAGCGCTCGAAGATCCCCAGCGAGCTCGTCGTGCGGGCCTCGACCGCACCTCCGAGGGCGTCATGACCGCGCCGACTCCCTCGACGTCCCCCGTGGTGGAGATGACGGGCATCACCGTCGACATCGACGGCACGACCGTGCTGCACGAGGTCGACCTGCGCCTGTTCGCCGGCGAGGTGCACGCGCTCATGGGCGGCAACGGCGCGGGAAAGTCCTCGCTGGTCAAGGCGTTGAGCGGCGCGTACCGCATCACCGCGGGCGAGGTCCGCATCGCGGGGGAGCCCGTCGTGCTCTCGGGACCGGCCGCGGCCGAGGCCGCCGGCGTCGCCGCGGCCTTCCAGGACGTCGACCTCTGCGGCAACCTCTCGATCGCCGAGAACGTGATGATCGGGCACGAGGAACGGCGCTGGTACGGCATCTCGTGGGCCGCGACCCGACGCCGGGCCACGGCCGTGCTCGACGAGCTCGGCCTCGGCGACCTCGACCCCAGGCAGGCCGTGTCGACCCTGCCGCCCGCCATCCAGCAGCTCGTCGCGATCGCGCGGGCGATGGTGACCCATCCCAAGGTGCTGGTGCTCGACGAGCCGACCTCGAGCCTCGACGCCGACGAGGTCGCGACGCTGTTCCGCGCGATCAAGCGGCTGCGCGAGCACGGCGTCGCGATCCTCTTCGTCTCGCACTTCCTCGAGCAGGTGTACGCGATCAGCGACCGCATCACCGTGCTGCGCGACGGCCACGGCCAGGGCGAGTACGCGACCCGGGAGCTCGATCGCGCGGTGCTCATCTCGAAGATGATCGGCAAGGACCTCGTCGAACTGCGTCGCATCGGGTCGGATCGTCGCGCGCACCGGGTGGAGCCGAAGGGCACGCCGGTCTTCCGGGCGGTCGGCGTCGGGCGTCGGGGCGACTTCGAGCCGACCGACTTCGAGTTGCACCGCGGCGAGGTGGTCGGCCTCGGCGGCCTGCGCGGTTCGGGGCGCACCGAGTTCGGCCAGCTGCTCACGGGCGTCGTGCGGAGCGACTCCGGCACCTTCCTGATCGACGGTCGACCGGTCGGGCTGCCGAACCCGGCGACGGCGTTGCGACGCCGCATCGCGTTCGCGAGCGAGGACCGCCGTGACGGCGGCATCATCGAGGAGCTCAGCGTGCGGGAGAACATCATCCTCGCGCTGCAGGCGATCCGCGGGTGGGCGAGGCCCATCTCCCACGCCGAGCGCGACGCGCTCGTCGAACGCTTCGTGGAGTCGTTCGGGATCGTCGCGCCCGGGCTGGACGCACCCGCCCGACAGCTCTCGGGCGGCAACCAGCAGAAGGTGCTGCTCGCGAGATGGCTCGCGACCCGGCCTCACGTGCTCATCCTCGACGAGCCCACCAGGGGCATCGACATCGCGTCGAAGGTCGAGATCCAGTCACGCGTGGCCGAGATGGCCCGTGACGGCATGGCGGTGGTGTTCATCTCCTCCGAGCTCGACGAGGTCGTGCGGTTGAGCGACCGCATCGCCATCTTCAAGGACCGCCGCAAGATCGGCGAGGTGAGCAACGGCCCGGGGCTCAGCGTCGACACGATCATCGAGATGATCGCGGCCGACGACGAGGACGACGCCTAGCCCGATTCGGGGCTCGCGCCCTCGTGTCCGGAATGTTATGTTTCCGGGAACAAATGCGCTTGTGCGCCCGACTTTGTTCCCGGTAACATCTCCGTGTGGGACGCCCCAAGCGTCGCCGCAATCACACGGATTCCGCTCAGCGGAAAACACCGGCGCATCGGCGCCGGGTCTCAAGGAGGAGATCACATGTCAGTTCAGAGGCGATTCACGAAGATCCTCGGCCTGGCGGCCGTCGGTGCGCTGAGCATCGGCCTCGCCGCGTGCTCGAGCGGCGGTGACAGCGGATCGGACGCAGACGCCGACGAGCTCACCACGGTCGGCTTCGTGGCGGTCGGCCCCGAGGGCGCCTGGCGCGAGGCCAACGAGACGAACATCCAGGACACCTTCACGAAGGATGCCGGGTTCGACCTCAAGTACGCGCCCGCCACCAACCTCGACCAGAAGTCGCAGATCGACGCGTTCACGTCGTTCGTCGACGAGGGCGTCGACGTCATCCTGCTGTCGGCGACCGAGGCATCCGGCTGGGAGGACTCGCTCGCTCGCGCCCAGGAGGCCGAGATCCCGGTGATCCTGCTCGACCGCGGCATCGAGCCCGACGACACGAGCCTCTACGTGACCCGCATCGCCCCCGACAACGTCGAGGTCGCCAAGGAGGTCGGCGCGTGGGCTGTCGAGCAGTTCCCCGACGGCGGCAACTACATCACGCTCGAGGGCCCCGCCGGCGTCGGCGTGGTGAACGAGCGCAACGAGGGCTGGAACGAGTCGGTCGACGGCTCGGACCTCGTCCAGGTCGCCGCGCAGACCGCGAACTGGTCGGCTGAAGAGGGCAAGAGCGTCACCGAGACGCTCCTCAAGGCGAACGGCAACGACATCCAGCTGATCTTCGCGCAGAACGACGAGATGGGCCTCGGCGCAGCCCAGGCGGTCGAAGAGGCCGGTCTCAAGCCCGGCGTCGACGTCAAGATCGCGACGATCGACGGCACGAAGGCCGCCATGCAGGCGCTCGCCGACGGTCAGCTCAGCTACGTGCACGAGTACAACCCGCTCTTCGGCGACACCGCGCTCGACGTCGTGAACAAGACCCTCGACGGTGAGTCGGTCGAGTCCTACATCATCGTGCCGAGCGAGGCATTCGACTCCGCCGAGGCCGCGCAGGCCGTGCTCGCCGACCGCAAGTACTGATCGGCCGGCCACGCCGCTGATCGCGGCGTGCCGTGCATGCGGTGCGGGGTCTGCTGCTTCAGGCGACCCCGCACCGCTCCATTTGAAAGGCCGACCGCCCTGGCGCGGTCGAAGCACAGGATGCGAATGCCATGAGTGAATCACTGCCCATCGTGGAGATGCGCGACATCTCCATCGAGTTCCCGGGCGTCAAGGCGCTGGACGGCGTGGACTTCCGCCTCTTCCAGGGCGAGGTCCACGCGCTGATGGGCGAGAACGGTGCCGGGAAGTCGACGCTGATCAAGGCCCTCACCGGGGTCTACAAGATCGACGGCGGCTCCATCATCGTCGCGGGCCAGGAACGGCAGTTCCACGGGACCCGCGATGCGCAGGGCGCCGGCGTCTCGACCGTGTACCAGGAGGTCAACCTGGTCACGAACCTCTCGATCGGCGAGAACGTGATGCTCGGCCACGAGATCCGCGGTGCGTTCGGCGTCAACTGGCGTGCCACGCACGCCGCCGCCACCCAGGCGCTCGCCCGGCTCGGGCTCGAGCACCTCGACACGCACCAACCACTGTCGACGCTGTCGATCGCCGTGCAGCAGCTCGTCGCGATCAGCCGGGCGATGGCGGTCAACGCGAAGGTGCTCATCCTCGACGAGCCCACGTCGAGCCTCGACGCCGCCGAGGTCGAGGGCCTGTTCCGCGTCATCCGCTCGCTCCGCGACCAGGGCGTCGCCATCCTGTTCGTCTCGCACTTCCTCGACCAGATCTACGCGATCAGCGACCGCGTGACGATCCTGCGCAACGGCCGGTACGAGGGCGAGTACCTCACCCGCGATCTCGACCGGCACGAGCTGATCTCGAAGATGATCGGCAAGGACCTCGGCACGCTCTCCTCCCTCGGCGGCAACCGTCGCGTGGAGCAGCGCGACTACGCCGCCGAGGAGCCCGTGCTCGCGGCGAAGGGACTGGGCCGGCGAGGCTCGATCGAGCCCACCGACCTCGAGATCCACCGTGGCGAGGTGGTCGGCTTCGCGGGCCTCCTCGGGTCGGGCCGCACCGAGCTCGCCCGGCTGCTCTACGGCGCCGATCGCGCCGACGAGGGCGAGGTCGAGCTGCACGGCACGCGCGTCGACCTCAAGACCCCCGCCGACGGCCTCGGCAAGCGGATCGCGTTCTCGACCGAGAACCGCCGCGACGAGGGCATCATCGGCGACCTCACCGTGCGCGAGAACATGATCCTCGCGGTGCAGGCCGAGCGCGGCTGGGCCCGGCCCATCCCGCGCAAGGAGCAGGACGAGCTCGTCGAGAAGTACATCGCCGCCCTGAACGTGCGACCCGCCGACCCGAACCGGCTCATCAAGAACCTCTCCGGCGGCAACCAGCAGAAGGTGCTGCTCGGCCGGTGGCTCGCGACGAAGCCCGAACTCCTGATCCTCGACGAGCCGACGCGCGGCATCGACGTCGGCGCGAAGGCCGAGATCCAGGAGGCCGTCGCCGAACTCGCCGAGGACGGCGTCTCGGTCGTCTTCATCTCGTCAGAGCTCGAGGAGGTCGTGCGCCTGAGCGAGCGCATCGTCGTCCTGAAGGACCACCAGAAGATCGGCGAGATCGTGAACGGACCCGCCATCACCGCTCAGCACGTCGTCGACGTCATCGCCGCGCACGGTGTCGAGGCGGCGGCGGAGAGTGGCATCATCGATGCCGAGGCGGGTTCGCACCCGACCGAGGCCCCGCACGCGGGCGCGCAGGCGTCCGCTGCGCCGGAGGAGGAATCATGAGCACCGCTGCTCGATCGATTTGGCTGCGCGAGCTCATCCGCAAGCCGTACTTCTGGGGTGTGGTCGCGATCTTCGCGCTCCTCGCCCTCAACGTACTCAAGGACCCGAACTACCTCGCGCTGTCGGTCAACCCGGTCAACGGCAACCTCGTCGGCAACGTCGTCGACATCCTGCGAGCCTCGGCTCCGATCCTGATGATCGCCGTCGGCCTGTCGCTCGTCATCGCCACCGGGGGCATCGACCTCTCGGTCGGCTCGGTGATGGCGGTGTCCGGCGCCGTCGCGATGGTGTTCATGAAGGATGCCGCGCAGTCGGGCTCCGTCGGCACCGCGCTCGGGGCCATCGGACTCGCGCTCCTCGTGAGCGCGATCCTCGGCACGATCAACGGCGTGCTGGTGGCCTACGTCGGCCTCCAGCCCTTCATCAGCACGCTCATCATGATGCTCGCGGGCCGCGGCATCGCGAAGGTGATCACCGAGGGGCAGAACACCTCGGCGACGAATGAGCCGTTCCGCTGGATCGCCAACGGCTTCGTCCTCGGCCTGCCCGTCGTCTTCCTCATCGCGATCGCGATCGTGATCGTCGTCGGCCTCGTCGTGCGCCGCAGCGCGCTCGGCCTCATGATCGAGGCGATCGGCATCAACCCCAAGGCGAGCCGCATGGCCGGCATCAAGCCGAGCGGCCTGCTGCTCACGGTGTACATCCTGAGCGCCGTGCTCGCGGGCGTCGCCGGCATCATGTCGGTCGGCACCGTGATGACGGTCGACGTCTCCCGCACGGGCTACCAGATGGAGCTCGACGCGATCCTCGCCGTCGTCATCGGCGGCACCTCGCTCGCCGGCGGCAAGTTCTCGATCGGCGGAGCCGTGGTCGGCGCCCTGCTCATCGCGACGCTCGACAAGACCATCGTGTTCCTGGGCATCTCCTCGTCGGCGACGCCGGCCTTCAAGGCGATCGTGATCGTCGTGCTCTGCCTGCTGCAGTCCGACCGCGTGCGCAGCTGGTTCGGCCAACGGCGCAAGCCTCCGCAGTCGAAGCCCGAATCGTCCGTTGCCTCGAAGCAGCAGAAGCAGGAGGTGACCGCATGACCACCGTGCAGACCCCCCGCGTCGACGCACCCGTCGAGGAATCCGCACTGTCGAAGATCACGGCCCGCGTGAAGCGCGTCGTGTCGTCGAACCCGTCGGTGCTGCCGACCGCCGCGGCCATCGTGATCTTCATCGCCATGGTGATCTACGGCGAGGTGGCCTACGGCCGCATCGTGCAGTACAACACGCTGTCGAACCTGTTGATCAACAACGCGCACCTGATCATCCTCGCGGTGGGCATGACGTTCGTGATCCTCACCGGCGGCATCGACCTGTCGGTCGGCTCGGTCATCGCGCTCTCGAGCGTCGCCGGCGTGATGCTCTCGAACGCCGGGTGGAACCCCTGGCTCGTGATCGTGCTGATGGTCCTCATCGGCACGGCGACCGGCCTCGCCAGCGGCATCCTGATCCAGTACTTCAACGTGCAGCCGTTCATCGCGACGCTCGCGATGATGTTCCTCGGTCGCGGCCTCGCCGCGCTGCTGAGCACCCGGCCCGAGCGCCTCGACGACGAATCGCCGATCCTCTGGCTCGGCGAGCAGCTCAAGGTGATCGACGGCGAGAAGGTCAACGACGTCGTCGTCACGCCGGGCGTGATCATCGCCCTGCTGGTCGTGCTCATCGCGTTCTTCGTGCTGCACCGCACCCGCACGGGGCGCACGGTCTACGCCATCGGCGGTTCCGAGAGCTCGTCGGCCCTCATGGGCCTCGCGGTCCCGCGGACCAAGGTGCTCGTGTACGTGATCAGCGGAACGCTCTCGGGCGTCGCCGCGGTGGTCTACACGTCGCGCCTCGGCATCGCGCAGAACATCACCGGCATCGGCTGGGAGCTCGACGCCATCGCCGCGACCGTCATCGGCGGCACCCTGCTCACGGGCGGGTACGGCTACGTGCTCGGATCCGTCGTCGGCGCGCTGGTGCTCGGCCTGATGAACGTCCTGATCACCCGCGACGGCGGCATCCCGCCCGAGATGACGACGATCATCACCGGCGGCATCCTGCTGGTCTTCGTGCTGCTGCAGCGCGCGGTCACCTCGAAGCGGCATACCTAGCCGCCGCACACCATGCACGATCGAAGGGCGGATGCCGCATGGCATCCGCCCTTCGTCGTCGTCCGGTGTGTTCGTGCCGGGCTCCGCTCCTCGACGGGGTTGCCCGCGACCGAGACCCTCAGCCGTCGCTCGTGGGCAGCTCGGAGGTGTCCGTGCACCGGAGCTCGCCCGTCAGCACGGCGGCATCGTCGAACGTCGCGGTGGGCAGCTCGTCGGGCGTGCCCTCGCCGATGGTGCCCACGAGGCCGTCGAAGTTCACCCCGTGCTCATCGGCGGTGAACGCGTCCCTGGAGAGGAACCAGAGGTCGTCGCCGAATCGGATCGCGACGAGGTGCCCGTCGGAACCGTCGGCGTCGACGGACGCGGTGAACGGACTCTGGCCCGCAGAGCCGCGTTCGGTGGTGCTGAACATGCGCTTTCCGGCTGCCTCGACGCAGAGCACGCCAGGGAGTTCGACCGTCGCGGTGCTCTCGGTTCCGTCGACGACGTACTCGACCGTGACGTCTTGCGGCGACGCCGAAGGCCCGGCGCATCCGGTGAGCGCGAACGTCGCCGCCGCGACGGCGACGGCTGCACCGATCGTCTTGCCGTGAACCACTCGAACCTCCCGTGGCGCGCCGGGGCGGGGCGGCGCACCCGCCGATCCTAGCCCGCTGCTCAGACCCTCGTTCGCCGGTCGCGCTCCGCGTCGCGGAGGTCGCGGAGGGTGGTCCACGTGACGCGGATGCCGAGCAGGATGCCCGCCGCCCCGAGTAGTCCGAGGATCGCGATCGCGAAGCCGGCCGGGACCCTCGCGCGCGCGCCGACCATGGCCGACAGGTCCCAGCCGACGCGGTTCATCAGGTACAGGCCGCCGAGCCAGAACAGCACGCCGACGCCCGCGACGAGTGCGCCGGCGCCCCAGGCCAGGCGTTTCGTGGGGAGGCGACGTGGCATCCGTCCATTATCCGGCTGCACGGCTGCACGGCTGCACGGCTGCACGGCTGCACAGGGCGTACGCCGACGTGGACGCACGAAGGGCGGATGCCGCGCGGCATCCGCCCTTCTGGGTCTCGACCGCCCGCTACTCGACGAGCTTGCCCGCGACCGAGACCTCATCGCGCATGAGCGCGGCGATCTCATCGGGGATCGGCGGGATCGTCTCGCGGGTGACCCCGGCCGACGGCGACCAGACGAGGTTGACCTGCAGCGCGGCATCCGTCTCGGGGTGGTCGCTGCGGTTGTGGCACCCGCGGGTCTCGCGTCGTTCGAGCGCCGCCTCGAGGGTGGCGCGGGCCGCGAGTGCGGCCGACTTGAGATCGAACGCGTGGGCCAGGTCCTGGTAGCCCGCGATGTCGGGGTGCACGCCGATGTCGGCCATGCGCGCCTCGATCGCGTCGAGCTCGGCGAGCCCGGCCAGCAGGCCCTGCTCGTCGCGCACGACGCCGGCGTGCTCGGTCATGGTGTTGCGGATGGCGCGCTGCAGGGCGCGCACGTTCTCGGTGCCGTCGGAGGCGAGCAGCGAGGCGATCTCGTCGCGCGCGACCTGCACGGCGGCCGCCGAGCGCTGCTGGGCAGGGAGTGCGCGGGAGTAGTCGATCGCCGCCTGCCCGACGATGCGCCCGAACACGAGCAGCTCGATGAGCGAGTTGCCGCCGAGCCGGTTCGCGCCGTGCAGCCCGGAGGATGCCTCGCCGATCGCGTAGAGGCCGGGCACATCCGTGCCGTGGTCGTCGGGGCGCACCCACACGCCGCCCATCGAGTAGTGCGCGGTCGGCGCGATCTCGATCGGCTCCTTCGTGATGTCGAGCATCTGCAGCTCGAGCATGGTCTGGTAGACCCTGGGGAGCCGGGTCATGATCGTCTCGCGCGGCAGGTGCGAGACGTCCAGCCAGACACCGCCGTTGGGGGTGCCGCGTCCCTCCTTGATCTCGGTGTAGCAGGCGAGGGCCACCCGGTCGCGGGTCGAGAGCTCGAGGCGCTCGGGGTCGTACTTGTGCATGAAGCGCTCGCCGAGGCCGTTCGTGAGGATGCCGCCCTCGCCGCGAGCGGCTTCGGAGATCAGCGTGCCGGCCGCGTTCTCGGGCTCGATGATGCCCGAGGGGTGGAACTGCACGAGCTCTGGGTCGCGCACCCGGCCACCGGCTTCGACCGCGAGCCGCCACGAGTCGCCCGTGTTCTCATCGCGCCGCGAGGAGGTGCGGCGCCAGATGCGGTTGTGGCCGCCCGCGGCGAGGATGACCGCGTCGGCGTGGATGAGGGTGCGGGTGCCGTCCTCGAGGTCGAAGCCGTAGGCGCCGAAGACAGCCCCGTCGTCGTTCACGAGGATGCGCGTGACGTAGACGGTGTCGAGGATCGGCACGTTCAGCTGCGCCGCCCGGTTGACGAGCGTGCGCTGGATCTCGAGCCCGGTGTAGTCGCCCGCGAACGCGGTGCGGCGATACGTGTGGGCGCCGAAGAAGCGCTGCGAGATGCGGCCGTCGGCTTCGCGGGCGAACGGCATGCCGTAGCGCTCGAGGTCGTCGATGCCGCGGGCCGCGCCCTCGGTGACCGTGACGACGGTGCGCGGGTCGGCGAGCAGGTAGCTCTCCTTGAGGGTGTCGGCGGCGTGCTGCTGCCAGCTGTCGTCGGCGTCCATCGTGGCGAGGGCGGCGTTGATGCCGCCGGCCGCGAGCGAGGTGTGGGCGTCGGACTTGGGGCGCTTGCCGAGGGCCAGCACGTCGACGCCCGCCTCGGCGAGTTCGATGGCGGCGCGGAGGCCGGATCCGCCGGTACCGATCACGAGGACGGTCGTGGAGATCTGGCGCTCGGAGGGGAGGTCCGTGGGGGTCGTGGTGCTCATGGCGTCAACGCTAGGCAGCGAGGTTGGATTACTCCAATGCATATATGTCGTCGAATCGATGCGCATAGGCTATCGACATGAACCTCGAACAACTGCGCGGTTTCGTCGAGGTGGCCCGCTTCGGCAACTTCACCCGGGCCGCCGAGGAGCTCTACCTCGCCCAGCCCTCGCTGAGCCGGCAGATCGCCGCACTCGAGCACGACCTCGGAGCAGAGCTGTTCCACCGTGCGCGCGGCGGCAGCACGCTGACCGTCGCGGGGGAGTCGCTGCTGCCGCTCGCCAGGCGCATGCTCGCCGACGCCGAGTCGGTGCGCCGCGAACTCGCCGAACTCGCCGGCCTCGAGCGCGGGCGGGTGCGCCTCGGCGCCACCCCTACTCTCTGCATCAGCCTCGTCGCCGAGGTGCTCAGCGCGTTCCACGCGGAGCATCCGGCCATCGAGCTGCACCTCTCGGAGCACGGCTCGCGCCACCTGCTCGACCAGCTCGCGAGCGGCGAACTCGACCTCGCCCTGATCACGACGTCGGATGCCTCAACGGCCGACCGCTTCACGGTGACCCCGCTGCTCGTCGAGGAGCTCGTCGTCATCTCGTCGGCCGGCGCGCCGCCCGTCACGACCGGCGACACCGTCGCGCTCGACGAGGTCGCGAGCCTGCCGCAGATCGTCTTCAGCTCGAGCTACGACCTGCGTGCCGCGACGGATGCTGCGTTCCGGGCCGCCGACCTCACGCCCGACGTCGTGCTCGAGGGCGCCGAGATGGATGCGGTGCTGCGCTTCGTCGAGCGTGGGCTCGGCGTCGCGATCGTGCCGGCGATGGTGCTCCTCGACCGGCCGGGGCTGCGCTCGGTGCGGCTCGGCGGGCCGGCAGCCGGCTCCGCGCTCGAGCGCACGATCAGCGTCGCCCGGCCCGCGGATGTCGCGCCGACCGCGGCGGTCGAGGTCATGCGCCGCACGATCACCGCCGGTGCCACGGCGTTCGCGGCCCGCGCGGGTGCGACGATGCGGCTGGCCGGCGTCGGCTCCTGACGCGGGTCGCAGGGAGCCCGCGGGACCCTCAACCTCGGGGCGGCCGGGCGAAGCATGATAACCCGGCCGACTCCCGTTGAGAAGGCCTATGCGTCCGGCATCCCCAGGCGCAGGCTCAGGGTGCGCAGAGTTGCCGGCTTCGCCGGTACGGCGCCACCCAAGGGGGTCCCGCATGTTCTTCCACGTGCAACGACTGATCAACGAGATCGTGCCCGACGAGCCGGATCCCGCCGCCGCGAACGCGCTCCAGGAGGGCCTCGGCGGGCAGTTCGGCGAGATGCGCACGATGATGCAGTACCTGTTCCAGGCCATGAACTTCCGTGGGCCGACCGGCAAGCCGTACCGCGACCTGCTGCAGGGCATCGGCACCGAGGAGATCAGTCACGTCGAACTGATCGGCACGACGATCTCCCGGCTGCTCGACGGCTCGCCGCGGTATCAGGGCAAGCCCACGGATCCCGTCGACGAGCCGGGTGCGGGAGGTGCGACGCCGCTCGGCATCGCCCTCGACGAGGGGAACATCCACCACTACCTCGTGGGCGCGCAGGGCGCACTGCCCGTGGACGCCGCCGGGAACCCGTGGAGCGGCAGCTACGTCTACAACTCCGGGAACCTGCCGCTCGACCTGCTCTACAACCTCATGCTCGAGTCGACCGGGCGACTGCAGAAGTGCCGGATCTACGAGATGACCTCCAACGCGACGGCGCGCTCCACCATCGCGTACCTCATCGTCCGCGACCAGGCGCATGAGAACGCCTACGCCCGCGCCCTCGAGTCGCTCGGGGTCGACTGGAACGTCCTGCTGCCGATCCCGAAGACCAACGCGGAACGGTTCCCCGAAGTGAAGAGACTCCTCGACCTCGGCCTGCAGAGCAAGCAGTACACGTTCGACCTCGCCGGCCAGTCCGAGGCGGGCCGGATCTTCCAGGGAATGTCGCCGTCGAAGGACGGAACGACGCTCGACGCGAGCGAGCAGGCGCCGCCGGGCGTGCCGTCCACGATCGCCCCCGAGCGCTTCGAGGAGTTCTCGCCGGGGCTCGATCCCGACCTCCTCGCGCTCGTGCAGGCCACCGCGGAGATGGAGATGGCCGAAGCCGCCGACCCGCTGTTCGGTCCGGTCTCGTCGGCCGCGACATCCGCAGCGGGGAGGGCGACGTCCTCGGCGAAGACGACGAAGGCGTCGACGTCATCGAAGGCGCCGAGCACGCAGGCGAAGGCGCCGACGAAGCGTTCGGGCAACTCCAAGAAGGAGAAGAAATGACGACCACGACCGCAGCACCCCGCCCACCGGGGTCGCCGTCGACGCCGCTGGAGCCGGCTCCTTCCCGGTCGAGACCGTGAACCGTCGCGATCGCAGCGGGCCAGTGGTCGCGGCTCGGCCCGAGGACTAGCGTGGGATCGTGTCCGCACCCGCGACCGACGCACGGACCGCTCACGCCGCCGGCGTGGAGCGCCTGCTCGCGAGCTACCGGGCCGTGCCCGAGGCATCCGCGGTCCGGCTCGCGAAGCGAACGTCGAACCTCTTCCGCACGCGGGCGAAGGCGGATGCCGCCGGGCTCGACACCTCGGGCCTGACGCACGTCATCGCGGTCGACGCCGTGGCGCGCACGGCCGACGTCGCGGGCATGTGCACCTACGAGGACCTCGTCGCCGCGACGCTGCCGTTCGGCCTCGCGCCGCTCGTCGTGCCGCAGCTGAAGACGATCACGCTCGGGGGAGCCGTGACGGGCCTCGGCATCGAGTCGACGTCGTTCCGCAACGGCCTGCCGCACGAGTCGGTGCTCGAGATGGACATCCTCACGGGCGCCGGCGAGGTGCTCACGGCGTCGCCGGGCGAGCACGCCGACCTGTTCCGTGCGTTCCCGAACTCGTACGGCACGCTCGGGTACGCCGTGCGCCTGCGCATCGAACTCGAGCCGGTGGAGCCGTTCGTCGCGCTGACGCACGTGCGGTTCCACGACCTCGACGAGCTCGTGACGGCGATGGACCGCATCGTCGCGACGGGCGAGCACGACGGCGAACGCGTCGACTACCTCGACGGGGTCGTGTTCGGCCCCGACGAGGGGTACCTCTGCCTCGGCGCGAAGACGGCCGAGGACGGCCCCGTCGGCGACTACACGCGGCAGCAGGTCTACTACCGGTCGATCCAGCACGCCGGGGGCGCCGAGCACGACCGGCTCACGGCCCACGACTACCTCTGGCGTTGGGACACCGACTGGTTCTGGTGCTCCGAGGCGTTCGGCGCGCAGCATCCGCTCGTGCGCCGGCTCTGGCCCCGTCGGCTGCGGCGCAGCAGCGCCTACGCGAAGCTCATGCGCCTCGAACGCCGCTACGACATCGGCGACCGCCTCGAGCGACTGAAGGGCCGACCGCCGCGCGAGCGCGTCATCCAGGACATCGAGGTGCCGATCGAGCGCACCGCGGAGTTCCTCCGGTGGTTCCTCGCGAACGTGCCGATCGAGCCGATCTGGCTGTGCCCGCTGCGACTGCGTGGCGACGACGCGTGGCCGCTCTACCCGCTCGAACCCCATCGCGCCTACGTCAACGTCGGCTTCTGGTCGACCGTGCCGGTCGGCGCGACGGAGGGCGAGACGAACCGTCGGATCGAACGCGAGGTCTCCGCGCTCGACGGGCACAAGTCGCTCTACTCCGACGCCTTCTACTCGCGAGCGGAGTTCGACGAACTCTACGGCGGCGACGCCTACCGGGCCGTGAAGCAGGCGTACGACCCCGACTCACGGCTCCTCGACCTCTATGCGAAGGCGGTGCAACGACGATGACCACGACCAAGGGCCCGGCGACCGGGACGGCGGGCGCGCCGGATCCGAAGGGCCGAGCGGATGCCGCGGCCGAACCCGACTCGTCGGGCCGGCTCACGCTCGCCGAGATCCTCGAGATCTTCGCCGGCGGGCGTCTGCCGCTGCGGTTCACCGCATACGACGGGAGTTCGGCGGGCCCGCCCGACGCGCCGCTCGGCATCGAGCTGACGAGCCCGCGGGGCACGACCTACCTCGCCACGGGTCGCGGCGACCTGGGCCTCGCCCGCGCCTACATCGCCGGCGACCTCGAGATCCACGGCGTGCACCCCGGCGACCCGTACGAGCTGCTCAAGGCGCTGGCCGACGAGCTCGTCTTCAAGCTCCCGCCGCCCAAGCTCATGGCGCAGGTGGTGCGGTCGATCGGCGTCGAGCACCTGCGCCCCATCGCGCCGCCGCCGCAGGAGGTGCCGCCCCGGTGGCGCCGAGTCGCCGAGGGCCTGCGGCACAGCAAGTCGAGGGACGCCGAGGCGATCCACCACCACTACGACGTCTCGAACACCTTCTACGAGTGGGTCCTCGGGCCGTCGATGACGTACACGTGCGCCTGCTACCCGACGCCCGAGGCGAGCCTCGACGAGGCGCAGGAGAACAAGTACCGGCTCGTGTTCGAGAAGCTGCGGCTGAAGCCGGGCGACCGGCTGCTCGACGTCGGCTGCGGGTGGGGCGGCATGGTGCGCTACGCCGCGCGCCGCGGCGTGAAGGCCGTCGGCGTGACGCTGTCGGAGCAGCAGACCGCGTGGGCGAAGCACGCCATCCACGAGGAGGGCCTCGGCGACCTGGCCGAGGTGCGGTTCGGCGACTACCGCGACATCCGCGAGACCGGCTTCGACGCCGTGTCCTCGATCGGGCTGCTCGAGCACATCGGGGTGAAGAACTACGCGTCGTACTTCACGTTCCTGCAGTCGCGGCTGCGCCGGGGCGGGCTGCTGCTGAACCACTGCATCACCCGCCCCGACAACACCTCGCAGGCGTCGGCGAAGGGATTCATCGACCGCTACGTGTTCCCCGACGGGGAGCTCACGGGCTCCGGCCGCATCATCCGCGAGGCGCAGGACGTCGGGTTCGAGGTGCTGCACGAGGAGAACCTGCGCCCGCACTACGCGATGACGTTGCGCGACTGGTGCGCGAACCTCGTCGCCCACTGGGACGAGGCGGTCGCCGAGGTCGGCCTGCCCACCGCGAAGGTGTGGGGGCTGTACATGGCGGGGTCGCGGCTCGCCTTCGAGTCGGGCGGCATCCAGCTGCACCAGGTGCTGGCCGTGCGGCCCGACGAGCGCGGCGGCAACGGCGACCTGCCGCTCCGCCCGTGGTGGACGCCGTAGGCCCGAGCACCGAACGGGACGGACGAGGGCGGATGCCGCGCGGCATCCGCCCTCGTCGCGCCCGCCAGGTCCTCCGCGACCGGTAGAATCGACGGTTCCGCCGCACGAGGGGTACCGACATCAGCAGCAGCCTTCCCACCACGCCCGTCGCCGAAGAGCAGACGGCGCTCGACCGCATCCGCGAGGTCGTCGCCGAGCTCCTCGAGCAGGAGACCGAGTACCTCCGGGCGACCCTTGCGCGCCCCAGCGAGGGGCTCAACCTCACCGAACGCGACGCGCTCGTCGCGCATCACGCGCAGCGGGTGCAGGGGCTGCAGACGGCGTCGTACGGGCTGCTCTTCGGCGGGGTCGAGACCGACGAGGGCGGGCGCTTCCGCATCGGCCGCATCGGCCTCAGCGACCCCGACGACGGCGAGCGACTGCTCATCGACTGGCGGGCGCCCGTGGCCCGCGCGTTCTACACGGCGACGCCGCTGCACCGCGAGGGCCTGAAGGCCAGGCGCCGCATCACCTCGACCGATCGCACCGTCACGGCCGTCTACGACGAGCCGCTCCTCGTCGACGACCTCGACGACCTCGGCGACGCCGACAGCCGCGATGCCGCGCTCATGGCCGCCCTCGACCGGCCGCGCTCGCAGCACATGAGCGACATCGTCGGCACGATTCAGCGCGAGCAGGACGCGATCATCCGCGGCCCGCTGGCCGGAACCCTCGTCGTGCAGGGCGGCCCGGGCACCGGCAAGACCGCGGTCGCCCTGCAGCGCGCGGCGTACCTCCTGTACGAGCACCGCAACCGGCTGTCGAAGTCGGTGGTGCTCATCGTCGGCCCGAACCTCCGGTTCCTCGAGTACATCTCGCAGGTGCTGCCCTCGCTCGGCGAGGACTCCGCCGTGCTCGTCACGCCGAGCACGCTCGTGCCCGGCGTCATGGCCACCGCGACCGAGTCCCCGCTCGCCGCCGAGTTCAAGGGACGGCTCGACATCGTGCCCGCGCTCAAGCAGGCCGTGCGCGCGTTCGAGGTGCCCAACGGTGGCACGCGGGTGCTGCGCCCCGCGGGCCTGAAGCCGATGACGCTCGACGGGCGGATGCTGCATCGCGTGCGCACGCGCGGACGGTCGGGCGCGACGCCGCACAACGCGGCCAGGCCGAAGTTCGAGAAGGCGCTGCTCACCGAGATCCTCCGCATCGAGGACGAGGAGCACGGCGCGTCGTCGATGGAGGACTGGGAGCGTCGGGCCGACTGGGCCGAGGACCCCGCGGTGCAGGAGCTCTTCGACGAGCTCTGGCCGCTGCTCGACCCGGTCGAGGTGGTGCGGGGCCTCTTCAGCGACCCCGATCGCTTCGACGAGGCCTTCCCGAAGCTCGACCCGGCCCTGCGGTCGGTGCTGCTGCGCCCGCGCGAGCACGGCCTCACCCCGGCCGACATCCCGCTCGTCGACGAGCTGGCCGAGCTGCTCGGCGAGGACCCCCGCCCGGCGGCGGCCGCGGCGGCACGGGCCAGGTTCGACCGCGCGACCGACCTCGAGTACGCGCAGAACGTGCTCGACATGGTGACCGACGCCGATGCGGATGCCGACCACGTCAGCGCCCCCGTCTCGATCGTGAGCGCCGCGGCCCTCGCCGACCGCCAGGCCGCCGGCGACGGCCGCACACCCGCGGAGCGCGCGATGTCCGATCGCGAGTGGGTCTACGGCCACGTCATCGTCGACGAGGCGCAGGAGACGAGCCCGATGCTGCTGCGCGCGCTCATCCGCCGCTGCCCGACGCGCTCGATGACCCTCGTCGGCGACGCGAACCAGTACACGGCGACGGATGCCCCGTTCACGTGGGCGGAGCTGCTCGACCCGCAGGTGCCCCGGTGGAGCCGTACCGACCTCACCGTCAACTACCGCACGCCCGGCCGCATCATGCGGCTCGCGACCGGCGTGCTGCGCCGGGTCGACCCCGGTGCGCCCGAGCCGACGTCCGCCCGCGACGGCGAGCACGAGCCCCGGGTGGTGCGCGTGGATGCCGCGCAACTCGGCGAGGCCGCCGCCGGCGCCGCCGCCGAGGCGCTCGCCGAGAGCGAGGGCACGGTCGGCGTGATCGCGCCGCTCGGCGTGCACGGCGCGCTGCGCGGGCTGCGCGCGGCCGAGGCCGCGAAGGCGACGGCCGACGGGGCATCCGATCGACTGTGGGTCGGCACGCCCGACGACGCGAAGGGGCTCGAGTTCGACGCCGTCGTAGTCGCCGTGCCGCCGATGCCGGCGCCGCACGCGGTGTCGTCGGCGACGTGGAAGCGGCTCTACGTCGCGCTCACGCGGCCGACGAAGCGGCTCACCGTCGTCGAGGCGGGCGACGCGATCGGCTGAGGCCGGTCGAGGGTCGGCGCGCGCGTCATCCACCGGTGCGCGCCACGAACGGTCCTGGCGCCCGAGACCGCTCGCCATGCGCGGCGCGCAGCGGCAGACTCGTGGCATGGCGATCTCCGACACCGACCTCACCCACCTGCGACGCGCGGTCGACCTCGCGCGCGAGGCGTTCGATGCCGGCGACGGTCCGTTCGGATCCGTGCTCGTCGACGCCGCGGGCGTCGAACGGTTCGCCGAGCGCAACCGCGAGGAGACCGAGGACGACCCGACGCGGCATCCTGAATTCGACATCGTGCGCTGGGCGATCGCGAACCTGGCACCCGACGAGCGTGCGACCTCGACCGTCTACACGTCGGGGGAGCACTGCCCGATGTGCTCGGCGGCGCATGCGTGGGCGGGGCTCGGGCGCATCGTGTTCGCGGCCTCGGCGGAGCAGATCTCGGCGTGGCGCCGGTCCGCCGGCAGCGGTCCCTCGGCGGTGGCGCCGTTGCCGATCGCCACGGTCGCCCCGGGCGTGCCGGTCGAGGGCCCGGCCGACGAGCTCGTGGCCGACGTGCGTGACCTCATCGAGCGGGCCGTCCGGGAGGGCTGAGCGCCGCTCCGGCCCCGGTGCCACGCCGTGGAACGTTCCCGTGCGTCGAACGCGGGACGCGCGTAGGGTGGGAAGACCGGGTCATCGTCGTCGACTCGACCGAGCCGACGACGCGACCCGGCGGGCAACCATGCACCCACGCCCGAACGGAGCGACCACCCATGTCATGGGAAGACGATGACGATGCCGGCCAAGCCGGCGCGCGCCCGCGTGTTCGGGCACGGCTCACCGGATGGCGCGTCGCCCGGCTCGTCGCGGCCTACACGGGCGTGGTCGTCGGCGTCGTCGCGCTGGTGATCGGCACCGTCGTCGCGGTCAACGTCGTCGGCACCGCGACGAACCCCGGCGGATTCGCCGCGCCGTCGGCGGGCGGTTCTCGCGTGGCGCTGCCGCCGACCACGACGCAGCCCGATTCCGAGCCGCTCGACGACGAGGCGCCGGCATCCGAGGAGGCCACGGCGCTCGAGGAGCCGGGCGACGTGTCGGGCTCCGAGCTGGAGTCGACGCCGATCGAGATCATCGACGAGGAGTGGATCGCCCGTGTCGCGACGGCCACCGGCATCCCCGAGCGAGCGCTGACGGCGTACGCCCTCGCGCACGTCATGACCGCGGGCGAGGAGCCCGACTGCGGCCTCGACTGGGCCACGGTCGCCGCCATCGGCGAGGTCGAGTCGGGGCACGCGAGCCACGGCTCGACGTCGCTCGCCGAGAACGGCGATGCCGAGCCGCCGATCATCGGGCGGGCGCTCGACGGCGACGGGGTGGCGAAGATCGCCGACACCGATGGCGGCCTGCTCGACGGCGACACCACGTGGGACCGCGCCGTCGGACCGATGCAGTTCATCCCGTCGACCTGGGCGAAGTGGGGCGCCGATGCGAGCGGCGACGGCGTCGCCGACCCGAACCAGATCGACGACGCCGCACTCGCGACGGCCCGCTACCTCTGCGCCTCGGGCTCGATGACGAGCTCCGAGGGCTGGCGGGCGGCGGTGTTCTCGTACAACCACGACAACGACTACGTCGACAAGGTCGCGAAGGTCGCGATCGGATACGCCGAGTCGGCCGGGTAGCACCGCGGATGCCGCAGCGGGGAGCAGCCACGGCCGGATCGTCGATCGGCGCCGCGCGCTGGCATCCGATCCGGTCCAAGCGGGCGGAGCCTCCCGCGTGGACCGCCGCGCTCGCCGATGGTGAGGACGCCGGGTTCTTCGGACCGGGCAGTGCGGTGTGGACGGTCAACGGCGCGCTGCCGACGCTCGTCGCCGGCATCCGCGCGCTGCTGCTGCAGACCCTGCATCCGGGCGCGATGGCGGGGGTCCACGACTGGTCGAGGTACCGCGAGGATCCGCTCGCGAGGCTCGACGGCACCGTGCGCTGGGTCGCCGTGACGACGTTCGGCGATCGACGCGACGCGACCGCGGCATCCGCGTTCGTGTCCCGACTCCACGAGCACGTGACCGGCACCTACGTCGACGCGACCGGCATCGAACGCGACTACGCGGCGAACGACGCGGAGCTCCTGCGGTGGGTGCATGACGCCTTCACCGAGGCGTTCCTCGGTGCGCACGAGCTCTGGGGCGGCCCCATTCCCGGAGGGCCCGACGCGTACGTCCGCGAATGGGCGCAGGCCGGGCGCCTCATGGGCGTGCCCGACCCGCCGACGACCGTCGAGGCGCTGCACGCCGAGATGGCGGCGTTCCTCGTCGGCGCCAAGCGCGATGCACGGGTCGTCGAGGCCGTCGGCTTCCTGCGCCGACCGGGCCTGCCCGGGCTCACCGGCCGGCTGTACCCGATCCTGTTCGGCGGCGCCGTCGCCTCCCTCGAGCCCGAGCACCGCGACCTCCTCGGCCTGCGGCGGCCCAGATGGCCGGCCATCACGCTCACGCGCATGGTGCTCGCGCTCGCCCGTCGCGCACTCGGGCCGACCTCGCCGAGTGAGCGCAATGCGCGGTCGCGGGTCGCCCGACTCGCCGATGCGGCGGGGGAGTGACACGATCCTCTTCGGCGACTCGATCGGGGCGGAGGCGCGGAGCGGGCCGATACGCTCGGCCCCGGGAGGTGATGCGTCGATGGGCGATGCAGCCGGGTCGCGGACGACGAGGATCGGATTCCGTCGCGACCTCCTGAGGCCGTCGGGCTCGGAGCGCGCCGACCGCGTCACCTTCGTCGAGCTGTTCTTCGACCTCGTGTTTGTCTTCGCCCTCACCCAGCTCGGCACCTACCTGTACGCCAACCAGACGCTCCTCGGGGCGTTCGAGGGCGCGCTCGCCGTCACCGCGCTGTGGTGGGCGTGGATCTCGACGAGCTGGCTGACGAACTGGCTCGACCCGGTGAAGCTGCCGGTGCGCGGCGCCGTCATCGCGCTCGCCTTCGTGGCCCTCGTGCTGAGCGTGTCGATCGCCGAGGCGTTCGGCGATCGCGCGTGGGCGTTCGCGATCTCCTATGTCGTGCTCCAGCTCGGACGAGCGGTGTTCATCGTCCTGGCCGCGGCGCGGCACGATGCGGCCCTCGCCCGGGACTTCTCGTGCGTGCTCGTCTGGACCGCGGTCGGGTCGGTGCTCTGGCTCGTCGGCGCCCTGCTGCCGCTTCCCGTCCAGCTGCCGTTCTGGGCGGCGGCCCTCGGCATCGAGCTGCTCGGCAGCGTGCTCGGCTACCCGGTGCCGCGCCTCGGCCGAGTCGAGGTCGGGGCGTGGGACGTCTCGGGCCCGCACATCGCGGAACGCGCCGCGCTGTTCGTGCTCATCGCCCTCGGCGAGGGGCTGCTCGTCACGGGATTCCAGGTCGTCGACTCGGAGGCGAGCGTCGAGGTCGCCGTGGCGCTCGTCACCGCGTTCGTCGCGGCGGCGGCCTGCTGGTGGATCTACTTCGACCACGGGGAGCGCGTCGGCCCCGAGGCGATCGCGGCGCACGAGGCGCCGGCGCGACTGGCCCGGACGGCGTACTCCTGGGTGCACCTGCTCATCATCGCGGGCATCGTCGTACTCGGTGTCGGCGACAAGGAGGTGCTCGCGCATCCGCACGAGCACAGCCCGGGCGCGGTGGTGACGGTCATCGGCGGCCCGCTGCTCTTCCTCGGCGGCACGCTGCTGTTCCGGCGCGTGCTCGAGGGGCGCTGGATGCGCGCGCAGCTGGGCGGGCTCGGCCTGCTCGTCGTGCTGGCGGCGCTGAGCGGGCTGCTCGACCCGCTGTCGATGGGCGTGCTCGCCGCGCTCGTGCTCGCCGCGACCGCCGCGGGCGAGACCGTCGAGCGGATCCGCACCGGCCGGCGCACCGGCGGCTGAGCCCGCGCACCGGCGGCTGAGCCCGCTCAGGCCGAGTCGCGCCAGACGACCGAGGTCTCGACCATGATGCCGTCGGGCCTCGCGCAGGGTCTCGAGCGGACGGAGACCGCGAGCACCGAGCGAGTGGAGCCGCAGGCCTATCGAGGGCGCCGAGTCAAGCCCTTCCCGCGACGACGGCGCGCGCCTACCGTCGAGGATGTCGGACTCCGGTCGAGCCCGACGCGAGAAGGAGCACCCGATGATCCACGCAGATCCCCACCCTCACAGACCCTCGCCCCCGATCGACGTCCGAACGGCGGTGACGCCATGATCACGCTCATCGAGCCTGGATCCCGTCATGAGCGGCGGCGTCAGCACGGGCTGCCGCCCATCGGTCGTTGGTGGCCGAGGCTGGAGCACCCGCTCCAGCGCGAACTCGTCGAGAACCCCGGCGCGCCACTGCGGCCGTTCATGGTGCGGCGCATCCTCGACCTCTGCGACCTCGAGGATGCGCCGCTGCCGCATCGACCGGTGCGCCTCGACCTCGACGAACGCGCCTACATCGCCGGTTGGGCGCACGAGATCACGTGGGAGTGAGGGTGCGCCGCGGCCGAGGGCGAGCGGTCCGACCACGCGGGCGTTCCTGCACGCCGACCGCGAATCTGCCCTCGGCACTCACGGTTCTCACGATTCCGGGGTATTCTCGCGACACGCGTTATATCGCGTATTGACGTTGGCGTCGGACTGAGCGGGGGTGGTGCTCGTGACGGGCATCGAGGCGATCTTGATCGGACTCGGCGTGGTCGTGCTGCTCTCGATCGGCGTCATGGTCACGTTCGTGCTCGTCGTGCGCTCGCTCGTGCGGCGCGTTCGACGCAGCCGAGCGGTCGGCGGCGCGACCCTGCGCACGAAGGCACGTCTGGCGCACGGGCCGCAGCGCGCCGTGCTCGCCCTGCGGGTGCGCCTCGACGAGACCCTGCGCAGCGGCACCGCCGCCGTGGAGCTCATCGCCGCGCCGACTCGCAGCGAGCTGCCTCGCCTGTTCCGCCGCATCGGCGAGGAGGGCTCGGTGCTCGACCTGCAGCTGCGGCTGATGGAGTCGGAGACGGACTCGGCGGTGCTCTCGGCCGAGCTTCCGGCCGCCCGCCAACGCGTCGAGCAGGTCGAGGGCCTCGTGAAGCAGGTGCGCTCGGCCGTGGCATCCGGTCTCTCCGGTTCCACCGACGACGCCCTGTCGGCGCTCGGCTCCGACGTCGACCGCGAGGTCGCATCCCTGCACGCCGGCATCGAGGAGCTCCAGGCGCTCAACCGCCGCGACGGGCGCACGGCGCCACGACCGACCACGACATCCACTGTTCGAGATGAGGGGACCCAGCGATGAGCAGCAGCAACGCCAACAGCAATTCCGCGCGGATGAAGACGATCTTCCGGAGCAAGACCTCGAAGGCGCTCGACCGCATGGAGGACCCGCGCGAAACGCTCGATGACAGTTACGACCAGCAGGTGAAACTGCTCCAGCAGGTTCGCCTGGCCGTCGCAGACGTCGCGACCGCGAAGAAGCGCATCGAACTGCAGGGCGAGGAGATGGGCGCGCGCTACCAGCGGCTCGGCTCGCAGGCGGCCGAGGCGCTCGCCCAGGGCCGTGAAGACCTGGCCCGGGCCGCACTGGAGCGGCGGGCGATGCTCGAGGGGCAGGTGGCGCAGCTGCAGAACCAGTTCGCCTCGCTCCAGCAGCAGACCGCCCAGCTGCAGGATCGCGAGCGCCGCCTCACCGACCAGGTCGCCGCCTTCCGCATCGAGAAGGAGACGATCAAGGCCACGTACACGGCGTCCGAGGCCCAGGTGCGGGCGAACGAGGCCGTGTCGGGCATCAGCAACAGCATCACGGATGTCGGGTCCAGCCTCGATCGTGCCCGTGACCGTGTCGCGCAGATGCAGGCCCGCGCGGCGGCCACCGACGAGCTGCTCGCGAGTGGCGCGCTGACGGACCTCACGGCCGCACCCGACGCCGACATCGAGCGCCAGCTCGCCGCGGTCTCGGCCCAGGCCGAGATCGAGCGTCAACTGCAGGCGTTGAAGGGCGGCGCGGCGCCGAGCGGCGCGACGCAGCAGCCGGGGGCAGGAGGATGGACGAGCATCGGTCAGGCGGGGCCGGTCGGTCAGGGCTGAGCCCGCGTCGCCCGCGCGTCGGGGCGGGCTCGCATCCGGTCTCGCTCCGAGCTCGACGTCTGACGGCGCACCATCTCGGCGCGGCGTCAGCGCAGGATGCCGCGCTGACGGGCCGCGGCGACCGCGGCCGTTCGCGACGACACGTTCAGTTTCGAGAAGACGTGCGCCAGGTGCGACTTCACGGTGGTCTCGCTGACGAAGAGCTCGGCGGCGATCGCGGTGTTCGACCGCCCGGCGGCGACGCGTTCGAGCACCTCGATCTCGCGTGAGCTCAGGCTCACCGACGGTGCCCGCATGCGGTCGAGAAGCCGCGAGGCGATGACCGGGGCGAGGGCGCTCTCGCCCGCTGCGGCGGCGCGCACCGCTGCGAGGAGCTCGTGCGGCGGGGCGTCCTTCAGCAGGTAGCCGCTCGCGCCGGCCTCGACCGCGCCGAGGATGTCGGCGTCGGAGTCGTAGTTCGTGAGCACCAGAACGTACGGCGGGGCGCTCAGCGAGCGGATGCGCCGGGTCGCGTCTGCCCCGGTGCCGCCGTTCGCGCCGAACTGGAGATCCATGAGCACCACGTCGGGGTTCTCGCGCTCCGCTGCGCGCACGGCCTCCTCGCCCGATGCGGCCTCGGCGACGACTTCGACGTCGGGCTCCTGGCCGAAGAGCGCGACGAGCCCGGCTCGCACGATCGGGTGGTCGTCGGCGATCACGATGCGGATCATGCGACCCCCTCGAGGGTGATGGTCACGGCGAGCGTCGTGCCGAGACCCGGTGCGGAGTCGATGACGAGCACCCCGCCGAGTTGCTGCACACGCTCACGTGCGGCCCGCAGGCCGAACGAATCCGATCGCCCTGCGGTGTTCGCGCTCTGACGTGGATCGAACCCGTCGCCGTCGTCGACCACGGTGAAGAGCAGTTCGTCGTCCTCGACGGTCAGCGTGATCGTCGCGACCGATGCGTGCGCGTGCTGGATGACGTTCGCGATCGCGCCCTGCGCGATGCGGAGCAGAGCGGTCTGCAGCTGCATCGGCAACGCCACCTCGTCGGAGACGCGCACGCGCACTTCGAGCCCGTCGGTCGCCCACTGCGTCTCGGCGAGACGGCGCAGCGAACCGCCGAACCCGTGGTCGTCGAGGTCGGGCGGGGTGAGCTCCCGGATGAAGCGACGCGCGTCGGCGAGGTTCGCGGCGGCGGTCTCGCGGGCCAGCCGGATGTGCTCGATGCCGGGCCGCTCGCCATCGGCGCGTTCAGCCGCGTGCAGGAGGATCTGGATGCTCGAGAGCCCCTGTGCGACCGTGTCGTGGATCTCGCGGGCCAGTCGTGCGCGCTCGGCGAGCACCCCTGACTCGTGCTCCGTCGTCGCGAGTTGGTGGCGTGTCGCGAGCAGTTCGTCCATGAGGGCCTCGCGCTGTGCGGCTTCGCGGGCCAGCGCCTGGTACCCGAGTCCGATGAGGAGCGCGACCCCGGCGCCGATGAGCGGGCCGATGACGCCGCCGATCGTCCATTCGCCGTGCAGACCCAGGGCGCAGATCGCGATGATCGTCGCACCGAGGATCGCGGCGGACCCCCACCACCGGCCGAGCAGGTGCAGGTAGAGGAAGAACATCGGAAACACGAGGTAGGCGGCCTCGGGGATGAGCCACACCAGCGCGACCCACTCGACGCTGAGCGCCGCGAGCCAGATCAGCGGGGCGATCCGCCGGCGGGAGCCTGCGCGCGTGCGCCCGGCGGTTGCCACGCGCACGCCTTCGCGAGGCCGAGCGACCACGCCGCCCAGGCCGTAGGTGAGCAGCAGCACCGCCGAGATCGCGATGACCAGGCCGCTGGATTCGGTCGGGGCGAGGATCGCGCGCACCATCACGAGCACCGTGAGGGCTGCGAACAGCACGTGCAGCCCGGTTCGCAGGCCCACGAAGACCGGAGTCAACGCGGTGTGGGCCATGGGCCGACTCTACGGCCAGGTCGCGGCGGCGGCACCCTTCGAAAGGACGATTCCCGGGTCATCCGTTCGCCCGCCGAATCGTGTGCGGAGTGCGGATGACGCGGGCGGGCCCCGCGAGAAGAGTGGGACATGCCACCTCGTCGGGTGGTCATGCCGCCCCATCGGGCGGCCGGAAAGGACTCCACATGTTCGTCGCGATCCGCGACCTGCGCTTCGCCAAGGGCCGATTCGTGCTCATCGGCTCGGTCGTCGCGCTCATCACCATCCTGGTCGGGTTCCTCAGTGGGCTCACCGGCGGCCTCGCCACGCAGAACATCTCGGCCGTGTTCGCCATCCCGGGCGACCGCATCGTGTTCTCGGCGCCCACCGATGGCTCCGACGCCGCGAGCTTCTCGGACTCCGCCGTCACCGCGCAGCAGGCCGAGGACTGGGCCGACGTTCCCGGCGTGAGCGGCGTCGAGCCCATCGGCATCAGCCAGACGAGCGCCGAGGCCGGTGACGTTCGCACGGCCATCGCCGTCTTCGGGGTGCAGCCCGGCTTCGACGCCACGGCCCCTTCCGCCGACGGACACGTCGGGCTCTCGACGCCCGCGGCGAACGATCTCGGCGTCGAGGACGGTGACGAGATCTCCATCGCCGGCACCGCGTACACCGTCGAGACGATCGGGGGCGACGCTTGGTACAGCCACACCCCGGTCGTCGAGATGACGCTCGCCGACTGGCAGTCCTACGCCGCCGCGACCGGCAATCCGGGGGCGGATGCCACGGTGCTGGCCGTGAGCGGCGACCCCGACTGGGGTACCGCCGACGCCGCGAACGGCACGGTCTCGAAGACGACCCTCGGATCCCTGCTCGCGCTCAGCGCCTTCAAGTCCGAGATCGGCTCGCTGCTGCTCATGGTCGCGATGCTGTTCGGCATCTCGGGTCTCGTCATCGGCGCGTTCTTCACCGTCTGGACCATGCAGCGCAAGGGCGACATCGCCGTGCTCAAGGCCCTCGGGGCGAGCACGGGGTCGCTCGTGCGGGACGCCCTGGGACAGGCGCTCGTCGTGCTCGCCCTCGGCATCGGGGTGGGCCTCGCCGTGGTCGCGCTGTTCGGCGTGCTCGTCGGCGGCAGTGCCCTGCCGTTCCTGCTCAGCCCGATCACCACCCTCCTGCCGGCCGTCATCATGATCGTGCTCGGCCTCGCCGGAGCCGGCTTCGCGCTCCGCTCCGTCACCTCCGCAGACCCACTGACCGCCCTCGGGAGCAACCGATGATCACCCTCGACACCATCACCCTGACCTTCCCCGACGGCGACGGGCGGCTCACGGCCGTCGACCGGGTATCGCTCACCGCGCACCCCGGAACCGTCACGGGCATCACCGGCCCGAGCGGGTCGGGCAAGTCCAGCCTGCTCGCCGTGGCCGCGACGCTCATCCGACCCGATGCCGGCCGCGTGCTGATCGACGAGGTCGACGCCACGCAGCTCGACGCCGGCGACGCCACCGAGCTGCGACGCAGCCGGATCGGCATCGTGTTCCAGCAGTCGAATCTGCTGCCGTCCCTCACCGCGACCGAACAGCTCACGGTGATGAACGAGCTCGGCGCGAGGCACAGCCGCCGCAACCGCGGTGCCGCGTCGGCTCGGGCCGACGAACTCCTCGACGCCGTGGGCCTCGCCGATCAGCGGGGCAAGCGACCGCACCAGCTCTCGGGAGGTCAGCGGCAGCGCGTGAACATCGCCAGGGCGCTCATGAACGACCCGAGTGTGCTGCTCGTCGACGAACCCACGAGCGCCCTCGACCAGGAGCGCGGTGCGAGCATCATCGAGCTGATCCTGCGGCTCACCGACGAACGCAACACCTCGACCCTGCTCGTCACCCACGACCTCGTGCACCTGCCGCGCATGCACGGCGTCGTGCACCTGGTCGACGGGCGGATCACCGAGGTCGCACGCGCCGCGGCCTGACCTCACCGAGCGGACGCCGCGGGGGCCGAGGTCGACGTCCGCGTCATCGAGACCGACCATGTCGCGATCGGTGCGGCGCCGCTAACCCGCTGCCTGGCGGCGCACCATCTCACCGATCCAGAGCGGCGCGAACGGCGAGGTGCAGCCGGGCGGAGTCGGGTAGTCCTTCAACACCTCGAGCCGTTCGCCGATGTCGAGGGCGCGCGCTCGATACTCGGGGTGGTGGATGCCGATGTAGGCGAGGCAGTCGTTCATGGACCATTGCAGTCGCGGCGGGGCGTCCTTCATGTTCGCCTCGATGAGGTCGAGGAGCCCGGGCAGGTCGAGCCCTTCGGGGTTCTTCGCGATGCGGGTGGCGGTGAGCGACCAGCCTGCGCTCGCGACGACATCGTCGGGGTCGTCGAACCAGGCGACCCGAAGGTCTTCGACGTGCGGGCTCTTCTTCACGAGGTAGTTGACGAGCCAGTCGTGCACCTTGGGGATGCGCGCCTCCCGGAGCATGTCGTCGAGCTCGGCCGCGGTGTAGTCCTTCGGACGACTGATGAGGATCGCGACGAGCCGCGCCGGCGTCTCGCCGGTGGCCCAGAGCTGGCGGGCCAGCGGCTGCTGAACCCCGAGGCGCTTCGCGACACCGCGCAGTTGGGTGAGGTTGACGCCGTGATCGTCGCCGTGGCGTTCGTTGACCGCCCGCACCTTCGGATCTTCGAGCGCGGCCAGCTCGTCGAGCACCTCGCCGACGCCGACCTCGGGTGCCGTGACTGCCGCCATGACCTGTCCTCCCGTTCTTCGCGGATACCGCCTCCAGCCTACGTCGCACGCTCGCGGCGCGGCAGGGCGCGGCAGGGCGCGACGAGCGGATGCGGCGACATCCGACCCCCGTCATCGTCACGTCGGGGGCTGTCGGTACCCTGACGGGATGACCGGTGCCCCCGACGTGCAGGCCTGGCAGCCCGGAACCGTCCGCGAGGCGGCGGGCGGCATCGCGGCGCTCACGATCGCGACGTTCCTGGCGCTCACGACCGAGATGCTGCCCGTCGGCGTCCTGCCGGCGATGGGCCACGAGCTGGGCGTCTCGGAGTCGATCGCCGGGCTGCTCGTCACGGTCTACGCGTTCATGGTCGCGGCCCTCGCCATCCCGCTGACGCTGTGGACGCGCCGACTGCCGCGCAAGGGCCTCCTCCTCGGCACCCTCGCGGCGTACACCGCCGCCAACCTCGTCGTCGCGCTCGCGCCGACGTTCGCCGTGGTCGCGGCCGGCCGCGCGATCGGGGGCGTCGCGCACGCCCTCTTCTTCTCGTTGAGCATCGCCTACGGGTCGCGACTCGTGGCGCCGGCCTTCACCGGTCGTGCCCTCGCGATCGTCACCGCGGGCGCGTCGGCGGGCTTCGTGTTGGGCGTTCCACTGTCGACCGTGCTCGGCACCGCGGTCGGATGGCGCGTCGCGTTCGGGGTCCTCGCCGCGGGGTGCGCGCTCACGCTCCTGCTCGTCGCGTTCCTGCTGCCGGCCGTGTCGGTCGAGCCCGCGGGCGACGGCGCCCACCCCGAGCGGCGCGCGCGGCGTGGGCGCTTGGCGGCCGTCTCGGTCACGAACGCCCTCGTGTACCTCGGGCAGTACACGGTCTACACCTACGTCGCAGTGATCCTGCTCGCTGCGGGCCTCTCCGCGGCCGGCGTCGGCCCGGTGCTGCTCGGCATCGGCGCGGTGAGCCTCGTGGGCACCTGGTACGCCGGCGTCACCCTCGATCGGCGTCCTCGCTCGAGCCTCGTGCTCGTGCTGGTGCTCATGGTCGTCGGACTCGTGGCCATCGGCCTCGCGTTCCCGAACCTGTTCGGCGTGCTCGCGGCATCCGCCGTCTGGGGCATCGGGTTCGGAGCGGTCGCGTCGAGCTTCCAGACCGCGGCGATCCGCACCCGCGGCGCCACGCCCGACCTCATCGGCGCCCTCGTGAACGCCACGGCGAACATCGGCATCGGCGGGGGAGCGGGCCCCCGCGGGGCGGGGGTCGCCGGCGCCGGCCCCCGGCGGGGGGCGGGGGGCGGCGGGGGCCCCCGGCCCGCGGGCGTCGTCGCCGGCATCTGCCGTCGCCAGGTCGGCGCGGCGGTCTTCCCGGCGACGCCGGGCAGCGGGACGCCGCGGCCCGAGCCACGACCGCCGCGAGCCAGATGTCGGCAGGTCGCCAGCAGCACGACGTTCAGTCGATAGAGCCCGCCTCGCCGCGTTGAGGTGGAGATGATCGCCTCGACCTGCAGGGCCGTCGCCTGATCGCCGCGACCAGGGCGAGCCACGGGGCGATGCCGGTGAACGGCGGGATGATCAGGTCGAGCGCGCGCGATATCTTCGCGGGCCCACCGCGTGGACACGCCGAGCGGCGTCGCACCGACCAGTCGCAAGATACACTGCACGATCATCACCCAGCGCGGCACCGACTGCAACATCTTGATACAACCGTCGAATACAGTAGAAGAATGCCGCCCATGCCTGATGATCCAGTACGCGATGTCACGGAGTCTCCACGAGCTGATTTGTGTGCGTTCATCGTCGGTCGGAATCGAGGCGCGCAAGGTGCGTTGCTGGCGCAACTGATCCGGAGGAGTCCACGCTTGTCCTGCTACGAGAAGGTCTGCTCGATCAGGGGCGACCGCGCCGTCTGATCCAGCGTCTGATCGCATCGCCTGACAGCGCGGAACTTCTGCTGGATCGTCGCAATGCTCGACGACGGGGCGCTGAGGTTCACCGAGCAGGCGCTGCGTCCGGGCATCTCGCAGCGGATAAGTCACCCTGACCTTGAAGCACCCGAACCACGCCGTCACCGCACCGCCGCACCGCGAGGCGCGCCATGGCTGAAATATTCACCCCGTCACCACTCCCTGATCCTCACGCGATCGCGCCGATCAGCCACAGCGTCCCACCACCGATCATCGATGAGGCTCGCCGCGCCGACGACCGCACGATAGGGCCGTGCCCGCAGCGAGTCGAGACCGCGCAGGACCGCCCGTCGCCCCGACACCCCGCAGCATCCGTTCGTGCTCTTCGATCCGTTGCCCGCTGGCGAGGCGTACGGTTCCATGCAGGCATCCGCTCGAACCGCGCGGCGGGCGTGCGCGACGTCGCCGCGCTCGCCGGGGTGTCGCGGCAGACCGTCTCGCGCGTGCTGAACGAGCACCCGCAGATCAAGGAGTCCACGCGGCGCCGGGTGATGGACGCCATCGCCGAGCTGGAGTACACGCCGAACTTCGCCGGTCACGTCCCAGAACAGCGGCCCACGCCAACCACGCCTGCGCCTCCGACTCGCGGCACTACGGGCCCTCGACGAGCATCGCGGCGCTCGAGGGCAGGCGCGCGCGGTCGGGCACTGCGAGCACGGCCTACGTCGACTCCGAGGACCTCGGCTCGCGGGTCGGCGGGCATCGCCCACCTCCGCGGCCAGGCGGTCACGCGATCGGTCAGGTCGTCGCACCCGCACGCGTGCTCGAGGCGCTGACGGCTCAGCGAGCCCGATCGCCATCGCCACCCGGCTGGCGGCCGCGACGGTCGCAGCCCGGCCGTCGACCAGGTCGAGGGCGCGCATCGCGACGCGGCACCTCATCGACCTCGGGCACGCGCGTCGCGCACCTCGCCGACCCTCCGACTGGCTCGAGGCGAGCCGCGCGAGCACGGGTTCGCGCCTGAGCTCGAGTCGCACGGGCCTCGAGGCGGTCGCCGTGGTCCGTGGCGACTGGTCGGCCTGCTCCGCACGACGCGGCGCCGGCTGATGGCGGATGCCCCGTCCGCCGTCGTCGCCGCGAACGACCAGGATGCTTCTCCTGGCCTCATCCGGTGGTCCAGCGACAGGCGCGGCGAAAGCCCGAGACCGTGAGCAGGCCGACGACATCCTCGAGGCGGAGTTCTGGCCGCCGCTCACGACGTGCGCCAGGACTTCGACGAGCTCGTCGCGCGGCCGCCGCGCTGGTCGACGGTGATGCCGGCGGCGATGCCCGCGACACGCTTCTTCCGACGCCACGACGCTGGTCGGCCAGGCGAGACGACGAACCGCCGTCGCCGGTTCATCGCGACCTGGACGCCCGCGCTGAGTGGCCTGCAATTGACAGTCGCGCCCGCTCGAGTCACGACCGGTCACAGGGCGACACCGGCCGCAGCTGGAGGACGAACCCCCGTGAGTGCAGCACCCAGCATCGATGCTCGACCGAATCGCAGATCCCGACCGCTATCGGCCCGCCACGGATCGCAGTACCGTTTTGCGCGTGGTGACGGCATGAGCGGCACGACCGTGGCTCGAGCAGGTCGCCCCCAGGCTGAGCTACGATCAGCAGGCATGCCCGAGCGGCGAAGCCTGAGCGCGAGCGATTTCACGGCCCGGCGACCGGCCACAAACGGCCTGTCCGGGGCGGATCTGTTCGTGATCAAGCCGTCGGGGTCCCACGACGATCTGGTCGAACGACATCCCGCGCGATCGGAGCATGTCGGTGATCCGGCACGCCGGGTTCTGATCGGGCTCCGTCGCTCGATACGGCGGCGCATGCATGTACCGGAACATGCCCGAGGTCGGGGCGCTACCAACGACCCGACGCACGCGGCGTGGGTGGCGCGGGGTGAGGAGATCCTGTGCGCGATCACGGCGATGGCCGATGAGTTCGGGGCGGGTCCGGATTCCGGTGGGTCCGTTCGCGATCATCGGGGATGACTCGATCGGTCGGGGCATCGTGGAGACGTTGCGCGGGCATCGCAGCCGTGCGGTGTTGATGGCCAATCATGGGCCGTTCACGATCGGTGCGTCGGCGAAGGATGCGGTCAAGGCTGCGGTCATGGTCGAGGATGTCGCGCGGACGGTGCATCTGGCGCGTGAGGCGGGTCCTCTGGTCCCGATCCCGCAGGACTCGATCGACCGGTTGTACGACCGGTACCAGAACGTCTACGGACAGAGCAGCGACGCTCGTCGGAAGGAAGCCAACGCATGACCGATTCCACGAACACGCAGGCGGATGCCGCGCGCGCGGCCATCCTCGAGGGGCGCACCTCGCTCGGCATCGAGTTCGGCTCGACGCGCATCAAGGCCTGCCTCGTCGGCGAGGACCCGACCGACGTGCTCGCCGTCGGCAGCCACGAGTGGGAGAACCGCTTCGAGGACCGCGTCTGGACCTACTCGCTGGAGGACGTCTGGTCGGGCCTGCAGGCGGCCTACGCCGACCTCGTCGCCGACGTGCGCAGCCGCTACGACGCGACGCCTGAGACCTTCGGCGCGATCGGCGTCTCGGCGATGATGCACGGCTACCTCGCGTTCGACGGGGCCGACCAGCTGCTCGTGCCGTTCCGCACGTGGCGCAACACCTCAACGGGCCCGGCCTCCGCCGAGCTCAGCGAGCGCTTCGGCGTCAACATCCCGCTGCGCTGGTCGATCGCGCACCTGCACCAGGCGATCCTCGACGAGGAGGCGCACGTGCCCGACATCCGCTTCGTGACGACCCTCGCCGGCTACGTGCACTGGCGCCTGACCGACCGCAAGGTGCTGGGCGTCGGCGACGCCTCGGGCATGTTCCCGATCGACGCCGCCACGCACGGCTACGACGCGGGCCTGGTCGAGTCCTACGACGCGCTCGTCGACGGGCGGGCGCCCGCGCGGCTGCTCGACCTGCTGCCCGAGGTGCTCGACGCGGGCGTGCCCGCCGGCATCCTCACGGCCGACGGGGCGGCACTGCTCGACCCGACCGGCGGCCTGAAGCCGGGCGCCCTGCTCTGCCCGCCCGAGGGCGACGCCGGCACGGGCATGGTCGCGACGAACTCGGTCGCCCCGCGCACCGGCAACGTCAGCGCCGGCACGAGCATCTTCGCGATGGTCGTGCTCGAGCGCGCGCTCGAGCACGCGCACCACGAGCTCGACCTCGTGACCACCCCGGCCGGCGATCCGGTCGCGATGGTGCACTGCAACAACGGCGCGAGCGAGCTCGCCGCCTGGGCGGGCGTGTTCGCGCAGTTCGCGGCGGCATCCGGTGCGCAGGTCGACTCCGACGCGGTGTTCGAGTTGCTCTTCCGGGCCGCGCTCGAGGGCGAGGCCGACGCCGGCGGACTGCTGGCCTACAACCACCTCGCCGGCGAGCCGATCGCCGGCCTCACCGAGGGCCGCCCGCTCGTCGTGCGCACGCCCGACAGCCGGCTGAACCTCCCCAACTTCATGCGCGCCCAGCTCTACGGCGTGTTCGGCACGCTCGCCCTCGGCATGCGCGTGCTGGCGGGCGAGGGCGTCGAGCTCGACCGCATGTTCGCGCACGGCGGCATGTTCCGCACGGCCGGGGTCGCGCAGCGCTTCCTCGCCGGAGCGCTCGACGCGCCCGTCGCGGTCGGCGAGACCGCGTCCGAGGGCGGGGCGTGGGGCATCGCCGTGCTCGCGTCCTACCTCTCGGCGCCCGCGGGCACCGACCTCGACACGTACCTGAGCGACCACGTGTTCGCGAACGCCGAGGTCGACACCGTCACCCCCGACCAGGCGGATGTCGCCGGCTTCGCCGCCTACCTCGACCGCTACAAGGCCGGCCTCGCCGCCGAGGCCGCGGCCGTCGAGGCGCTCTGACGGGCGCAGCCGCCCGCAGGCCGCCTCTGCACCACGCGCTCCGGCGCACACCGAATCCCACGAACTCAGCACGACCCGCACCGAAGGAGACCCGCATGACCCGCACGCCGCTCACGACCTCGCTCGACCACTACGAGGTCTGGTTCCTCACCGGAAGCCAGCACCTCTACGGCCCCGAGACGCTCGCGCAGGTCGCGCAGCAGTCCGAGCAGATCGCGGCCACCCTCGACGCGGCATCCGACGTGCCCGTGAAGATCGTCTGGCTGCCCGTGCTCACCGACTCGGCCGCCATCAAGAAGGTCGTGCTCGAGGCCAACGCCGCCCCGAACGTCATCGGCGTCGTCGCGTGGATGCACACGTTCAGCCCCGCGAAGATGTGGATCGCGGGCCTCGACGCCCTGCGCAAGCCGCTCGCGCACCTGCACACGCAGGCCAACGTCGAGCTGCCCTGGGCCGACATCGACTTCGACTTCATGAACCTGAACCAGGCCGCGCACGGCGACCGCGAGTTCGGCTACATCCAGACCCGCCTCGGCGTGCCGCGCAAGACGATCGTCGGCCACGCGTCCGACCCCGTCGTGCAGCAGCAGCTCGGCACCTGGCAGCGCGCCGCGGCCGGCCTCGCGGCATCCCGCGACCTCAAGCTCGCCCGCTTCGGCGACAACATGCGCTACGTCGCCGTCACCGAGGGCGACAAGACCGAGGCCGAGCTGCGACTCGGCGTGCAGGTCAACACGTGGGGCGTCAACGAGCTCGCCGAGGCGGTCGCCGCGGCATCCGAGGCCGAGATCGACGAGCTCGTCGCGGTCTACGAGAACGAGTACGACGTCGTGCCCGAGCTGCGCAAGGGTGGCGAGCGCCACCAGTCGCTGCGCGACGGCGCCGCGATCGAGATCGGCCTGCGCTCGTTCCTCGAGGAGGGCGGCTTCGGCGCGTTCACCACGTCGTTCGAGGATCTGGGCGAGCTGAAGCAGCTCCCGGGCCTCGCCGTGCAGCGCCTCATGGCCGAGGGCTACGGCTTCGGCGCCGAGGGCGACTGGAAGACGGCCGTGCTCGTGCGCATCGCGAACGTCATGGGCGCGGGCCTGCCCGGCGGCGCGAGCCTCATGGAGGACTACACGTACGACATGACCCCGGGCGACGAGCTGATCCTCGGCGCGCACATGCTCGAGGTCTCGCCGTCGCTCACGAGCGCGATGCCCACGCTCGAGGTGCACCCGCTCGGCATCGGCGGCAAGGACGACCCCGTGCGCCTGGTCTTCACCGCCGACCCCGGCCCCGCCGTCGTCGTCGCGATGAGCGACATGCGCGACCGCTTCCGCCTCACGGCGAACGTCGTCGAGAACGTCGCACCGCGCGAGTCGCTGCCGAACCTGCCCGTCGGCCGTGCCGTCTGGAAGCCGGCCCCCGACTTCCGCACGAGCGCCGCGGCCTGGCTCACGGCCGGCGCCGCGCACCACACGGTCATGTCGACCGCGGTGGGCGTCGACGTGTTCCGCGACTTCGCCGAGATGGCCGAGGTCGAGCTGCTCGTCATCGACGAGGAGACCACGCTGCCGGGCTTCAAGCACGAGGTGCGCTGGAACCAGGCGTACTACCGCCTCGCGCAGGGCCTCTAAGTGGGCAACGCGCTCTCGGGGTACCAGCACGAGATCGGCGCGCACGGCTACGTCGCCGTCATCGCGAGCGTCGGGGCGTCCCTGCGGTCGCTGACGTACGAGGGCCGCGACCTCGTCGTGCCCTTCGAGGCCGACGAGGTGCGCCCCGCCTACCGCGGGGTGACGCTCGTTCCGTGGCCGAACCGGGTCGTCGACGGCCGCTACCGCTTCAGCGGGATCGACCAGCAGCTCCCGCTCACCGAGCCCGACCGCGGCCACGCCCTGCACGGCCTCGCGGCCTGGCTGGACTTCGAGCCCGTGCACCGCGAAAGCGCGCGGGTCGTGCTCGCCGCCACGATCGAGGCGCAGGCGGGCTACCCCCACCGGCTCGCGATCGAGGTCGAGTTCCGCATCGACGAGGCCGGCCTGCACACCCTCGTCACGGCCACGAACACCGGACCGGACGCCGCGCCCTTCGGCACCGGCCCCCACCCGTACCTCGTGGCGGGCGAGGGCTCGGTCGACGACTGGACGCTCGAGCTGCCCGCCGAGGTCGTGCTCGAGGTGACGCCCGACCGGCTCATCCCGACCGTCGAGGCGTCGGTCGCCGATGCACGCGACGGCGACTCCTTCGACTACCGGATGCCGCGTCGCATCGCCTCGACCGAGATCGACCACGCCTTCACCGGGCTCGCGTTCGACGCCGAGGGCCTCGTCCATGCACGGCTGACGGACGCCGACGGCCGAGGCGTGGGCATGGCGTGGGGTGCCGACTGCCCGTGGGTGCAGATCCACACCGCCGACGGCAGCGGGCGCACCGGCCTCGCGGTCGAGCCGATGACCTGCCCACCCGATGCGTTCAACTCGGGTACGGACCTCGTCGTGCTGGAGCCCGGCGCCGCGGCATCCGCGGGGTGGACCATCTTCGCGATCTGACGCCGATCCGCACGGATCACGGCCCGGCTCCGCTGGGGTCCGGCCGGTCACCGCTCTTCGACGAGAGCGGTGGTCGACCGGGTCTCAGCGGGGCAGCACCTCGGCGAGCCGGTCGAGCTCGCCGAGGCGATCCTCGCCCACGGGCGTGAGCACCACGGAGGTCGAGCCCGCCTCGTGTCGGCGCGCGATGCCCTCGCGCACCTGTGAGGCGGTGCCGGCGAGCGAGAGCTCGGCGATCCACTCGTCGGGCAGGCGGCGGGCGAACTCGTCAGGTCCGGCGCACTCCCGCCGCAGCCCTGCAAGGTCTTCGGCGAACGGCAGTCCGATCAGGTGCGGCGCCCAGTCGGGTTCGCCGTACCAGGCGAGACCGGGTCGCACCCGGGCGATGGCGGCCTGCGCATCGTCGTCGACCGCGGCGACGTCGTAGCTCGTGATCTCGAACCGGGTGTCCGCGGGGAGGCCCGCGGCGGCCGCGCCGGATCGCACCTGGGCGAGGGATGCCGCGATGTACGCCGGTGTCGCGGGCTCGGCGAGCACGACGCCGTCGGCGACCGCCCCCGCGACCGCGAGCGACTTGGGTCCGCGCACGCCGAGCAGCACGGGAGGTGCGGTCTCGGGGAGCTCGACGAGCTCGACGCCCTCGACGTTCACGTACCGACCCGCGGCGGGGCCGGGCTCGCCGCGCATCAGCGTGCGCACCGCGGTCGCGTACTCGCCGAGCAGCGTGAGCGGGCTCGCGGGCCAGGCGCCGACCTGGCGCATCCACACGGGCATGCCGTGTCCGATGCCGGCGATGAAGCGGCCGGGGAAGAGCTGGGCGAGGGTGGCGAGCTCCATCGCCGAGAACGCCGCGTTGCGTGCGCCGGCGGGGAGGATGCCGACGCCCACCGCGATGCGCTCGGTCGCCGCGAGCACGGCGCCCGTCTGCGCGATGCCGCCGCGGAAGCCGAGGTCCTCGACGAGCCAGATCTCGTCGAAGCCGAGCGCGTCGGCGCGGCGGGCGTACGGCAGCACCTGGTCGATGGGCAGGTCGCGGGGGAGGAGCACGCCGATGCGCGCGCGAGTCGAGGTTGGCACGCAGGCATCCTCCCAGAACCGCGGCCCGATGCGGGCCTAGGATCGACCGGTGTCGCCCATCGGCCCTCGGCCGGCCCGGTGCGCGACGCGTCGAATCCACGGAGGAACCATGGCGAAGCCGACCCGCACCAGCGCACCGCGGATCGACGTGATCCGCCTCTCCGACCTCGATGACGCCGATGCCGCGTCGCTGGTCGCCGGCTCCGACCACGAGGGCGTGCGCGTCGCCGGAGGCGACCTCTCGGGGCTCGACCTGACCGGCATCCGCTTGCGGGAGACCGAGATCGCCGGCGTCTCCGCGCACGACCTGCACCTGCGGGGCGCCGACATCGCGGAGTCGGTGTTCGACCGGTGGGATGCCCCGGTCCTGCGTTCGCCCAGGGCGAGCCTGCGCGACGTGGTCGTGTCGAACTCGCGCATCGGCTCGGTCGAGTTCTCCGAGAACACCTGGCAGTCGGTGCACCTCGTCGGGTGCAAGCTCGGGTTCGTGAACCTCCGCGGCTCGAGCCTGCGCGACGTGCAGTTCACCGACTGCACGATCGAGGAGCTCGACCTCGGCGGCGCGCGCGTCGAGCGGATGGCGTTCGCGGCATCCGACGTGCGCTCGCTCGACGTGACCGGCGCTCGGCTCGCCGACGTCGACCTGCGCGGGCTCGATCTGGACGTCTCGGGGGTGGAGGGCCTTCGCGGCGCGACGATGGACGAGCTGCAGGTCGCCCTCATCGCGACCCGGCTGGCCGAGCACCTCGGCATCCGCATCGTCGGCTGAGTCGCGCCCCTGCCTCGCGGAGCCGGACCGGCGGTGGGAGCCCGTCGGGCGGGTAGCCTGAGATGCGTACCCGCCGGCTCGACGAACGGTGCCGGGTGCGGTCCCGAAAGGACACCACATGCTCTACTCCCAGACCCCTGCGGCCGAGAAGCGCCGGCTGTTCCGCGAGCGCCTCGCCTCGGGCGAGCTGCTCCGTTTCCCCGGGGCGTTCAACCCGCTCTCGGCGCGACTCATCGAGCGCAAGGGATTCGAGGGCGTCTACATCTCGGGCGCCGTGCTCGCAGCCGATCTCGGCCTGCCCGACATCGGCCTGACCACCCTCACCGAGGTCGCGGGGCGCGGGCAGCAGATCGCGCGCATGACGGAGCTGCCGGCCATCATCGACGCCGACACCGGCTTCGGCGAGCCGATGAACGTCGCCCGCACCATCCAGACGCTCGAGGACGCCGGCATCGCCGGGGCCCACATCGAGGACCAGGTCAACCCGAAGCGCTGCGGGCACCTCGACGGCAAGCAGGTCGTCGACGAGAACACCGCGATCAAGCGCATCCGGGCCGCGGCCGACGCCCGCCGCGACGACAACTTCCTCATCATGGCGCGCACCGACATCCGGGCCGTCGAGGGGCTGGATGCCGCGATCGACCGCGCCAAGGCGCTCGTCGACGCGGGTGCCGACGCGATCTTCCCCGAGGCGATGCGCGACCTCGGCGAGTTCGAGGCCATGCGCACCGCGCTCGACGTGCCGATCCTCGCGAACATGACCGAGTTCGGCAAGAGCGACCTGTTCTCGGTCGACCAGTTGCGCGACGCGGGCGTCAACATCGTGATCTGGCCGGTCTCGCTGCTGCGCATCGCGATGGGCGCCGCCGGCCGGGGGCTCGACACCATCATCGACGAGGGGCACCTCACGTCGAAGCTCGGCGAGATGCAGCACCGCGCCGACCTCTACGACCTCGTCGACTACGAGGCCTACAACCACTTCGACCAGGACGTCTTCAACTTCGAGATCGCGCGCTGAGGCCTCGCGCTCAGCCGTACAGCTCGGCGACCTCGGCGACCGGCACGATGCCGTGCGCGGCCGCGCGCAACCGCGGGTCGTCGGTGACGAGCACGTCGGCCTGGAGCACCGCGACCGCGAGGTACTCGGCCGGCGTCACGTCGTCCCAGTCGAGCTGCGCGGCCAGCTTCCACGCGGTCGACCTCGACACCCGATCGCCCAGCAACCGGATCTTCAGCTCGGCGAGTCCCTCGAGCTCCGCGCGCGCCGTCCGCCCGTCGAGGCGGCCCGTGCGGGCATCGTCGTAGAGCTGCGAGAGCACGTGCGAGCGCAGTACCGACGGCGCCACGAGCCGTCGATGCTCGCTCGCCGGCGGCGGGTCGCGGATGAGTCGCAGGGCGACGGCGGCGTCGATCGCGAAGCGGGTCATGCCCCGATGGTCGCAGGTGCCGCCGACCTCCGAAAGGCCCCGCCCGATCACCCCGGCGCGGCCCCGGCTGTGCACCGGCTGGGACTGGGGCGGGCGGCGTTGACGCGGCGCGGCCGCGGGGCGGAGACTCGCCGTATGGAAGAACGCGAAGCCGCCGAACTGCGCAGCGTCGAAGAGGTCGTCGACCGACTGGCCGTGAAGTACCCCGACGTCGACCGAGCGGTGATCGCGGAGATCGTCGCCGAGGAGCACCACGAGTACGAGGGGCGTCGTGTGCGCGACTTCGTTCCGGTGCTCGTCGAGAAGAGCGCGAAGAAGCGGGTCAAGGCGATCCAGCCCGCCTGAGCGGGCGCCGGATGTCGCGTGGTCGACGTGGCCGCCGTCGCCGGCGGTGTCGGGTCAGAACCGGCTGAGCCCGCTGCCGAGCACGATGACGCCGACCAGCAGCACGATGAGCGACGTGACGAGGCCGCTGTTGCGAATCAGCCAGTCCTGCGTCGTGACGAGTCGCGGCTCCATCCGCGCCGGGTCTGCGAGCGTGACGATGATGGGCACCGCGACCGTCGAGGCGGCGATCACCACGTAGACGCCGATCGAGATCGCGGAGGCGGTGAGGTCGAGGTTCTCGCCGCGAATGGCCAGGCCCGCCGCGATCGCGAGCAGGATCGCCTTGGGGCGCACGTTGAGCAGCAGGGCGAGGCCGAATGCCGGCCACCGGCCGAACTTGTCGATCGAGCGGAGCCAGGCCGGCATCTCCGTGTGGGTGGTGCGCCGGGAACGCACCCACGACACGACGGCCAGCACGATGAGCGCCGAGCCGATGACCGTCTCCCAGATGCCGATGGCCGTGTTGGGCCGGAGGCCGAACTTCGGCGTGGGGATCAGCTGTGCGCCGAGCACGCAGAGCGAGACGACGACCAGGAGCCCGAGCACCCAGCCGATCAGGAACGGGAGCGCCGTGCGATCGCGGTTCGGCGAGAGCAGCAGCACGATCGTGGCCATGATGGGCACGGTGCTGAACGCCATCGCGATCGCGATCGGGAGCACGTGGCCGATGGCGGCGAGCATCGTCGTCGTCCCGCCGACTCAGGCGTGCTTCACGTCGTCGCCGGGCTCGGCGCTTGCCGCATCGCCGGTCGCGGCGTCGGTCGACTTCTCCGCCCGGCGAGCGGCCTTGCGCGCGGCATCCGATGCGCTGAGGGTGGCCCTCGTCTCGACGAAGTCGCCGAGCAGGGGACGCACCCAGGGCATGCGCGGGTTGGTGTCGATGAGCATGACGCGGACGAGGAGCGTGAGCGGGATCGCGAGGATCGCACCGGTCGGTCCGAGCACGATCGCCCAGAAGAGCACTGAGAAGAAGGTGATCGACTGGCTGAGGGCGACGGCGTTGCCGACGACGCGCGGCTGCACGACCGACTGCACGCCCGCGTTCACGATGCCGTAGAGCACGATGACGGCGATCACGGTCGGCCATCCGCCGACGAGCGCGCCGAAGACGATCGGCGGGATGATCGCGATGAAGTAGCCGACGTTGGGGATGAAGCTGCAGATGAACGACAGGAGTCCCCAGATGAAGGCTCCGGGGACGCCGAGGAACTCGAGGACCACCCAGTTGATGACGCCCTGGGCGACGCCGAGGGCGGTCGTGACCACCATGTAGCGGCGGACGTTCGACGCGTAGTCGCGGAGCGACTGCACGAAGAGGGGGCGGTGCGGCTCGATCTTTCGCAGCACGGCGGGCAGCAGTGAGGCGTCCATCGGCATGAGGAGCAGCATCGTGAAGATGATGACGAGGGTCGTGGTCACGCCGACGGCTCCGCCGACCACCCCCCAGACCACCTGCGCGACCTGTCCGACGTCGAAGCTGCCGAGCGCCGCGGTGATCTCGGAGGAGTCGACGCCGATCGACGAGAGCCAGGTGCCGAGGCCCGCGATCCAGGCGTGGATCTCGGGGGCGAACTGGGGGAGCAGCGCGGCGAACTGGCTGAGCGCGACGAGCACGGCGTAGCCGAAGACCACGACGAGGGCGATGAGCGCGACGATCACGGCCCCCGTGGCGATGCCGCGGGGCACGCCGCGTCGCTCGAGGATGACCCGGATCGGTTGCGCGCAGATCGTCAGGATGAGGGCGAGGAAGACGGGCGCGACGATCGAGGCGATCTGCGCGAGGCCGATGACGGCCAGGGTTCCGCCCCCGAGGGCCATGAGGAGGTACGCGTTGCGATTCAGCGGCGTGGCGGCGGCGGCAGCTTCGGTCGCGGCGGTCGCGGCGGCCGCCGCATCGGCGTCGGGCGCCGGTGCGGGAGTCTTGTGCTTCCGATTCCACCACATCGAGGTCAGGCTAGTGCCCGACGGGGTTCAGGTGTGGGATTGCGGCGGATGCGTCGTGAACGAGCGGAATCCCGCGGATGCTCCGCCCGTTCACGCGCCGGGGCGGGACTACGCCGTGAGGGAGAATCCGCCGGCCCAGGAGGTCTTCTCCTGCACGGCGAGGGTGAGCTGCAGGAAGCCGAGCGCCTCGAGCTCGCGGGCCCGCTTGAGGGCGCCCGCGTCGACGACCTTCACGCCGCCGGCCGTGAACACGTCGGTGACGAGTCGCTTGGCGTCGGCGTCGTCTCCGGAGACGAGCACGGTGGTCTGGGCGTCGCCGACGCGCTTCGCGGCGAGGGTGGCGGCGAAGTTGGTGTTGAAGCCCTTGAGCACGCGCGACTCGGGGAGCGCGGTGGCGAGGTCGGCCGCGGCGGAGCCGTCGGCGTCGACCACGAGCGAGTCGAAGGTGGCGAAGTCGAGGGGGTTCGTGATGTCGACGACGATCTTGCCGGCCAGTGCCGGGCCGTGCACGGCGACGATGTCGGCCAGCGCGGGGTGCGGGACGGCGAGCACGACGATCTCGCCGGCGATGGGGGCGGCCTCGCGGCCGATGAACTCGACGGCGTTGCCGCCGTCGGTGACGAGGGTGCCGATGGCGGTGCCCATGTTGCCGTTGCCGATGATGCTGACCGTGGTCATAGTGCGACTCCTTCTCGTGCCGATCGGGAGGCCCGTCGGCAATTACTTGTTGGAACAACTAAACCGTAGCACGACTTTAGTTGTCATGACAACCAATGCGCTAGACTGGCCGACATGACGTCGACCCCGCCCTTCTCCCCGGCCGAGGCCACGGCATGGGCCAGGCTCGTCGCCGTGAGCGAGCTCCTGCCGACGATGCTCGACGCGCAACTGCTGCGCGACGTCGAGCTCACCCACTTCGAGTACCTCGTGCTGTCGGTGCTGGCGGCCTCGCCCGACCAGACGAGCCGCATGACCCGGGTCGCGTCGCAGACGAACGCCACCCTCCCGCGGCTCTCGCACGTCGCGCGTCGCCTCGAGGAGAAGGGCCTGCTCGAGCGGTTCCCATGCCCCCAGGACAAGCGCGCGACGAACGCGCGCATCACGTCCGAGGGGCTCGCCGTGCTCGATCGCGCGGCGCCCGGCCACGTGGCCACGGTGCGCTCCAACGTGCTCGACGCCCTCGAGCCCGGCGAGCTCGATCAGCTCGCCGCGATCACCGCGAGCATCCTCGCGCGGCTCGACCCCGAGGGGCGGCTGTCGGCGACGCAGTGCGACTCGGCCACGACCGAGCCGGCGGCATCCGCTCGCTCATAGTGCGACCCGGCGCCCGACCGGGTGCGCGCAGCACGGTGCGTGCCGTCAGGCGAGGCCGAGCGCCTCGTGCACCCAGGCCAGCGCGGCGCGCTCGTCGTCGTTGACCTTCTCGCCCCCGATGCTGAGGAAGCCGTCGCCCGAGGTCCGCGCGGCCACCTCGGCGACGCGGTACGCCGCGGTCTTGTAGCCCGGGCCGTCGGCGCCCGCCTTCGCATCGACGAGCGCGACGGCCGACGTGATGGCGGCGCGCAGGCGCTCGAGGTTCTCGTCGGAGTGCTTCGTCGGGCCGGGGTCGCCGCTCGCGGGGGTGTCGGATGCCGCGTCGGAGACGAGGAGGTTGCCGGATTCGCCGCCGTGGCGATTGACGAGCTCCGCGGCGGCGGCCAGCATGTCGCGCGCGGTGCCGATGCCGCTGTGGGGCGCGGATGCCACGACGAACGCGGCCGCGTGCAGCGGCAGCTTGGCGACGACGGGCCATTCCTCTGCGCTGAAGTTCGCCTTGCCCATGTGATGCCCCCCGATGCCGATGCCGATGCCGATGCCGATGCTCGTGCCGTCCCGTACAGGCTAGGCGACGAACCCGGCATGCGAGGATCGAGCCGTGGCGACCGTCGTGTTCTGTCCGGTGACGTTCAACCTCGCTGAGACCACCCGCATGATCGAGGTGGCTCGGGCACTCGACGGTGCGCACCGGCCGGTGTTCATGGGGTACGAGCACGACTACGTGCGCCTCATCGCAGACGCGGGATTCGAGTACCGGGCCTGCGAGCCGGGCTGGACCGCCGCGCAACGCCGGCAGGCCATCGACTTCGACCAGGGTCGGGCGCTGCGGAGCCCGTTCACGCGCGATCTCGTGCGCGCGCGGGTCGAGGTCGAGCGCCGGCTCATCCGGGAGACGGATGCCGCGGCCGTCGTCATCGGGTCGAACATCACGTCGCTCATCTCCGCCCGCGCCGAGGGCGTTCCGCTGTTCTACCCGGTGCCGTTCGCGCTCACGGGGCCGCAGGTCGAGCAGACCCGGCGGATGCACTTCGTGCAGGGCTCCGGTGCGATCGCGCGCGCCGCCGACCGCATCGCGACGGCAGCGTTCCGCTGGCTGTACACGAGCGCACCGGTCGCGCCGCGGGCGTTCTCGACGGTTGCGAAGGAGAACGGGGTCCCGCCGTTGCGAACGGTCGCGTCGATGCTCGAGGCCGACGTGAACCTGCTGACGGTGATGCCCTGGGAGCTCGACGGCTACGACCTGCCGGGCGACTACCAGCGGGTCGGGCCGATCTTCGCGCGCCTCGACGCCCCGATGCCGGCGATCGTCCACGGGCTGGCCTCCGCGCCTGAACCGCTCGTCTACCTGGGTCTCGGCTCCTCGGCCGATCGACGGCTCGCGCTCGCCGCGGCGGCGCAACTCGGTGCGCTGCCCGTGAACGTCGTGGCGCCGATCGGGCACTACCTCGAGCCGGGCGACGAGGTGCCGGCGAACGTGCACGTGACCGACCTGCTGCCCGCGCACCTGCTCGGGGGGCTCGTCGACGCCGCGGTGCTCCATGGCGGCCAGGGCACCGTGCAGACCGCGTGCGCGACCGGCATCCCGTTCGTCGGCCTCGGCCTCCAGCCCGAGCAGGTGTGGAACGTCGAGGTCTGCGTGAGCCGGGGCAACGCCCTCCGGGTTCCGCCGAAGCGCGTCGGGCGGCCCGAGTTCCTCGACGCCGTTCGCCGCGTGATCTCCGATGCGAGCCTGCGCGAGGCCGCCGCCGAGGTGCAGCGAGCGTTCACGGGGGAGGACGGCGCGATCGCGGCCGCGCGTGCCATCGAGGCGACGATCGGCGGGTGAGCACGGCATCCGGCGTCGGATGCCGGCTCCGCGACGGAATGGGCGACATCACCCCTTGACAAGGAATTGTGTTTGTTCCAAACTCAATTCACCACTTGCAAGGAGGCAGCGTGAAGATCGTCATCGTCGGAGCCGGAATCGGCGGACTGGCCACGGCCCTGAGTCTCGGGGCGGCGGGGTTCGACGACGTGACCGTCGTCGAACGCTCCCGGCAGCTGCGCCCCCTCGGCGTCGGCATCAACCTGCTGCCGCACGCCGTGCGCGAGCTCACCGAACTCGGCCTCGCCGACGCCATCTCCTCGATCGGCACGGCCCCTGGCCGGCTCTCGTACTTCAACCGCTTCGGGCAGCCCGTCTGGAGCGAGCCCCGCGGCCTCGAGGCCGGGTACCACTGGCCGCAGCTCTCGGTGCACCGCGGCGAGTTCCAACTGCTGCTCGCCGACGAGGTGCGCCGCCGCTTCGGCGCCGACGCGATCCGGCTGGGCTGGCGAGCCACCGGCGTCGAGCACGGCGTCGCGACATCCGACGGCGTCCGCGAGCGCGCCAGGTTCGCGGATGCCGCGGGCGACGAGCTCGTGCTCGACGCCGACGTCGTGGTGGGTGCCGACGGCATCCACTCGGCGCTGCGGGCGCAGGCCCACCCCGGCGAGGGCGCGCCGCCGTGGAACCGGCTGGTGCTCTGGCGGGGCACCGCCCTCGCCCCGACGTACCTCGACGGCCGGACGATGATCATGGCCGGCGACGCCGAGCAGAAGTTCGTCGCCTACCCGCTGGTTGCGCCGGGAGCCCACGACGGCCTCACGCGGGTCAACTTCATCGCCGAGCGTCGGGCGCCCGAGGGCATGGCGGAGACGGCCGACTGGAACCACGCGGTCGACCCCGCGCCGATCGTCGAGCTCTTCGCCGACTGGACCTTCGACTGGCTCGACGTGCCGGCCGTCATCGCCGCCGCCGACGAGATCCTCGAGTACCCGATGGTCGACCGGGAGCCGCTCGAGCGGTGGACGGTCGGACGCACCACGCTCCTCGGCGATGCCGCGCACGCGCTCTATCCGAACGGCTCGAACGGCGCCTCGCAGGCGATCCTCGATGCTCGCTCGCTCGCCTTCCACCTGGCGACGGCCGCCGACGTCGATGCCGCGCTCGCCGCGTACGAGGACGACCGCCGCCCGGTCACGACCCGCCTCAGCGGGATGACGCGGCAGCTCGGCCCCGAGCGCGTGATGCAGCTCGCCTACGAGCGCGCACCGCAGGGGTTCGCTGACGTCCACGACGTCATCCCGGAGACCGAGCTGCGGGAGATCGCCGACGCGTACAAGGTGGCCGCGGGGTTCCACCCCGACCTGCTCAACGAGCGCTCGTCGCTGACCCCGCCGGTGCGGGCGTGAGCGACGCCGACCCCGGCACCGGCGCTGTCGTCGATCCCGGCGCCGAGCCCGACCCCGACGGGGTCGACGTGGCCCGGCTGAGCGGCGTCATCTCGCCGTTGCGCCGCAGCCTGCTGCGCGCCGCGCGCGAGTCCGAGCACCTGCCAGACATCCCCGACGCGCAGATCGAGGTGCTCCGGGCGCTGCCCGTGGGCACCACGCGCAGTCCGGTCGAGCTCGCCGACGACCTCAGCCTGAACCGCACCACGGTGAGCAACCTGCTGAAGGCCATGGAGGGCGCCGGGCTCGTCACACGCGAGGCGGATCCCGCCGACCGTCGACGCGTCGGCGTTCGCGCCTCCGCGAAGGCCGAGCATCTGCTCGGCCGCTTCGACGAGGCCAGCACCGCCCTGCTCGCCGAGGCCCTCGCCGACGTCGCCGACGCCGACATCCGGGCGCTCGCCGCCGCCCTGCCCACGCTCGAACGACTGCGCGACGCGTTGCAGGCGCGCTCGAGGGCGGCCCGCGACATCCGCTCGACACCCGAATCACCCGAATCACCCGAACCCGGCTCGCGCCGCCCCAGCGCGACCCCCGACGTCAAGGACGACGAATGACCCGACGCTCGCTCTCCGACCGCATCGGCGCCGCCATGATGCGCCGCACCCTCACGGGATTCGAGCCGGGCGACCGGCACGTCGAGATCACCCGCGTCGAGACGCCGATGTCCGACGGCACGGTACTGCTCGGCGACCTGCTCATGCCCGACCGCGTCGAGCCGGGCACGCCCACGGTCGTGATGCGCACGCCGTACGGCCGAAGCGCGTCGTTCCGTGTCCGGTTGCCGCTGCCCCTCGCGAGTCGCGGATATCCGGTGCTGCTGCAGAGCGTGCGCGGCACGTTCGGATCCGGCGGCGAGTTCACGCCGCAGGTGCATGAGGCGTCGGACGGCCTCGACACCCTGCGCTGGGTTCGCCGGCAGCCGTGGTTCACGGGGCACCTGGTGTCCGCCGGAAGCAGCTACCTCGGGTTCACGCAGTGGTCGGCGACCGCCGCCGCGAACCGGGCGGGCGAGCCCGAGACCGCGGCCGAGTCGATGTCGCTGGCGGTGACCATGCCCGACTTCGGCGCGATCACGTGGGACCACGGTGCGTTCGCGCTGCTGAACTCGCTCACGTGGAGCCGCATGATGACGCTCATCGAGAGCCCGAAGTTCATCCTCACGATGATCGGGCCCGACCGGCGGTTCAAGGCCGCTCTCGGCCACACGCCGCTCGGTGGCAGCGACCGCGCCGCCACCGGTGCGGCGATCCCGTGGTGGGACGACTGGCTGCGAAACGAGGACCTTCGCGAGCCCTACTGGGCGCAGCAGTCGTACCGGGCGGATGTCGCGGACGTGACGGCGACGATCAGCATGACGACCGGCTGGTACGACATCTTCCTGCCGTGGCAGATCGGCACCTACGAGGACCTCGTGGCGCAGGGGCGGCAGCCGCAGCTCACGATCGGGCCGTGGGGGCACGACACGGCCGAGGGCTCCGTCGCCCAGCTCGAGGGGGCCATGGCGATGTGGGACGAGCAGTTCCGCGGCATCCCGAACCCCCGCCCGGCACCCGTGCGGTTCTTCCTCGGGGGCGCCGGCGAATGGCACGACGACGCGGCCTGGCCGCCCGTCGGCACGCGGCCGGCCGAGTGGTTCCTCGGCGCGGGCGGCACCGTCGGACCCGACGCGCCGACGGCGCCCGGCGATCCCACCCGGTTCCGCTACGACCCGAGCGGCGATCCGACGCCGTCCACCGGCGGCCCGGTGCTGCGCGGCGACGGCGGCGCGGTCGACGACCGCGAGCACGAGCAGCGGTCCGACGTCGTCACGTTCACGAGCGCGCCGCTCACGGCCGACCTCGACGTCACCGGAACCCCCGTCGCGAAGATCTGGCTGCGCAGCGATCGCTCGAGCGTCGACGTCTTCGTGCGCCTCACCGAGGTGCACCCCGACGGACGCTCGATGAGCGTGACCGACGCGATCCGGCGGGTCGGCGCCCCCGGCACCCTGCACAGCGACCCGCCGCGCACCACTGACGGCGCGTGGGAGGTGGAGGTGCCGCTCTGGCCGACGGCGCACCGCTTCGCTGCCGGCAACCGCCTGCGCGTGCAGGTGAGTTCGGGCGCGTTCCCGCGCTACGCCCGCAACGGCGGCACGGGGGAGCCCGCCGCGACTGAGACCGAGTTGCTGCCCGCGAACCAGGACGTCTTCCACGAGCCGGCCCGGCCCTCGTCGGTGACGCTCCCGGTCTGGAGCCGCGCATGACCGGGCGAGCGGATGCCGCGGGTCGGGCGGATGCCGCGGGCTCGGCGGATGCCGCGGCGCCGGCGCCCGTCGAGTCGCGGTCCGTCGAGCCGCCCGCGACCCGCCTCGTGAAGCTCTTCCGCGCCGAGGTGCTCGTCGACGGCATCGAGGACCACGGCGTGACGAGCGCGGGGCATCGCCGCGTCGTGCCGATCCTCGGCGGTCGCCTGAGCGACGGCCTCGACGCCGAGGTGCTGCCGGGCGGGGCCGATTGGCAGGTCGTGCGACCCGACGGGACGATCGAGATCGACACCCGGTACACGGCGCGCACGGCGGGCGGCGACCTGCTGCACCTGCGCACGCACGGCATCCGCTCCGGCAGCCCCGAGGTGCTCGCGGCGCTCGGGCGAGGCGAGGTCGTGCCGCCCGACCAGTACACGTTCCGGCTGCACGTCGAGGTCGAGACATCCGCCCCCGCACTCGCGCACCTGCAGCGGTCGCTCATCGTCGGCGTCGCCGCCCGCGGCCCGCGGCAGGTCGTCTACGACGCCTACGCGGTCGACTGAGGGGCGCCGAACCAGGTCGGCAGGCGGCGCTCGAGGTCGGCCTGGTCGTCGCCGATCCAGGCGACGTGGCCGTCGGGTCGCAGGAGCACGGCGGGCGCGTCCAGCTCGGCGCCGGCATCGGCCACGAGGTCGACCCGGTCGGTCCATCCGGTCGCCGCGAGGCCGCCCGTGCGGTCGAGCAGGAGTCCGCGGCCGTCGTGCATGCGGTCGTAGAGGCGGCCCTGCGAGAGCGGGAGGTCGCGCAGCCGGCGACCGAGCAGGTCGTGCCCGTCGCCGACGTCGTAGCGGATGCCGATCGACGCGACCTTCTCGGCGAGGAACCGGCTGACGTCCGCGAAGCCCATCAGCTCGGTCAGCAGCCGCCGCACGGCCTGCGGGCCGGGGTCGGGCAGGAGCAGCTCGCTCTGGGCGCGCGTGATGGTCAGCACGTCCTCGGCGACCGGATGCCGCTCGGTCGAGTAGCTGTCGAGGAGACCCGCCGGCGCCCACCCATCGATCTCGGCGGCGAGCTTCCAGCCGAGGTTGAAGGCGTCCTGGATGCCGAGGTTCAGTCCCTGCCCGCCGAGCGGCGGGTGCACGTGGGCCGCGTCGCCGGCGAGCAGCACCCGGCCTGCCCGGTACCGTTCGGCGAGCCGGGTGGCGTCGCTGAACCGGGTCAGGGAGCGCGGCGAGTGCACGCCGAAGTCGGTGCCGGCGTAGGCCCGCAGCTGCGTGCGGAACTCCTCGAGGGTCGGCGGCACCGTGCGATCCTCGGCGACGGATGCCGCGGGCACGACCGCCCGGTGCAGGCCGTCGCCCGCGGGGCCGATGCCGAATCCGCGGTGGGTCCTGCGCACCTCCGCCGAGATCGCGGCCACCTCGTCGGGCGATGCCGTCACCGCGACCTCGCCGAGGAGCCACTCGGTCGTGGCGGGTTCGCCCGGGAAGCCGATGCCGAGGCGCCGGCGCACCAGGCTGCGACCGCCGTCGCAGCCGACGAGCCAAAGGGAGCGCAGGCGGCCGCCGTCCGCGATCTCGACGTCGACCCCGTCGTCGTCCTGCGCGAACCCCGTCACCTCGACGCCCCGGCGGATCTCGGCGCCGAGTTCGGCGGCGCGTTCGGCCAGCAGGCGATCGGTCACCGGTTGGGGGATGCCGAGGATGTAGCCGTGCGCGGTGTCCAGGTCAGTGGGCGCCGGCGCCTCGATACCGGCGAAGCGCCCGACGCCGCCGGGGTACCGCGTCCCGTGCGCGAGGAATCGGTCGAGGAGGCCGCGCTGGTCGAGGATCTCGATGCTGCGCGGATGCAGGCCGAGGGAGCGGACGGCCGGGTTCGGCTGGGCGTCCCGCTCGAGCACGAGCACGTCGACGTCGTGGAGCCGCAGTTCGGCGGCCAGCATCATGCCGGTCGGCCCGCCGCCGCTGATGATCACGTCGTACATGCGAACCTCCCTGCGAGACCTGCCTCTACGGTTGCCGATCGCGCCGTTCCGACGAGAGCGGCACGCCGGGACCGACGAGCACGCGCCACACCCACTCCGCCGCCGTCTCGACGCTCGGGCGCGGGTCGAGCTCGAGCCACGCCTGGATGACGGCCATGCACGATCCCGCGATGCCGGCCGCGACGATGTCGATCGGCAGCCCCTCGAAGGCCGTCGTGCCCGACGAGATCACGCCCGCCCGGGCCTGCGCCTCGAACCGGGCGCGGATGCGTGCCACGACGATGGGGGAGCCGCGCTCGCCGAGCAGGCGTCGGTAGAGCTCGGCATCCGTCTCGAAGTGCTGGAGGAAGGCGACCATCGACGGCGGCAGCTGCGACGGGATGTCGGTTGGCGTGCCGAGGTCGGCGACGGCCTCGATCTCGGCGGCCTCGATGGCATCGGCGAGCAGGTGCTGGCGGTCGTCGTAGTGCTGGTAGAAGCTCGACCGGTTGACGCCGGCCTCGTCGGTGATCTCGGCCACGGTGGCGTCGTCGAAGCGGCCCTCCCGCGCGAGCGTGAGCGCGGCGTGCTGGAGCACGCGCCTCGTGCGTTCGACGCGCGCATCGACGCGGTCGTCGCTCGATTCGCTCACGTCGGCATTCTCGCAGGCATCCGGCGGCGAAACCGTGATTTCGCCGACAATTGTCGGATATCCGACAGATGTTGTTTAGGCTGGAGGTGTCCCGTCCGGAGTCGCACGGTGTGGTGCAGCATCCCGACGGACCGACGGATGCCGCAGCCCCGAGACATCCGGCGCACCCCGCTTCGACCGATCCGGCCGGACAGAAAGAAGGAAGCATCATGGCGCTGACCGCCAACTCCACCATCGCCGAATGGCTCGCCGACCCCGCAGGCAAGGCCGCGCTCCAGGGTCTCGTCAGCCAGGGCGGCGGTTCGACCGACCAGCTCGCGCCGATCGCCAGCCTTCCCCTCCAGCAGCTCGTCGTCATGAGCCAGGGCCAGATGCCCCAGGCTGCCGTCGACGAGCTCGTCAAGGCCGTGAACGGCGGCGTCATCCCCGAAGACGCCGAGTCCACCGCCTGGAAGGAGCAGGTCACGCAGGGCCGCTTCGCCGGTAAGACGGTCATCGTCACCGGCGCGGCATCCGGCATCGGTCGCGCCACCGCGAGCCGCGTCGCCCGCGAGGGCGGCCGCGTCGTCGCCGTCGACATCTCGGCCGAGAAGCTCGACGAGTTCGCGGCATCCGTGCCCGGCGCCGAGATCGTGACCGTCGCCGGCGATATCACCAAGCAGGAGTCGATCGACGCGATCGTCGCCGCCGCCGGCGACAAGATCTGGGGCCTCGCGAACGTCGCCGGCATCAACGACGACTTCTCGCCGATCCACGAGACGCCCGACGCCATCTGGGACAAGGTCATGGCGGTCAACGTGACCGGCACGTTCAAGCTCACGCGCGCCGTCGTGCCGTTCATGCTCGAGGCCGGCAAGGGCTCGATCGTCAACGTCGCGAGCGAGGCGGGCCTGCGCGGCAACGCGTCGGGCAACGCCTACACGGCGTCCAAGCACGCCGTCGTCGGCCTCACCAAGTCGGCCGCCTTCATGTACGCGCTGCAGGGCGTGCGCGTGAACGCCGTCGCTCCCGGCGGCGTCGCGACCGGCATCCCGTTCCCCCCGCACGTGTCCGAGGTCGGCTCGGCCCGCCTCGCGCCGTTCCAGGGCGCCATCCCCTCGGTCGCGACGGCCGAGGCGCTCGCCGCCTCGATCACCTTCCTGCTGAGCGAGGATGCCGTCAACATCAACGGCGCGATCCTCGCCTCCGACGGCGGCTGGTCGGTGCAGTAGTCGCGCCTTCCGCGTGAACGACGGGCGGGTCGGATGCTGCGGCATCCGGCCCGCCCGTTCGCGTACGCGTTCGCTACTGTCGAGGTGTGAACCCCAGACCGAGCGAACGCGACGACGAGGTCGATCTGCTGATCGACGCGTGGTCGCGGCGACTCCCCGACACCGACCTGTCGCCGCTCGACGTGATGTCACGACTGCGGCGGGCAGCCAATCGGCTCGCGAAGCTCCGCGCCGCTGCGTTCAAGGACGCCGGACTCGCGTCGTGGGAGTTCGACGTGCTCGCCGCCCTGCGGCGGCAGGAGGAGCCGCACGAGCTCAGTCCCGCCCAGCTCATCTCGGCGACCATGATCGGCAGCGCCGCGATGACGAACCGGCTGGAGAACCTCGTCGCCCGCGGGCTCGTCGAGCGCCGCCCGAACCCGCGCGACGGTCGGAGCGTGCTCGTGCGACTTCGCCCCGAGGGCATCGAGCGGGTCGACGAGGCGATGCGCGGGCTGGTCGAGCGCGAGGCCGTCGAGCTCGGTGCGCTCAGTCGCGACGACCAGGCCGCGCTGGCCCGGCTGCTGCGCCTGCTCTCGCAGGACCAGTAGCCGCCCGCCGCGGCGATCCACCCGGTTGGATCCACCCGTGGAGGGCGAAACGGTGCGAGTCGCGGATGTCTCCCCGATGTCGGTCGGAACTGGGACAATGGTGCAAACCAGAAGGGCAGACCATGAGTGATGTGACGAGTGCGGCGTCGAGCGGGCACGCGGATTCCGCGGGGCTCGGAACGGCGACGCACGTGCACGTCGCCAACGACTGTCCCGAGTGCTTCGTCGAGCTGCAGCGCGACTCCGACTGGTGGAAGGCGAAGCCCGAGGGCTCCCGACTGGTCGGCCTCGTCGTCGCGCGCGACGACATGCCGCCGATCGTCGAGCAGCGGCGCGACCTCACCCAGTTCGGCGTGGCGATCCCCGACTTCCGGTTCCCGGCACCCGAGAACGACGACTCGTGGGAGGAGCGACTCGAGCGCTTCTTCGGCACGCTGCGATCGGGCGACGTGCTCGTCGTGGCCAACCGGCACGCCATGGGCCGCACCGTCGACGAGGAGTCGCGCACCATCGCGGCGCTCCGCCGTCGCGGCATCGTCGTCAAGGTGCTGAGCCACGGCGCCCGGCACCTCGCCGACGCCGAGTCGGTCGAGTAGCTCGACCGGCGGTGGCGCCGATGCGCCGCCCGATGGCTGAACGGCCGTCGCGACCGCAAACGAAGCGTGGTGCGACGAGAACGACGAAGGGCGGATGCCGCAGCATCCGCCCTTCGTCGATCTCGTGTCGTGCGCCTACTCGGTCGGCGCCGCCAGCGCCGCCGCGAGGCTCTCGCGCACGATCTCGAGCCCGCGCAGCAGCTCGTCTTCGGTGATCGTGAGCGCGGGCAGGAACTTCAGCACCTCGTCGTGGGCGCCCGAGGTCTCGATGACGAGTCCGCGCGTGAACGCCTGCTTCGAGATGCGTCCGGCGAGGCCGCGGTCGGCGTCGCACGCGAGCCCGTACATGAGGCCGCGGCCGCGCACGACGAACCCGAGGTCGGGGTACTCGGCGGCGATCTTCTCGAGCTCCGACGCGAGCAGCGCCGACTTCGAGGCGACGCCGTCGACGAAGGCGGTGTCGGCCCAGTAGTTCTCGAGGGCCGCGCGCGCGGAGACGAACGCGAGGTTGTTGCCGCGGAACGTGCCGGTGTGGGCGCCCGGCTTCCAGACGTCGACCTCGGGGCGCAGGAGCACGAGCGACATCGGCAGGCCCGAGCCCGAGATGGACTTGGACACCGTCACGATGTCGGGGACGATGCCCGACTGCTCGAACGCGAAGAACGCGCCCGTGCGGCCGATACCGGCCTGGATCTCGTCGAGGATGAGGAGGATGCCGCGCTCGGCGGTCAGGGCCCGCAGGCGCTGGAGCCACGGGACGCCGGCGACGTTGATGCCGCCCTCGCCCTGCACGGCCTCGACGATGACCGCGGCGGGCAGGTCGACGCCCGAACCCGGGTCGTCGAGCATCTTCTCGAGCAGGTCGAGGGTGTCGACCTCGGCTCCGAGGTAGCCGTCGTACGGCAGGCGCGTGATGTTGTCGAGCGTGATGCCCGCGGCGCCGCGGTAGTGGCTGTTGCCGGTCGCCGCGAGGGCGCCGATGCTCAGGCCGTGGAACGCGTTCGTGAATGCGATCACGTTGGTGCGTCCGGTCGCCTGGCGGGCGACCTTGAGCGCGGCCTCGACGGCGTTGGCGCCGGTGGGGCCGGTGAACTGCAGCTTGTGGTCGAGCCCGCGGGGCTCGAGCACGAGGCGCTCGAAGGCCTCGATGAAGGCCTTCTTGGCCGAGGTCGCCATGTCGAGCCCGTGGATGATGCCGTCGTGCTCGAGGTACTCGATGAGCGCGCGTGTGAAGAGCGGGTTGTTGTGCCCGTAGTTCAGCACGCCGGCGCCGGCGAAGAAGTCGAGGTACTCGCGGCCGTCTTCGCCGATGAGGGTCGAACCCACCGCCCGGTCGAACACGGTCGGGAAGGCGCGCACGTAGCCGCGCACCTCAGACTCACGGCGGTCGAAGACGTCCAAGGCGTCGCTCATGGCAGGCGGTTCCTCTTTCTGTGGGCAGCGGCGGTGGTACGAGCCTAAGCCTCTTGGCTGGGCGTCAGCGCCGAGGCATCCGTCGTCAGGCCTCGGCCGGCGACGTGGCGACGGCCGCGTTCAGGCACGCCTCGAGCGCGACCCACGAGAGCATCGCGCACTTGACGCGCATGACGTACTTCGAGACGCCGTGGAAGGCGATCGCGTCGCCGAGCAGGTCTTCGTCGGGTTCGCCGGCGCCCTGCGAGCGGAGCATCGCCCGGAACCCGTCGATGAGCTCGCGCACGTGCGCGACGTCGGAGCCGACCACGAGTTCGGTCAGGGCCGACGCGGACGCCATCGAGATGCTGCATCCGTCGCCCGTCCATCCGACCGCCTCGACCGAGGTGCCGGATGCGTCGAGGCGGATGCCGAGGGTGATCTCGTCGCCGCACGTGGGGTTCAGCTCGTGATGCGAGGCGTGCGGGTCGACGAGCGCGCCGTCGCCGATGCGCCGCTTCGAGTGGTCGAGGATGAGCTCCTGGTAGAGGCCCGAGAGGTCGCTCATGCGCTCACCCCGAAGAAGCCGCGCACCTCGGCGAGGGCGGCCGTGAAGCGGCGCACCTCGTCGGCGGTCGTGTAGACGTAGGCGCTCGCTCGGGTGGTCGCCCGTAGCCCGAGTCGGCGGTGCAGCGGCTGCGCGCAGTGGTGCCCGACGCGCACGGCGATGCCGCGCGAGTCGAGGAACTGGCCCACGTCGTGCGCATGCACACCGGGCACGTCGACGCTCGCGAGGGCGCCGCGCTCGACGCCGGGACCGCTGCCGACCAGGCGGATGCCCGGGATTCGTGAGACCTCGTCGACGAGGAGCGCTGCGAGCTCGACCTCGTGCTCGTGCACGCGATGCATGTCGAGCCGCTCGAGGTAGCGCACGGCCTCGGCGAGGGCGACCGCTTGCGACACGGGCTGGGTGCCCGCCTCGAACCGCTGCGGCGACGGCAGGAACTCGGCCGACTCCATGGTCACGGTCGTGATGGTCGAGCCGCCCGTGCGGGCCGGCGGCAGCGCGTCGAGCAGGTGCTCGCGGCCGTAGAGCACGCCGATGCCGTTGGGGCCGAGCATCTTGTGCGCCGAGAACGCGGCGAAGTCCACGCCGAGCGTGCCGAAGTCGGTGGGCCGGTGCGGCACCGACTGGCACGCGTCGAGCAGCACGAGCGCGCCTTGGCGGTGCGCGAGCTCGACCACGTCGGTCACGGGTGCGATGTGGCCCGTCACGTTCGAGACGTGCGCGAACGCCACGAGCTTCGTCTTCGGGCCGATGACGGATGCCGCGTCGTCGATGCCCCACGTGCCGTCGTCGCGCACGGGGATCCACCGCAGCGTCGCACCCGTCTTCGCGGCGAGGCGCTGCCACGGGATGAGGTCGGCGTGGTGCTCGGCCTCGGTCACGACGATCTCATCTCCCGGCCCGAGCCGGAACACGTCGGCCTCGGCGCCACCGAGGCCGGCTGCGGCATCCGCCATGCCGAGCGCGACGATGTTGATCGCGTCGGTCGCGTTCTCGGCCCAGACGATCTCGCGTTCGCCCGCGCCGACGAAGGCCGCCACGGTCGCCCGCGCGCCCTCGAACGCCATCGTCGAGGTGCCGACGAGCGTCGAGGCGCCGCGGTGCACGGCCGCGTTCGCGTGCTCGAGGAACGCGCGTTCGGCGTCGAGCACCTGCACGGGCCGTTGCGCGGTGGCGCCCGAGTCGAGGTAGGCCAGCGGGAAGCCGTTCAGCTCCTGCGCGAGGTACGGGAAGTCCTGGCGGATGCTCGCGAGGTCGAGCGGCTCGGATGTCGTCATGGATTCGAAGGTCACGTGTTCTCCTGCACCCGATCGGACGCGACGGACGGCGCCGGTGGTGCCCTTCAAGTGTCTCGCACTTCGGCCGAGTGCCGGCCGGTCGGGCGCAGATCGTCCGGGGGAGGCGTCAGCCCTGACGTCCGTCGGCCCCGCCCGACTGCGCCAGGCGCGCCTCGACGGCCTGGCGGAACGCCGCCGCCCAGATGCGGTATCCGCGGTCGTTCGGGTGGAACAGGTCGCCCGCGAACTGGGTCGAGACGCCCCACAGCCCCTGCCGGTCGGTGCGGGCGAAGAGCGGCACGACCACGAGGCCGCGCTCGGCCGCGGCGGCGCGCAGCAGGCGGTTCGCGGTGCGCACCCTGCCCTGCGCCGGCGGGAAGTAGAAGCTCGGCAGGTCGGCGACGATCGCATGGTCGGGCAGGCGCGCGAACAGCTCCCGGATCTCGCGGTCGAATCGCGCGGCGTCGAAGTCCGCGATGTCGTTCGCGCCGATGCACACCGTGAGCACGTCGGGCGCGAGCTCCTCGAGCACGGGCAGTTCGTCGTCGATCGCGATGCGCAGCGTCGCGCCCGAGATCCCGAGGTTCACCGTGCGGACGGGCCGAGCGGATGCCGCCGCCAGCGACTGCGCGATGAAGCCGACGTAGCTGTGGCCGGGCCGGCTCGCGCCGATGCCCTGGGCTGCGGAGTCGCCGATCGCGACGTAGAGGAGCTCGCCGGGGCCCGCCCGCTGCTCGCGCCAGTACGCGGAATTCACGGGGATCGCCTCGGAGAGGGCCGTTCGCCAGTGGTGCTGGCGGCGGGCGAGCCACCGCCACCAGAGGGCGACGGCCGCGGCGGTCGCCGCCAGGGCGATCGACGTGACGATGGGCCGGCGGGTCGTCGAACGGCGGGTCGTCGACCGGTTCGTCGCCGCGCGGCGGGCCGTCGTGGTGCTCCCGGGCATGCGCGTCGCGGTCAGGCCCGGCCGGCCCAGTCGAGCACCCGGAGCGCCCGGAGCGTGTTCCACGGGCTCGGCTCGCCGGGTGCCGAGTCGAGTGCGAGGAACACCCGGCCGTTCCAGGGGTCGCCCGCCGCCCAGCGCCCGTCGTCGAGGCGGTGGGACTCGAGCAGGTCGAGCGCGGGCGCGATGCGCTCGTCGGGTTCGGTGCCCTCCACGAGCCCCGCATCGCGGAAGTGATCGAGGGAGCGGAGCACGTCGTACACCCAGTACGGCGGGAAGATGAAGTTCTCGTACCGCTCGCGCACGATGCCGCCGGTCGACTTGCGGCGGTAGAGGTTGCGCTCGAGCAGGTACTCCTCGCCGCGGTGGCGGGCCTCGATCACCTCGGCCGGTGTCGCATCGCCGACCGCCCGCTGGTAGGCGAGCAGCCCCTCGAGCACGCAGAGGGTCGAGTCGAACGACGAGCGATCGGACTCCTCGCGCGGCTCGCAGTTCCAGCCGCCGTCGTCGAGCTGCCCGTCGAGCAGCAGCCCGATCATGCGGTCGGCGCCGTCGCCGAGCACGCCGAAGTAGGCGGATGCCGCGAGCACGCCGCCGTTGATGCACGCCTCGACCTCGCCGGAGAAGAACGGGAAGGCCTCCTCGAAGTCGCGGAACCGCACGTTCGAACGGACGCGTTCGATCGCGGTGCGCACGGGCGCGGCATCCGGATCGATGCCGAGTCGCCGCAGCGACTGGAGCGTCCACATGACGCTGCGCCGGTCGCCGTCGACGCCGTACTCCTCGCCGTTCCAGTAGCCGTCGTCGGTCTGCAGGTCGAGCAGGCTCGCCCCGAAGCCCTCGGTCGCGACGCGAGCCCGTTCGGTCGCGACGACGTCGTCGGGCTGGTCGGTCAGGTCGCGCATCACCTGCCAGCGCACGGAGGGATCGGATTCGAGCAGCCATTCGGTGACATCCACGCGGTCCATGGGTTCCATGCTGTCGGCTGCGGGTGTCCGTGCCAAGGGGGTTGCCGCGCCAGACTGGACCCATGCTGCGTTCGCTCGACCTGCCCGTTCCCCTCGACACGCGCGCCGGCACCGTGCGCCTCCGGCGCGCGAGCTCCGCCGACCTCGACGGGCTCATGACGCTGCTCTCGGACGACCCGATCAGCGCGTCGCGGGGCGACGTGGCCTCGGCCGAGGACGCACCCGAGTACCGCCGAGCCCTCGAGGAGATCCTCGACGACGCGGGCAACGACCTGCTCGTGGCCGAGAGCGCCGAGGGGCGGCTCGTCGGCACGATGCAGCTCACGCGCATCCCGGGCATGGCGCGGCGCGGCTCGACGCGGCTGCTCGTCGAGGCCGTGCGGGTGCGCAGCGACCTGCGCTCGGCGGGCATCGGCGGCGCGATGATGCGGTGGGTGACCGAGGTCGCCGCACCCGAGCTCGGATCGAGCCTCGTGCAGCTGACGTCGGATGCCGCGCGCGCCGACGCGCACCGCTTCTACGAGCGGCTCGGCTTCGCAGCCTCGCACGTGGGGTTCAAGTATCGAGTGCCAGGCGCATGAGCACGCGGGGGAACCCGTTGAGCACCGACGTGGTGTCGGCGGCCTTGCGGAAGCCGGCCTTCTGGAACAGCGAGCGGGTGCCGACGTAGGCCATGGTCAGGTCGACCTTCTCGCCCTGGTTGTCGACGGGGTAGCCCTCGACGGCGGGGGCGCCGTGCTCGCGCGCGAAGTCGACCGCACCGGCGAGCAGGGCGTGCGAGATGCCCTCGCCTCGATGGCCGGGGCGCACGCGGATGCACCACACCGACCACACGTCGAGGTCGTCGACGTGCGGGATCTTCCGGTTGCGGGCGAAGCTCGTGTCGGCCCGCGGGTGCACGGCCGCCCACCCCACGACCTCGTCGCCGTCGTAGGCGAGCACGCCCGGCGGCGGGTCTTCGGCGCAGAGTTCGCGCACGCGATCGCCGCGTGCGGTGCCCGTGAGGGCCAGGTTCTCCTTGGACGGCACGCGATAGCTCAGGCAGAAGCACACGTTCGCATCAGGCCGCTTGGGCCCGACCATCGTGGCGACGTCGTCGAACACGGACGCCGGTCGCACCTCGATCCCCATGGGGCCACGATGCCACCGGCGTCCGACATCCGGAAGGCTGCCGTGGCTAGCCGTTCGGGTTCGTCGCCGCCCCGTCGAGCCAGAGCATGTTGCTCGGGTCGCTGTGCGCGGTGCCGGTGCCCACGTGCTTGTCGCTGATCTGCGGGCCCTTCGTGATCACGTGCACGAGCGCCATCGCGTGCCCCTGGCCGAGCCCGTAGTCGGCCTTCAGCCACGCGACGATGGGCGCCGACTTCGTGGTCTCGTCGAAGCCCTGCTCGTGCGCGAGCTCGATGAACTGCCGGGGCGTGAGGCCCGTCTTGGCCTCGATGTTGTCGAGGTACGCCTGGAACGTCATGGTCTTCCTTCGCTGGTCTGGGTGGGTGCGGGAGCGGTGCTCAGTCGGCCCACGTCTGGATGATGACGGGGGAGGCGTGGATGCACAAGACCTTGAGCCGCGCCTCGCCCGCGTTGGTGAACCTGTGCCACACCCCGGTGGGCACGGTCGCCGTGTCGCCGACGCCCGCCGTGACCTGCCGGTCGCCGATCGTGAGCGTCGCCTCGCCCTCGAGCACGACCCAGGTCTCGGGATACGGGTGCCAGTGCAGGTCGGTGCCCTGCCCGGTCTCGTAGTCGACGAAGAAGTACGAGACGCCCGATCCGTGCTCGGCGCCGACGAACCGGCGGGTGCGGCTCGTCGCGCTGATGAGCAGGTCGCTCGCGTGCACGAGCTCCGGCGCGGCGGACGAGTCCGTCGTCGGCGCGAGCGTGAGCTCGGCCGGCGTCGATGACGTGATCATGGATGCCTCCTGGTCGGTGACGGCGGGTGATGTGAACAGGCTCCTCCCGCGGCATCCGCTCGCGTTAGTGTTTCGATGTGGATCGAAACTTCGTCGACTTCCGTCTCGTGCCGGGCGACATCTCGGCGATCCGGTTCGGCGTCTCGCCGGGCCACGAGCTCTGCAACGCGATGCGCGTGCTGCAGCGACCCGAGGAGCATCCGCTGCAGTGGGGGTGGCTCCGCAGCGTGCGATCCCGGATGCCGCGGCAGCCGTTCGACCTGCTCGCGACCGTCATCGGGGCAGAGGGGTACTTCCCCGACTTCTTCACGGCGACGCCGACGTGGAACATGCAGCCCGAGGACGAGTTCGCGCGGTTGCGGCAGGTCTCGCCCGACCTCATGCGGGTCGACCTGGCGAAGATGGTGCTGCGGTCGACGGGCGCCAGGCAGCGGGCCATCCAGCAGATGCTCGACGACCCGCTGCGCGCCCGGGCGACGCTCGCCGACGCGTTCGAGGCGATGTGGGAGGCCGTGCTGGCGCCGGTCTGGGTGCAGCTCGAACGCATCCTGCGCGCCGACATCGCGGTGCGGGCCCGGCGCATCACGACCGAGGGGCTCGCGGGCATGGTCGGCTCGCTGCACCGCACCGTGGGCTGGAGCGACGACGTCGTGCGCGTCGAACTCCGCCTGCACCGCGAGGCGCTCGACTGCCGCGGCAGCGGACTCGTGCTGGTGCCGTCGGTGATGACCGCACACGGCTGCTCGGTGCTCACCGAGCCGCCCGCCCAGCCCACGATCTTCTACCCCGCGCAGGGCGTGACCGAGACGTGGGCGCGCGACCCCGGCTCGGCCGCCGAGGCCCTCGGCGCGCTGCTCGGTCCCGCGCGCGCCGGCATCCTGCTCGCCGCGCATGCCGAGCGCACGACATCGCAGGTGGCATCCGACGCGGGGCTCGCGATCTCGACGGCCTCGCATCACCTCGGCGTGCTCCGTGAGAGCGGGCTCGTCGCGAGCCGACGCGACGGCGCGCGGATGCTGCACCTGCGCACGCCGCTCGGCGAGGCGGTGGTCGGGGCGGCGCTGTAGCGGCAAGGACCGAACGGCCCGGGCGGATGCATCGTCGGGGCCGTTCTGCGCCGTCGCGCCGCGATTCGGCGTGTCGCCCGCGATGCCGCGGATGGTCGCGCTCCCACGCGGTCATCTGACGACTCTCGTGTTGCGCATGCTGCACACGCGCTTGACGCCCCCCGAATGGGGCTCGTAGTCTTCCAATTCGTATGATGTCATTCGACACACGATTCGAGGAGAAATCAATGAGGATACTCACTCAGCGACGCCTGACGGCGGTCACCGCAGCCGCGGTCGCGGTCGTCGGCCTGGTCGCCGTGGCCCAGCCGGCGTACGCCGGGAACGGTGGAAACGGGGGCAACGGCAGCGGCAAGGACGGCGCGCTCACCGTCGTCGTCGCCCCGAACGGCAAGCACGGCGCACCGAAGGGCGACATCGTCGTGACGTCCATCGACGCCGCCCAGAGCGTGGTGAAGAACAAGGGCAAGAAGCAGGACGTCACGGTGCTGCTCGACGGCGGCGTGTACGAACTGCAGCGGCCGCTCGAGTTCGGGCCGCAGGATGCCGGCGCGAACGGGCACACCGTGACCTGGGCGAGCGCGCCGGGCGAGCAGGCCGTGCTCTCGGGCGGCAGCGCGGTCACGGGGTGGACCCTCCACGACGCCGAGCAGAACATCTGGGTCGCCGACGTCGCACCCGGCACCGAGTCACGGCAGCTCTACGTCGACGGCACGCCCGCCAAGCGCACGCAGCTGCAGCTCGGCGCCGACAAGAAGGACCGCGCCCACCTGACCTGGACCGAGCAGGGGCTGACCCTGAACGACGACCGGTTCGGCGACCTCAGCACGCTCGGCAACCAGTCCGACCTCGAGATCGTCAGCATGGGCTCGTTCACCGACCGCATCTCGCCCGTCGAGTCCATCGTCGGCAACGACATCAACATGGTCCAGCCGGCCTGGCAGAACAACAACTTCGGCTACGACACCCTGAAGTCGCCGTACAACCGCGGCGCGATCTACATCGCGAACGCCTACGAGTTCTTCCAGAACCCGGGCGAGTGGTACCTCGACTCCCCGGGCGGCAAGGTCTACTACGAGGCCGAGCCCGGCGCGACGATGGACGGCCTCGACGTGCGCCTGCCGCGCCTCGAGACGCTCGTCGAGATCGGCGGCACCTACGACCGCCCCGTCACCGGCCTCGACTTCACCGGCATCCGCTTCGCCGACACGACGTGGCTGCGACCCAGCAGCGAGCAGGGCTACGCCGACCAGCAGAGCGGTGCCCACATGGTCGGCCAGTACGCGCCGCCCGCCGACTACCTCGACACCTGCCAGGACGGATGCCCCGAGTTCGAGGCCTCCCGCAACGAGTGGTGGCAGATCCCGGCGGCCGTGCAGGTCTCCGCGGCATCCGACGTCGCCTTCGAGGGCAACGAGTTCGAGCAGCTCGGCTCGGTCGGCCTCGGCATCGGCATGGACCCGAACGCGCACGCCACGGGCGTCGGCTACGGGGCATCCGACATCGACGTGCTCGGCAACACGTTCAGCGACCTCGCCGGATCCGGCGTCGTCGTCGGCGGCATCCAGCCGGATGCGCACCACCCGAGCGACCCGCGCATGACCGTGCAGGACATCACGATCGAGGACAACACGATCACCCGCATCGGCCAGGGGTACCGCGACAGCGCCGGCATCCTCTCGACCTACGTCACGCGCGCCGAGATCTCGCACAACACCCTCACCGACCTGCCGTACGACGGCATCGACATCGGGTGGGGCTGGGGCATCAACGACCCGGGCGGCAACCAGTACTACAAGGACGCGGGCCTCTTCGAGTACCAGCCCGTGTACGACACGCCCACCACGTTCCGCGACAACCACGTGGCGTACAACCGCATCTACGACACGAAGAACGAGATGCACGACGGCGGCAGCATCTACACGCTGTCGGCGAGCCCGGGCACGGTCATCGAGCGCAACTACATCTCCGACAGCCGCGAGACGTTCGGCATGCTCATCGACCAGGGGTCGCGCTACATCGAGGTGCGCGAGAACGTGATCCTCGACTCGAGCCGCTACATCTACGTGAACGCCGACACGAACGGGCCCGAGATCTTCAACACCCTCGACCTGACGTTCACGGGCAACTGGTGGACCGGCGGACGCGAGCGCTACGTGCGGTTCCCCGAGTACTTCACGACGTGGACCGACAACGTCGAGCTGAACGGCGTGCCGCAGGAGCAGTGGCCGGATGCCGCGCACCAGGTGATGGCCGAGGCGGGCGCCCGCGGCTGACGCCACCTGGCGAGTGACCGACGGCGAACGGCCCGGGAGGAGAACTCCCGGGCCGTTCGTCATGCCGGTCAGCGGCGCGGGCTCGGCGGCCGGCGTCGCTCCCACGCGTCTATGATGTGGGCCCGCATGGCGGCCTCGGCGGCCTCGGGGTCGCCGGCCTCGATCGCGGCGAACACGAGCTCGTGCTCCTGGAGCGTGAGGTCGAGCTGGCTGTGCAGGTGGAACCGGGCGCTCTCACGGGCCTGCGCGAACAGGGTGCGCACCAGGCTGTCGGCAAGGCGGTTCGACGTGATCTCGCCGACGACGGCGTGGAACACGACATCCGCCTCGTTGAAGCGGGGCTCGTCGCTGATCGTCTCGCGCATGAGGACGAGGGCGTCGCGGAGGCGCTCGAGCTGCTCGTCGGTGCGACGCACGGCGGCGTCGCGGGCGATGACCGCCTCGAGGGCGGCGCGCACGACGCTGAGTTCGTCGAGGATGCCGAGGGTCGCGTCGTTCGCGACGAGGGCCGAGAGCACGGTGGCGTCGATCATGCTCCACGAGGTGGGCGGCAGCACCTGCGTGCCACGGCCCTGGGCGACGGTGACGAGGCCCTTCTCCTCGAGGCGCTTGACCGATTCGCGGATGACGGTGCGGCTCACGCCGAACTGCTCGCAGAGCACGGCCTCGGGCGGAAGCGACGAGCCCGAGGGCAGGTCGCCGCGGACGATCGCATCGACGAGGGCGCCGACGACCGTCACGCCGAGGCGTGGTGCGCGGGCGCGCGCGGCGATCGTGGGGTACTCGGCTGCCACGGTCGGTGCGGCGATCGGTTCGGACATGCGTCACAGCATACCGATCAAAATAGGTAATACCTATGATGTCCCTTGCGAACTTGATAAGACGTATGATGTAATCACTTCTGCCCCCGCCCCTGGGTGCATTGTCGTCAGAGACGCCGACCAGAACAGGATGCGAAATGTCACAGCACTCGTCCTCCCGCCGCCGCGCGGCCCGGTTCCTCACGGTGGCCGCCGCGGCCACCGCGGGGCTCCTCGCGCTCAGCGGTTGCTCCACCGACGCGTCGGGCGGAGGTGACACCTCGTTGGGCTTCACCCAGGCCGAGCAGGTCGCCGACAGCCCGATCACCGTGTGGGTCGACGCCTCGCGCGAGCCCGCCGTCACCGCCTTCGAGGCGGCCTACCCCGACATCGACATCACGTTCGAGACCTACGACGGCTCCGCCGGCGGCAGCGGCTCGTTCCAGAGCAAGATCGCCCTCATGGACCAGGCCGGCGAGGGCTGGCCCGACGTCGTCTTCTCGACCCAGCAGAACGACGCGATCTGGGCCTCGAAGGAGACCACGAACGGCGAGCAGGGCTTCGCCGCCCCGCTCAACAAGGGCTACCTCGAGCAGGACTTCCTCGACGGCTTCGCCACGGGCTCGCTCGACTACACGACCATCGACGGCACCGTCTACGGCCTGCGCAACGACCTCGCCCAGACGGTCTTCTTCTCCAACCAGAAGCTGCTCGACGAGTTCGGCTACGACGTGCCCACCACGTGGGAGGAGTACGCCGAGCTCGGCGACAAGCTCGCCGCGGAGCACCCCGGCTACATCCTCGGCAGCCTCGGCGACAGCTTCATGACGTACGTCTACTACGGCGGCTCAGAGTCGCCCGTGTTCCAGTCGCCCGAGCAGGGCGTGTTCCACTCCGACACGGCCGACGCCAACTCCGAGAAGATCTCGAAGATCCTCGACGGCATGCTCGCCAACGGCACGCTCGTGCAGGACAGCTTCTTCAGCGCCGACTTCGCGTCGAAGTACGCCGACAAGCTCGTCGGCGTTCCGGGCCCGGTCTGGTACACCGGAGCGATCTTCCAGGGCGGGCTCGCGGTCCCGGCCGGCGAGATCAGCGTCAGCGCTCCCCTCAAGTGGGAGGGCGGCGACGTCGCGGCCGGCAACGTCGGCGGCGGTGTCTGGTACGCCTCGAGCCACTCGAAGAACCTCGACGCGGTCAAGACCTTCCTCGAGTTCGTCACCAGCGCCGACGAGTTCCAGGTCGACGCGTCCTCGGGCTACCCGGCGTACACGACGGCGGCCGAGGGCTGGCTCGACAAGCAGGCCGAGGCGAAGTACTTCGTGAACGACGACTTCGAGACCGTGATGTCGGATGCCGCAGGCCAGGTCTGGTCGGGCTGGAACGTCACCTCGTGGAGCCCCGAGTCCGCTTGGGCGAAGGTCGTCATCCCCGGCATCGCCGAGGGTGAGACCATCGAGTCGCTGCTGCCCGCATGGCAGACGGAGCTCGAGAACGAGGCCACCGTCAACGGGTACTCGGTCGAGTAACGTGACCGTCACCGCACCTCCGGTTCCGCTCGACGTCGTCCCCTCCGGGCGACGTCGGGCGGGGCGCCGGCGCCCCTCCCGAATGAACGCGGGGCAGTCGCGGTACGGCTACGTCTTCGTCAGCGGGTACACCCTGCTGCTGCTGGCCTTCGGACTGCTCCCCACGCTCTACGCCGTCTACCTGTCGTTCACGCGCAACGGCGAATTCGTCGGCATCGACAACTTCGCCCGCGTCATGGCCGACTACCGGTTCCTCCCGGCCGTCCTGCACGTCGCGCTGTACGTGCTGTTCTGGCTCGTGAGCCTCATCGTCTTCGTGGTCCTGCTCGCGATCGTCGTGCACGGCATCCGCGTCCGCTGGCTCGGCAACACGGCCCGCTTCCTCTTCTACGTGCCGGGCGCCATCGCCGGCGCCTCGAGCGTGCTGCTCTGGCTCTTCGTGCTCGACCCGTCGGTCAGCCCGGTCTCGGGACTGCTGCACGCCATGGGCTACGAGTCGCTCGTCAACGTGGTCGCCGTCGGCAACCTGCCGGTCGTCTTCACCGTCATCGCGTTCTGGGCGGGAGCGGGCTCCTGGATCGTGATCATGTACGGGGCGCTCAACAACATCCCGGTCGAGGTCATGGAGGCCGCCCGCATCGACGGCGCCGGTCCCGTGCAGACGGCGTGGCACATCCAGCTCCCGATGCTGAAGAAGTGGATCAGCTACATGGGCGTCATGTCGCTGGCCGCCGGCACCCAGCTCTTCGTGGAGCCGAAGATCCTCGCGCAGGCGACCAAGAACGTCGTCCCCGAGGACTACTCCCTCAACCAGCTCGCCTACCTCTACGCCTTCCGGCAGAACGACTTCTCGGGATCCGCCGCGATCTCGGTCATGCTGCTCGTGGTCGCGCTGGGGCTCTCGGCGATCTTCATCTTCCGAGGAAAGTTGTTCGAACGTGACTGACGTGACCACCCGAGCCCTCGTGACCAACGGGGCCCCGCGGCGCCGGGAGCGCCACGCACTCACGCCGGGTCAGTGGATCGGCCGCGCCGTGGTCGTGCTCGTGCTGCTCGTGTTCGCCGCCTTCTTCGTGCTCCCGATCATCTGGATGGTGCTCGCGCCGACCAAGACGAACACCCAGCTCCTGCTCGACGGGCCGTTCTCGTTCGGCTCGTTCGACCAGCTCGCCGCGAACTGGAACGAGCTGTTCGCCTTCGGCAGCGGCATCTTCGCCACCTGGATCGGCAACTCGGCGTACTACTCGTTCGCCGCGCTCGCCATCACGCTGATCGTGAGCATCCCGGCGGGGTACGCCCTCGCGCTCATCGAGTTCAAGGGCCGTCGCCTGCTGCTCGTGACCACCCTCATCGTGATGCTCATCCCGAACACGGCGCTCGTGCTCCCGATCTTCCTCGAGCTCAGCGCCGCGAGGCTCATCGGAAGCCCGCTCGCGGTCATCCTGCCGTTCTCGTTCTTCCCGTTCGGGGTGTACCTGACCTACATCTACTTCTCGACCGCGGTCTCCCGAGACCTGCTGAACGCCGCCCGCATCGACGGCGCCGGGGAGGTGCGCGTGTTCGCGCAGGTGGCCATGCCGCTCGCGACGCCGGTCATCGCACTGGTCGGGTTCTTCAGCTTCGTCGCCAACTGGAACAACTACTTCCTGCCCTTCCTCGTGGTCGGCGGAACCAAGATCCCCGTCCAGGTGGGACTGGCCAACATGCTGGCCAACGTGCCCGCCTTCAACCCGACGACCGCCTCGAGCATCGTGATCCAGCTCCCGACGCTGGCCCTCGCGACGCTGCTGTCGGTCGCCCCCATCCTGTTGATCTTCCTGTTCGCGCAGCGGTTCCTCGTCGAGGGCATGACGGCCGGCGGAACCAAGGAATGAGCGCGAGGCTGTCATGAAGATCACCGGATACCGCACCCTGACCGCCCAGCACCACTGGAAGCGATCGATCGGCGACGCGAACGGGCACATCCCCGAGGCCGTCACCGAGGTGCCCATCGTCATCCTCGAGACCGACACCGGCCTCGAGGGCGTCGGGATCGGCTCGCACGCCGATCTCGAGCGGCTGTTCCCCGCGATCGAGGGGGAAGATCCGCGGGGAGCAGCCGCCCTCTTCGACCGCATGCTCGCCCAGGTGTTCAAGAGCGGGCACGCCGGAGCGACCTACGGTGGGGTCGCCACGTTCGACGCCGCCATCTGGGACCTCAAGGCGAAGGCGGCGGATGAACCGCTCTGGCGCCTGCTCGGCGGTCGCGACCGCTTCGTGCCCGGGTACGCCTCGGGGCTGGACATCGCCCTCGACGACGACGAGCTCGTCGCCTTCTACGCCGAGTTCGCCGAGCGCGGGTTCGTCGCCGGCAAGCTCAAGGGCGGCATCGACTTCGACGCCGACCTCCGCCGTCTCGGCATCCTCGCCGACGCCCTGCGGGTGAACACCAGCAGGCCCGGCCTCATGCTCGACGCGAACGAGTCCTGGCAGGTCAAGCAGGCCGTGCGCTACGTGACGGCGCTCGAGGAGCACGTCGACCTGCTCTGGGTCGAGGAGCCGCTTCGCCGATGGGATGCCACCGGGCACGCCCGGCTCAGCAACGGCATCCGTGCGGCCGTCGCGACGGGGGAGAACCTCACGGGCGTCGACCAGTTCCGGCCGTTGTTCGATGCCGGCGCACCCGACGTGGTGCAGGCCGGCGCGATCTGGGGCGTGTCCCACATCCACCGGCTCGCGCTCGCCGCGGCCGCCCGCGACATCCCGATCAGCCCGGTCGGCTACAACGCCAACCCGGCCGTCGCGCACGTGATGACGGCCGTGCCGAACCACCTCACGACCGAGGTGCAGGACGTGCGATTCGCCGACGGCGTGCTCGTCGACCACGAGTTCTCCGACGGCGGCATCGTGCTGAGCGATGAGCCCGGCTCCGGCATCCGCATCGACGAGGCCCTCATCACCGAGCAGCGCGACGGCGGCGGCTGGGCCGACCCCGCCGGGCCGCACATGCGCCCCATGCGGGCGGGCCTGCGCGTCGTGCTCGACGGCGTCGAGCGCTGAGAAGGAAGAACCGACACATGGAACTCCGACCCGGCCTGCACCGGATCCAGGCCCCGCTCGGCGAGCGCTTCGTCGCGCTCTACCTGCTCGTGGGCGAGAACGCCGCGCTCCTCGTCGACACGGGCGTGCGCGAGAGCGTCACCGAGACCCTCCTGCCGTACCTCGACGCCGCCGGCATCCCGCGCGAGAAGCTGCGGTGGGCCGTCAACACGCACTGCGACTACGACCACACGGGCGGCAACGGCGCGCTGAAGGCGGCCGTCCCCGGCGTGCAGATCGTCGCGCACGACCTCGACGCGCCACTCGTCGAGGACGTGCAGCGGCTCATCGACGAGCGCTACGGCGAGTTCCGCGACACCGACGGATTCGACGACCCTCCCGAGACGACCGCGTACCTGCGGAGCGTCTCCGACCTCGTGCCGGTCGACCTGCGGGTCACGGGCGGCGAGGGCTTCGACCTCGGCGGCAGGCACGTGAGGGTGCTGCACGTGCCCGGCCACAGCCCGGGCCACGTCGCGATCCACGACGAGGGCAATCGCGCCCTGCTCATCGGGGACGCCACGCTCGGCACGACCGTGCTGTTCGCCGACGGGCGCGCCGCGTTCCCGCCGACGTACCGCGACGTCGACCCGTACGTCGAGAGCCTGCGGGCATTCCGGGCCCTCGATGCCGACCTCCTGCTCACCGCGCACTACCCGGTCTACGAGGGCGAGGGCGTCGCCGCGTTCCTCGACGAGAGCGAGGCCTACACCGAGCGCATCGACGAGGTCGTGTCGGCGATCCTCGCCGCGCGCACCGAGCCCGCGACGACGCTCGAGCTGGTCCGCGCCGCGGGTGCCGAGCTCGGCCCCTGGGGCGCCGACGCGCTCGACTACGCCGTGTTCCCGGTGACGGGCAACCTCGAGCGGCTCGAGCGACGCGGGCTCGCGGCATCCGCCGTCGACGCCGACGGTCGACGCACGTGGCGGTGGGTGCGATGAGCGCCCGCGTGCGCCTCGGCGCGGTCGGCGCCGGCTGGTGGGCGACGAGCAACCACTTCCCGATCTTCGCCGCACGCGAGGACGTCGAGCTCGTCGGCGTCTGCGGCATCGGCCCCGAGCTCGAGACCGTCCGCGAGCAGTTCGGGTTCGGCATGGCGACGACCGACTACGGCGAGCTGCTCGACCAGGAGCTCGACGCGATGGTCGTCTCGACGCCGCACGACCTGCACCACCCGCAAGCCGTCGCCGCGATCGAGCGGGGCCTGCACGTGCTCGTCGAGAAGCCCGTCACGCTGCGCGCGGCGCAGGGCTGGGACCTCGCGGCCAAGGTGCGCGAGCACGGCGTGCACTTCCTCGCGCCCTACGGATGGAACTACAAGCCGTTCATCGTCGAGGCCAAGCGCCTCGTCGACGCCGGCCACCTCGGCGAGATCCAGCACGTGACCTGCAACATGGCCTCGCCCACTCGCGGCCTCTTCGCCGGCGACACGAACCACATCCGCGCGCTCTGGGACTCCGAGACGAGCGGCCCCGAGCCGAGCACGTGGCAGTCGCCCGCGCGGGGCGGCGGCTACGCCCACGGGCAGGTCACGCACTCGAGCGCCCTGCTCTTCTGGCTGAGCGACCTGCGCGCGGCATCCGTCATGGCGAAGGTCTCGAACGGCGGTGCCGCCGTCGACCTCTTCAACGCGGCCGTCATCACGTTCGACGGCGGTGCGCTCGGCTCGCTCTCGGGCGCCGCGACCGTGCCCGACGGCGACCCGTACCAGGTCGACATCCGCATCTTCGGCACCGAGGGGGTGCTGATGCTCGACACCGAGCGCGAGCGCGCCTGGGTGCACCGCTACGACGGGTCGCGCTGGGACATCCCCGTCGCGCCGGGCGAGGGGGCCTACGAGTGCATCGTGCCGCCGAACCGGTTCATCGACCTCGTCACGGGCGCCAGCACCGAGAACAACTCCGACGTCGAGGTGGCGGCCCGCTCGGTGGAACTGATCGACGCCATGCTGCGCAGCGCTGCTGCGGGAGGGACCGACGTGAACGTGCACGACGAGGAGCAGGCCGCATGACCGGGCAGGGCGTGCTCGCCGGATACCGGGTCATCGACTGCTCCATCGCCATGGCGGGGCCGTTCGCGGCGCAGCGCCTCGGCGACCTCGGGGCCGATGTCATCAAGGTCGAGCCGACCACCGGCGAGTGGCAGCGTCACGCCGCCGCGGGCGGGGCCGCGGGCAACGAGATCAACGTCTCGTTCCTCTCGCTGAACCGCAACAAGCGCTCCGTCGCCCTCGACCTGAAGGCCGAGGAGGGCAAGGCGGCGCTGCGCGAGCTCGTCGCGGGCGCCGACGTCTTCCTGCAGAACTACCGTCCGGGCGTGGCCGCCAGGCTCGGCGTCGACTACGAGTCGCTGCGGGCGATCAACCCGTCGATCGTCTACGTCTCCATCTCGGGGTACGGCGAGGACGGCCCCTACCGCGACCGCCCCGGCCAGGACCTGCTCCTGCAGGCGATGTCGGGCGCGATGTACTCGGCCGGCCGTGACGGCGACGAGCCCTCGCCCGCCGGACAGTACCTCGCCGACGCGATCACCGCCTCGACCGCGTTCGAGGGCGTGCTCGCCGCGCTCCTGCACCGGGAGCGCACGGGCGAGGGACAGCTCGTGACGGTCAACATGCTCGACGCGCTCACGACGCTGCAGATGCAGGAGCTCTCGGTCTTCACGGTCGGCCGCAAGGCCCAGCAGCGCTCGGCCGAGCCGCACGCGCACGTCTACATCCGCGCCCCGTACGGCGTCTTCGAGACGAGCGACGGGTACGTCGCGCTCGCCTTCGCCGACCTGCACGAGCTCGGCCGCCTCATCGGCGAGCCCGCGTTCGAGGGTTGGTCGAGCGAGGTCGAGGGGTGGACCCGTCGCGACGAGATCCACTCGCGCACGGCCGCGAAGCTGCGTGAGAACACGGCCGAGCACTGGATCACGACGCTCGGCGCCGCCGGCATGTGGATCGGCCCGGTGAACGACTACGCGCAGCTCGTCGAGGACCCGCAGATCCTGCACAACGGCACGTTCATCGAGTACGAGCACCCGACCGAGGGGCGCGTGAAGACCCCCGGGTTCCCGTACCGCTTCTCGGCCACGCCGCCGCAGCTCTACCGCGGCGCCCCGCTCGTCGGCGAGCACACGCGCGAGGTGCTGGCCGAGGCCGGGTACGACGCCGACCGCATCGACGCGATCCTCGCCTCGGGGGCGGCCAGGGCGACGGATGCCGCGCCCGCCGTCGCCGGCGCCTGATGGCCGGCTACCGGGGCCTCACGTGGGACCACCCGCGGGGCCGTCATGCACTCGAGGCCGCTGCGGCCGCGACGACGGATGCCACGGGCCGGCCGCTCATCGAATGGGACGTGCACTCCCTCGAGGGGTTCGAGTCCGCGCCGATCGGCGAGCTGGCCCAGCGGTACGACGTGATCGTGCTCGACCACCCGCACCTCGGCGACGCGCTCGCCGCCGGAGCCCTGCGCCCGGTCGACGAGCTCTTCACGCCTGAGCTCGTCCGACGCCTGCGCGCCGACGCCGTCGGCCCCAGCGCCGCGTCGTACACGGTCGACGGGTCGCTCTGGGCGCTGCCCCTCGACGCCGCGACGCAGGTGTCGGTGCGGGTGCCGGAGCGGCTCGACGCGGCGCCCGCGACCTGGCACGACGTCGCGGCCCTCGCCGAGTCCGGGGTCGCGCCCGTCGCCCTGAGCCTCGCCGGGCCGCACGCCCTGCTCAGCCTCATGTCGGCGTGCACGGCGTTCGGCCACGAGCCCGCGACCGAGCCCGGCGCGGGCCTCCTCGACGCCGACGCGGGCGCGGCGGCGTTCGAACTGCTCGCCGGCATCGCCCGGCGCGCGCCCGCCGGTTCCGCCGAGCTCAACCCGATCGGCCTGCTCGAGCGCATGCGCAGCCGACGGGACATCGCCTACGTGCCGCTCGTCTACGGCTACGTGAACTACGCCTCGGGCCCGGGCGCGCTCGCCTTCGACGACGCACCGGCCGCGACCGCGGGCGGACGCCCCGGTTCGACGATCGGCGGCACGGGCATCGCGATCACCGCGCGGAGCGCGCCCGACCGCGCCCTGCTCGACCACCTCGCGGGCCTCTTCGACCCCGCCGTGCAGGCGGGGTTCATCCCCGAGCACGACGGGCAGCCGAGCCTCCGCAGCGCCTGGGCCGACGACGCCGTGAACGCGGCATCCGGCGACTTCTACCGTCGCACGCTCGCGACGATCGAGCAGTCGTGGGTGCGCCCGCGCGTCGCGGGGTACACCGCGTTCCAGTCCGAGGCCTCCGCGGTGCTCCGCGACGCCCTGCTCGGCGATGCCTCGCCGCGCGCGGCCGTCGCCGCCGTGGCCGCCGTCAACGCCCGCTTCGACGCGCTCGCGTCCCGCACCGAACGGAGTCACGCATGACCGACCTCCAGTACCCGCACGACCACGAGAACCTCCGCGTCGGGGTCGACGGCGCCGTCGTGACCATCACGCTCGCCAGGCCCGAGAAGCTGAACTCGGTCACGCAGGAGATGTCCAAGGCGCTCGTGCACGTCATCGAATGGGCGGATGCCGCCCACGAGATACGCGCGATCGTGCTCACGGGCGACGGCGAGCGGGCCTTCTGCGCGGGCTCCGACATCCGCACGCTCGACGCGTACGCGACCCCGTGGGAGTTCCGCAACCGCGCGGACTACTGCGACGCGATCCGCGCCGCCCGCAAGCCCGTGATCGCCGCCGTCAACGGCTACGCGTTCGGCGGCGGACTCGAGACGGCGTTGAGCTGCGACATCCGCCTCGCCTCGACGACCGCGAGCTTCGCGGCGCCCGAGATCAAGCTCGGCTGGATCGGCGGCGGCGGTATGAGTACCTTCCTCGCGCACTCGGTCGGCCCGTCGAACGCCGCCGTCATGCTCATGACCGGCGATCCGATCGACGCCGACACCGCCCTGCGCTGGGGCCTCGTGACCGAACTCGTCGAACCCGCGCGCCTCGTCGCGCGGGCGCAGGAGCTCGCCGCGGTCATCGCGACGCGGCCGCCGATCGCCGCCGAGACCGCCAAGGCGAACCTGCGCGCGGCGTTCAACATGACGCAGGATGAGTCCATCCGCTACGAACGCGACCTGCAGACGATCACCTTCGCAACCGCCGACGCCGACGAGGGACGCGCCGCGTTCGCCGAGAAGCGCCAGGCGACCTTCCACCGCCGATGACCCTTCCACTGCCGATGAACCTGCTGACGCCGATGACCCGGCCCGCCGCCCCGGCCCCGGCCGACGACCACGAGGAGCCCCACCGATGACCTGGCCCGCCGCACGAGACCTGCTGCCCGTCGACGCCGACCGCGCGACCCTGGTCGGGCGCGCCTGGCTGCCCGCGGCCGAGGGCGCCGACGAGGCGACCGCGGGCCCCGCGGTGGTCGCCCTCCGCGGCGACGACCTGCTCGACGTGTCGACCGCGTTCCCCACGGTGCGCGCCCTGACCGAGACGCCCGAGCCCGCCGCCGCACTGGTCGCGGCGCTCGCGGCCGGCGCCGGGCGGGGCATCGGGAGCCTCGACGAGGTCGTCGCGAACACCCCGCCCGAGACGAGGGATGCCGCGAGGCCGTGGCTGCTCTCGCCGATCGACCTGCACGTGGTCAAGGCCGCGGGCGTGACGTTCCCGGTCTCGATGCTCGAGCGCGTCATCGAGGAGCGGGCGCGCGGCGACCAGGACGCCGCCGCCGTGATCCGCCGCGACATCCTGGGCACCATCGGCGGCAGCCTCGACGACCTGAAGCCCGGCTCCGACGAGGCCGCGGCGCTCAAGGCCCTGCTCCTCGAGCGCGGCTGGTGGAGCCAGTACCTCGAGGTCGGCATCGGGCCCGACGCGGAGGTGTTCACCAAGGCGCCCGTGCTCGCGACCGTCGGCACGAACGTCGACGTGGGCGTGCACCCGGCGTCGCAGTGGAACAACCCGGAGCCCGAGGTCGTGCTCGTCGTCGCATCCGACGGCCGCATCGTGGGCGCGAGCCTCGGCAACGACGTGAACCTGCGCGACGTCGAAGGCCGCAGCGCGCTGCTGCTCGGCAAGGCGAAGGACAACAACGCCTCGGCGTCTGTCGGGCCGTTCATCCGCCTGTTCGACGACGGCTACTCGCTCGACGACCTGCGCGGGGCGGTCGTGTCGCTCACCATCGACGGTGCCGACGGATACCTCCTCGAGGGCACGAGCGAGCTCGCGCGCATCAGCCGCGATCCCGCCGACCTCGTGGGCCAGGTCGTCGGCGAGCACCACCGGTACCCCGACGGGTTCGTGCTGTACCTCGGCACGATGTTCGCCCCCGTCGACGACCGCGACCTGCCCGGTCGCGGCTTCACGCATCACGACGACGACCTCGTGCGCATCGCCGAGCCGCGCCTCGGCGCGCTCGTCAACCGCGTGCGCTCGACCGCCGACGCCGAGCCCTGGACGTTCGGCATCGACGCCCTCTACCGATCCCTCGCCGCGCGCGGCCTGCTGCGCTGACCCCGGAGACCCGCATGCTCACCACCACCGACCCCCGCACCGGAGCCCGCACCCCGACCGAGCTCGAGGTGACCGCGCCCGAGCAGGCAGACGCGATCGTGCACGCCGCCCAGGCCGCGTTCACCGTGGTCGCCGTCCGCGACCGCGCCTGGCGCGCCGGCCTGCTCGACGCCCTCGCCGACGCGCTCGAGGCGGACCGGGCCGAGCTCGTCGCCGTCGCCGACCGCGAGACCGGCCTCGGCACGGTCCGCCTCGACGGCGAGGTCTCGCGGAGCGCGTTCCAGTTCCGGCTCTTCGCCGAGGCCGTGCGCGAGGGCGGCTACCTCGAGGCCGCGATCGACCACGCCGGACAGACCGCACTCGGCCTGGCGCCGGAGCTGCGTCGCATGCTGATCCCCATCGGACCGGTCGCGGTGTTCGGCTCCAGCAACTTCCCGTTCGCGTTCTCGGTGGCGGGCGGCGACACCGCCTCGGCCCTCGCTGGCGGCAACGCCGTCGTGCTGAAGGCGCACTCGTCGCACCTCGAGACGTCGGCGCGGTCGTTCGCCGTGCTGTCCGCGGCCGCCCGCGCGTACGGAGCGCCCGAGGGCCTCCTCGGCATCGTCTACGGCACCGCGGCCGGGGCCGCGCTCGTGGCGCACCCGCTCGTGCGCGCCGTCGGCTTCACCGGCTCGCTGCACGGCGGGCAGGCGCTCATGGACATCATCGCGGGCCGCGACGAGCCGATCCCGTTCTACGGCGAGCTCTCGAGCCTCAACCCGCTCGTGATCACGCCCGGCGCCGCGGCGGCCCGTGCGAGCGAGATCGCCGACGGCCTGTACGGCTCCTTCACCCTCGGCTCCGGCCAGTTCTGCACGAAGCCCGGCGTCGCGTTCGTCCCCGTCGGCGCCGACGGCGACGCGCTCGTCGCGCGCCTGGTCGAGCGGGCGACGGATGCCGCGGCATCCGTACTGCTCAACGAGCGCATCACGACCTCGTTCGACGAGATCCGCGGGCGGCTCGTCGCCGAGGGCGCCGTCGAGGTGCTCGCCCGCGGCACCGACGGGGGAGCGGGCTTCACCGCCGCGCCCACCGTGCTCGGCGTCGAGGCGACCTCGCTCACCGCCGACATCGCCGAGGAGGCGTTCGGCCCGCTCATCGTGGTCGCGCGCTACGCCGACGACCGCGACATCCTCACGGCGCTCGACGCGGTGCCCGACTCGCTCACGGCGACCGTGCACAGCGAGCCCGCCGAGGTCGAGGCCGTCACGACCCTCGTCGCCTCGCTCGCGCCGCGCGTCGGTCGCATCGTGTTCGACGGCTACCCCACGGGCGTGCGCGTGTCGTGGGCGCAGCACCACGGCGGACCGTGGCCCGCGACGAACTCGCAGCACACCTCGGTGGGCGTGAGCGCCATCCGCCGGTTCCTGCGTCCGCTCGCCTACCAGGATGCGCCCGAGGCCGTGCTGCCCGCCGAGCTGCGCGACGGGTACCGCGGCATCCCGCGCCGTATCGACGGGCGGCTGCTGCTCGACTGACCCGGGCCTGCGCCTGCGCCGCGCCGCGCCGCTCGCGCGCCGCGCCGCTCGCGCGCTGCGCCGCTCGCGCGCTGCGCCGCTCGCGCGCTGCGCCGCTCGCGCGCTGCGCCGCTCGCGCGCTGCGCCGCTCGCGCGCTGCGCCGCTCGCGCGCTGCGCCGCTCGCGCGCTGCGCCGCTCGCGCGCTGCGCCGCTCGCGCGCTGCGCCGCTCGCGCGCTACGCCGCGCGCGCGCTGCGCCGCCACGCGCGCGAGTGGTCACGTTGTGCTGCAATTCCGGGCGGGGAAGCAGCAGAACGTGACCGGTCGCGGATGCTCAACGGCGCGCCGGGGTGACCGGGCCGGTGCCGCACCGCACCGCGCCACATCGCGCGGCGCGGCGCGCTGGGGCTCAGCGCCCGAGCCACCCGCCGTCGACGGGCAGGATGACGCCCGAGACGTAGTCGGAGGCGGGCGAGGCGAGGAACACCGTCGCGCCCGCGATGTCGTCGGCACGACCCCACCGGCCGGCCGGGATGCGGTCGAGGATCGCCTTCGAACGCTCGGGGTCGTCGCGCAGGTTCTGCGTGTTGTCGGTCGCGATGTAGCCGGGGGCGATGCCGTTCACGGTCACGCCGCGCGCGGTCCACTCGTTGGCGAGGGCCTTCACGAGGCCCGAGATGCCGGACTTCGCGGCCGCGTAGCCGGGCACGTTGATGCCGCCCTGGAAGCTCAGCAGGCTCGCCGTGAAGATCACCTTGCCGTGGCCCCGTTCGAGCATTCCGGCGCCCACGGCCTGCGTGAGCACGAACTGGCTCGACAGGTTCACCTCGACGACGCGGTCCCACCACTCGAGCGGATGCTCCGCGGCGGGCGCCCGCTCGATCGTGCCCGCGTTGTTCACGAGGATGTCGATCTCGCGCTCGCGGAGCTCGGCCCCGAGGGCCACGACGGCCTCGCGGTCGGCGAAATCGACCGCGCGTGCCTCGAAACGGCGACCGTGGGCCTCGACCGCGGCGGCGATCGCGCTGCCCTCGGCCTCGATCGTGGCGCTCACGCCGATGATGTCGGCGCCGGCTTCGGCGAGGGCCTCGGCCATCGCGAAGCCGATGCCGCGCTTGGCGCCCGTGACGACGGCGGTCGTGCCGGTGAGGTCGAACGAGACGCTCATGCGCCGGCCTCCTGCCCTGGCTGGACCGGCTGCCCCTGCTGCACGTCGACCAGCACCTTCATGGCGCGGCCCGCCTCGAGGTCCTCGAACGCGGCCTGCGTCTCGGCGAGCGGCACGACCTTCGTGATGAGCACGTCGGTCGGGATGGTGCCGTCGGCGATGAGCTCGACCGCGCGCTCGAAGTCGGTGCGCTGGTAGACGCGCGCGCCGAGGATGCGCAGCTCCCGCCAGAACACGCGCTGCAGGTCGATCTCGCGCGGGGTCGGGTGGATCGCCACCACGACGAGCGTGCCGCGCACCTTCGCGAGGGCGGTCGCGCCGAGCACGGCCTGGGCCGCTCCGGAGACCTCGAAGACGACGTCGGCTCCGGCGCCGCCCGTCCACTCCTCGACCCAGGCGACCTGGTCGACCTCGCGCGGGTCGAGCGTCTCGAAGCCGAGGCCGGCGACCTGCGCACGGCGGTTCGCGTCGAGCTCGATCACGGCGACCTCGGCGCCGAACGCCCGGGCGACCGTGGCGATGAGCACGCCGATGGGGCCGCCGCCGATGACGACGGCGCGCTCGCCGCCCGTGATCTCGGCCCGGCGCACGTCGTGCACGGCGACCGCGACGGGCTCGACGAGCGCGGCGGCGTCGAGGGCGATGCCGTCGGGCAGGGCCACGAGCACCTCGGCCGGCACGTTCCACGTCGCCTGCAGGGCGCCGGGGGAGTCGATGCCGATGAAGTCGAGGTTCTGGCAGATGTGCCCGTTGCCGGCGAGGCAGGCCGGGCAGGTGCCGTCCCACGCGAGCGGCATCACGGTCACCTGCTGGCCCTCGCGCCAGCCGTCGACGCCCTCGCCGACGGCGTCGATCGTGCCGCTCATCTCGTGTCCGAAGACCAGGGGCGTCTGCACGCGGTCGTCCATGTTGCCGTGCAGGATGTGCAGGTCGGTGCCGCAGAGGCCGACGTAGGCCACGCGAAGGCGCACCTGGCCCGGGGCCGGCGGCTGCGTGTGCGCCTCCGCGATGGTGATGGTCCGGTCGCCGGTGTAGGTGGCGGTCAGCATTGATCCTCCAGATCGGTTTCGGGCGGATTGAGGAGACCAATCGGCCCGCATGGGTCACGATTATGCCAGAGGAATGGCGTCGCGGTTCGAAATCATCTAACCTTTAGGAACCCCGTTCTCACGCCTGGAGGAACTCGATGAAGAGTCGCACACTGCGATCCGGCCTGTCGCTGACCGAGCTCGGCTTCGGCGCCGCGCAACTCGGCAACCTCGCCAGGGCCACCACCGACGACGAGGCCGCCGGCGCCGTCGCGGCGGCGTACGAGCGCGGCATCCGACTCTTCGACACGGCGCCGCACTACGGCCTCGGGCTCTCCGAGCGGCGTCTGGGCGCGGCCCTGGCCGCCCACCCCCGCGACGAGTACGTGCTCTCGACGAAGGTCGGCCGCCTCATCGTGCCGAACGAGTCCTACGACGGCACCGCCCGCGACGACGAGGGCTTCGACGTGCCCGCGAACGTGCGCCGGCAGTACGACCTCAGTCGCGACGGCATCCGCCGGTCGATCGACGAGAGCCTCGAGCGCCTCGGCCTCGACCGCATCGACATCGCCTACCTGCACGACCCCGACGCGTACGGTCCAGAGGCGCACGCCGAGGCCATCCCCGCACTCATCGAGCTGCGCGACGAGGGCCTCGTGCGCGCCGTCGGCGCCGGCATGAACCAGTCGGCGATGCCGACCGAGTTCGTGCTGCGGCACGACATCGACCTCATCATGCTCGCCGGGCGCTACACGCTGCTCGAGCAGGGCGCGCTCGACGACCTGCTGCCCGCGGCCGCCGAGCGCGGCGTCGGCATCGTCGCGGCCGGCGTCTACAACTCAGGCCTGCTCTCGCGCCCCCGGCCTCCGGCCGACGCCCGCTACGACTACGCGCAGGCGCCCGCCGAGATCATCGCCAGGGCGAACGCGATCGCCGACGTGTGCGAGTCGTTCGGCGTCACGCTGCCCGAGGCCGCGCTCGCGTTCGCGCTGCGGCATCCGACCGTGGTCTCGGTCGTGGTGGGCATGCGCACCGCCGAGCAGGTCGAGCAGACCATCGAGCGGTACGCGGCCGGCGTGCCCGACGAGCTCTGGTCGACCCTGGCCGATCGCGGACTCCTCCGCGATGCGTGAGGGCTCAGCCCTCGGCGGCTCCGGGCGCGCCGCCCTCGACGATCTCGGGCGCCGACTCGTCGAGGTGGGCGGCGGTGTACTCCTCGACGCCGAGCACGTGCACCATCATGCGGATGCGGGCCCGGTCGGGGTCGTGCGCCGCGAGCGCGGTGAGGATCGCGCGGTGCTCCTGCTGGGTCGAGTGCACGGCGTCATGCTGATGGATCGCGCGCCACAGACGAGCGCGCGCCGTGCGGCTCACGAGCGCGTCGATGATGGCGGCGAACGCCGGGTTGCCGCTCGCGTTCGCGATGAGCCGGTGGAAGTCGGTGTCGACGTCGATCGTCGCCTCGAGGTCGATGCGCTCGTCGGTGAGCAGCGCCTCGCCCCGATCGAGGATGCGGCCGGCCTCGGCGAGGTCCTCGTCGCTGATGCGCAGGGCCGCGTGCGCGGCGGCCTCGGGCTCGAGCACGCGGCGCACGCCGAGCAGGTGCACGTTGTTCTCGGGGCTCTGCAGCTCGGCGAGCATGCCGAGCGGTTCGAAGAGCCGGCCCGGTTCGAGCGAGGTCACGTAGGTGCCGTCGCCCTGCCGGGTCTCGAGGATGCCGAGGATCACGAGCGCGCGAACGCCCTCGCGGAGCGGACCGCGCGAGACGCCGAGCCTCGCCCCGAGCTCGCGCTCGACGGGCAGTCGCGAGCCGGCCACGAGTTCGCCGCTCGTGATCATCTGGCGGATGCCGTCGATCACGACCTGGGCGCGCGACCGCGCCTGACCGCCCTCGGGGGTGTGCTCGCTCGTCATGGGCACAGCCTAGGTCACCACCGAGCCACCACCCGTGAATTCATCAGATCTTTGAAGGAGGCCGCATGACCGGGGTCATCGACGCCCACCAGCACGTCTGGGACCTCGAGCGGGCCGACTACGCCTGGCTCACCCCCGAGGCCGGCGTGCTGCATCGCACGATCGAGATGGCCGAGGTGCTGCCCGAGTTCGAGGCCGCGGGCGTCACCGGCACCGTGCTCGTGCAGTCGGCCGACAACGACGAGGACACCGACCACATGTTCGAGGTCGCCGACCGCGAGCCCGTCGTGCTCGGCGTCGTCGGCTACGTCCCGCTGCACGAGCCGACTCGCGCGGCCGAGCGCCTCGCCGAGCTGCGGCGGCGCCCGCGCTTCTGCGGCGTGCGCAACCTCATCCACGACCGGGCCGACCCGCACTGGCTGCGCCGGCCCGACGTCGACGAGAGCCTCGGCCTGCTGGCCGCCGCCGGCGTCCCCTTCGACGTCGTCGGCGTGCTGCCCGAGCACCTCGAGGCCGTGCTCGCGATCTCGGAGCGGCATCCCGACCTCGACCTCGTGATCGACCACCTGAACAAGCCGCCGGTCGGCGGCGATGCGTGGGAGCCGTGGGCCTCGCTCATCGCCAGGGTCGCGGAGAACCCGCGGGTGCACGGCAAGGTCTCGGGCCTCTACGCCGCGACGGGCGACCCCGCCGACTGGACCGTCGACTCGGTGCGCCCCGTCTTCGACCACGCGCTCGAGGTCTTCGGACCCGACCGGCTCATGTACGGCGGCGACTGGCCCGTCTCGCTCATCGCGGGCGGGTACACCCGGGTCTGGCAGGGGCTCTCCGAGCTCTTCGCCGAACTCACCGACGCCGAGCGCGCCGGCATCCTCGCGGGAACGGCCCGCAGGTTCTACACCCTCCCTGGATCGGAGTCCCTCGATGACTGAACAGTTCACCCTGGCCCGACTCGGCGACGCGGGCCGCGAGGTTCCCGTCGTCCGGGTCGGCGCGCGCACGCTCGATGCGAGCTCGCTCACGGCCGACTTCGACGGCGCCTTCCTCGCCGCCGACGGCATCGCCCGCATCGCCGCCGCGCTCGACACGCTGCCCGCCATCGACCCGACCGGCCTCCGCGTGGGCGCGCCCATCGCGGCGCCGGGCAAGGTCGTCTGCATCGGCCTGAACTACCGCGACCACGCGGAGGAGACGGGCGCCGCGCTGCCCGCCGAACCGGTCGTCTTCATGAAGGACCCCTCGACCGTCGTCGGCCCGTTCGACGACGTGCTCATCCCGCGCAACTCGACGAAGACCGACTGGGAGGTCGAGCTCGGCGTCGTCATCGGCACGACCGCGCGCTACCTCGCCTCGCCCGAGGAGGCGCTCGCCCACGTCGCCGGCTACGCGGTCTCGCACGACGTGTCGGAGCGGGAGTTCCAGCTCGAGCGCGGCGGCCAGTGGGACAAAGGCAAGAGCTGCGAGACGTTCAACCCGCTCGGGCCCGTGCTGGTGCCCGCGGCCGACGTCGCCGACCCCCAGTCGCTCGGCCTGCGACTCTGGGTCAACGGCGAGATCCGCCAGAACGGCACGAGCGCCGACATGCTCTTCTCCGTCGCGCACGTGATCTGGTACCTCAGCCAGTTCATGGTGCTCCGCCCCGGCGACCTCATCAACACCGGCACCCCCGCGGGCGTCGCGCTCGGCATCGAGGGCAACCCGTACCTGCGCGCCGGCGACACGGTCGAGCTCGAGATCGACGGCCTCGGCCGTGCGAGCCAGAACCTGGTGCAGGCATGAGCGCCGAGTTCGAGGGCCTCGTCGCGATCGTCACGGGCGGGGCGTCCGGCATCGGCCTGGCCACCGCGAAGGTGCTCGCGGAGCGCGGCGCCACCGTGGCGGTGCTCGACCGCGCCCTCGACGGGCTCCCCGACCCGCTCGTCGGGTTCACGGCGGATGTCACGGACCGGGCCTCGATCGAGGCGGCCGTCGCCGAGGTCGCCGAGCGGTTCGGCGGCATCGACGTCGTCGTGAACAACGCGGGCATCAGCGCCGTCGGCACCGTCGCCGAGAACGACGACGCCGAGTGGACGCGCGTGCTCGACGTCAATGTCATCGGCATGGCCAGGGTCACCGCCGCGGCGCTGCCGTGGCTGCGGCGCTCGGACGCGGCATCCGTCGTGAACGTCAGCTCGATCGCGGCGCTGAACGGCCTGCCGCAGCGCGCCCTCTACTCCGCCTCGAAGGGCGCGGTGCTCGCCCTCACCTACGCGATGGCCACCGACCACGTCGCCGAGGGCATCCGCGTCAACTGCGTCTGCCCGGGCACCGTGCACACCCCGTTCGTCGATCGGATGCTGCAGGGCTTCGCCGACCCCGTCGCCGAACGAGCGGCGCTCGACGCCCGACAGGCCACCGGCAAGATGGTGGCTCCCGAGGAGGTCGCCGCCGCGATCGCGTACCTCGCGAGCCCCCGCTCGGTGTCGACGACGGGCACCGCGCTCGACGTCGACGGCGGCGTCTCGCACCTGCGCGTGCGCCCGGCGGGAGCCCGCTCGTGAAGCGCCTCGCCTCGGTCATCGGCATGCCCGCCGAGAACCGCGAGGAGTACGAGCGGCTGCACGCCGAGGTCTGGCCTGCGGTGCTCGAGCGACTCACCGCGAGCAACATCCGCAACTACTCGATCTACCGCCACGGCGAGGTGCTCTTCGCCTACATGGAGTACGTCGGCGACGACCTCGAGGCCGACATGGCCGCGATCGCCGCCGACCCCGAGACGCAGCGCTGGTGGTCGGTGTGCGAGCCGCTGCAGCGCCCGTTCGCCGAGCGGGCCGAGGGCGAGTGGTGGATGGAGATCCCCGAGATCTTCCACCTCGACTGAGCGCGCCCGAGTGCCCGAATGGCGCCGGCGAGCAGGCATGATGAGGGTATGGCCCCCGAGATCCCCGGCATGATCGTGATGCCCGCCCCGCAGTTCGTGATGAGCACCAACGGGCGGCGCATCGCGACGTACACGTGGGGCCACGAGGATGCGACCCCCGTGCTGCTCGTGCACGGCTTCGCGTCGAGCGCCCGCGACAACTGGGTGAACACCGGCTGGGTCCGCGACCTCTCGCGTGCGGGGTACCGGGTGCTCGCGATCGACCAGCGCGGACACGGCGCGAGCGACAAGCCGTACCTCGATCGCGCCTACGTCATGGACCTGTTCGTCGAGGACATCGTCACCGTGCTCGACACCTACCTGCTCGACAGCGCCCACTACGTCGGGTACTCCCTCGGTGCCCGCGTCGGGTGGCAGGTCGCCGTCGCGCACCCCGAGCGCGTGCAGCGGGCGGTGCTCGGCGGGATCCCCGACGGTCGGCCCCTCGCTCGCCTGCAGATCGACCAGGCCCGCGCCTACCTCGAGCACGGCACGCCCGTCGAAGACCAGGTCACGCGCAACTACGTCACGCTCACCGAACGCGTGCCGGGCAACGACCTGGGGGCGCTCATCGCGCTCGCCGAGGGCATGCGCCTGGGGGATGCCGACCCGGATGTCTCGAACCCGCCGACGCAGCCCGTGCTGTTCGCCACGGGCAGCGAGGACGCGATCCTCGAGAGGTCACGACTGCTCGCCGCGGCCACGCCCGGCAGCCGGTTCATCGAACTGCCCGGCCGCCACCACTTCAACGCACCGGTCTCGCGGGAGTTCCGGCAGGGCGCGATCGAGTTCCTCGGCGAGGCCTGAGCGGCGCGAGCGTCAGCGCTCGGGACCCGGACGCTCGACGTCGAGTCCGAGCCACTCGGCGAGGCAGCCGATCTCGGCATCGACCGCCGCCCTCGTCGCGCGGTCGAAGGCCGCATCCTCGTGGATCGCGTTGACCACGAGCACGCCGCGCTTGCGGTCGGCCACGGCGTCGAGCTTGCCGACGAGCCGGTCGCCGTGCAGGATCGGCAGCGCGAAGTAGCCCCAGCGCCGCTTCGCGGCGGGCTTGTACATCTCGAGCGTGTACTCGAAGTCGAACAGCTGCTGCGCGCGCAGCCGGTCGTAGACCAGGCGGTCGAACGGGGAGAGCAGCGCCGTGCGCCCCGCGAAGCCCGAGCGCACCTCGTCGAGCACGACCGGGTCGACGCGCCATCCGCCCGGCACCCCCTCGACCACGGCCGGCTCGCCGGCTTCGCCGACATCGACGGGTTCGAGCGGCATCTTCGTCGACTTGGCTCGCGCGATGCCGAGCGCGGCGAGGCGGCGTTCGTTGCGCGCACCGGTCGCCTGCTCGAACGTGAGCGATGCGGTGTCGGCCGGGTAGACGCGGTCGGCGATCGTGAAGAGCCGTTCACGGCCGCGGCGGCCGGCGATCGCGATCTCGCCCTGGAGCGCGAGGTACTCGAGCATCCGGCCGACGTTGCGGTTGTGGGTCCACCCGGTCGACTGCCAGGGCACGACGCTCGTGTCCTCGATCTCGCGCGACGGCAGGGGTTCGGTCGAGGCCTCGAGCCGGCGCAGGACATCGCGCCGGAACGCGGCGTTCTGCTCCAGCCAGTCCTGCGCGCGGTCCCACGACGGCCACGCCGCCATCTCTGCCCTGAAGAGCGGCAGGTCGCCGATCGGCCGGATCAGGGCGTCGAGCTCGAACAGCGCACGGTCGTGCTCGAGCGCTCGCACCAGGTCGGCCGGGCTGTACGACGCGCCGAGCCGGGTGAAGGCGACGAGGTCGGCGTTGGGCGCGATGGCCGCGGTGGGGTCGACCTGCAGCAGCGTGAGCTGCTCGACCATCGCCAGCAGCTCGGTCGGGCGCTCCGCGTCGAGCATCTGCGCGCGCACGGCGACGCGACGCGCCGTCGCCGCGTCGAGTTCGTGCACGGTCATGACGTGAACGCCCGCCCGCGCCCGCTCGCTCGCGCCGTCATTGCGCGTGGATCGCCCGGTTGCTGCGGATGAGACCGCCCGGGTCGACCCGCTGCTTGACGGCCGCGAGCCGGTCGAGCACGGCCGGTTCGTAGACATCGGCGAGCGTGCCGGCGCCGAGCATCGACGGGACGCCGCCGAGGACCCCGTGCCGCTCGGCGAGGTCGTGGAGCGGCTGGAGCGCCGCGACCGGGTCGATCGACGGGTCGAGCAGTAGCACGCCGGCGCTCAGCAGCAGGGGCGCGCGGATCGCACCGACGGCGGAGAGGTCGGCGCCGAGCACCTCGGCGGTCGCGCCGCCCATGGCGCGCAGCCCGCAGCGCATGAGCCCGAGCTCGGCGCCCGCGAGGAACGCCTCGACCAGCTCGGCGGCGAAGGCGTCGTCGTCGCTGCCGATGGCCGCGCCGAAGTCGGCCGTGGGCATCGGGTCGACCGGTTCGGCGGCGACGGCCGCGAGCTGGCCGATCGTGAACGGCGTGAGCGCGTTCGCGATGGGCTCGGCGACGCCGAGCAGCCGCTCGGCGTACCCACGCCCGGTCGCCTCGTCGCCGACGTGCACGAGCGAGACCGAGGCCACGATGCGCCCGCGGAGGTGGGGCGGCATCACGGGCAGGTCGGGGAAGCGCATCATGCCGATGTCGAGGCCGAGCTCTGGCACCTCGCGGGCCAGCGCGAACGCGGCGGAGATCACCGGCACCGCGGCCTCGACCGGGAACAGCAGGCCGCCGCCGAACAAAGCGTCGCCCTCGTGGAGCGCGAGCTCGATCGCGGTGACGACCCCGAAGTGCCCGCCGCCGCCCCGCAGCGCCCAGATCAGCTCGGCGTCGTCGGCGTCGGTGACCCGGCGCACCTCGCCCGAGGCGTCGACGAGCTCGACGGCGACGATCGATCGCGCGGTGAGGCCGTTGCGGCGGCTGAACATGGAGTGCCCGCCGTTGAGCGCGAGCCCCACGACGTCGACCTCGGGGTTCGACCCGGCGAGGCCGATGAGCCCGGTGCCATCGAGCGCCTGCAGCGCCGGGCCCCAGTTGACCCCGGCGCCGACGCGCAGCACGCGCCCCGGCACGTCGACCGCGATCTCGTCGAAGGACGAGGGGCGGATGAGGATGACGCCGTCGAGGCCGTCGGCGGCGCCGTGGCCGTTGGGCTGCGTCGTGACGCCGAGCCCGGCGGAGGTTGCCGCCGCGAGGATCGCCTGCACGTCGGCCACGTCGGCCGGGGTCGCCACGGCGGCCGGCCGCTGGTCGACGCTGAGGTTCCACGGCGATCTGGCCGCGTCGTAGTCGGCGTCGCCTGGCAGCACGAGCGTGCCGGCGAGCTTCGATCGGAGGTCTTCGAGCGCGGTCGCGCGGGCGTCGGTCATCGGTGGAGCCCCTCTCATCCGCCGCACACGTTACTCCCGGCATCCGACACCGTCACGGGGCCGGGTCGCGGATCCGGCCGGCCCCGGAACGAGCGGATGCCCCGAGCCGGCGCCCGGGGCATCCGCGTCGATCACGGCCGGTGCATCATCCGGCCGCGCCGAGCTCGCGCATCGGCTGACCGCTCTTCGGGTTCGCAGGCTTCACCTTGCGGCGTGCGCCGCCCACGACGACCGTGACGTTGCGCATGTTCGGCGCACGGTCGGCGACCACGTCGTACGAGACGACCTCGCCGTCCTTCCACTCGCAGCTCACCGCGTAGCCGCCCCGGGCCCGCAGGCCGGCGAAGGAGCCGCTCGCGGCCCAGCCGGCGGGGAGCGCGGGCAGCAGCCGGATGACCCCGTCGTGGCTCTGCAGCAGCATCTCGGTGACCGCGCCGGTGATGCCGAAGTTGCCGTCGAGCTGGAACGGCGGGTGGTTGCACCAGAGGTTCGAGAGCGTGTTGTAGGTGAGCAGCCCGCGCAGCATGATGCCGGCCCGCTCGGCATCGCCCAGGCGGGCGAAGAGGGCCGTGCGCCACGGCCAGGTCCACGAGCGGCGGCTGTCGCCGGAGACCGTGGCCGCGGTGAACGGCACGCCCTCCTGCTCGCCGCAGCGCGCCTTCAGCGACACCAGTGCCGCGGCGGCGAACTCGGGCGTCGCGGGCGTGATCTGTCGGCCCGGGTACACGGCGAACAGGTGCGAGGTGTGCCGATGGATGTCCGTCGGGCTGTCGCGGTCGGCCTGCCACTCCTGCAGCTGCCCCCAGCTGCCGATCCGGTTCGGCGCGAGCCTCGCCTGCAGGTCGGCGATCGTCGCCCGGTACTCGTCGTCGACGCCGAGCGCGTCGGCGCAGTCGAGGTAGTTCTGGAAGAGGTCCCAGATGATCTGCTGGTCGTGCATCACGCCGTCCTCGCGGGGGCCGTGCTCGGGGGACCATCCGTTCGGGGAGACGAGCGTGCCGTCGGGCAGCTCCTTCAGCCGGTCCTGCCAGAACTCGCAGATCTCCTTGATCATCGGGTACGCGACGTCGCGGAGGTACCGCTTGTCCTGGGTGAAGGCCCAGTGCTCGTAGAAGTGCTGCGCGTACCAGGCGCTCGAGACCGTGTTCCACTCCCAGGCGTTGCCGCCGAAGATGCTCTGCGAGGTGCGGGCCGTCCAGCCCCGCGTGTTCGCGCCGAACGCGTTGCGGGTCGCGACCCGGCTCGGCACCGCGACCTGCTGCACGAACGCGATCAGCGCCTCGTGCGACTCGGGGAGGTCGGTCGTCTCGGCGCCCCAGTAGTTCATCTGCACGTTGATGTTCGTGTGGTAATCGCTCGCCCAGGCCGGCTGGTTGCTGTTGTTCCAGAGCCCCTGGAGGTTGGCGGGCAGGCCGCCCGGCCGCGACGAGCTGAGCAGCAGGTAGCGCCCGAAGTCGTAGAGCGCCTGCTCGAGGGTGGGGTCGGACTCGCCGCTGCCGTACCGCGCGAGGCGGGTCTGCGTGGGCAGTGCGAGCACCGCGGCGTCGGTCGTGCCCCAGTCGACAGTGGTCCGCGTCATGAGCGCGCGCACCTCGTCGACGTGCGCGTCGCGCAACGCGTCGTACCCCCGCGCGGCCGCGGCGTCGAGGGCGGCGTCGATGCCGAGCTCGGGCGCGTCACCGCGCCAGCCGTCGGCGGCGCTGAGCCGGTAGTCGGTGCGCGCGTCGAGCAGCAGCGTCAGCGTCGATGCGCCGGACACCTGCAGGCCCGCGCCGGCACCGGTCACCGCGCCGTCGGTGTCGATGATGCGCACGGTCGCCGCGTGCCGGAGGCCGTTGCCCATGGTGCCCGCGAAGCCGATGCGTCGGGCACCGGCGTCGGCCGAGGTCGGCGCGTCGTCCTGGCCCGAGGCGAGCGTGATCGTCCCGGTGAGCGAACCCGGGGTGTCGCTCGTGTAGCGCAGGGCGATGACGTCGGCCTCACGGCTGGCGAAGGCCTCGCGCAGCACGGTTCCCGCGACGGTCGCGAAATGGGTGGTGTGCAGCCCCGTGGCGGTGTCGAGCGCCCTCCGGTAGGCCACGACGGCACGCTGCCCGCGGGTGTCGTATCCGCTTCCGGTGAACGCCACGCCCGCGAGGCGGATGGCCGCCGGGGCGGCGAAGGTCAGCCGGTAGCGGCTGTACGCGGTCGCGTTGGCGAAGCTGAACAGGCTCGCCACTCCGCGGCCCGCGAAGGCGGCCCCGGTGCGCGTGTCGAGCCGCTGCCAGGTGAACCCGTCGTTCGACGCGTCGAGCACCCAGTCGCGCGGATCGCGCTCGGGCGCGTCCGGCGCGCTCGTCAGCACGTACCCGGTGAGCACGCGCTTCGCGCCCAGCTCGAGTTGCCACGCGGCCCCGGCGCCGACGTCGTCGACCTGCCAGACGGTCGTGGCCGCGCCGTCGACGCTGCCCACGAGCGAGTCGGCATGGCCGCTCGGCGAGGAGACGTGGATCGCATCGCCCTGCGCGAGGTCGACGCCGCCGAGTCCGATCTCGCCGACCTGGAAGTGGCTGACGCCGGCCTTCGGCACGATGTCGATGCGGTAGAAGCGGTAGGCGGTCGTGTTGGCGAACTGGTACGTCTTGGTCTGGAACCGCTGCTCGAAGGGCGCCCCGTGCGCGAGTCGAGCGTCGTCCAGGCTGTGCCGTCGTTCGAGCCGAGCACCCGCCACTCCTGCGGGTCGCGCGCAGGCACGTCGTTCGCGCTCGTGAAGCTCGTCGAGTCCACGACCGTCGCGGTCGGGAGCTCGACCTGCCAGAGCACGTGCGCGGGCGGCGCGATGATGCACCACTTCGTGCTCGACGTGCCGTCGTACGAGTTCTCCACCCGTTCGGAGCCGGAGATCTGGTACGGGCCGCCGGGCGAGGTCACCTTCGCGCGTGCGCCGAACTCGATCGTCAGGTCGCCGAAGTCGCGATACGACCCGAACCCGGTCATGCTCGTGTCGAACGCGCCGTCGCCCTGGCCGGCGAGGGCGTTGTCGTAGTCGTTGACGCCGCCCCAGAGGCTCTGCTCGTTGAACTGCACGGCCTCCTGGTCTGGATTGCCGAAGAGCATGGCACCGAGTCGGCCGTTTCCGATCGGCAGGGCCTGCGACTCCCAGTCGGTGGCCGGGGTGCCGTACCAGAGGGCCTTGGGGGAGAGGGGTGGGAGCGGGATCGCACCCGCCGCGCTGCCGGCGAATCGTGCGCCGGCGAGGGCCGTCGCGGGTTGCGCGGTCAAGAACTGGGGCAGGAGCGGGGCGAGGGCGACGAGGCCGCCGAGTTGCAGTACGCGGCGTCGGTCGAGTTCACGGTTGAGCATCTGAGAAGGTCCTCCAGGACGTCTTTGGTCTGGTGTCTTGCGCGTCGCGATGGTATCTGCGACGGTATTTCTCGATTCCATGCCATCCTTTCGCATCAGACATCGGATGTATAGACCATGGTTGTGCTCGGCGCTCCGACGCCCGTCATCCCGGCCCGCGACCGCCCGATGCGCCCGGCGGATGCCGCGTGGCGGGCGCCCAGCCCGCGCCACGTACGCTGGGGGCGCCAGAACTCCGACGCGCGGCATCCGCTCGTCGTGCCCATCGAGAGGACCCCCGTGAGCCTGATCCGCCTGAACGACGTGAGCATCGAGTTCGACGGGCGTCCGGTGCTCAAGGAGGCGTTCCTCAAGCTCAAGCAGGGCGACCGGGTCGGGCTCATCGGCAAGAACGGCACGGGCAAGACGAGCCTGCTCGAGGTCGTGCTGGGGCGTCGCGACCCGACCGGCGGCACCCGCGACGTCACGCTCGGCACGACCATCGGGTACTTCTCGCAGTTCTCCGAGCTCGACGGCGAGCAGAGCATCCAGCAGACCCTGAGCGCGCACTTCACGGCCGTGCACGAGACGCAGGCACGCCTCGACGAGATCGGGCTGGCGCTCGCCGAGCCCATGTCCGACGACGAGATGACGCGCCTGCTGACCGAGCAGGGCGAGCTCTTCGAGCGCATGGACCACGTCGGCGGCTGGACCTACGAGACCACCATCGACACCGTGCTCACCCGGCTCGGCTTCGACGAGGAGCGCCGGGCGCTGCCGGTGGGCCGGCTTTCGGGCGGATGGCGCAACCGCGCCGCCCTGGCCCAGATCCTCGTGCAGTCGCCCGACGTGCTGCTGCTCGACGAGCCGACGAACTTCCTCGACCTCGACGGCGTGAAGTGGATCGAGAACTGGCTCTCGGGTTTCGCGGGCGCCGTGCTCGTGGTCTCGCACGACCGCCAGTTCCTCGACGGGGTCGTGACCCGCATCATCGAGCTCGAGAACTACCGCCTGCAGGAGTACGAGGGCGACTACTCGGCCTACGTGCACGCGAAGCAGTCGCGACTGAAGATGCTCGAGAAGCAGTTCGCGCATGAGGAGGAGTTGCTGGCGTACGAGCAGGCCGCGTCGGCCGCACGCCGGGAGGCCGCCCGCAACCCGTCGAACGCGGTCGCGCGCCGGCTCGCCGACATCAAGAAGCGCCAGGCGCCGCGTCCCATCGACCAGATCATCACGGGCATCTACGAGGGCCTGCGCGTCAGCAACGACCTGCTCACGGTGACGGGGCTGGGCAAGGGCTTCGGCGGCGCCCCGCTGTTCGATGGCCTCTCCTTCGACGTGCACCGTGGCGACCGGATCGCAGTGCTCGGCTCGAACGGATCGGGCAAGTCGACGCTGCTCGACGTGCTCACCGAGGAGACCGAGGCGGATGCCGGGAGCGTGCGGTGGGCGAAGGGCGTGCGGTACGTCTCGTACAACCGGGTCTACGCGGAGCTCGACCTCGCGGACTCGGTCGGGCACGCGGTGAACGCCTACCCCGAATCGCTCGCGTTCACGGCGACGAAGAAGAGCGTGAACCGGTTCCTCGCGATGCTCCAGTTCTCCGAGGCCGACCTTCAGCAGAAGATCGGCACGCTCTCGGGCGGCCAGCGGGCCCGGGTCGCGATCGCGCAGTGCCTGCTGTCCGGGGCCGCGGTGATCGTGCTCGACGAGCCGACCAACCACCTCGACATCACCTCGACGCAGGTCATGGAGCGGGCCCTCACGCACTTCCCGGGCGCCGTGATCGTGGTCAGCCACGACCGGTTCTTCGTCGACAAGCTCGCCGACCGCCTGCTCGTCTTCGAGGGCGGCGGACGCGTGCGCGAGACGCCCGCGACCGGCGCGCTCTGACCGACCGCGGCGGGCAGGTCCGGGTCCCGCTCGGTCCGAGGGTCGAGGTCCGAGGTGGAGCGCGCCTGCGGGTCTTCCCTGTGGCCGCCGCGCTGAACCGGGGATAAGCTCCGCGTCCATGGACATGCTGAGGGGCGAGCAGATCGCCGAAGCCGGCCTGACCGACTGGCGCAAGCTGGCGCAGGGACTGCACGCACGCTACGTGGCCGTCGACTTCGCCGCCGCCGCGCAGTTCGTCGTCGCGGTGGGCGAGGCGGGCGACGCGCTCGGCCACCATCCGCGCGCGACGATCGGGAAGGGCCACGTCGATCTGGAGCTCGTCAGCGTCGACGCCGTCTACCGCGACGACGAGGGCGCCGACCACGTCGTCGAATGGGTGACCCAGCAGGACGTCGAACTCGCACGGCGGATCACCGAGATCGCCGTCGACCACGGGGTCGCGGCCGACCCGGCCTCGGTCGTCGAGGTCGAGCTCGGCCTCGACACGGCCCGCTCCGCCACGATCGCCCCGGTGTGGGCGGCCCTCCTGACCGGGAGCGCCGATTCCCAGGGCCGCGGGTCGCTCAGCGACGAGATCCGGGATGCCGCGGCGCGGGTGCCGAACCTGTGGTTCGGGGAGGACGACGAGCACGAGGCCTCGCGTCAACGCTTCCACCTCGAGGTCTACGTGGCGCCCGAGGCGGCGGAGCAGCGGATCGCCGCCGCCGTCGCCGCGGGAGGGACGATCATCGATGCCGGTGACGCGCCGTCGCTCACGGTGATCGCCGACCAGGACGGCAACCGGGGCGTCGTCTGCGTCGACACGTCCGCCGTGAAGACGGCGTGACGCGCTCACTCGGCTGATCGGATCCCTCCGGATCCGATCCAACGGTTGACGCCATCGCGGAAAGCGATTACCTTGCCAATCGAGCACCCGCGAGAAAGCGCTTTCTGGGCCATTCGACGCGGAACGACACGATCTCGACGAGGAGACCCATGCCCCAGATGTCGCGCGCCCTCCGAACCTCCCTGGCGGCCCTGACCGTCGCGGGCCTCACCCTGACCGGAGCCGTCGGCGCGATCGCGCTCGGTCCCTCCACCGCCCTGAACGCCGGGAACCTCGCCGTCGCCGATCACGTGGCGATCACCCCGACCGGCAGCGACTTCACGATCTACGCCGCACCCGGCAAGAACGTGACGGTCGACGCCCACAGTCGCATCTCCGACCGCGGCGAGGCGTTCACGAAGCGCATCAAGTTGAACGGGTCGGGTGCCGAGGCCGCCCGATCGCTGCACTTCGCGGTATCCGAGTCGGACGTGCCCACCGAGGTCTTCGTCGCCGCCCGCAGCGGCAGCGCGACGGCCGACCGCGCTGTCGCCCTCTACAACGCGACCGGCGAGGTCGGCCGTGCGCCGGCGCTCGCCGACGTCGACTCGCTGGCGGTGACCACCGAACGCATCGCGATCACCTCGCCCGGCGAGTACTGGCTGGCGTCGCCGAGCTCGGGCGTCAACGTCTACTTCGCGCAGCTCGGCGCGTTCGATCCGCAGACGCGTGCGGCCTGGGGCGACGTCGCGACGCCGGTCGTCACCTCGGTCGCGCCCGACCCCGCGAACCCCGCGAACCTGCTCGTCGCCTACGAGGGCCTGCTCGGGACCGACGGCGGCGACGTGGTCTACGCCAGCCTCCTCGCTGCGGACGGCGGCGTCGTCGACCAGACGCTCGCGGCGACGGACGGCACCGCGGGGACCCTCTCGCTGACGCCGCCGGCATCGGGTGCGTACGAGGTCGAGGTTCGGCTCACCCGTGCGGGCGAGGCATCCGCCCTCACCTCCGCTCGTGCCGCGGTCGAGGACTTCTCGCTCCCGCTCGTCGGCCCGACCGTGACCGGCGCCCTGACGAGCGGCATCGTCGGCGGCTCGGCCACCGTGACGCTCTCGTGGTCGGCGACCGCCGAGGCCGACTCGTACTCGGTCGAGGCGAGCTCCGGCGGTGCGCCGTTCACCGCCCTCGCCCAGGGCGTGACCGGCACCACGGCCGACGTTCCCGGCTTCACGCCGGGCGCGAGCCACCAGGTGCGCATCGTCGCCCACCGCGGTGCCGAGTCGGCGACCGGAGCCGAGTCCACGGTCGACGTGGCCGCCGAGGTCGAACGCTGGCAGATCGCCGACGTCGGCTCGAACGCGGGATCCGGCGGCTCGGTGCTCGAGCACGACGACGGCTCGATCACGTTCGACGCGAAGGCCAGCTCGACCAAGCTCGCCAACAGCGAGGACGGGTTCCAGTACTTCTACACGCAGGTCGACCCCGCGACCGAGAACTTCACGCTGACGGCGACCTTCCGGGTCGACGACGCGACCGCGAAGGACGCGCAGTCCGGGTTCGGCGTGCTCGCCGTCGACGACCTCGTGCCGGGTGTCTCGGCCGCGAGGTACTTCAACTCCGCCGGAGCGCTGCTCACGCGCTACCCCTTCGGCACCGGCGCCGGCGAGTGGCAGGACGGCACGCCCGGTGCGCGCTTCGTGCACGGCTACACGGGCGCGACCACCGACAACACGGCCGGCACCCGCGACATGAGCGACTCCGAGGCGTTCGACTGGGAGTACCGCCCCGACGCGGTCGGCCCGAAGTTCGCCGCGGGAGACGAGTACGAGCTCACGCTGCGCAAGTCCAACACGGGATACCACGCCGTCTGGCACCGCGGCGGACAGGACCTCGAGGTCATCCAGTACGACCCCGACATGCTCGACGTGCAGAACGCGGATGCGTCGTTCGTCGGACTCGCGGTGGCCCGCAAGATCCAGGTGACCGTCACCGACTGGGAGTTCACGACCATCCTGCCCGCCGACGACGAGCCGAGGCAGGACCCGCCGACCGAGTACATCCCGGCGACGCTCTCGGCCGACGTGACGCGCACCACCCCGGAGTCGAGCCTCGACGTGCCGCTCGTCGCGAACATGTACGGCACGGGCCGGATCGTCGACGCCTCGGGCGAGGTCGTCGCCGGCGACGTGCCGCTCACGCCCGGCGAGCGCGTGCTCGTGCCCGTCGAGCTGGAGCCCGGCGTCAACGAGCTCACGGCACGGTTCCTGCCCGCGGCCGAGCAGCCGCACCTCGGCGAGTACGAGCAGGTCGAGTCGACCGACCCGGTCGACGTGCCGCTCGCGGTCACGGTCGACTCGTTCGGCGAGCCGGGCCAGTCGATCCGCGTCGCACCCGACGGCACTCCCGACGGCGACGGCACGACCGCATCGCCGCTCGACCTGCACACCGCCGTCGCCTTCGCGCAGGCCGGGCAGCAGATCGTGCTCGAGGGCGGCACCTATGCGCTGCCGCGCAGGGTCGTCGCCGAGCGCGGACGCGACGGCACCGCCGAGGCTCCGATCACCCTCATGTCGGAGCCCGGCGCGCGAGCCGTGCTCGACCTCTCGGGTTCGCCCGACGGCGGCCTCGTGCTCCGCGGCGACTGGTGGCACGTGTACGACCTGGAGATCACCGGGTCCGCCGACAAGAAGAAGCCGATGCTCATCCAGGGCCACCACAACGTCGTCGAGCGGGTCGAGTCGCACCACAACATGGACACCGGCATCCAGATCTCCGGATCCGAGGCCGAGCCGCCCGCACTGTGGCCGACCGACAACCTCGTCGTCTCGTCGGTGTCGCACGACAACGCCGACCTCGGCGGCAACGACGCCGACGGCTTCGCCGCGAAACTCAGCGTGGGCGAGGGCAACGTGTTCCGCTCGAACATCGCGTACAACAACATCGACGACGGCTGGGACCTCTACGCCAAGTCCACGACCGGCCCGATCGGCACGGTCATCGTCGAGGACTCCGTCGCCTACGACAACGGATGGCTGCAGGCCGACCCGAGCCGCATCGGCGAGGGCAACGGCTTCAAGCTCGGCGGCGAGTCCATGCCCGGCGACCACCTGCTGCGCAACTCGGTCAGCTTCGGCAACCTCGCGACCGGCGTCACCTCGAACTCGGGACCCGACATCCGCCTCGACCGGGTCACCTCGGTCGGCAACGACCGCGGCGTCCGGCTCGAGACGAACGCCGCGGCGACCGACTATCGCGCCGCCGGCGTGCTCTCCTGGCAGTCGCCCCAGTCCGATGTGCTCGCGTTGAAGCAGGCCGACACCTCGCTGCTCGCCGATCCGACGAACCTCTGGAACACGGGAGCCGCGTCGCCGGTCGCGGCCGACTGGTTCGAGTCCGTCGACCTCGACGGCGTGCGCCCCGAGATCGCGGCCGACGGCTCGATCGATATGCACGGCCTGCTCGAGTTGACGGATGCCGCGCCCGCCGCCACGGGCGCCCGGCTGGGGCCGATCGCCGAACCGACCGAGATCACGGTGCTCCCCGAGGTCACGGTGCCGTTGGCCAACCTCACCGCACCGTCGATCGCCGGGAACCCGGTGAAGGGCTCGAGACTCACCGCCGACCCCGGAACCTGGTCCCATGGGGACGCGGCCATCGCCTACCAGTGGCTGAGCGACGGCGAGCCGATCCCGGGCCGCAAGGGCACCGAGGCGACCTACGCGGTTCGCGGCGGCGACGTCGGCCACGACCTGTCGGTCGCCGTCACCGCGACCGTCGACGGGCAGGCACCGGTGACGGCGACCGCGCCCGCGGTGATCGTGGTCGACGAGCGCCCTGGACCGGCGCAGGTGATCGCGCAGGCCGTGCAGGCGCTTCTCGACTGGCTGCGGAGGCTGTTCGGCTGACCGAACCGTTGGCACTCGTCTCCCGGAACGCGAGAATGGCGGGATGGGCGACGACATCGCGGCATCCGAGTTCCCGCGCAGCATCGGCAGGGTCGCGACGCGTGAGCTCGCGATCAACGGTTTCACGACCTTCGCGCAGCTCGCCGAGGTGCGCGACCGTGATCTCCTCGCGATCCACGGCGTCGGCCCGAAGGCGGTGCGCCTGCTCGCCGCCGAGCTCGCCGCGCGCCGTCTCGGATTCCGCTCCGACGCCTGAGCCGAATCGCCCATGGCGCCGGGTGAGAGCGCTCCACTAACGTGGTCGCATCGACACGACATCGACTGAGCTCCTCGGCCGTGCCGGCGAACTGGAGCGCCTCGCCGAGCTGGTCGGCTCGGCGCGCAACGGTCGGGGCGCCGCACTGATCCTGCGCGGCGAGCCCGGCATCGGCAAGACCAGCCTGCTCAGCCATGCCACGAACGATCTCGTCGGCGTCCGGGTCGTGCGCGCCGACGGCTTCGAGGCCGAGACGGCGATGCCGTACGCGACGCTGCAGCGGCTCGGCAGCCCCTTCACCGACCTCGTCCCGGCTCTGCCGGGGCCCCAGGCCTCCGCCCTGCGCATCGCCGCCGGCCTCGAAGACGGCCCGCCGCCCGACCGCTATCTCGTGGGCCTCGGCATGCTGTCGCTGCTCGCGTCTGCCGCCGAGCGCGAACCGATCGTGTGCGTGGTCGACGACGCGCACCTCGTCGATCCCGAATCGCTCGACGTGCTGGCCTTCGTCGCCCGGCGCCTCGAGGCCGAGTCGGTCGCGCTGCTGCTCGGCACCCGGCCCGACGCACGCGTCGACGTGCGAGCGGCGGGCATCGACGTGCTCGACCTCGCCGGCCTCGAGGCCACGGCCGCGGTGCAACTGCTGATCCGCTCGGCCGCCCACCACGTCGACCCGTACCTCGCCGTGCGGTTCGCCGAGGAGACCGGCGGCAACCCGCTCGCCCTCGTCGACCTCGCACGCGAGTTCACCGCGCAGCAGCTCGCCGACTCGTCGATCGCGGTCGGACCGGTGCCGATCGGCCAGCGTCTCGAGTCCACCTACCTGCGGGCGGTCGACGCGCTGCCCGAGGGCACCCGGCGGTGGCTCGGCATCGTCGCGGCCGAGTCCACGGGGCGCACCACGATCATCGACGAGGCGGCACTCCGTCTCGGGGTGGCGACGGATGCCGGGGCGCCGGCCGAGCGGGCGGGACTCGCGTCGGTGCGCGAACGCGTGCGGTTCCGGCATCCGCTCGTGCGCGCCGCGGTCTACAACGCGATGTCCGCGGGAGAGCGACGCGAGGTGCACGCGGTGCTGCGCGAGGTCGCCGACGGGCAGGGGCGACCCGACCTCGCGGTCTGGCATGCGGCCGCTGCGGCATCCGGTGTCGACGACGCGGTCGCCGACCGCATGGAACGAGCGGCGGACGCCGCAGGGGGCCGGGGCGGCACCGCCTCGCGGGCCAGGCTGCTCTCCGGGGCGGCCGACCTCACGACGTCGGGGCCGTTACGCGACGCCCGCCTCATGGCGGCGGCGGAAGCCGCGGCGGCGGCCGGCGCGGCCCAGCACGCGCTCGACCTGCTCGACCGCATCGAACACGACCGAGTCGGCCCGGCGGACCTCGATCCCGTGACCGAGGGGCGACTGCTCATGCTGCGGGCGACGCTCGCCCTCTTCGTCGCCGACCCCGACGGCGTGCGAGGCGGAACCGAGCGGTTGCTGAGGGCGGCCGGGCTGTTCCACGGCCGGGCGCCCGAGCTCGAGCAGCGAGCCCTGCTCGGCGCCTTCAACGCGGAGCTCACCTCGGAGTCGGCCGTGCGCAGCGGGACCCTGCCGGAGCTCGGGCGACGGCTCGCCACCGGCGCCGATGTTACCGACGGGCGCTCGTCGCTCACGCTGCGAGCCCTCGGGGCGCACATCCTGCAGCCGTATCCCGAGGCGGTGTCGATCATGCGCGAGGCGGTGGCGATGCTCCAGGACTCGAGCGATGCGCAGCTGCTCGAGCTCGGCTCCGAGGCGGTCGCCCTGACGATGGCGCTGTGGGACGAGCGCACGTGCGTCGAACTGCTCGAACGCACGATGCGCGCCGCCACCGAGGCGGGCAACCTGCGCGTGCTCGACACCACCCTGTGGGTGCTCGGGCTCGTCGAGCTCGTGCGCGGCGACCCGGCGGCATCCGGCCGATACGTGGCGCAGGTGCGCGAGCTGCGACGGGCCATCGGCTACGACGCGGAGCAGGTCGTGAACGCCTCCTACCTCGCGTGGTCCGGGGCGCCGACGGAGCAGGTCGAGCAGATCGCCGAGGCCACGCTCCCGACCGGGTTCGCCGGCGTTTGGACGATCGCGATGACCGGTCTCGGCATCCGCGAGATCGCCGACGGCCACTACCGCGACGCCTACGAGCGGCTGCGGCCCCTGGTCGAACTCGACTTCATCCAGGTGACGTACCAGCAGCTGCCCGACCTGGTCGAGGCGGGCGTGCGCAGCGGCAAGGTCCAGGAGGCGCGGGCGGCGGCCGATCGACTCGCCGAGTTCGCGGCGGCGAGCGGCACGCCGTGGATCCTCGGCATCTCGGCACGGGCCGAGGCCCTGCTCGCCGAGCCGGAGGAGGCGGAGGCGCTATACCTCGCGGCGATCGAGCACCTCGACCGGGCCACGGCACCGGGCGAGCTCGGGCGCGCGCACCTGCTCTACGGCGAGTGGCTGCGGCGCATGAAGCGGCGCCGCGAGGCCCGCGACGAGCTTCGCGCCGCGCTCGCGATCTTCGAGCGCGTCGGTGCGCCGGCCTTCGCGGCGCGGGCGAGCCGCGAGATCGAGGCGACCGGTGAGCACATCGCCGCCCACGAACCGGGCGACGACGGCGCCCCACGGCTCACACCCCAGGAGGAGACGGTCGCGCACCTCGCCGCCGCCGGGCGCACCAACGCCGAGATCGGGGCGGAACTGTTCATCAGCGCGAACACGGTCGACTACCACCTCCGAAAGGTGTTCCGGAAGCTCGGCATCACCTCGCGCCGCCAGCTCATCGAACGCCGTCCGGCGCGCTGAGGCCCGGCTCGCGACTACGCACCCCACGTGGTGCGCCGCGGCGGCCGCGCGCGCCAGCATCGAGGCATCCGCGAATCGCGAGCCGCGCGACTCGCCCGAACCGGGAGGCGCCCATGCCCTACGTCACCGCCGATGACGGCGCGCAGATCTTCTACAAGGACTGGGGTTCGGAGGGCACGCCCGTGCTCCTGAGCCACGGTTGGCCGTTGAACGCCGACGCGTGGGAGGCCGCCGCGCTCTTCCTCGCCGAGCACGGGCACCGCGCGATCGCGCACGACCGGCGCGGCCACGGCCGGTCGAGCCAGACCTGGAACGGCAACGAGATGGACACCTACGCCGACGACCTGGCCTGTCTCATCGAGCACCTCGACCTGACCGAGCTCACCCTCGTCGGCCACTCGACCGGCGGCGGCGAGATCGCGCACTACGTCGGACGGCACGGCTCCGCGCGGGTCGCGAAGCTCGTCCTCGTCTCGGCCGTGCCGCCGCTCATGCTCGCCACGGACGACAACCCCGGCGGGCTGCCGATCGCCGTGTTCGACGGCATCCGCGCGGGCGAGGCATCCGATCGCTCGCAGCTGTACCGCGACCTCGCCGACGGGCCGTTCTTCGGCCACAACCGCAACACCGACATCTCGCAGGGCGTGCGCGACGCCTTCTGGCTGCAGAGCATGGCCTGCGGGCACCGTGCGGCCTACGAGTGCATCGCAGCCTTCTCGGCGACCGACTTCCGGCCCGACCTGGCGAAGATCGACGTGCCCACCCTCGTGATCCACGGCGACGACGACCAGATCGTCCCGTTCGAGGTGGGCGGGCGGCGCTCGGCCGAGCTCATCGACGGGGCCACGCTCCTCGTCTACGAGAACGGCGCCCACGGGCTGCCCGACACCGATCGCGAGCGGCTGCACGCCGACCTGCTCGCCTTCATCGATTCCTGAAGCGGATGCCGCGGGCCGGCCCCGCGGCATCCGACCTCCCCTCACCGCCGAAAGGACCCCCCGCCATGACCGAACAGATCGACCCCGCATCCCCCGACACCATCGTGCTCGTGCACGGCCTCTGGATGACCCCGCGCAGCTGGCGGGGCTGGAAGGAGCGCTTCGAGGCCGAGGGCTTCACCGTGCTGACGCCCGCCTATCCCGGCTTCGAGATCGAGGTCGAGGCGCTGCGCGAGAGCCCCGACGTCATCGCGAACCTCACGGTGCCCGAGACCGTCGACCACCTCGCCGCCCAGATCGAGGCGCTGCCGAAACCGCCCATCATCATGGGGCACTCGTTCGGCGGCACGCTCACGCAGCTGCTGCTCGCGCGGGGCCTCGGCGCCGCCGGAGTGGTGGTCGACTCGGCGCCGACCGAGGGCGTGCGCGTGAACCCCCTCTCGCAGGCGAAATCGCTCTTCCCCGCACTCAGGAGCCCCGCGAACCGTCGCAAGGCGGTCGCGTTCACGCCGGAGGAGTTCCACTACGCGTTCGCGAACACCCTCTCGCGCGAGGACTCCGACGCGGCCTGGCAGGAGTTCGCGATCGCGGCGCCCGGCAACTGGATCTGGGCGTACGGCCTCATCGCGAACTTCAAGCCCGGGCACCAGGAGACGTGGGTCGACTACGCGAAGGACCGGGCCCCGCTGCTGTTCATCGGCGGCGAGAAGGACCACATCATGCCGCCCTCGGTGAACAAGTCCAACGCGAAGCACTACGCCAAGTCGCCCGCGCTCACCGAGTACGTCGAGTTCCCCGGCCGCTCGCACTGGATCTGCGCCGAGCCCGGCTGGGAGGAGGTCGCCGACCACGCCCTCGACTGGGCCCTCGCGCACGCGCGATCGTCGGTGGCGGCCGGGGCGTGACCCGAACAGGTCCTCGACGTGCGGCCGCGGCTGCCCTAGTGTCACGGGCATGAAGCTGACGCGCATCGGCGGCCCGACCGTGCTCGTCGAGCTCGACGGATGGCGCATCCTCGTCGACCCGACGTTCGATCCGGCAGGCCGTCACTACGAGTTCGGGTGGGGCACCGGATCCACCAAGACGCTCGATCCCGCACTCACGGCCGCGGAGCTCGGCCCGATCGACCTCGCCCTCGTCAGCCACGATCATCACGCCGACAACCTCGACGACGCCGGCCGCGCGATGCTGCCGTCGGCCGGCGCGGTCCTCACGACGGCGAGTGGAGCCGGTCGGATGGCCGAGGACCTGGGCGCCGGGCGGCTGCACGGCCTCCGGGCCGGGGAGTCCATCACCCTGCCGGGCACGCGCCCCGGACTGCCGACCCTCGTCGTCACGGCGACGCCCTGCCGGCACGGACCGCCGTTCACGCGTCCGATCGTGGGCGACGTCGTCGGCTTCGCCGTCCGACGCCAGGGCGAGGAGCGGGTCGCGATCTGGATCACCGGCGACACCGTGCTCTTCGGTGCGCTCCGCCGCGCCGCCGCCGAACTCGACGTCGACGTGATGCTCGCGAACGTCGGCGGCGTGCGCTTCGGCATCTCCGGGCCGGTGCGCTTCACGATGACCGGACGCGAGGCGGTCGAGCTCGTGGGCATCGCGGCACCCCGCATCGCGACGTTCGCCCACTACGACGGCTGGTCGCACTTCGTCGACGGCGAGCGGGGCCTGCGCGACGCGATCGACGGCTCCGAGGCATCCGTCCACGACCGCGCCCTGTGGCTGGTCGACGGCATCGCCGTCGAGGTCTGAGCGCGGCCCGGCTCCGGTCGGCGTGGTGTGCGTGCGTGCGTGCTCCTCAGGCTCGCGAAACGTCGCCGACGCATTCGGCTGTGAGAATCGTCGAGTGCCTGAACTGCTGATCGACCGCGGCGACCTCGCCGACCCCCGTGTGCTGCGCCTGCTCGAGGACCACCTCGCCGACATGCACGCCACCTCGCCCGCCGAGAGCGTGCACGCGCTCGACGTCTCGGGCCTGTCCGACCCGGCGGTCACGTTCTGGGCGATCTCCGACGGCGACGACGTGCTCGGCTGCGTTGCGCTGAAGCAGCTCGCGCCCGATCACGGCGAGCTCAAGTCGATGCGAGCGGATGCCGCGGCGCGAGGTCGCGGCCTCGGCCGACGCCTGCTCGAGCACGTCCTCGACGAGGCACGTGCTCGCGGCTACGCGCGCGTCAGCCTCGAAACGGGCACCGAGCCCTTCTTCGCCCCCGCCCGCTCGCTGTACGAGAAGGCCGGATTCGTGGAGTGCCCGCCGTTCGGCTCGTACGTGCCCGACCCGAACAGCGTCTTCTACGCGCTGGAGCTCGGCCCGCGCGACTGAGCCGTCGCGCGCCCGGGTCGTCGCGCGATGTTGGGTCGCGCCGGAGTCCCGTTGCGGCGCTGGAATCCCGTGCGATCGGGACTCCGGCGCGACAACGGGACTCCGCCGCGAGGAAGGGGCGGATGCCGCGTGCGCGGCGCCGAGGCGCGCGGCATGATGGGGCGATGGACGACGAGCGTTCCGCGGCATCCGCTCCTCCACCCGTGCACGACCGGCGCGGGGTGCTCCTCGCCAACGCGCGGGATGCCGCGGCCCGGCGCCGTCCTTCCCAGCTGCTCGACCAGTGGGCCGACGACTCGCCCGTCGCCACGTCGGCGGTCGACCTCCGCACGAGCGTGGCGCTCGATGCGCTCGCGCTCGCCGCGGCATCCGAGTACGAGGCGCTGCTGCTCTCACCGGTCGCACCGATCGGCGTGACCTCGGTGCTCGCGCCGACCTCGCAGGACCGCGTGCTGTCGACGATCCGCCCCGTCGAGGTCGTCTCCGACCCCACGAACGTGCTCGCCCTCGAGGCCGCACGGCGGCTGCGCGGCGAGCCGGCCGCATCCGTGCGACTCTGCACCGTGCACCAGACGCTGCGGATGCAGCCGGCACCGGCCGGTCGTGGTCGCACGCGGCACTTCCGCATGTCCGCCCTCGCCGACGCGGGGCGTGCCCGGGGTGACGACGCCTTCGAGGTCGACGCCGTCCTCGCGCAGCTCGGCGCGTACCGGCGCCTGCTCGAGGCGGCCGCCGCGGCCGGAATCGGAGGCGGCGACCGGCCGCGGGCGATCGTGCGCGTCGACGGCGAGCACGCCGTGCTCGGTGATCGGGTCGCCGCCGCCATCCTCGAGCGGTGGCCCGAGGTGGAGGTCGTGCGCGAGCCCCTCGCGAACGCCGCCTACTACGACGGGTTGCGCGTCGGGTACGGCCTGCACGCGCCCGGCGGCGACGTCGTCGAACTCGTCGACGTCGGCCGCTTCGACTGGGTCGCGCAGCTCACGAGCGATCGCCGCTCCCGATTCGTGGCGAGCGCCATCGGGATCCAGCTGCTGCCGCTGCTCTTCGCCGGAACCTGACCGAAACTCAGAATTGTCTTGACAAATTATCTTGTCGGTATGAGACTGGATGCATGAGGACGACCCGGGGAGGGTCCCCGGACCGAATCGACTGAGGAGTCCGATCATGCGCAGTGTCGCACTCGGTATGAACGTGTCGCTCGACGGCTATGTCGCGACCACCGACGGAGGGCTCGACTGGGCCTTCCCGAACTTCAGCCCCGAGCTCATGGCCGCCACGCAGGCCACGCTCGACGGGCTGGACACCATCCTCATGGGGCGCAAGAACTACGTCGGCCAGGCCGAGAGCTGGGTCGGGGCCGAGGGCCCCATCGCCGAGGTCATGAACTCCGTGCAGAAGGTGGTCTTCTCGACCACGCTGGCCTCGGCCGACTGGAGCAACTCGACGTTGGCCTCCGGCACCCCCGAAGAGGAGATCGCCCGCCTGAAGGACGTGCCCGGCGGCCCCATCGGGGTCTCGGGCGGCGCCACGCTCGCCCAGTACGTTTCGTCGCACGGCCTCGTCGACGAGTACCGGCTCACGGTGCATCCGGTGGTGCTCGGCAGCGGGCTGCCGCTGTTCACGACGCGCATCGCGTTCGACACCGTCGACTCGGCCGACTTCCCGAACGGCGTCCGCGTACTGAAGCTGCGACCGCGCCCGGTCTCGGCGTGATGACGACCATGACCCCGGCGCCGACGCCGCTGCTGGACGTCGCCGCCATCGAGGACGCGGATGCCGCGATCGCCTCCCTCGACCCGATCCGGTCGCGACTGCTCGCCGAGCTCGCCGTGCCGAACTCGGCGACGGGCCTCGGCGTCATCGTCGGGCTCCCGCGCCAGAAGGTCAACTACCACCTGCGCACGCTCGAGGAACGCGGGCTCATCGAGCTCGTCGAGGAGCGCCGCAAGGGCAATGTGGTCGAGCGCGTGATGCGCGCCACCGCGTCCTCGTACGTGATCACGCCGTCGGCGCTGGCATCCGTGCAGCCCGATCCGTCGCGCGCACCCGACCGCCTCTCGGCCCGCTGGCTGCTCGCCCTCGCCGGGCGACTCGTGCAGGACGTCGGACGCCTCCTCGCCGGCGCAGATCGCGAGGCCAAGCGGCTCGCCACCTTCGGCCTCGACGGGGAGATCCGCTTCGCCTCGGCGGCCGACCGGGCGGCGTTCGCCGACGAGCTCGGCGCGGCCGTGCTCGGGCTCGTCAGCCGGTACCACGACGAGGCCGCGCCACGAGGCCGCGACTACCGTCTCGTGCTGGCGCTGCATCCGAGCGCGAACCCGCCCACGGGGTCGACGGCCGGGGCGACGGCCGCCGCGGCGCCGACCGAACCCGATCCGTCGAACGCGCGCCGGGCAGGGGGCGAGTGATCATGCCGCACCGATTCGAACAGCCCGCCGAGTTCGAGTTCGACGCCGACCCCGAGCTCGTGTGGGACGCGATCTCCACCGGTCCAGGTCTCAGCTCGTGGTTCATGGGCGCGACCGACGTCGATCTCGACGCCCGCACCGTGCGCACCACGATGGGCGACGTCGCGCTGGAGTCCGCGATTGAGGCCTACGAGCCGGGCCGCCGGTTCTCGTTCCGCGGGGCCGAGAGTCCCGACGGCCGGTTCTTCGCGATGGAGTTCCTCGTCGAGGCGCGGGCGAGCGGCAGCACGGTCCTCCGCATGGTGTCGAGCGGGTTCCTCCCCGGTGACGACTGGGAGGACGAGTACGAGGCCATGCTCGCGGGCGGGCGCATCCACCGGCAGACGCTCGTGGAGTACCTCACGCATTTCGCGGGGCGACCGGGCGTGGCCGTCGCGGCCTTCGCGCCGGTCGGCGACCTCGATCGGCGCTGGGCGGCGATGCTGGTCGACCTCGGCGTGAGCGGTCGCGAAGCAGCGGGGCGGCGGGTCGTGCTCTCGCCCGCCGGCCTACCGGCCGTCGACGGCGTCGTCGACCTCGCCGATGCCGCGAACCTCGGCGTGCGCACCGACGACGCCATGTACCGCTTCACGCGCGGATTCTTTGCCGCGGGCGTCGGCCACCACCTCTTCGGTGCGGATGCCGCGACCGAGGCCGAGGCCTGGCGGACGTGGGTGGGAGCGGTCGCCCGCTGACCTGTGCCGTGCGGCTCACCTCCCGCCCCGTCGCGGTGCCTGCGCCCGACGCGGCGTGGCGCGCGACGAGCGACGCGCCGCGGCGCGCGACTGAGCGGTCACGTTCTGCGGCATCAAGAGGGGCGGATGCCGCAGAACGTGACCGCTCGCGATGCGGGGGTCGGCGTGGCGCCTCGGCCCGCCCCGCGCGTCAGCGCTGCGAGGCGAAGAACGCCGCGATGTCGCCCGCGAGCACGTCGGGCACCTCGAGCGAGGCGAAGTGGCCGCCCTCGGGGAACCGGCTCCAGTGCACGATCGCGTCGTTGTCGCGCTCGGCGAACACCTTGATCGTCTGGAAATCGTCGGCGAAGACGGCGACCCCCGTCGGCGCGTGGTTCACGCGCGGCTCCTCCTCGACCTGGGCGTTCTCGTAGTACGCACGGCTCATGCCGGCGGCCGAGTTCGTGAACCAGGTGATGCTCACCGCGGCGAGGATCGACTCGAGCGGCACCCTCGACGTGCCGTTGCCGAACGACTCGAACAGCTCGCTGTAGGCCAACAGGCCGACGGGGGAGTCGCTGAGGCCGGCGGCGATCGTCTGCGGCCGCGACGCGTTCATCGTGTTGTAGCCGCCGACCTTCTGGAACCACTGCATGTGCTCGAGGCCCGCGTAGTCGGCCGGCTCGAGGCGTTCGAACTCGCTCGGGTCGCCCGACGGGAACGAGAACAGCTGCAGCACGTGCAGCCCGAGGAAGCCCTCGGGCTCGAGCAGGCCGAGTTCGCGGGCGACCATCGCGCCGTTGTCGGAGCCGTGCACGCCGTAGCGCTCGTAGCCGAGGCGCCGCATGAGCGTGTCGTACGCGCGGGCGACCCGGGCGATGGTCCAGCCCGACTCGCGCACCGGGTTGGAGAATCCGAAGCCCGGGGCATCCGGGATCACGACCGTGAACGCGTCTTCAGCGCGGCCGCCGTGCGCCACCGGGTCGACGAGGCGGTCGATGAGGTCGAGGTAGTCGGCGGACGAGCCAGGGTAGGTGTGCGCGAGGAGCAGCGGCGTCGCCTCGGCGTGCGGCGAGACCACGTGGATGAAGTGGATCGGCTGTCCGTCGACCTCGGTGATGAAGTTCGGCACGGCGTTGATCCGGGCCTCGACGGCGCGCCAGTCGAACGACTTCCACTGCTCGACCGCGTCGCGCAGGTAGTGGTTCGGGGTGCCGGTGGTCCAGTCGTCGGCGGGCGCGGCCTGGGGCAGGCGCGTGCGGGCGAGCCGCTCGGCCAGGTCGTCGAGGTCGGCCTGCGGCACGGCCACGGTGAAGGGGCGGATGTCGGTCTGGGCTGCGGTGGCGATGTTCATGTCTTCGACGGTACGGTCGATAGCGGAAAGGATTGTTCCTGATGGCCGAAGTTCGTCGGAGAATGTCGTGACCGAGACCGCGGGCCGACTGCTCGCCCTGCTCGGGCTGCTCCAGGCGCGCCCGACCTGGTCGGGGCCGGAGCTCGCCGAGCGGCTCGGGGTCACCACGCGCACCATTCGCAACGACGTCGAGCGGCTCCGGGCGCTCGACTATCCCGTCGAGGCGACCCGCGGCTCGATCGGCGGCTACCGGCTCGGCGCGGGCGGCCGACTGCCGCCGCTGCTCCTCGACGACGAGGAGGCCGTCGCCGTGGCCATCGGCCTGCGCGCGGCCACCGGCGTCGCGGGGGTCGGCGAGTCGAGCCGTCGCGCGCTGGCCAAGCTCGAGCAGGTGCTGCCGCCGCGGCTCCGCCCCATGGTCGAGGCCGTGACGAGCGTCATCGACCGGGCTCCCGAGAACAACGGCACGGATGCCCCCGACCCCGAGGTCGACCCGGAGGTGCTGCGGGCGATCGCGACCGCCATCCGCTCGGTCGAGTGGCTGCGCTTCGACTACGACGACGTGCCGCGCCTCGTCGAGCCCTACCGCCTGCTCGCGTGGCTGCGCCGGTGGTACCTCGTCGCGCGCGATCCCGAGACGGGGGAGTGGGACGTCTATCGCGCCGACCGGGTGCGTCCGCGCATGCCGACCCGCAGGCCGTTCACGCCGCGGCTCGTGCCGGGCGGCGACTACACGGCGTTCACGATGCGGCAGGTCGCGGTCAGCGGCTGGAACGTGCACGCGCGCCTCCGCGTGCACGCCGCGGCATCCGCCGTGCTCGATCGCATCCACCCGGCCGTCGGCATCGTCGAGGAGGTCTCGGCGCACGAATCGGTGCTGCTCACCGGTGCCGACAGCCTCGACACGGTCGCCGCGTACATCGGCATGCTCGGCATGGACTTCACGGTCGAGTCGCCGCCCGAGCTGCGCGACCTGCTGCGGGTCTATTCCGACCGCTACCGCCGGGCGGCCGACGGCTGACGCGCCGCGGGCGGGTCGAACGTCGTGCACGCGCACGGTCCGCCGGCACTCGCCGCGGACGCGAATGGTCGCCTGCGGGGCTGTGAAGCGACCATTCGCGTCCGCGCGAGGCGGGTGCACGGAGATCGCGGCGGATGCCGCGGTCATGCATCGCAGGCGTCTCAGGGCAGCGCGGCGAGCAGCCGTTCCGCGGTCGCGCGAGCACCCGCGGTGCCCGTGGCCACGGATGCGATGTCGCTGAGGAACACGTTGTGCAGCGCGATCGCCACGATGCCGTAGGCCGTGCTCTCGCAGGCGACCGGGTCGGCGGCGGGATGCTCGGCCGCGATCAGTCGGGCGAGGAGCTCGTGCGTGCCCTGGTAGGCGGCCACGATGAGCTCGGCGAGGGCGGGGTCGGTGCGCGCGGCCTCGACGAACCCGAGCACGACCGCGTTCTCGCGGCCGGGGGCGGCGAACTCCTCGCCGAAGAGGTAGTCGAGGGCGGATGCCACGGAGTCGGTGCCGGCCGGCAGGATCGACGTCCCCTCGGCGCCGTCGTAGTAGAACCGGCGGGCGCTCACGCGGAGGAGCTCCTCGCGGTTGCCGACGAAGTGCCGCACGTGCCCGCGGGACATGCCGGCCTCCTCGGCGATGCGATCGAGGCTGGCGCCCGTGATGCCGTGCGTGCCGATCGCGCGGATCGTCGCCTCGACGATCTGCTTCGTCCGCTCGTCGGCCACTGATGGTCTCGCCATGTGTCTCCTCCCACTCGCACGATAGCGGCCGGGCCGCGATCTTCGAGGTTTATTTTCTAGTCGGACTTGACTAATAACCCTACCGAACCTTACCGTTGCATCCACCCGAGGCGGAACCGCAACGGAACCGCGGCGGATCAGGCTCCGCCGCAGACCTGCCGCAGGCTCCGCCGCAGACCCGCCGCAGGACCCGCACAGACCCACCGCGGCCCCGCACCCGCATCCGCCGCAGTACCGCACCCGCAGCACCCACCAGAGAGGCACCCATGCAGGAGATCGTGCACGTCGGCCCCGAGCCCGTGAGCCCGCTCGCCCGTGAGGAGATGGTGCGCATGCGCGACGGCGTGCGCCTCGCCACCGACGTGTACCTGCCCGGCATGCCCGAGGAGCCGGACGCCTCGCCGGGCGACACCGTGCTCATCCGCCTGCCGTACGACAAGAGCGGCACGTACACCTACATCCCGCTCATCGCCGAGTACTTCGCGGCGCGCGGCTACCGCGTGGTCGCACAGGACGTGCGCGGCAAGTTCCGCTCGGAGGGCGACGCGCTCCTCTTCGTGAACGAGGCCGACGACGGGTACGACACGATCGAGTGGATCGTCAACCAGCCGTGGTCGAACGGCCGCGTCGCGATGTGGGGCGACAGCTACTACGGCTTCACCCAGTGGGCGGCGGCGTCCTCGCAGCATCCGGCCCTGAAGGCGATCGCGCCGCGCGTGACCGGGACGCAACTCGGCGAGCCGGTGCGGGCCGTGCCCGGCGAACGCACGCGCGGCGTCGAGTGGGGCATCACCTACCTGTACCCGCTCACGTACTTCCACTCGCAGGACGCGTACTTCTGGGAGCTCGACTCCGAGCGACGGCCGTACAGCGCGCAGGTCGAGTCGGTGCTCGATCGCCTCGGCTCGCGCTCGATCTCGTACGACCAGTGGTACCCCCGACCGGTGCACCTGCCCCGGTTCCCGACGGGCGACCCCTTCGAGGCGCGACCGGTCCCGACGCTGCACACGATCGGCTGGTGGGACAACTGCGCCCCGCTCTCCTGGGCGGATGTCGCGGCGATCGAGGCGCGACCGGCCTGGGCGCTCAACCACTTCCTCCGCATCGAGTCGATGGACCACGAGTCGTACTACCTCGATGACGCCGAGGAGGATCGGGTCGAGGAGCGCACGCACGAGCAGCTGATCGCCGGGCTGCCCCGCATGCTCGAGCCGGCGCTCGCGTTCTTCGAGGTGTTCGTGCGCGGCAACGGCTCGCCGACCGACATCCCGCGCGTCGCGTGGAACCTCGCGGGAACCCCCGGCATGCGGGCGAGCGACGCCTGGCCGCCCGCGGACGCCGCGCCGCTCGAGCTCTTCGCCGCGCCAGCCGGCACGCTCTCGCCGACGCCGCCCGCGACGACGTCGACCGTCGAGTGGGTACACGACCCGACCGACCCGGTGCCGTCGAGCGTGCCGAACGCCTTCGCGTTCCTGCTGTCCGCTCCCGACGAGGCCGCACTCGCCGACCGCGACGACGTGGTGTCGTTCACCACCGACGCGCTCGACGCCGACCTCGACCTGACCGGCCCGGTGCGCGCCGACGCGCTGATCTCCTCCGACGGCCCCGTCATGGACCTCTTCGTGCGCCTGCTCGACGTCGACGAGCGGGGCCGCGCGTTCCGCATCGCCCGCGGCCAGGTCAGCCTTCGCGACGCGGAGGACCCGGGTCGCGTCGAGGTCGACCTCGGCCACGTCGGCTACCGGATGCCGGCCGGACACCGCCTGCGCGTGCACGTCTCGAGCAGCGACGCCCCGGAGTTCCTCCCGCAGCCGGGAACCGGGGAGGACCCCTGGGGGGCCGAACTCACCACGACCAATCGGCAGCGCCTGCGCCTCGGCGGCGCCGAGCCGTTCCGACTCACCCTCACCGTCGGCCCGAGCGCCGACACCGCGATGGAAGGAAACCGCCATGCATGAGCCCGTCCTCGAGTTCGCCTTCGAACTCCGCGTCGACTGCGACCCGCACCTCCGCATCGGCCGCAGCGCCGACGAGGAGCTCACCTTCACCCCGATCACCGGCGGCACCGTGGCCGGTCCGCTCCTGAACGGCGAGGTGCTCGCGGGCGGCGGCGACTGGGCCGTCGAACGCAGCGGCACCTCGCAGCTCGAGGCGCGCTACCTCCTGCGCGCCGACGACGGCGCCGTCATCGACATCCTGAACCGCGGCTACTTCCGTGCCACGGCCGAGGCCATCGCCCGGCACGAGGCCGGCGAGCACGTCGACGACAGCGAGGTGTACTTCCGCACCGCGCCGGTCTTCCAGACGGATGCCCCGCAGCACCGCTGGCTCGCCGAGCACCAGTTCCTCGGGCTCGCCCGCGACGAGGACGGCCAGGTCTGCGTGCGCGTCTTCGTCGTCCGCTGACCGGTCGGCCCGAGACCCGTTCCGCGCCTTCCACCCGCTCCACCGCACATCGCTCCACCGCACTGCACCACCCCACAGCAGCACGAAAGGACCGTCATGAGAACCACACGCATCACCGCGGCCGTCGCCGGCGCCGTCGCAGCCCTGGTGCTCCTCAGCGGATGCACGGGCCGGGACGACACGTCGTCCGAGACCTCGGACCCCGTCGACTCGTCGAAGCTCGTCTCCTCGCTGCCTGCGGCGAGCGGCGAGGTCGACGAGGTGACCTGGGCGCTCGTCGAGGGTGAGCCGTCGACGCTCGACCCCGCGGGCGACTACAGCCTCATCATCCCGAACCTCTGCGAGAACCTGCTGCAGCTGAGCCCGGACTTCACCGTCGAACCGGGCGTCGCCACGAGCGCCGAGTGGGCCGACCCGGTGACCTTCGTCATCGACCTGCGCGAGGACGTGACGTTCTGGGACGGCACGCCGCTCACGGCCGACGACGTCGCGTACAGCCTCGAGCGCAACCGCGTGGAGACCTCCGCGTGGTTCCCGGCCTTCGTGCTCGTCGACTCGATCGAGGTCACGGGCGACCTGCAGGTGACGGTGCACTTCACCGCCCCCGACTCGACCTTCCGCGACGCGATCTCCGGTGCCGCGGGCGCCGTGCTCAGCAAGGCGTACGCCGAGCAGGCCGGTGACGCGTTCGGCACGGCGGAGGGCGGCGTCATGTGCACCGGGCCGTATCGGTTCGACGCCTGGACGCCGGGCACCGAGATCACGACCTCGGCCTACGCCGACTACTGGGGCGGCACGCCGCTCGTCGACTCGCTGACGTTCGTCTTCATCACCGACGGCTCGACGCTCGCGAACGCCCTGCTGGCCGGCGACGTGGACGGCGCGTTCAACGTGCCGCCCGCGAGCCGCGACAACTTCGCGAGCTCCGACACCGGACGCCTCGCGCTCGGCCCGTCGACGGCCTCGTACTCCTTCGGCCCGACGCGGTCGACCGGTGCCGGCGCCGATCCGCGCATCCGCCAGGCGCTCAGCCTCGCGATCGATCGCGAGCAGTTCATCGAGACCGTGCTGCACGGACTCGGGGAACTGCAGTCGACGTTCACCCCGCCGTTCGCGTGGGCGGGCATGGAGGCCGCCGCGCAGTACACCGAGGCGTACGACGCGCTCGCCGCGCCGGAGGTCGACCTCGAGCAGGCGAAGCAGCTGGTGGCGGAGTCGGGCGTCGACACGTCGATCCCGCTCGTCGTCGCGATCCCCGCCGGTGCCAAGGAGCTCTCGCAGACCGCGGCGATCATCCAGAGCGCCGCGCAGCAGATCGGCCTGACCGTCGAGATCGACGAGCGGCAGCCGACCGACTTCTCGCAGATCTTCTTCGACCCGGCCGCCCGCGAGTCCATCGACTTCGTCGCGACCGTCGGCTACCTCGACGCCCCGGGCGTGCTCGGCTACGCGCAGCAGTTCCTGCTCCCGGCGGAGCTCGGCGGCTTCTTCAACTGGAGCGGCTACGCGAACGACGAGGTCACGGCCGACCTCCAGGCCGCGCGCACGACGCTCGACCCCGCGGCATCCGCCGACGCGTTCATCGCCGCGCAGGAGATCTTCGCGCCCGACCAGCTGCAGGTGACGCTGGCCTCGGCGTACCAGACGACGTTCCTGAAGAACGGGCTCACCGGCGTCACGACCTCCGTCGCCGCCTACAGCAGCCCCTGGGCGCTGCACCTCGGCAGCGAATGACGACGGCGACGCAGGCCGGGACGGAAGGGATCGGATGAACGCGCGAATGGTGCGACAGCTGGCCGGCAAGCTCGGCGAGCTCCTGCTCACCCTGTTCCTGGCCAGCGTCGTCATCTTCTCGGCGGTGCTGCTCACCCCCGGCGACCCGGTCTCGGCCCTCGCCGGCGGCATCCGCCCCACGCCCGAGCTCATCGAGGCGATCCGCGCCCAGCACCACCTCGACGACCCCGTGTGGCAGCAGTACCTGCACTGGGTCGGCGGGGTGCTCACGGGCGACCTCGGCACGTCGTTCGTCTACAAGACGGATGTCGCCGCGCTCATCGAACCGCGCATCGGCGTGACCGTGCTGCTCGTCGTGTACACGGCGGTGCTCATCGCGGTGTTCGGCATCGGCTCCGGCATCCTCGCGGCGACGCGCGGACCGAGGGCGGACCGCGCCGTGCTCATCGGCACGTCGATCGGCATGGCGATGCCCACGTTCGTCGTCTCGATCCTGCTGATCTGGGTCTTCGCCCGGGTGCTCGGCTGGTTCCCCGTCTACGGGGCGGGCGAGGGCCTCCTCGACAGCCTGTACCACCTCACGCTGCCGGCCATCTCGCTCGCGGTGCTGTACATCGCGTTCTTCAGTCGCATCACGCGGGGTGCGGTCGTGGCCCAATCGCACGCCGAGCACGTCGACACCGCCAGGGTGCGCGGCATCCCGCGTGCGCAGATCTTCCGCCGGCATGTGTTCCTGAACGCGTCGCCGCAGATCCTCGCGGTGTCGGGCGTGACGGTCGCCGGGCTGTTCGCCACCTCGGCGATCGCCGAGCAGGCGTTCGGCATCGGCGGCCTCGGGTCGCTGCTCACCGAGGCCGCGGCCCGCAAGGACCTCCCGGTCGTGCAGGTCATCTCGCTGCTGCTCGTGGTCGTGTTCGTGGTGCTGAACGCGGTCGCCGACATCGCGATCGCCGTGATCGATCCCGACAGCGCCAAGCCGAGGAGGAACGCATGAGCGTCGCACAGCTCGCCGGCGGCCGCGTCGCGTCCGTCGTCAGACGGGCGGCCACGCACGACCCGCTCGTCATCGCCGCGACGGTCGTGATGCTGGGCGTCGCCGTCATGGCCGTGTTCGGCCCGGCGCTCGCGCCCTACGACCCGAACGCGATCTACGTCGGGCCGCCGTCGGGCGCGCCGAGCCTGCAGCACCCGTTCGGCACCGACGACCTCGGTCGCGACATCCTCTCGCGCGTGCTCGTCGGCACCGCCCCGAGCGTGGTCGGGCCGGTGATCGTCGTCATCGCCTCGAGCCTCACCGGGGCCGCGCTCGGCATCGCCGCGGCCTGGTTCGGCGGCGTGGTCGACGGCATCGCGTCGCGCGTCATCGAGCTGATCTTCGCCATCCCGGGCCTCGTGCTCGCCGTGCTCGCGGTCGCGATGTTCGGCAAGGGACTGCTGGCGCCGACGCTCGCGCTCGCCATCGCCTACATCCCCATCGTCGCGCGGCTCGTGCGTGCGGGCGCCCGGCAGGAACTCGGCAAGCCGTACATGGCGGCCCTGCGCATCCAGGGGGTCGGGTCGGCGGCGATCTGCTTCCGGCACCTCGTGCCCGCTCTCCTGCCCGCGCTCTTCGCGCAGACGACGATCGGATTCGGCTACGCGATGCTCGACCTCGCCGCGATCTCGTTCCTCGGGCTCGGCGCCCAGCCGCCGTCATCCGACTGGGGCGTGATGATCGCGGGCGGCCAGCCGGCGCTCATCGCGGGAGCCCCCGAGCAGTCGATGTTCCCGGCGCTGTTCGTCGTGCTGACCGTGCTCGCCGTGAACGTGCTCGGCGCGAGGGTGACCGCCTGGTCAGAGGGAGGCGAACGATGAGCGAGGTCGTGCTGGAACTGCAGGGCGTGTCGATCGCCACGTCGGCCGCGACGGGATCGCGCACGCTCGTGCACGACGCCACCCTGTCGGTGCACGCCGGCGAGGCGGTCGGCCTGGTGGGGGAGTCGGGCTCGGGCAAGACCCTCTCGACCCGTGCCGTGGCCGGGCTCCTGCCCGACGGCTTCAGCGTCGGCGGCACCATTCGCATCGACGGCGAGGACGTCTCGCTCATGCCCGCCGCACGCCTTCGGGAGGTGCGCGCCCGTCGCATCGGCATGGTCTTCCAGACCCCGCGCGCCCACCTCAACCCGTTCCGCACGATCGGCGACTTCATGACCGAGGCGCTGGTGTCGGTCGCGGGCGAGCGAGCGGATGCCGCGGCCCGGCGCGCGATCGACCTCCTCGACGAGGTCGGCGTGCCCGACCCCTCTCGGCGCATGCGGCAGCGACCGGGCGACCTGTCGGGCGGCCTCCTCCAGCGCGTCATGATCGCCGCGACGCTCGCGATGGATCCGCGCATCCTGCTGGCCGACGAGATCACGACGGCGCTCGACGTGACCACGCAGGAGGAGGTCATGGCCGTCATCGCGGACCTCCGACGGCACCGCGACCTGGCCATGCTGTTCATCACCCACGACCTCCCGTTGGCCGGCGCCGTGTGCGACCGCGTCGTCGTCATGAACGGCGGGCGCACGCTCGAGACGCTGCCCGCGGCGACGATGCGGCGCGATGCGCGCGATCCGTACACGATCCGGCTCCTCTCGGCGTCGCTGCCCGGCGACGGCGTTCGTCCGCCGGAGGAGCAGGCCGAGCCGATCCTGCGCGTCGAAGGACTGCGCAAGGCCTTCCAGGTGCGTGCCGCGACGGGGTTCGGACACGACGAGTTCGTCGCCGTCGACGGGGTCGGATTCGCCCTCGCGCCCGGCGGCTCGCTCGGCATCGTCGGCGAGAGCGGATCGGGCAAGTCGACGACCGCGCGCATCATCTGCGGCCTCGAGACCCCGGATGCCGGATCGGTCGTCGTGAAGGGCGAGGACTGGACCCGTCCAGCCCGCGGCGCACGCGGTCGTCGTCGCCGCGCGCGCATCGCCCAGATGGTCTTCCAGGATCCGTACCAGTCGCTCGACCCCCGGCAGACGGTACGTCAGTGCCTCACCGAGGCCGTCGCCCTGCACCGGCCGAAGGCCGCTCGCGCCGAGCTCGCCGAGCGCGTCGGGGAGCTGCTCGCGAACGTCGCGCTCGACCCCGAACTGGCCGATCGGTACCCGCGCGCCCTCTCGGGCGGACAGCGCCAGCGGGTCACGATCGCGCGGTCGCTCGCCGCCGATCCCGAGATCCTCGTGCTCGACGAGGCGGTGTCGGCGCTCGACGTGACGACGCAGGTCGAGGTGCTGACGCTGCTCGACGGCATCCGCCGATCCACCGGCGTCGCGCTGCTGATGATCTCGCACGACCTGAACACCGTGCGACGCTTGTGCGACGAGGTGGTCGTCATGCGGTCGGGAGTCGTCGTCGAGCAGGGCCCGATCGCCGACGTGCTCGAGCATCCGACCGAGGAGTACACCGTGATGCTGCTCGACTCGATCCCCCGCGAGGGCTGGGTGCCGCGACGCCGGCGCCCCGCCCGAACCGGTGCACTGCCCAGCGTCGCGACCTCGACGACGCGAATCGTCCGCCAGGAAGGAACCACCCCATGACCGACACGTCCCTTTGGCAGCTCAGCGCCCGCGAGATCGCGCGCCGCGTGCGTGCCGGCGAGACCACCGCGCTCGCCGTGATCGAGGCGCATCTCGCGCGAATCGACGCCGTGAACCCCGCCGTCGGCGCCGCGACCGTCGTGTTCGCCGACCGTGCACGCGACCTCGCCGCATCGATCGACGCCCGCGTCGCCGCCGGCGAGGAGGTCGGACCGCTCGCAGGCGTGCCCTTCAGCGTGAAGGAGAACATCGACCTCACGTGGTCGGCGTCGACGCAGGGCTGGACCTTCCTCGCTGAGGCGGTCCCGGCCGAGAACGCCACGATGGTCGAGCGCCTGCTCGCGGCCGGCGCGATCCCGATCGCCCGCGGCAACATGCCCGACTTCGGCCTGCGCTGGGACACCGTGAACGACCTGTTCGGCCGCACGACCAACCCGTGGGACCCCGAGCGCGTGCCCGGCGGGTCCAGCGGCGGCGACGCCGTGATCGTCGCGACCGGCATGGCGCCCCTCGGACTCGGCAACGACTACGGCGGCTCGCTGCGACTGCCCGCGTACGCCGCCGGCGTGTGCGCGCTCCGCCCGTCGGCCGGGCGCGTGCCCGCTCCCACCGCGGTGGTCGAGCCGTTGCCGCTCTCGCTGCAGCTGTTCGCCGTGAACGGCCCGATCGCGCGGCACGTCGACGACCTCGACCTGGCGTTCTCACTCGTGCACGGCGCCGACGGACGGGACCCGCTCGCCGTGACGGTGCCGCATCCGTCGACCTACGAGGGCGTGCGCCGCGTCGCCGTGGTGCGCGATCCGCTCGGGTGGGGCGTCGAGCCGCAGGTCGCCGAGGCGATCGAGCGCGCCGCGACTGCGCTCGCCGCCGCCGGCTGGGAGGTCGTCGACGCCGAGCCACCCATGCTCGAGGACGCCGCCGTCATGTGGCGTCAGCTCTCGGTGACCGAGATGGTCGGCGCCTTCCAGCCCGGCGGACTGCCCGCGCCGCTCAGCGACGGCGCCACCCGCTACTTCCTCGACAACGCCTCCGAGACGCGCGTGCTCGAGGGCGACGAGTACGGCGGCGCGTGGGCCCGCCGGGTGGTGGTCGCGGCCGCGTGGGCGCGATTCCAGGCGGAGCACCCGATCGTGCTCGGGCCGGTCTCCACGAGGCGGATGCCGCACATCGGCGTCGACCTCTCCGGTCCGGCCGCGACCACCGAACTCTGGAGCGATCACCGGCTGCTCGTCGCCGTGAACTTCCTCGGGCTGCCCTCGGTCGCGCTGCCCACCGGGCTCGACGACGAGGGGATCCCGACGGGCGTGCAGCTCATCGGCCCGATGCACGGCGACCACATCGCGCTCGCGGCGGCCCGCGACGTCGAGGCCGCCCTCGGCGTGCTCACCCCGGTCGAGCCGGCCCGCGCGGCGGCATCCGCCTGACCCGCGGCGACGCCGTCGTCCGCGGCCGCGGACGCAAATGGTCGCTTGCGGGCGCCTGAAGCGACCATTCGCGTCCGCGCGACGGGCACGCGAAGGCGGCGGGCGGATGCCGCGTGGTGGGCGAGCGGGCGCCCCGCTCAGCGGCGCGGCGGCGCGGTGCTCTGCCGCACGACGAGTTGGACGTCGACGAGCGAGTTGGCGCGGCGCTCGCCGACCTCGACCTCGTGCAGGAGCGCCTCGACCGATCGTCGTCCGACCTCGCCGAAGTACTGGTGCACGGTGGTGAGCGGCGGCCAGAAGCTGCTCGACTCCGACATGTCGTCGAAGCCGACGACGCTCACGTCGCCCGGCACCTGCCGCCCGGACTCGTGCATGGCACGCAGCACGCCGAGCGCCATCTGGTCGTTCGCGGCGAAGATCGCGGTCACGGTGGGATTCGCCGCGAGCTCGAGGCCGAGCTCGTAGCCCGACTCGGTCGACCAGTCGCCCTCGAGCACGGGCGGCACCTCGGCGCCGCGCTCGGCGAGCGTGGCGGCCCACGTCTCGCGGCGTCGTGCGGCGGAGTACGAGCGGTCGGGGCCGGCGATGTGCCAGACGGTCTCGTGCCCGAGGTCGAGCAGGTGCTGCACGGCGAGGCGGGCGCCGTGCGCCTGGTCGGTGTCGATGGCGGGGAAGCGCTCGTTGCCCGAGGAGTCGACGATGACGACCGGGAGCCCGTCGGGCAGTTCGACGTCGGACTCGTCGAGCAGGTGAGCCTCGACGATGAGGATGACGCCGTCGACCGCGGCATCCGCGAGCCGGTCGAACGCGACCGACAGCTCGCCCTTGGTCGGGTGGGGCACGGGGATGAGGGTGAGCGAGTAGCCGGCGTCGGTGGCGGCCGTGGTGATGGCGTCGAGGGTGCGCATGTTGCCGAAGCTCGAGAGCGTGAACATGATGACGCCGATGCTGCGGAAGCGCCCGGTGCGCAGGGCGCGGGCGGCGCTGTTGGGGCGGTAGCCGAGCTTGGCCATCGCGGCGAGCACGCGGTCGCGGGTGGCGGCGTCGACGTTGTCGCGCTCGTTGGAGACGCGCGACACGGTCTGGCCGGAGACGTTCGCCTCGCGGGCGACATCGGCCATGGACGGCCCTCGGCGGCGCCCGGGCGCCGGCGTCCGGCCGGTGGTGGTCGTCATGTCGGTCTCCTTCGTGCGCCTCATCTTGGAGAGTGGCGCATGTTCACGTCAACATGCTACGGTGTCCTCGCGAGATGTTGACGTCAACATCTCCCTGATTGGAAAGATCCGATGACAACGACGTCCCCAGCAGTGGTTCCGGCCCCCGGCCCCGCCGCGACATCCGACCCCCGTCGACGCGACACGGGCCGCCGCGGCGCGCGCGGCCGCACCCGCAGCGAATGGAAGGGCCTCGCGTTCGTCGCGCCCTTCCTCGTCGTGTTCCTGCTCGTCTTCATCGCGCCGGTCGCGTACTCGATCTACCTCAGCCTCTACCGCGAGCAGCTCGTCGGCGGCAACGCGTTCGTGGGCTTCGAGAACTACCTCGAGCTGTTCGTCGACCCGCAGTTCTGGGAGGGCTTCGGCCGCGTCACCCTGTTCCTGCTCATCCAGGTGCCGGTCATGCTCGGGCTCGCGCTCGTCGCGGCCCTCGCCATCGACAGCGCGCGACTGCACGCGTCGGGCTTCTTCCGCATCGCGATCTTCCTGCCCTACGCGGTGCCCGCGGTCGTGGCCGTGCTCATGTGGGGCTTCATCTACGGCGACAACTTCGGCCTCGCGGCGAACATCAACGACTGGCTCGGCTCGACCGTGCTGACGCCCTTCGCCCGCGAGTGGATCCTCGTCTCCATCGGCAACATCGTCACCTGGGAGTTCGTGGGCTACAACATGCTCATCTTCTACTCGGCGCTGAAGGTCATCCCGACCGACCTCTACGAGGCGGCCGAGCTCGACGGCGCGGGCCCCATGCGCGTCGTCACGGGCATCAAGCTGCCGGCCCTCCGCGGCGCCATCGTCATCGCCACGATCTTCTCGATCATCGGCAGCTTCCAGCTGTTCAACGAGCCGAACATCCTGCGCACGCTCGCCCCGAACATCATCACCACCTACTTCACGCCCAACATGTACGCCTACAACCTCTCGTTCGCAGGCCAGCAGTACAACGCGTCGGCCACGGTCGCGATCGTCATGGGCGTGTTCACTGCGGTGATCGCCTACGTCGTGCAACTTCGCGGCTCGAGGAAGGAAGAGCGATGAGCACCATGACCGAGGCCATGACCACGGCGGATGCCGCGGCCGGCCGCAGCGGCTCCGGCGCCCGCTCCCGGCGCTCGTATCGCCCGAAGTACTCCTCGCCCCTGCGCCCTCGCAAGTCGGTCGCGTTCACGCTGCTGATGGGCATCTTCGTGGTCTACAGCCTCGTGCCGCTGGTGTGGCTCGTGATCAACTCGACCAAGACCCAGGCGGGCCTCTTCTCGAGCTTCGGGCTCTGGTTCGACGACGACTTCGTGCTGTTCCAGAACATCTACGAGACGCTGACCTACAAGGACGGCATCTTCCTCCGCTGGTTCGGCAACACGCTGCTCTACGTCATCGTCGGCGCGGGCGGCGCGACCCTGCTGGCCACGCTCGCGGGCTACGGCCTGGCGAAGTTCCGCTTCACGGGGCGCAAGGCCGTGTTCGCGGTCGTGCTCGGCGCGATCGCCGTGCCCGGCACCGCGCTCGCGGTGCCGACGTTCCTCATGTTCAGCCAGCTGGGCCTCACGAACACGCCGTGGGCGATCATCATCCCGTCGCTCATCAGCCCGTTCGGGCTGTATCTGATCTGGGTCTACGCGGTCGACTCGGTGCCGACCGAACTGCTCGAGGCCGCCCGCATGGACGGCGCGGGGGAGTTCCGCACGTTCTTCACGATCTCGATCCGCCTGCTGGCCCCCGGCATCGTCACGGTGCTGCTGTTCACGGTCGTCGCGACCTGGAACAACTACTTCCTGCCGCTGATCATGCTGAGCGACCCCACCTGGTACCCGCTCACCGTGGGCCTGAACCAGTGGAGCGCGCAGGCGACCGGCGTCAGCGCCCAGCCCATCTACAACCTGGTGATCACGGGCTCGCTCCTGACCATCGTCCCCATCGTCGTCGCGTTCCTCGGCCTGCAGCGGTTCTGGCAGTCGGGGCTCAGCGCCGGAAGCGTCAAGCAGTGACCGAGCGGCACTGCGCGGCGTCGCACGACCCAACCACGCACCATCCGCTCACCCGGAGCGTCCTGCCCCGGAACCACATGGCACACAACGAAGACACAACGAAGTGAAGGGAACAACCACCATGAGCATCGCTCGCTCCGCCGTCAGGCGGACCCTCTCGGTCGTCGCAGCTGCGGCCCTCATCGGCACGCTCGCCGCCTGCTCCTCGGGCGGCGACGGCGGATCGACCGCGTCCGACTCGGCATCCGACCTCGATGCCGCGCTCGAGAAGGGCGGCAAGCTGACGTACTGGAGCTGGACCCCCAGCGCCGAGGCGCAGGTCGCCGCGTTCGAGGAGGCGTACCCGAACGTCGACGTCGAGCTCGTGAACGCCGGCACCAACACCGAGGAGTACACGAAGCTGCAGAACGCCATCAAGGCGGGCTCGGGCGCGCCCGACGTCGTGCAGATCGAGTACTACGCGATCCCGCAGTTCGCGCTCTCCGACTCGCTCGTCGACCTCAGCGGCTACGGCCTCGGCGACCTCGAGGACCAGTTCAGCGCGTCCACCTGGGGCGCCGTGAACGTCGACGGCAAGCTCGTCGGCCTGCCGCAGGACTCGGGCCCCATGGCCATGTTCTACAACGCGAGCGTCTTCGACCAGTACGGCATCGAGGTGCCGACCACGTGGGACGAGTACGTGCAGGCCGCCAAGGACCTGAACGCCGCCGACCCGACGAAGTTCATCACCGCCGACACCGGCGACGCCGGCTTCACGACCAGCATGATCTGGCAGGCCGGCGGCCGCCCGTTCGGCATCGACGGCACCGACATCACCGTCGACCTGACCGACGAGGGCACCCAGAAGTGGACCGGCGTCTGGAACGAGCTCGTCGAGGGCAAGCTGCTCTCGACCACGCCCGGATGGACCGACGAGTGGTACCAGGGCCTCGGCGACGGCTCGATCGCGACCCTCGTGACCGGCGCGTGGATGCCCGGCGTGCTCGAGTCGAGCGTTCCGGATGCCGCGGGCGACTGGCGCGTGGCCCCGATCCCGACGTACGACGGCACGCCCGTCACCGCCGAGAACGGCGGCGGCGGCCAGTCGGTCACCACGCAGTCGGAGAACCCGGCGCTCGCCGCGGCGTTCCTCCGCTGGCTGAACTCCGACCCGGCGTCGATCGAGGTCTTCCTCTCGAGCGGCGGCTTCCCGGCGACCACGGCCGACCTGGACGACCCCGACTTCGTGAACCTCGAGTCCGAGTACTTCGGCGGCCAGAAGATCAACGAGGTGCTCACGCAGGCCTCGAAGGACGTCTCGACCGGCTGGTCCTACCTGCCCTACCAGGTGTACGCGAACAGCATCTTCGGTGACACCGTCGGTCAGTCCTACGCCAACAACGCCGACCTGAACGACGGCCTCGCCGCCTGGCAGGACCAGCTCGTCGACTACGGCAACGAGCAGGGCTTCAGCGTCAACAAGTAGCCCGATCGGGCGGGGTCGGTCGGCTCGCCGGCCGGCCCCGCCCATCTCTCCATCTCTCCACCGCACCACTGCTCCACTGCTCCACTGCTCCACCGCCGCCGGCCCCGCCGGCCAGATCCAGAACGGATGCCCCGTGAACCCTCAGAGCCGCTTCGCGATCGGCGAGACCGATTTCGAGCTCGACGGCGCGCCCCACCGCGTGCTCTCGGGGGCGCTGCACTACTTCCGCGTGCACCCCGACCTCTGGGCCGACCGCATCCGCAAGGCGCGCCTCATGGGCCTGAACACCATCGAGACCTACGTCGCATGGAACCGGCACGCCCCGCACCAGGGGGAGTGGGAGGCCTCCGGCGGGCTCGACCTCGGTCGCTTCCTCGACCTCGTGGCCGCCGAGGGCATGCACGCGATCGTGCGCCCGGGCCCGTACATCTGCGCCGAATGGGACAACGGCGGACTGCCGGCGTGGCTCTTCCGCGACCGCGAGGTCGGCATCCGACGATCCGAGCCGCGCTACCTCGCCGCCGTCACCGAGTACCTGCGGAACGTGTACGAGATCGTCGCACCTCGGCAGATCGACGTCGGCGGCCCGGTCGTCTTCGTGCAGATCGAGAACGAGTACGGCGCCTACGGTTCCGACACGTCGTACCTCGCCGAACTCGTGCGCGTCACGCGCGAGGCGGGCATCACGGTGCCGCTCACCACCATCGACCAGCCGACGCCGCAGATGCTCGCCGCCGGCAGCCTCCCCGGCCTGCACATGACGGGCTCGTTCGGTTCGCGCACGCTCGAGCGCCTCGAGACCCTCCGCGAGTTCCAGCCGACCGGCCCCCTCGTCTGCATGGAGTTCTGGTGCGGCTGGTTCGACGACTGGGGCTCGCACCACCACACGACGGATGCCGCGGCATCCGCCCATGAACTCGACCTCCTGCTCGCCGCCGGCGGCTCGGTGAACATCTACATGTTCCACGGCGGCACGAACTTCGGGCTGACGAACGGCGCCAACGACAAGGGTCGCTACGCGCCGATCACGACGAGCTACGACTACGACGCGCCGCTCGACGAGGCGGGGCATCCGACCGAGAAGTACTGGGCGTTCCGCGAGGTGATCTCGCGGTACGCGCCCGTGCCCGACGAGGTGCCCGCCCCCGCCGCCCCCGCGCCCGTGCTGGAGGCGCCGCTCGCGGTCGGTCCGTCGCTGCTCTCGGCCGCGGCCGACGGTGCGCTCGGCGAGGCGTCCCGCCACGAGCGGGTGCCGACGTTCGACGAGCTCGGGCACGACCGGGGCGTCGCCGTCTACACGACGCGCCTCGACCGCGGCGGCCCTGGCGTGCTGACCGTCGGCGAGGAGGTGCGCGACCGGGCGTGGGTGCTGCTCGACGGCGTGCCCGTCGGCGTCATGGCCCGCGACGCGCACGAGCGCTCCATCGCCCTGCCCGACACCCGCGGCGAGCTCGCGCTCGTCGTCGAGGACCAGGGGCGCGTCGACTACGGCACGCGCCTCGGCGAGCACAAGGGCATCATCGGCGGCGTCGCCCTCGACGGCGAGCCGCTCGCGGGCTGGGGCGTGCGTCCGATCGACCTCGATCTCGTGCCGGGGCTCGCCGCATCCGCCGCCGCATCCGCCGCCTCGTCCACGGTGTCGGCGCCGGATGCCGCGACCCCGGCCGGGCCCGTGCTCGCGCGCGGCGTGCTCGAGCTCGACGAACCGGCCGACCTGTTCCTCGACACGCTGCACTGGGGCAAGGGCCTCGTGTGGGTCAACGGATTCCTGCTCGGGCGGTACTGGCGGCGCGGTCCGCAGCGCACGCTCATCGTGCCGGCGCCGGTGACGCGCGTCGGGGCGAACGAGGTCGTCGTGCTCGAGTTCGAGACGTTCACGGATGCCGCGGTGCGCACGCTCGCGGCCCCCGAGCTGGGCCACACCGAGGTCTGAGCGCGCCCCGGCCGGTGCGTCGTCCTGCGCGAGCGGGAACACGGCTCGGGCGCGGGAGCACCGTGAGAACCGTGCGCCGGGGCGAGAGGCGTGTTCCCGCGTGGCGATGCGCATCCGCCGGTGCCGCGACGTGGCGGATGCGCGTCCGGTGACCCCGCGACGCGGCGTATGCGCCGACCGGAATACGGGCGGCGTCCGCGAGGTTGTCTGCTCGTATGACGATCGAACTCGACGAGCACGCCGACCGCATCCTGACCGCCCCCGTCTTCGGACATCTCGCCACAGTGCGCCCCGACGGCAGCGTGCAGGTGAACCCGATGTGGTTCGAGCTCGACGCCGAGGCGGGCGTCATCCGCTTCACGCACACGACGAAGCGCGCGAAGTTCCGCAACCTGCAGCGGAACCCGCACATGACGCTCGAGGCGCTCGACCCCGAGAACCCGCTGCGCTACGTCGAGGTGCGCGGCCAGTTGGCCGAGGTGATCCCCGACCCCGAGGGCGCGTTCTACGTGCGCCTCGGCAAGCGCTACGGCAATGCCGCCCAGCAGGCGCCGGCCGACAAGGCCGACCGCGTGATCCTCGAGATGCGCATCGACCGCGTGAACGGCCGCTGACGCAGTCGCGGTACGACGTCCGCCCGTAGGAACACGGTTCGCGCGCAGGAACACCGCCAGGGGCGTGCGCCCGCGCGCGAACCGTGTTCCGGTCGCGAGCCGATCGCGCGGGCGGCATTCGTCACGCGACGCGAACCGTGTTCCGGTCGCGAGCCGATCGCGCCCGCGGCATCCGTCACGCGTTCTCGAGCTCGGCGATGACGACCTTCTTCTGACCCATCATCACCTGGATCTGCTCGGGCCTGCGGGTCAGCTCGCCCATGTTCGCCGGGATGACCTGCCAGCTGACGCCGAAGCGGTCCTTGCACCACCCGCACTGCTCGGACTCGGGCACGTGCGAGAGCTTCGACCAGTAGTGGTCGATCTCGGCCTGGTCGGCGCACGAGATGACGAACGAGATCGACTCGTTGAAGGTGAAGAGCGGCCCGCCGTCGAGGCAGACGAAGTCGACGCCGTTCAGGGTGAACTGCCCGTTCAGCACCTTGCTCGACATGCCCTCGAAGTGCTCGTCGAGCGACTCGTCGGGATACGGCTCGATCGACCTGATGCGCGAGTTCGGGAAGACCTCGACGTAGTACTCCATGGCTTCGCGCGCCTGGCTGTCGAACCACAGGCACGGTTGGATGGGCGAGAGCTCGGCCATCGGTGACCCCTTTGTTCGGCCGGCGAGGCCCGCCGGCATCCGACCCGCCCACGATACGCCGGTGCGGCGCCGATGTCAGCCGTGCGGAATCCGGACGGAATCCGTCCGAGGCCGGGCGTACGCTCGGCGGCATGACCGAGCCGCTGCAGGAGAAGTACGACGTCAAGCGCGCCCGCTGCGAGCTCTACGCGCCATCGGCGAAGGAGTTCTCGATCGTCGACGTGCCCCCGATGCGCTACCTGGCGGTCGATGGGCACGGCGATCCGAACACGGCGCCGGCCTACGTCCAGGCGGTCGAGGCCCTGTTCGGGGTGGCGTACACCGTGAAGTTCGCGAGCAAGAAGGGGCTGGGCCGCGACTTCGCGGTCGCTCCGCTCGAGGGTCTCTGGACGGCCGACGACCCGACGGCCTTCGTCGCGCGCGACAAGTCGGCGTGGAGCTGGACCATGCTCGTCAACCAGCCCGATTGGATCGATGAGGCCGCCGTCGCCTCGGCCGTCGACGCGGTTCGCGCGAAGGCGAAGGACGCGCCGAATCCGGCCCTCGACCTGCTGCGACTGGAGCAGCTCGACGAGGGGCGCTCGGTGCAGATCCTGCACATCGGGTCGTACGACGACGAGGCGCCGACGCTCGCGCGCCTGCACGACGAGTGGATGCCGCAGCACGGCCTGACCTTCAACGGACCGCACCACGAGGTGTACCTCAGCGATGCGCGCCGTACGTCGCCTGAGAAGCTGCGCACCGTGCTGCGGCAGCCGGTGCGCGCGGCCTGAGCATGTACATGCAACCTAGGGGTTGCATCTGGGTTCAGCTTGTGCAACTCTGAGGTTGCAGTAATTGACGCAACCGAAGAGTTGCATGACCCAGCGAAAGGAACGATCATCGTGAGCATGACCGACAACGAGGCATCCGTCATCGACGAGGCCGCCTACTCGGTGCGACGCACCATCCGCATCGCGGCGCCCGTCGACAAGGTGTGGCGGGCCGTCACCGAGCCCGAGCAGATCAGCCGCTGGTTCGGGCGCACCGAACTCGACGGCGCCGGACCCGGCGCCCGGGGGAGCATCACGTTCGAGGGCTACGGGCGGGTTCCGCTCGCGATCGAGTCCGTCGACGCGCCGAGGCTCATCACCTACCGGTGGGGCAACGACGATGCGGCCGGGCACCTGCCCGAGGAGCTCGACGACCACTCCACCGTCTTCACGTTCACGCTCGAGGCGGTGGCCGACGGCACCGAGCTCACGGTCGTGGAGACCGGGTTCGACCGCACGTCCGACCCGCGCGCGAACATGGCCGACCACGCCGAGGGGTGGGTCTCCGAACTCGACAAGCTCGTCGCCCTGTTCGAGGGCGACGCGTGACGAGCGAGACGCTGGTTCCGGTGTTCGCCGCCCTCGGTGACGAGACCCGGTGGTCCATCCTGGCCGCACTCGGCGAGGGGGATGCCTCGGCGTCCGCCCTCGCCGGGCGCCTGCCCGTGACCCGGCAGGCGATCGCCAAGCACCTCGCCGTACTGCAGCAGGTCGGACTGGTCGAGCCCGTGCGGGTCGGCCGGGAGGTGCGCTATCGGGTGATCGGCGCCCAACTGGGCGACGCCGCACGCCGCCTCGAGACCATCGGTGCGCAGTGGGACCGCCGCCTCGCCGCGATCAAGGAGATCGCCGAGGGGCTCTAGGTCCCGGATGCCGCGACGGCGCGTTCGCGTGGGCGCCGCGCTGCGGCATCCGCTCGCTGTCCCGTCGGTACGCTGAGTGGCATGGACGCCTGCGCCGCCCTCGCCGAATCGGTCTCGAGCCTCGCCGCGCGAGGGCACTCGGATCGGGTCTTCCTGAAGGAACTCGGTCGCATCGGCGGCGTGCGCCGCGGAGTGTTCTGGATCACGGATGCCGCGTCGGGCGGCAGCAACCACCTGAAGGGTCGCGGCTTCCGTGCCCGGGTCGACGACGACACCGACGGGCAGGCGCGGCACTTCGCCGGCACCGTCGCCGTGACGGTACGCATCGGCGCCCGCATCTCGTGGTGGCTGACGGTGCACGTGATGCGCGACGCGCCCGACACCGCCGACGGGCGCCTGAGCGCCGACGCCATCGAGTTCGTGCGCCTCGTCAGGACGGGCGAGCTCGCGCAGGCGGATGCCGCGGGGTGGGTGCGACGCAACCTCTGCGGGGCGAGCGCGAATCCGTTCTCGGAGGCCGTCGCCACCGACGGCTGACCCCGCCGTTCCCGGCTGAGCGGCCGTCCGAGGGCTGACGGCGCCCGGGCTGCGTGCCTCGCCGGCGCTGATGCACCCGCTTCGACACGGCGGCGACGTCGGCGGTTCACCGTCGCGACACCCTCCGTTCAGCGCCGGGCGGTCGAGTGGGCGGCGACCCCTCGATTCCCGTCAGGAGCCCCTCCCCATGCCCTTCTCCCCACCCATCCGTCGCGCGGCCGCGATGGTCGCGACCGTGGCCGTGACCTCGGGCGCCGCGCTGCTCGCGCTTCCCGGCGCCGCGCTCGCCGCGGACGCCGGCGTGCTCGTCAACGAGATCGTGTACGACACCGCGTCGCACGGCACGGTCGACTCGATCGAGCTCTTCAATGCGTCATCCGCCCCGGTCGACGTCTCGGGCTGGGCCGTCATGGACGACAAGCGCTCGGAGCGCGGCACCATCCCCGCGGGCACGACGCTCGCCGCAGGCGGATACCTCGTGCTCGCCAAGGATGCCGCACCGCTCGGCTTCCCGTTCGGCCTCGGCAAGGGCGACGAGGTCGTGCTCGTCGATGCCGCCGACGCGGTCGTCGACTCCTACGCCTACACCGCGACGGCGCCGCTGGCCGACTGGTCGCGGTGCGCCGACGGGGGTGAGTGGGCGCCCGCCACGGCCGTCACGCTCGGCGCGGCGAACGTCTGCGACGAGCCCGAGGAGCCGGTGACGCCCGGCTCGGTCCTGCTGAACGAGATCGACTCCGGCCCGGCCGACTGGCTCGAGCTGATCAACGCGGGCGACACCGCTGTGGACCTCTCCGGCTCCGAGTTGCGCGACAACTCCGACGACCACCGCTGGTTCTTCGCACCCGGCACCTCGATCGGCGCGGGCGAGCGACTCGTGGTCGACGCCAAGACGCCCGGCCTCGACGCCGCGGGTGCCGCGCAGACGTTCGAGACGGCCATCGGCATCGGCGGCGCCGACGCGATCCGCCTGTACGGCGCCGACGGCACGAAGCTCGACGAGTACTCGTGGACCGCGCACCCGAACATCGCGGGTGACGAGGCGGCCGCCAGCTGGGCTCGCTGCCCCGATGCGACCGGCTCGTGGAGCCTCGCCCGTATCACGGCCGGTGCGGCCAACGACTGCGTGCCGCCCTCGATCGCGATCAACGAGGTCGAGTCCAACGGCGACGCGACCGACTGGGTCGAGGTCGTGAACACGGGCACCACGCCGGTCGACCTCTCGGGCTGGACCCTCATGGATTCCGACCCCGTCGGCCACGCCGCGGATGTCACGCCCGTCGCCGCGGGCACGACCCTCGCGCCCGGCGCGTTCTTCGTGTTCGACCAGAACGCGCACTTCGGCTTCGGCCTCGGCAACGACGACCGGGCGACCGTCCGCAACGCCGCCGGCACCACCGTGGCCGAGTACGCCTGGGGCCCGCACGCCGCCGTCACGTACGCCCGCTGCCCTGACGGCACCGGCGCGTTCGGCGACGCGACGGCCTCGACGAAGGCCGCCGCGAACGCGTGCGGCACCGACCCGGGCGAGCCCGGTGAACCCGGCGACCCCGAGGTGACGGCGTGGCCCGGCTCGGCCGACGTGCGCGTCGTCGACGAGACGACCATGTTCCTCGAGGACTCGTCGGGCCTGGACACGCAGCAGACCGCGGACGGCGTCGTGCTCTGGGCGGTCGACAACGGCACGGGCACGTTCTGGAAGCTCGACGCGAAGGCCGATGGCGGCGTCGCGTTCGCCGACGGCTGGAGCGAGGGCAAGCGCGTGCGCTTCCAGCGCGATGCCGCCGACCCGGCCAAGGCCGGACCCGACACCGAGGGCATCACCGCCGCCGGCGACGGCCGCCTCTACATCGCCTCCGAGCGTGACAACGCGAACAAGGGCGTCAACAGCAACGTCGTGCTCGCGGTCGATCCCGAGGCGCTCGGCCCCGACGTCGTCGCCGCGCAGGAGTGGGACCTCACGGCCTCGCTGCCGCAGGTCGCCGCGAACACCGGCCTCGAGGCCGTCGAGTGGGTGTCGGATGCCGACCTCGCGGGTCTCGTCGACCAGAACACGGGCGCGGTCTACGACCCGGCCGACTACCCGGGCCACGGCGATGGGCTCTTCTTCGTCGCGGTCGAGGACAACGGCGTGGTCTACGCCTACGCGCTGAACGCCGACGGCTCGTTCGCGCAGGTCGCCGCGATCGATCCGGGACTCGGCGGCGTGATGGCGCTCGACTACGACACCGTGCTCGACCAGCTCTGGGCGGTCTGCGACGACGGCTGCGAGGGCGAGGGCGCGCGCATCGCGTTCACGGGTGCCGAGCCGACCGTGGTGCACGTCGCGCGCCCCGCGGGCATGCCGAACCTCAACAACGAGGGCTTCGCGACGGCTCCGGCCTCGCTGAGCTCGGCGGACCCGGCTCCGTCGCTCGTCACGACCCGCCCGGTCTGGTGGTTCGCCGACGGCGAGCAGCCCGCCGCACTGCGCACCGGCAGCCTGCCGGGCCTCACGATCACGGACCCGACCGACCCGACGGATCCGACCGACCCGACGGACCCCGGCGCGGCGCCCGCTCCGGTCGACGAGTCGCTGCTCACCGAGGACACCCGCGGCGGGGTGACCGCGCCCGCGACGGCAGTGCCCGGCCAGACCCTGGCGATCTCCGTCGGCGCGGAGCACGCCGGCGAGTCGGTCTGGGCCTGGGTGTACTCGACGCCGACCTCGCTCGGTTCCGTCGTGGTCGCGGCGGACGGCACGGTGACCGTGACGCTGCCCGCGACGCTCGCACCCGGTGAGCACAAGCTCGTGATCCAGGCGGCCGACGGCACGCTCATCGGCTGGGCTCCCATCACGGTGACGGCCGCGAGCGGCGGCACGGGCGACGGCTCGGGCGACGGTTCGGAGCCCGCGACATCCGGTTCGGGCTCCGGCCTCGCGCACACGGGCGCCGACGTCTCGGGCGCGCTATGGGCGGCCGGCGTGCTGCTCCTGCTCGGCCTCGGCACGGGTGCGGTGGCGCTGCGCCGCCGACGCGCGCAGGCCGTCGGCTAGGCGCCCACCACCCGACAGGCGGATGCCGCGGCAGCACGTGCTGCCGCGGCATCCGCCGTTTCGGTGCCCGTCTGCGGCGTCGTCATGCCGACGTCTCGCGAACCCAGAGGTACGGGGTGAGTGCCGCCTGCTCGGAGGGCATGCCGGCGACCTCGCTCGTCGGGACGCGCACGAAGGCCGCTCCGACCTCCTCGGTCGCGCCGACGTCCGCCGCGCGGGCCGCGGCCACGGCCATGCGACGGAGCTTGCGCCAGTCCGCCTCGCTCGCCGGCACGCCGCCGATCTCAGCCGCGCGGACCAGGCTCAGGCGGGAGCCGTCGGGGTCGGCCTCGAGGCGGGCGAGCGTCGAGGGGACGACTTCACCCGGGGCGAACCGGATCGTCCATTCGAGCGGGTCGTCGTGCGCCCAGAATCGGGGGAGCCTCGCGCCGCCGAGCACCGAGGAGGCGGCGTCGACGTCGATCGGGAACCGCACGACGGTCGCGAGCGAGGCGAGCGTCTTCTGCACGGCCGCATCCGGGCCGTCCTGCCAGGTACGGCCGGCCGCGGCCCCGTCGGCCGCACGATCCTCGCGGTCACGCCGCCGGCGTCGGGCGAATCCTGCCACGACGACGAGGACGGCGATCACGCCGATCACCAGGAATCCCTGGTTCTCCTGCAACCACGACATGCCGACCCCGTCCTCCGCTCGCTGCTCGGGCAAATGTACGGCACGACGTCGGGTGCGAGCCGGGCATCGGATCGGGCGACCCTTGCGGAGCGGGGACGAGCCGTCTACAGTCTCCCTAACTAATGATCGTTAGGCAGGCATATGACCAGAGCTGGCATCCTCTCCGAGGCGAGAACCGTCTTCGCGAGAAAGGGGTACGCCGAGGCCAGCCTGCGCGAGATCGCCGGGGCCGTCGGAATCAAGACGCCCTCCCTGTACGCGCACTTCCCCAGCAAGGAGGCGCTGTACGAGGCGGTCTACGCCGAGGTGTCCGTCGAGCACACCGCGTACTTCGACGAGCTCGCTCGTTCGAGTGGCGCGATGGCCCCGCTCGAACGGCTCCGACACCTGCTCGGCGGCATCGAGGCGTACTACCGTGACCGCCCCGACCTCGCCGAGTTCAGCCTGCGCGCCGCCATCGCCGAATCCGGTGCGAGCGGCGCGAGCCTTCGCGAGATCTTCCTCGACTCCGAATCGACCCTCGCGAGTGCGGTCAGGCGCGCCTACGAAGAGGGGGTCGCCTCCGGCGTGTTCGCCGTCGACGACCCGGAGGGGTTCACCGCCCTCTTCCTCGTGCTCATGGACGGGCTGTTCCTCCAGCTCACGCACTACTCACCCGACGTCTACCGCGAGCGCTTCGACCTGGCCTGGCGCCACCTCGCTTCGCTGCTCGCGACCTCCCCCGAAGGATCCGCATGAACACCACCGACTACGAACACGGCGTCGTCCCGGCCGACCAGCGCAAGGGCTGGTGGTCGATCGCCGCCGTCTGGATCGCGATCGGCATCGACCTCTCGGGGGCCTTCCTCGGCATCGAGCTCGCCGCCGGCATGGACTTCGGGCCGGCCCTGCTCGCGACCCTGGTCGGCTCGACCCTGCTCGGCCTCATGGCCATGGCGTGCGCCTACGTCGGCGCCGTCTCCGGACTCTCGACCGCGATGGTCTCGCGCGTGGTCTTCGGCCGCATCGGCGGCGCCGTGCTCGCGATCGCGTTGACGCTCAGCCTGCTCGGCTGGTTCGCCGTGCAGGCCGGGTTCTTCGGCTCGAACGCCCAGATCGCGTTCGCAGAGCTCACCGGGCTCGACGCACCCGTCTGGATCTTCACGCTGGTCGGCGGCATCCTGATGGCGCTCACCGCGCTCTGGGGATACCGCTCGATCTCGAAGCTCAGCTCGCTCGCGGTGCCCGCACTGCTCGTGCTGCTGCTGCTCGGCGTCATCGTCGGCTTCGCCACGCAGGGCGCCGAGGGCCTGTCGAGCCCCGTCGACGCGACCTTCACCTTCGGCGGTGCGGTCTCGCTCGTCATGGCGATCTTCATCCTCGGCGTCGTGACGGCGCCCGACATGGCGCGCTGGGCGAAAACGCCTCGGCAGGCGATGGCCGCCGGCTTCGTCGGCTTCTTCTTCGGCAACTCGATCATCGTCGTGGTCGCCCTCGTGCTCGCCCGCATCATGGGCGAGACCGAGCTCATGACGATCTTCTTCGTGCTCGGGCTCGGCGGTGCCGCCGTCATCGTGCTGATCCTCGCGCAGTGGACGACGAACACCTCGAACCTCTACTCCGCTGCGCTCAGCTTCGCGTCGATCAACGGGCGCCTGAACCGCCGCGTGCTCACCGTGATCGGCGGCGTCATCGGCATCCTCGTCGCCGTGCTCGGCGCGGCCGACGGGTTCATCCCGTTCATCTCCGCCATCGGCATCGTGATCGCGCCGTTCGGCGGCGTGTACGTGGCCGCCTTCGTGGTCGACCACCGGGCCGGCCGGTTCAAGCTCGCCGAGTCCGAGCGCTCGGTGCATCCGCTCGCGATCATCGCCTGGGTCGCCGGCATCATCGTGGCGCTCGCCGCGACCCACCCTGCCGACGGACTCGGCTTCGGCCTGTTCGACCTCACGACCATCCCTGCGCTCGACGGCCTGCTGGTCGGGTTCGCCGTCTACCTCGTGCTCGGGCTCATCGCCCGCCGCACCCGAGCGGATGCCGCCGCGCCGACCGAGCGCGAGCTGCACGCCGACGAGGTCGCATCGTGACCGAGGGCCTGCGGCTCATCACCGAGGCGGATGTCGACGAGATCGCCCTCGGCGCGGCGGTGCTCGGCACCGGGGGCGGCGGCGACCCGCACGTCGGCTCGCTCATCGCCAAGCGGCTGATCCGCCTGCACGGACCGGTGCGGGTGATCGGGGCCGACGACCTCACCGAGCGGGATCTCGTCGTGCCGATCGGCGGCATCGGCGCGCCCTCGGTCGACGTGGAGCGCATCATGGCCGAGGCCGAGCTCGGCCACGCGCTCGAGGCCATCGAGCGGGCGACCCGCCGGGTTCCCACCGCGGTCATGCCCATCGAGATCGGCGGCGGCAACTCGATGATCCCGATCGCCGCCGCGGCGGTGAGCGGCCTGCCGATCGTCGACGCGGACGCCATGGGCCGGGCGTTCCCCGAAGCGCAGATGGTCACGTTCCACCTGGCCGGATACGGCCCCGGCACCACGGTCCTCGTCGACCACCACGGCAACGAGGTGGTGAGCCGGCCCGTCGACGGCGTCTGGTCGGAGCGGCTCGCCCGCGCCGTCACCATCGAGATGGGCGGCGCCGCCACGATGATCGACTACGTCTACGGCGGCGACGTCGTTCGGGAGTGCGCGATCCCCGGCACGCTCACCCTGGCGCGTCGCATCGGGCAGGTCCTGCTGGGTCGAGGCGAGGAGCAGTTGCGCGACGACGAGCGCATCGCGGCGCTCTGCCTCGAGCTCGACGCCGTGCGGCTCTTCGACGGCAAGGTCGTCGACCTGCGGCGCCAGTTCGAGGGCGGCTTCACCAAGGGCGCCGCCGACCTCGAGGGCACCGGCGACGATCGCGGCCACGCCTTCCGGCTCGACTTCCAGAACGAGATGCTGCTCGCCAGGCGCGACGGCGAGTTGGCCGCCGTGACGCCCGACCTCATCGCCGTGCTCGACCAGGCCACCGGCCACCCCATCACCACCGAGGCGCTCCGCTACGGGGCGCGCGTGACCGTGATCGGCATGCCCTGCAACGCGAAGTGGCGCACCGACGTCGGCCTCGAGAACGCCGGACCCGCGCACTTCGGCTACGACGTCGCCTGGGCGCCCGTCGAGGAGATCGCCGCCCGTGCCCCCCGCGTCTCCGGATCCGCCGATCCACGATCCGACCGACCGACCGAACGACGAGAGGACGCAGCCTGATGGGACACCGCATCGGCATCGACGTCGGCGGCACGAACACCGACGCCGTCATCCTCGACGAGCAGCTCCGCGTCGTGGCATCCGTCAAGTCGCCGACGACCGAGGACACGGGCGACGGCGTCGCCGCGGCGATCGACGCCGTGCTCGCGGCATCCGGCGTCGACGTCTCGACGATCACGCACGCCATGCTCGGCACCACGCACTGCACCAACGCGATCGTGGAGCGACGCGGCCTCGGGCGCGTGGGCGTGCTGCGCCTCGGCGCGCCGGCCACCACGGCGGTGCCGCCGCTCGAGGGATGGCCCGACGACCTGCGCGCGGCGATCGGCGAGCACGCGTACCTCGTCTCGGGCGGATACGAGGTCGACGGCCGCGTGCTGGCCCCGATCGACGACGACGAGGTGCGCGCGGCCTGCGAGCGCATGCGCGGCGAGGTCGACGCGGTCGCCGTCGTCGGCGTCTTCTCGCCCATCGACGAGCACCAGGAGGAGCGCGTCGCCGAGCTCGTGGCCGAGGTGCTCGACGTGCCCGTGTCGCGCTCGGCGCGCATCGGCTCGCTCGGCCTGCTCGAGCGCGAGAACGCGACGGTGCTGAACGCCGCGCTCATGCGCACGCTCCGCTCGATGGCCGACGGGTTCGTGGCGGCGCTCGCCGGCCGCGGCATCCCCGCCGAGCCGTTCTTCGGGCAGAACGACGGCACCCTCATGCGGCTCGAGTACGCGCTCGAGTTCCCGGTGCTCACCATCGGGTGCGGCCCCACGAACTCGATCCGCGGCGCGGCCCACCTCTCGGGCGCGACCGACGCGCTCGTCGTCGACATCGGCGGCACCACGACCGACATCGGCGTGCTCGTGGGCGGGTTCCCGCGGCAGTCGTCGCACGCGGTCGACATCGGCGGCATCCGCACGAACTTCCGCATGCCCGACGTGCTCTCGGTCGGGCTCGGCGGCGGCACGGTCGTGCGAGCGGATGCCGCGGCATCCGAGGCTGCGACCGTCGCGCTCGGACCCGACAGCGTCGGCTACCGGCTGCCGCAGGAGGGCCTCGCGTTCGGCGGATCGACCCTCACGGCGACCGATGTCGCGCTCGCCGTCGGCGGCGCCGGCATCGAGGGCGTCGAGGCGCCGTCGATCGACGGGCGGGTCGGGGCATCCGCCTGGCAGGCGATCCGCGAGCTGCTCGAGGACTCCATCGACCGCATGAAGCCGAGCGCGGCACCCGTGCCCGTGATCCTCGTGGGCGGCGGCAGCATCATCGCGCCCGACGAGCTCGACGGGGTGGGCGAGCTCATCCGCCCCGAGCACTTCGGCGCGGCGAACGCGGTCGGCGCCGCCCTCGGCGAGATCGCCGGTCAGGTGGAGCGGGTCTACCGGACCGACGGCGACCGACGCGACTCCGTGGCGGATGCCGGCCGCGAGGCGGCCGATCGTGCGCGCCTCGCCGGCGCCGACCCCGACACCATCGAGGTCGTCGCGATCGAGGAACTGCCGGTGTCGTACATCGACGGGCAGGCGGTGCTCATCCGGGCCCGCGCGGTCGGGCGGCTCGCGGCCTGATCGGTCGGCCGCGAGCCCGCCGCCCGCCGCCCGGCGCCGCCCGCCGGAGTCCCGGTGTCGCGCTGGAGTCCCCGTCGTCCGGGATTCCGCCGCAACACCGGGACTCCGGCGCGGATGCCGCATCCGCTCGCGTAGCGTGATCTGCATGGCCACCCCCGACTTCGTGCTCGAACTGCGCCGCCACGTCGGCACCGCTCCGCTCCCGCTCGTCGGCGTGACCGCGATCATCGTGCGCGGCGACGAGATCCTGCTCGGTCGCCGCTCCGACAACGGCGCGCTCACGCCCATCACCGGCATCGTCGACCCCGGCGAGGAACCGGCGGATGCCGCGGCGCGCGAGGCGCTCGAGGAGGCCGGCGTGCGCATCCGCGTCGACCGGCTGGCCTGGGTGCACCAGATGCCGCGTCTCACGTACGGGAACGGCGACGTGGTCGACTACCTCGACCTCGTGTTCCGCTGCTCGTGGATCGAGGGCGAGCCGTACCCGGCCGACGGCGAGATGACGGAGGTCGCGTGGCATCCGCTCGACGACCTCGGCGGCGTGCAGGGGCAGCACCTGCGACGCATCGAGGCCGCGCTCGAGGACGTCGACGGCGGCGGCACCGCGCCGGCGCGGTTCGAGGGCGGCACCGTCGACGACCTGGAGGCGGCACGATGATCGAGGTCGAGGGTCTCACGCAGGTCTTCGGGCACAAGACCGCGGTCGACGACGTGAGCTTCACGGTCCGGCCCGGCGCCGTCACCGGACTCCTCGGCCCGAACGGTGCGGGCAAGTCGACCACGATGCGCATGATCGTCGGGCTGGACCGCCCGGTCGCGGGCACCGTCCGAGTCAACGGGCGCGACTTCCGCCGTTCCGAACGCCCGCTGCACGAGCTCGGCGCACTGCTCGATCCGGCCGCCGTGCACCCCGGCCGTGCCGGCCGCGTGCACCTTCGGGCGCTCGCGATGACGAACGGCATCCCTCGCACTCGCGTGGACGAGGTGCTGCGGCTGACGGGCATGACCGAGGCGGCGTCCGGGCGGGTCGGCACCTATTCGCTCGGCATGCGCCAGCGCCTCGGCATCGCGGCGGCCCTGCTCGGCGATCCGCAGGTGCTCGTGCTCGACGAGCCCGTCAACGGACTCGACCCCGACGGCGTGCACTGGGTTCGCGAGCTGATGAAGGCCCTCGCCGCCGCCGGCCGCACCGTGCTCGTCTCCAGTCACCTGATGAGCGAGATGGCGCTCACCGCCGACCACCTCGTGGTGATGGGCCGCGGGCGCCTCATCACGCAGGGTCCGGTCTCGGACGTGATCGCCGAGGCCACGCAGTCCGACGTGCTCGTGCGCACCCCGCAGGCCGACGAGCTGGCGTCGGCGCTCGCCGAGGCCGGGGCCGCGACGCGCCGTGCACCCGACGGCGCCCTGATCGTCGCGAACGCGACCGCCAGGCGCGTGGGGGAGCTCGCGGCATCCCACGCGATCGTGCTCTACGAGCTCACGCCGCAGCAGGGTTCGCTCGAGGACGCCTTCCTCGCGCTCACGAAGGACGACCAGGAGTACGCCTCCGGACCGACCGATCCGGCCGGAGGTACGGCCGTCGATCCCGCGGCGGGCCGGGCGCAGGACGGAGCAGGACGATGACCGCCACCACCGCCGACGCCGCGGACCTCGAGCGCACCCGGGTGAGGTTCGGCGGCGTGTTCGCCTCCGAATGCCTGAAGTTCGCGTCGCTGCGATCCTCGTGGTGGCTCATGGGCTCGGCGATCGTCGGCATGCTGCTCATCGTCGCCTTCTGGACCGTCGCGTTCCCCGATCCCAGCCAGGCGAACGTGCTCGACGCCGTCGCGAAGGGATTCGTCGTCTGCGCGCTCTTCGTGCTGCTCGTGGGCGCCACGATCGCCACCTCCGACCACGAGAACCACGCGATCTCGGTGTACCTCGCCGCCGTGCCCGCCCGCACGCCGCTCGTGCTGGCCAAGGTGCTGCTCTCGACGCTCGCCGGAGCCGTGGTCGGCGGCGTCGCGGCGGTCGCGGGCCTCGCGCTGTCGATCGCCCTGCACGGGGGCGGAGCCGAGCTCGGCGACCCCGCGGTGCTCCGGGTGCTCGGCGACACGACCCTGTTCGCGGCGGTCGTGTCGGTCTCGGCCACCGCCCTCGGACTCGTCTTCCGCTCGACCATCGCCACGCTCGGCGCGACCATCGGCTACCTCTACGTCGTGCCGGTCGTCATCAGCCTCGTGCCGCTCGACGCCTTCGCGATCATCAGCGAGAGCATGCCGGGCAAGGCGGCGAGCAACTTCTTCAGCATCACCACGGACCCGACCGAGCTCGACCCGGTCGCCGGGGCGATCGCCTCGGTCATCTGGACGATCGCGCTGGTCGTCTTCGCCGCCGTCTGGGTGAAGCGCCGCAACGCCTGAGTACGAGGCGGCCGCGGCGGCATTCCGCCGCGGCAGCACTCTCCGCGTCAGTCCTCCGGCAGCGAGCGGATGTCGCCCACCGGCCCTGCGGCGAGTGGGAACGCGATCGACCCGGCGCGCGTGCACCACTCCATGACGTCGTACGCGAGCCGGCCGGCCACGACCGACGGGTCGGCGTCGGACAGCCGCGCCGCCTCGGCCGGGTCGCACGCGAAGACGGACATGCCCCGGTACGACGGGTCGCTCTGGTCGAGGAAGGGCCCGTTCGCGACGATGAGGCCGCGTCGGCCGAGCTCCGCCCGGTAGGCGAGGTGCTCCGCCTGCAGGGCGTCGAGGGCGGCCTCCGACATCTCGGGGGCGTCGGCCGGCCGCCGCAGCACGACGACCGTCACGACGGTGAACGCGTCGGGGATGTCGGGGTCGTGCGGCATGCGACGAGTGTAGGCACTCGGCCGCGTCGCGGCATCCGCTCGCTCGGACCGCTCGAACCGCCCTGATCGCTCGGATGGCTCAGATGGGCAGCGACCGGTCGTCGACGATGGTCTTCATGACGAGGGTCGACTCCACGCGGCGCACGCCGGGCAGGGCTGAGAGTCGCTCGTCCCAGAGCCGCTGGTAGGCGGGCAGGTCGGGCACGGCGACGCGCAGCAGGTAGTCGGGGTCGCCGAAGAGGCGCAGCGCCTGGATCACCTCGGGGATCTCGGCCACGGCCTCGTCGAAGGCCGGGATGGTGGCCCGGTTCGCCTGCTCCATCGTGACGAACACGAGCGCGCCGAACCCGAGCCCGACGACCTCGGGGTCGATCACGGCGCGGTAGCCGGTGATGGCGCCGGATGCCTCGAGCGCGCGGAGCCGGCGGTGGGTCGGCGACATGCTGAGCTGCACCCGGTCGGCCAGCTCGGTGAGGCTCAGGCGCCCGTCCTGCTGCAGCTCGGCAAGGATTCGTCGATCGATGGCATCCATGGGGTGAATTCTTCCACTGTGCGGCTCAGCGCGGGTGATATTCGGAAGCCTCTTTCGGGCGATTCTGCCTAGGTTCGTCGTATCGAACGAGAAGGGCGATGCCGATGAATCCCGAGCTGCTGCTCGCCTGCTGGGGCATGATGACGCTGATGGTCGTGCTGCCCGGCCCAGACTGGGCGTACATCATCTCGGCCGGCCTGCGCGATCGCTCGATCGTGCCCTCGCTCGCCGGGATCCTCGTCGGCTACCTCGCCGCGGTGACGGCCGTGGCGGTCGGCGTCGGCGCCGCGGTCGCGGCGCTGCCGCTGGTGCTCGTCGGGCTGACGTTCGCGGCGGCGGCCTACCTCGCGTGGCTCGGCGTGCGGGTGCTGCTCGCGCCGCCCGCGGTCGCCGGGGTCGCGGCGGCCGTCGCCGCGGGCGCTCCCGACGAGGCCGCGCCGGTCGCGGCATCCGGCGACCGCCCGTGGCTGCGCCTCGCGCAGGGCGCCGGCGTCAGCGGGCTGAACCCGAAGGGCCTGCTCGTGCTCGTGGTGCTGCTGCCGCAGTTCACGGATGCCGCGGGCGCGTGGCCCATCCCTGCGCAGCTCGCGGTGCTCGGCCTCATCTTCGTGGGCAGCTGCGCGCTCGTCTACTCGGTCGTGGGGGTGAGCGCCAGGGCCGTGCTGCGCGCGCGGCCGACGGCGTTGAACGTGGTCTCGCGGGTGTCGGGGGCCGCGATGGTCGTGCTCGCGGTCGTGCTCGTCGTGGAGCAGGTGTCTCACCTGCTCGGCTGAGCGGCTCGGCTGAGCGGCGAACCCGAGCAAGCTCGACCGGGCTCGGCCGAGCGCCGAGGCCGGAGCGCCGAGCCCGCTCGGGGTCAGGCCAGGTCGGGGTCGACGTCGATGAGCACCTTGCCGACGGTGCCCGCCTCGACGGCGTCGTGCGCGTCGGCCGTGCGCTCGAGCGGGAAGCGGGCGATCGGCAGGCCGGCGTCCTCGCCGACGGGCAGCGCGCCGTCGACGAGGGCGCGGCCGATGTCCTCGGCGGCGGCCGAGAGGGCGTCCTGGCCGACCGTGTAGAGCAGCAGGAACTGGTACCGCACGTTGAGCGCGAAGTGCCGTCGCACGTCGACGGTCATCTCGGCGCCGCCGTCGGTCGCGTACACGGCGATCGTGCCGTGGTTCGCGATGACGCTCGCGTTGAGCCCGGCATTGCGCGCGGGGGAGACCTCGACGACCTGGTCGACGCCGTGCGGGGCGATGGCGCGGATCGCGGCCGCGGCATCGTCGGTGCGGTAGTTCACGACGTGGTGGGCTCCAGCCGCCGTCGCGAGGGCGGCCTTCTCGGGCGAGCTCACGGTGGTGATGACGGTCGCTCCCGACCAGCGGGCGAGCTGGATGGCGGCGTGCCCGACCGCGCCCGCACCGCCGGCGACGAGCACCGTGCGGCCGTCGAGCGCGCCGGGGCCGAGGCGGGACGGCCCCGCCTCGGGGACGGTGAGCGCGCGGTGCGCGGTCATGGCGGGCACGCCGAGGGAGGCGCCGAGGTCGAAGCTCGCGGCATCCGGCAGGGGCACCACGTGCTCGGACGAGAGCACCGCGAACTCCTGCGCGGTGCCGGTCGGTCGTTCGTGCGCGGCGAGGTAGGCCCAGACCCGGTCGCCGACCGCGAACCCGGTCACGCCGGGGCCGACGGCGTCGACGATGCCGGCGCCGTCCTGGTTCGGCACGACCTCCGCGAACGGCGTCGCCGCGCCCGGCCGTGAACCGGCCCTCGCCTTCCAGTCGGTCGGGTTGATGCCCGACACGGCGATGCGCACGCGCACCTCGCCGGCGCCCGGATCGGCCGCCTCCCGGTCGACGAGGTGCAGCACGGACGAATCCCCGGTCTTCGCGTATGCGATCGCTCTCATGCAGTGGCCAACGCGGCGGGCGCCCGGAACCTTCCGATCCCGTCGCATGATCGCGATTCGGTCGGATGTCACATCCGGCGCCCGGGCGGTGTCTCCATGTCGACGGGGTGAATTCCTCTCCCGTCGACGAACCCAGGAGGAGACATGACCAGCGACACCCGCATCCCGCCCGCCGAGATCACCGGCATCCGAGGCACGCTGCTGAAGACGATGGCCCGCAGGATGACCGGACGCGTGCCCGACTCGCTCGGCGTGCTGTGGCATCATCGTGGGCTCATGATGGACACGATGGGCATCGGCCGTAAGGTCGAGGGGTGGAAGGAACTCGATCCGACCCTCGCGTCGTACGCGGCCATGGCCGCCGCGGCGACGATCGGCTGCAGCTTCTGCCTCGACTACAACTACTTCATGGCGCACAACCACGGCCTCGACGAGGCGAAGGTGCGCGAGGTGCCGCGCTGGCGCGAGGCATCCGTGTTCTCGCCCCTCGAGCGCCGGGTCATGGAGTACGCCGAAGCCGCCAGCCAGACGCCGCCCGCCGTGACCGACGAGCTCTCCGATGAGCTGCTCGCCGACCTCGGCCCCGCGGCCCTCGTCGAACTCGCGGGGCGGGTCGCGTTCATGAACATGAGCGCGCGCATGAACGTGGCACTCGGCATCCACTCCGAGGAGTTCGCCGACGCCTGCGGGCTGGCGCCCCTCGCCACGCGCTCGCCCGTCGAGATCGCGTCCCCGGCATGACCGACGATCCGTTCGTCACCCATCGCAACCTGCTCTTCACGGTCGCGTACGAGATGCTCGGCTCCGCCGCCGATGCCGAGGACGTGCTCCAGGAGTCCTGGCTGCGGTGGGCGGAGGTCGACCAGGCCACCGTGCGCGAGCCGCGTGCCTACCTCGTGCGCATCGTGACAAGGCAGGCGCTGAACCAGATCCGCACGCAGGCGAGGCGCCGCGAGGAGTACGTCGGCGAGTGGCTGCCCGAGCCACTGCTGACGAGCCCGGATGTCGCCGACGACGTCGAACTGGCCGACAACCTGTCGATCGCGATGCTCACCGTGCTCGAGACGCTCGGGCCGACCGAGCGCGCGGTGTTCGTGCTGCGCGAGGTCTTCGACCTGTCGTACGACGAGATCGCGGATGCCGTGGGCAAGGCGCCGGCCGCCGTGCGCCAGGTCGCGCATCGGGCGAAGTCGCACGTGGCCGCACGACGTCCGCGGGTCGAGGTCGCGCGGTCGGAGCACGAGGAGGTGGTGGGGCGGCTGCTCGCCGCCCTCACGAGCGGCGACGTGCAGGGCCTCATGGACGTCATGGCGCCCGACATCGTGTCGGTCGCCGACGGCGGCGGCAAGGTGCACGGCGCGGCCCGCCGCCCGATCGTGGGATCCGAGCGGCTGGCGCGGTACCTCGTGGGCGGCTTCTCGAAGGCGCCGGGCGAGGTCGTCATGTCGATCGTGCAGGTGAACGGGCAGTCCGGCGTCCGCATCGAGACCGACGGACAGCTCGTGGGCATCGTGAGCTTCGAGGTCGAGCACGGCCTCGTCACCCGGATCTACTCGATCGCGAACCCCGACAAGCTCGGCTCGGTCGACGAGGAGACCTCGCTGGCCCACTAGACCCAGGCGGTCAGCTCCACGCCATGTTGACCAGGCGCTCGAACGTGGCGTAGCCGCCGCGGGCGAACGCCTTCGCCATGGGCACGTTGCCGACGTCGGTCGAGGCGCGGATGTGGGGTGCGCCCGCCTCGGCGAGGATGCGGGTGCCCTCGGCGAGGATGCCGTCGATGTAGCCGTTGCCGCGGTGCTCGGGCAGCACCGCGAGGTACGCGACGATGTGGTGGTACGTGTTGCGCGCCGGCATCACGAACCCGACGACCTCGCCCGAGGCGTCGAGCGCGACCCGCCACCACTCGCGCGGCGTCGTGTACTGCACGAACTCCTCGTCGTACTGGGCCCGCGCGACCTCGTTCGGCGCGGCATGCTCGAGCTCGGCGCGGCTGTGGGCGTCGAGCGTGCCGGGCAGCACCCGGGTCGTGAGGTCGAGCAGCTCGTCGTCGTCGTCGAACCCGCGGAAGGTCAGCCGTTCGTCGGGCGCGGGCACGCCCGCCTCGGGCGTCCACTCGAGGCGCAGCCGCTCGACGAGGAAGCGGGCACCGGATGCCTCGAGCAGCGCCATGACCGTCTCGGTGGCGCGTCGCTCGGCGGGCTGCTCGCGCCAGTCGGCCGGCAGGTAGCGGGCGAATTCCGGCGGTGTCTGCAGTGCGGCGATGACCTCGGCGCGAGCCGCGTCGAGCAGCGCCGACCCGACGTCGTGCTGCTCGTCGTCGGAGAGGGCGTCGTCGAGGTCGAAGACGTCGAGCTGGGCGGGTTCGGTCGCCCCGGCCGGGCTCCACAGTGCGAGCCGCCCGAGCAGCCGGTCGCCGCGCACCGCGAGCCAGGTCCACTCCAGACGCCGTCGGCCCTGTGCGAGGTCGTCGGCGATCTCATGGTTCAGCGTGTACGGCAGGCGGTTGAAGAACGCCACCTCGCGGGGGTCGCGGAGGTGGCGGATCTCGACGCCGTCGATCGAACGGGGAGCGGTGTTCGTGAGGTCTCGCATGTGTCCTTCAGGTCGGCACCACGACCGGACGCCGCGGTGATGCCCTTCGAACGTATCGCGAGCCGGCGACGAACGGACCGGACGGATTCAGGCCACGGCGCGCAGCACCGGTCGGCCGGAGTTTCGGATGCCTCGTGTCAACCCATCGCCGCCGGACGGCGCGCTCGGTACGCTGACCCGCAGACGCGCCGCGGCGCAGGGTCGCGACGATGAGAAGGGGGATGGCATGTCCATCGGAGACGAAGACATCACGCTCGAACCGAAGGACGGTCGCGAGGGCCTCGCCGAGCCGAACTCGACCGACCGGGGCGGCGAGGGGGCTGCCGATGGCGGCGCCAACCCGCACGGTCACGACGGCGGTGCCGATGGGTCGGCCGATGCGGGCGAGGGCACGGCCGACGGCGGCGCCAACCCGCACGGTCACGACGGCGGTGCCGACGGGTCGGCCGATGCGGGCGAGGGCACGGCCGACGGCGGCGCCAACCCGGGCGGCCACGACGGCGGCGCCGACGGATCGGCGTAATGGCGGCAGCGGAGCGCGGGCCGGCTTCCCGGCCCGCGCTGTCGCGCTGCATCGCGGTGCCGGCGCAGCGGTTCGCCGACGAGGTCTGGGCGCGCACCGCGCTCCTCTCGCGCGCCGACGAACTGCCGTCGGGCTTCGACGACCTCTTCAGCGCCGACGCGGTCGATGAGCTGATCACGCGCCGCGGCGTGCGCACGCCGTTCATCCGGATGGCCCGCGACGGCACGGTGCTCCCCGCCTCGGCGTACACCGCGTCCGGCGGCTACGGCGCGGAGGTCGGCGACCAGGTCTCGAGCGAGCGGGTGTTCGAGCGCTTCGCCGACGGCGCGACGATCGTGCTGCAAGGGCTGCACCGCCTCTGGCCGCCGATCATCGACTTCACGCGCGAGCTCGCCGACGAGCTGCGGCATCCGGTGCAGGTCAACGCCTACGTGACGCCGCCGTCGGCCCAGGGCTTCGACCCGCACTACGACACGCACGACGTGTTCGTGCTGCAGGTCTCGGGCGAGAAGCACTGGCGCATCCACGCACCGGTGCACGTCGACCCGCTCAGCTCGCAGCCGTGGAGCGGGCATCGCGACGAGGTCGCCGCCGCCGCGCTCGAGGAGCCCGTGATCGACGCCGTGCTGCGGCCGGGCGACGCGCTCTACCTTCCCCGCGGCTGGATCCACTCGGCGACGGCCGGCGGCGACGCCACCTCGGTGCACCTGACCATCGGCATGTCGACGTACACGCACGCCGATGTCGTGTCCGCGCTCGTCGCCCGGGTGGGCGACAGCGAGCGCCTACGGGCGTCGTTGCCCCTCGGCGTCGACTTCGACGATGCGGAGCAGGTCGCGGCGATCCTCCGCGAGACCGCAGACGCCCTGTCCGAGTTCGTCGGGCGGGCGGATGCCGCGGGCACGGCCGAGGCCCTCGCGCGGCGCTTCGAGCGCGACATCCGCCCCGAGCCGTTGGCGCCGCTGGCCACGCTGGACGCCCTCGCGGAGCTGGATGCCTCGGCGACCGTGCGATGGCGCGGATCGCTCCGGGTGCGCGTCGAGGCCGACGGCGATCGCGTGCGCATCGTGTCGAGCGCGAAGACGCTCTCGCTGCCGATCGAGGCCGAGGCCGCCGTGCGCCGCCTCGTCGAGGGCGACCCGATCGCGGTCGGCGACCTGCCCGGCCTCGATGCCGCGAGCGCGGTCGTGGTGGCTCGGCGACTGGCGCGCGAGGGGTTCGCGGTGACGCCCGCGTGACGCACGCCGCCGTGCCCTGGGCGCCGTGCAGCGACCGCGCCCGCGAGCGGAGGGATCCCCTCGCGGGCACGGCACCGCGCGGCATCCGCTGGCTGCTGCTCGAGGTGGCGACGGGCTGGGGCCCGAACGCACTGCTCGACGCGCCGTTCGACCGGGAGCTCGGCCGGCGCCTCGTGCGCCGCGCGGAGGCCGCCGACCTGCGCATACTCGCGATCCGCCGGCCGGGGCGTCGCACACCGCCGCCCGTGCAGCGTTGGGCGATCCTCGACTCCCGGCCGGGCCTGGAGTCGATCGCGTGGGGTGAGGCGACGGATGCGGCCGACCTGCTCGAGCTCCCGCTCGACGGGTCGGCGGGCACGCCCTCGACCGAGCCGATCTACGCGGTGTGCGCCCATGGCCGGCACGACCGCTGCTGCGCGGTGCGCGGCCGCGAGGTCGCCGCCGAGCTCGCCGACGCACGGCCCGAGCAGACCTGGGAGTGCTCGCACGTGGGCGGCGACCGGTTCGCGGGAACCATGGTCGTGTTTCCGCACGGGCTGTACTACGGGTACGCCGATGACGGCGACCCGGTGTGCATCGCCGACGCGTTCGACGATGGACGTGTGGTGCCCGATCGGCTGCGCGGCCGCAGCTCCCTCAGCCACCCCGTGCAGGCGGCGCAGCACTACGCGAGGCAGGATCTCGGCGACGATCGCATCGTCGCGTACCCGCCGCTCGAGGAGGTCGCGACGGACGGCGGATGGCGCGTGCGACTCGGGCTCGGTGCCGGTGCCGGTGCCGGTGCCGGTGCCGGTGTCGATGACGGCATCGGCTCGGACGCCGACGACGCCGGCTCGATCGTCGTCGACCTCGTCGAGGAGGCCTCGCCGCCGCTGCTCTCGACGTGCGCGGCGACCCGACTCGTGCAAGTGCGGCAGTACGGCCTGCGCGGCATCACCTGACGGCGCCGGATCGAACCGACGAGCCCTCGCCGGTCACGTGGGACGCGTTCGGGTCACCCCGCGCGCGGCCCGTCGAACACCAGCGTTCGGAGCAGCACCTCGAGCGAGGCCTGCACGCGCGCGTCGGTCCAGGACTCGGGGTCTTCGACGGCCTTCACCTCGTAGCCGCGGCAGGTGAGGTAGAGGATGTCGGCGATGTGTGCAGCGGTCTCGTGGTCGACCCGCACGCCGTCGACCTCGACGTGCCCGGCGCCGTCGAGGAACTTGTCGTACGTGGCATCCGTCACGCCGCGCACCAGCTCGTAGGCTCGGCGGTTCGCCCCGCGCACGTCGGCGATGACCTCGATCCAGAGGCTGCGCAGCACGTTCTCTTCGGGGTCGGACGTGCACATCCACCGCGTGAGGGCCGCGAGGCGCTCGACCCCGACGAGGTCGCCGAGGTGCTCGAGGCGCTCGGCGTCCCACTGCGTGCGGGCGTGGTCGAGGGCGTTCGCCATGAGGTGCGCGCGGGAGGGCACGAAGTTCGTGATGTACGCGGTGGAGCGGCCGAGCCGGTCGGCGACCGCGCGCAGCGTGACGGCGCGGGTGCCGCGCTCGCGGGCGACCTCGACGGTCGCGCGGGCGATGTCGGCGAGTCGCTCGTCGGTATCGACGTCGATCGGCACGGGTTCCTCCCTCTCTCGGTTGACAGCATGTCACCTGTCGCCTAGGTTTCAAAACACTGTTGTAAAACAGGTAGATATCTCAGCGGATGCCGCGGGCCGACGCCCGATCGCGCCGCATCGCATTCGTCACCCCGAGGAGCACGCATGACGGAGAACGGCGGAGTCTCGTTCTGGCTGCAGCAGGTCGGCATCCCGGCGCCCCGCCCCGCGCTGCCGGGGGACCTGCACGCGGATGTCGCGATCGTCGGCGCCGGCTACACCGGCCTCTGGGCGGCGTACTACCTCAAGCGCGACCAGCCCGACCTCCGCATCGCCGTGCTCGAACGGCGCTTCGCCGGGTACGGCGCCTCGGGCCGCAACGGCGGCTGGCTCACCAACTCGGTCACCGGGGGCCGCGAGCAGTACGCGAAGAGCCACGGGCGCGACGCCGCCATCGCCCAGCAGGTCGCCCTGAACGAGTCGGTCGACGAGGTCATCCGGGTCGCCGCGGCCGAGGGCATCGACGCCGACATCTGCAAGGGCGGCGAGCTCACCATCGCGAACACGCCCGCCCAGTTCGCCCGGCTGCGGGCGTTCGCCGCCTCCGAGCAGGCCTGGCCGGCGACCGACCTCGAGCTGCTCGACGCCGCGCAGGCCTCCGCACGCGTGAACGTCGCGGGCACGCTCGGCGGGGTCTGGCACCCCCACTGCGCCCGCGTCCATCCGGCGAAGCTCGTGCTCGGCCTGGCCCGAGCGGTCGAGCGGCTCGGCGTCACCATCTACGAGAACACGACGGTCACCGAGATCCGCGAGGGCGAGGCGCGCACCGACCACGGCACCGTGCATGCCGCGCACGTCCTGCGCGCGACCGAGGGCTTCACGCCCGACCTGCAGGGCGAGCACCGCACGTGGTTGCCCATGAACTCCTCGCTCATCGTGACCGAGCCGCTCGCGGCATCCGTCTGGCAGCAGACCGGGTGGGAGGATCGCGAGACGCTCGGCGACATGGCCCACGTCTACATGTACGCCCAGCGCACCGCCGACGACCGCATTGCGTTCGGCGGTCGCGGCGTGCCCTACCGCTACGGCTCGCACGTCGACCAGGACGGCCGCACGCAGCAGCGCACCATCGAGAGCCTCACGGCCTTGCTCACCCGCTTCTTCCCGGCCGCGGCGGATGCCGCGATCGACCACGCCTGGTCGGGCGTGCTCGGCGTGCCTCGCGACTGGGCGGCGACCGTCGGCCACGATCGCGCGACCGGACTCGGCTGGGCCGGCGGCTACGTCGGCACGGGCGTCACCACGACGAACCTCGCCGGCCGCACCCTGCGCGACCTCGTGCTCGGCCGCGACACCGAACTCACCCGGCTGCCGTGGGTCGGCCACCGCGCCCGCAAGTGGGAGGTCGAGCCGCTGCGCTGGCTCGCGGTGCAGGCGATCTACGGCGCCTACCACGCCGCCGACCGCGCCGAACTGCGCGGCCGCGCCACGACCTCGCCCATCGCCCACGTCGCCGACCTCGTCGCCGGGCGCTGAGCGGCGCGCCCGACCCGGCGTCGTGACCGGGGCCCCGGACGCTCTGGCGCGATAGTCTCCGGACATGAGCGCGACGGATGTCGAGACACCCACGGGCCTCACCACCGCCGAGGTGGCCGAACGCATCGCCGACGGGCGGTCGAACGCGTTCACGCAGCAGTCGAGCCGCAGCGTCGCGAGCATCATCCGCGCGAACGTGCTCACGCTGTTCAACGGCATCATCGCCGCGTGCTTCCTCGTGCTGCTGCTGCTCGGCCGCTGGCAGGACGCTTTGTTCGGCATCAGCGCCGTCGCGAACACGGTCATCGGCTCGGTGCAGGAGTTCCGCGCGAAGGCCGCGCTCGACAAGCTCGCGCTGCTGCACGCGCCCCGGGCGAGGGTGCGCCGCGACGGCGAGGTGACCGAGGTCGCCGTCGCCGAGGTCGTGCTCGACGACGTGCTCGTGCTGCGCGCCGGCGACCAGGTTCCGGCCGACGCCCGCGTCGCGGCATCCGCCCACCTGCAGCTCGACGAGTCGATGCTCACCGGCGAGTCCGACGCGGTCGACAAGGTGCCGGGCGACGAGGTGCTCTCGGGGTCGGTCGTCATGGCCGGCGAGGGCGAGGCCGTCGTGGTGCGCGCGGGCGCCGACTCGTTCGCCAACAAGCTCGCCTCCGAGGCGAAGAAGTTCTCGCTCGTCGCGAGCGAGCTGCGCTCCTCGATCGACAAGGTGCTGCGCGTCGTGGCGTGGATCGTCGGCCCGATCGCACTGCTCGTGTTCAACGCCCAGATGTTCGTGTTCGGCGGCTGGGAGCAGGCGATCGAGTCGGGCGACTGGCGCCAGGCGGCCGTCAACACCATCGCCGCGCTCGTCGCGATGATCCCGCTCGGACTGGTGCTCATGACGAGCATCGCGTTCGCGGTGGGAGCCGTGAAGCTCGCGCGGCAGCAGGTGCTCGTGCAGGAGCTCGCCGCGGTCGAGGGGCTCGCGCGCGTCGACCTCATCTGCCTCGACAAGACGGGCACGCTCACCGAGGGCAGCATCGTCTTCGACGCCGAGCACCCGGTCGGTGCTGCGGCCGCGGGCGCCGACGGCGGGCCGGAGGGCTGGCGTCGCGTGCTCGCCTGGTACGGCAGCGAGCCCGACGCGAACGCCACCGCCCGCTGCCTCGCGGAGCCGTACGACCAGGCGCCGGCGGCGGCGCCGGTCGCGCGCATCCCGTTCTCGTCGGCTCGCAAGTGGAGCGCCGTCGCCTTCGCGGAGGGCACGGATGCCGCGGGCAGCTGGGTGCTCGGCGGACCCGAGATGGTCTTCCCCGACGACCGGCTCGCCGGGGACTCGCGCGAGCTCGCGGCATCCGGCCTGCGCACCCTCGTGCTCGCGCACGGCCGCGAGCCGCTCGACGAGGACGCCGAGTCGCTGCCGGGCGACCTCGAGCCGGTCGCGCTCGTGACGTTCCGCGAGCGCATCCGGTCGGATGCCGCGGAGACGCTCGCGTACTTCGCCGAGCAGGGCGTCGCGGTGCGCATCATCTCGGGCGACAATCCCGACACGGTCGCCGCGATCGCGCGGAGCGTCGGCCTCGATGCGCCGACGGGGTTCGACGCGCGCCGGCTGCCCGAGGACCCGGCCGAGCTCGCCGAGGTGCTCGAGCACCATCTCGTCTTCGGACGCGTCACGCCGCAGCAGAAGAAGGCGATCGTCATCGCCCTGAAGCAGGCGGGGCGCACGGTCGCGATGACCGGCGACGGCGTCAACGACGCGCTCGCGATCAAGGAGGCCGACATCGGCATCGCCATGGAGTCGGGGGCGTCGGCGACGAAGGCGGTCGCGCGCATCGTGCTGCTCGACGGCCGGTTCTCGCACCTGCCGAGCGTGGTCGCCGAGGGGCGGCAGGTCATCGCGAACATCGAGCGCGTCTCGATGCTGTTCCTCACGAAGACCGTCTGGGCGACCGGGCTCGCGGTGCTGTTCGGTGCGTTCATCCTCGAGTTCCCGTTCCTGCCGCGCCAGCTGTCGGTCGTCGACGGCCTCACGATCGGCCTGCCCGCGTTCTTCCTCGCGCTCATGCCGAACGCCCGGCGCTACGTGCCGGGATTCCTGCGGCGTTCGCTGAGCTTCGCGATCCCGGCGGGCATCGTCGTCGCGCTCGCGGTGTTCGTCTACAGCTGGGCGGCGACTGAGGCGGGCATCGGCCAGGACGAGCTGCGCACCGGCTCGACCCTGCTGCTGACGATCATCGGCCTCTGGATCCTCACGGTGCTCTCACGGCCGATCGACGGCTGGAAGATCCTCATCATCGGATCGATGATGCTCGGCCTGATCCTCGTGTACTCGGTGCCGCTCGTCACGGAGTTCCTCGTGTTCGTCGACCCCTCGATCGTCACGGCCGCCCTCGTGCTCGTGGTGGCGGTCGCGAGCATCGGGCTGATCGAGGTCATCCGGTTCGTGCACCTGCGCTACGTGCGAAGAACCGCGCGGTTCGACCCGTCCACAACACCGTGACGGCGGCTGCCGCGAGCACGAGCTCGGCGATGACGAACCACTGGTCGGGCGAGGCGATGAGGCTCACGACGTCGAGCGCGAGCGCGATGGCGAGCAGCACCGTCACGAGCACGCGGGCGTCGCGCCGGCCCCGCGTGAGACCGGAGGCGATCGTGATCATGAACAGCCCGAGCAGCACCGTGCAGGCTCCCACGACGGTGATGACGAGGCGCTCGGCCTCCGACGTGTCGGGCAGGTAGCGGCTGAACATCAGGGCGATGCCCGAGATGATCTGCGTGACGCCGTTGAGGTAGCCGAGCACGACCGCGGCGAGGAGCTCCGCGGGCGGCCGATGCGATGCCGGCCGCGAGGGTTCCGGCGCTTGCGACGGTTCCGTCGTCGTCGTGCCGTCGGACTGCTCGGTCATACGGGCGACCCTAGCGGACCACGTGGCCGTCTGGCCCGGGCATGCACGGGTGACGTCATCGGCGCAAGGGCTGGCCGCCGCGCGCGTCCGGGCATAGCGTCGAGGCATGACGATCGACAACGGACCAAAGCCGAACGTGTTCGACCTCGAGACGGCGACGAAGCAGAACGAGAACTACCGAACCGTCGCCTGGAGCGGCAAGTACCTGCAGGTCACGCTCATGTCGATCCCGGTGGGGGCGTCGATCGGCCTCGAGGCGCACCCCGAGACCGACCAGTTCCTGCGCCTCGACGCCGGTCGCGGGCTCGTCAAGATGGGCCCGTCGGAGCACGACCTCCCCATCCAGGAGGAGGTCGCCGACGGCTGGAGCATCCAGGTGCCCGCCGGCACGTGGCACGACGTCGAGAACATCGGCGACGAGCCCATGCGCCTCTATGTCGTCTACGCGCCCGTGCACCACGCGGCGGGGATCGTGCAGGAGACCAAGGGCGACGCCGACCGCGACGAGGAGTCGGGCGTCGACGAGCCGCCGGCCTGGGCCGTCGAACCCGAGGAGGGCCAGCCCGACGAGCACGCCTGAGCAGGCGCTCAGGCCTCGTCGAGCATCGCGAGCTCGAACACGGGATGCCGGTCGGCCTCGGCGGCGAAGGCCTCGACCGGGTCGTCGGGCTTCGCCGTGAAGTACGGGAGCACGAGCGGGGCGACCGCGACGTAGCGCTTCAGCACGGGGCCGGCCTCGACCGCATCCGCCTCGCGAGTGGCGAACCGCCGGGTCGTCCGCCCCCGCGCGAGGGTGACCTCGCCTGCCGCGCGCACGTTGTGCACCCACGCGACCGTGCCGTACGGGGAGACGAGCCAGACCGACCCGCCGACCTCGATCGGCGTGACCGGCATCGAGCGCAGCTCGCCGCTCTTGCGTCCGCGCACCGACAGCACCGACGTCTTCGGGATGAGCCCCGCGCGGGCGAGCACGCGCATCACCGAGTTCGCGGCCTTCATCGCCCGGCCGGGCTCGTACTTCTTCGGCAGGTCGTTCTTCGGCGCATCCTGATTCGCTGCATCCTGCTCGCTCATCGCGTCCTCCGATCGGCGGTCCTCGGTTCGCGGATGCCTGCAGTCTCGCGGGTGGACCGAGCGGAGTTCAAGGGGTTGCGAGCGGATGCCCCGACTCGACGTTGCCCGGTCGTGCGACGGCGACTCGCCTCACGACGGCACCGCGGCGGGTCAGACGTGGCCGATGCCGAAGTTCCACGGGGCGAACACCGTGTTCGACACCCCGTCGTGCTCCCACGTGTTCACGGCGACGGAGTAGGCGTTCTCGTACTCGATGCCCGGGGTCGGCTCGCCGATCGGTGCGCCGGTCTCGACGCGGACCTGGTCGTAGCCGTTGTCGTACCAGGGCTCGCCCAGCTCGGCGGCGAGCGCCTCCGCGTCGCCACCGGGTTGGAACCCGTTCACGGTGCGCACCGCCACGCCGTCGCCGACGGTCGGCGTGGCGAAGTTCACGCTCACGTTCATGTCGATCCCGTCGTAGGTGCCCTCGCCCTCGGTGGCGACATCCGCTTCGTGATCGTCACGGACCGAGAGGCCGTCCCAGTCGTAGGCCGTGCTCGGCGGCGACTCGAGGCCGCCCTCCGACTCGGATTGCGCGGGTGCCGCACCGAGCACCGTCGTCAGGGCGCCGATGAACTCCGCCGCCTCGTCGTCGTACGACAGGGTCGTGATGACCGCGTCGCTCGCGTCGAGGAGTTCCAGCTGCTCGGGCCGCACCACGATGGTGGCGACGGTGGTGAGCGGGTCCACGGGTTCGGGCTCGACCGTCGGGGTGGGGCTCGCCTCGGGCTGCTCTGCCGCATCCGGCGTCGTGGTCGGCGTCGGTGCAGCTGCAGAGCAGCCGGCGAGCAGCAGGACGGCGGCGACCGCGACGATGATCGGCGTGCGGCGGGTGGCGAGCTTCATTGATCTCCGATCGTGCGGGTGTGCGGTGTGCGGTGTGCGGTGTGCGGGCTGCACTGCGCGGGCTGCGCTCAGGGTAGCGGTACGACGGGACCCGTGACTCGGGGCCCTCCCTGATGCGGCACCGCGGCCGTGGTGCGTGGGTGCCTCAGTCCGCCGCCTGCGCGAGCGGCCACACGACGTCGAAGCGCTCCAGGACGATCTCGAGGTCGGGGGTCCACTCGAAGCCGAGGCGTGCGGTCGACCGCCGCCAGTATCGGACGTGGTCGTCGCGCCACGACGCGAGCGTGCGATCACCCTCACCCTCGTCGTAGGCGAACGACTCGTCGACGTCGTCGAGCACCGCGATGCGGAGTTCCGTGCTGCGCAGGATGACCCGGGGCCGACCGGTCGAGTCGCACGCGATCCAGTGGCTGCCGACCCGGGGCAGCGGCTGGTCCTCGGCCTCGAACTCGGCCACGAGCGTCGCGGTCGCTCGCTTGGGACCCGCGAGCACCAGGTCGAGGAGCTCATCGGTGAGCTCGGGGTGGTCGCCGAACCGCTCCACGGAGGGCGGCTCGACGTCGGTCGCCACTTTCGGGCGAGCGGTCCGGTAGGCCTCCCACAGCTCGGTGGCGGCGGCCCGGTCGACCGGTGCGTTCTCGGCGGTGGCGTTGGCGGAGTTCTCCATGCACGTCAGTCTCGCAGCAGAGCGAACCTGCAGGCGAGTGGGAGGGCGTCGCGACGACGACGCCGCTGCCTACGGCTGCATGGGAGTCCGAACGATCTCGACGCTGCCGAAGATGAAGCCGGAGCTGAAGGGTTCGCTGCCGTCCCACTGGTCGATCGGGGCCGACAGGAACGACACGAATGCGAGCACCGTCCATGCGGCGGCGATCACGACGACGGCGATCGTCGCACGGTCGAGGATCCGGATCGCATCGGCGGTGCCGGACGCCCGCCGCAGGACCCGCGTGAGCGCCCAGATCACGATGACCCCGATGATGAGGAAGACGACCCCGGACGGCCGCATGGTCATGGACACGCACTGCGGCACGACGTCGGTCGCCCGGCCGTTCGCATCGAGGTATCCGCCGTCAGCGGCGATGCCACCCGGGCATCCGCCCTTGGAGGCCACCGATACCGTGCCGTAGACGATCGCGGTGCCGATCGCCCAGGTGACCAGGCGACGGATGCGCCGGATCACCGCCGCGCCGGGCAGCGTGGCCAGTGCGGCGCTCGGAGCGTGGTCGAGGGTCTCGGGCATGCGGCCTCCAGGGCGTAGGGATGCCGTCATGGTGCCAGCGGCGGATGCCCCGGCACAAGGGCCGCGCGCCCCGCTCGACCTACGGGCGACCGCCTTCCCGCAGGCGTCCGCGGAGGAACGGCAGCGCCGGTGCCCGGTACGTGAGCGCCGGGGACTGCTGCGGTTCGAGCGCGAACTCGGCCTGTCCGAAGCGCCACACCCGATTGAACAGGAACACCCCGACGATCACCGTCTCCTCGGACGGCACCTGCCACGTTCCCACACCCCACTGCGCGGGCTGACCGCGGCCGGCGATGACGAGGGTCGGCTTGACGCCCCAGTGCAGGGCGAACCACGGCCGATGCAGGGTCAGCTCGATGCGGCGGGTCGGCGTCGCCTCGAATCCCGTCACCGATCGGCCGGTGCGTGCGCGCGCCCGCCGTGCCGCCCAGACTGCCCGTGCATGTCGCTCCCGTTCGCGTTCCGCCCCGGCCAAGGCTAGCCGTCAGGCCGAGCGCCGCGGAACGGCGATGCCGGAGGTTCAGTCGCCGGGTTCGAAGAACAGCGCCTGGAGGTCGTCCGGCCAGTCCGTCGCGCGACGGGTGCGTGCGTCGACGTGGGCCACGATCATGAGGCACGTCGAGACCGTCGTGCCCGCGGCATCCGTCATCGTGCACTCGATCATCGCGTCGGGGCCTCGGAACTCGCGCACGAACGAGGTGATCGAGACCTCCTGGTCCGCGGTCGCCGGCCTGATGAAGTCGATCTCCATGCGCCGCACCCAGGTCATGAATCCGAGCGTGCCGAGCGTCGGCAGGTCCCAGCCGGCGTAGCGTGCCAGGCCCTCCATGCGGTGGTCGGTGAAGTACCTGGCGTAGTTGCCGGTGCTCACGTGCTGGAACGGATCGAGCTCCGAGAAGGCGATGCGATGCGTGGTCTCGTAGACGATCGGGGTTCTCGCCATCGGACCTCCTCGTCGCGGCGGGCGCGTCGCGGCACAGGCTACGCCGCCGGGGCGGACGCGGCCAGCCCATGCTGGCCGTGCGCGTGCACCGCGCCATACGCTGCAGGGATGATCACCGACCGAGACCTCGCGCGCTGGCGACTGCGGTCGCAGCTCCTCGCCGCCCCGGCTTCCACGGCCGAGGAGGTCGTGCGCTCACTCACGGCGGTGCAGGCCGAGAACCCGTCGCAGTCGGCGTGGGCGGTCGCGACGCGCACGGCCTCGCCGCGGCCGGAAGACCTCGCCGGCGCGCTCGCCGACGGGCGGGTGCTGCGCATCCACGTGCTGCGCTCGACCTGGCACTACGTGCACGCCGATGACGCGCGCTGGCTGCAGGACCTCACGTCGCCGCGGGTGATGCCCGTCTTCGAGCAGCAGCTGCAGCCGATCGCCGACCGGCTGGGCGCGCTCGACGACGCGGTCGAGGCGATGCTCGCCGAGTCGCCCGACCGCACCCGCAGCGACCTCGCCGACGGGCTGGCCGAGCGGGGCGAGCCCCTCACGGGTCACCAGCTCATGCTGCTGCTCGGACGCCTCGAGGTGCTGAGTCGGGTGTGCAGCGGCGTGCCGCGCGACGGCGAGCACACGTACGCCCTCTTCGCCGATCGGGTGCCCTCACCGCGCCGCCTCGAGCGCGACGAGGCCCTCGCCGAGCTCGCCCTCCGGTACTTCACGTCGCACGGGCCGGCCACCGAGCGCGACCTCGCGTACTGGGCCACGCTCACCGTGACCGATGCGCGCCGCGGCATCGCCGCCGCCGGCGACCGGCTCGACGCGTTCGAGCATGACGGGCGCACGTTCCTGCACGCCCCCGGAGAGCCTCCGGCTTCCGCCGCACCGGCGGCGCACCTGCTGCAGGTGCTCGACGAGATGTACCGCGGTTACCAGGACTCGCGCTGGATGATCGACGCCGACGGCGTCGTGCCGAAGGTCCGCGAGTCGGCGATCGGCATGGCCCTGCTCGATGCACAGCTCGTCGCCGCGATGAAGCGCACCGTGACGGCGAAGGCGGTCACCTTCGCGGTGCATCCGCATCGCACGCTGTCGAAGCGCGAGATGGAGGCGATCCGGGATGCCGCGTCGCGGTACGGCGACTTCCTCGGGCTCGAGGCGAGGGTCCAGTTCGACGGCGACTGAGCCCCGTGCCGTGGTGGCGTGGTGCCGTCGGCCGGTGGCGGACTGCATGGCTCCCGACCTCGCCGACCCGTGACATCCGCCGCCCGTCGGAGCATGCTGGAAGGCATGGGAACCGTGACGATCTCATTCGAAATGACGCTCGACGGCGTGTTCGACCAGATGGAGCAGTGGTTCGACGAGCACGATCCGGGGCTGGAACGGGCCTCCGATGCGCTCGTCTTCGGCGCCGACGCGGTGCTGCTCGGCCGCGAGAGCTACGAGTTCTTCCGCGAGTACTGGCCGAAGCAGACCGACGACCGAGGCTTCGCGGACCACTACAACACCCTGCCGAAGTACGTCGCCTCGACGACGCTGAAGGGCCCGCTCGACTGGAACGCGACGCTCATCGAGGGCGACGTGGCCGAGACGGTGCGCGGCCTGCGCGAGCGGTACGGCTCGCTCATCTCGCACGGCTACGGGCAGCTCGCCGCGACGCTGGTCGACGCCGGGCTCGTCGACGAGGTGCACGTCGGCATCCACCCGTTCCTCGTCGGTGGCGACGGGAGCGAGATCAGGCTGCGCACGCCGCATCCGGTCGGGTTGAAGCTGCTCGGCGTGGAGACCTACGAGTCGGGCATCATCGCCGCGAGGTACGCACCGGCACCGCCGGCCGAGTAGCTCGGCGGTTCGACGCGGCCCCGCCTGTCGACCATCGACCGCGTCGGTTCACCCTGCCCGGCGACGTGCGCAACCGCCGCGCGACGATGCTCGTCGAGCCCTGAGAGGCCGTGTTCGTCGAACTCCCAATCGGCGAGCAGGACGTCGAAATCCGAGGTGGCCACACGGACATCCTCCCGCCACCCACCGACACTGCAGGTGGTGCGCGGGGAGGAGCCCGCGCTCCACTACCTTGGTGCAGACGACTGGCTCGAGCGGAGGACACCCATGGCCCGCCCCTATAAGCCCGGACCGAAGGACTTCGTCTTCGGGGTCGGCGATGGCGACGATCAGCGCGTCTCCCTGGCCGACCCGCAGGAGGCGTACCTGGCATTCGCCGCGTTCTTCGGGGAACGGGAGGCCGACACGTACTCCATCGTGGATGAGCGGGCAGGCCAGAGCCTGGTGCTCCTGCTCGCCCACGGCGCGATCGCCAGGGTCGAGGTCGCCGACCGGTCTCGGACCGACTACCTGAAGATCGACCGGCCCAATCGCTACATGCCGAGCGTGATGCGGTTCTTCGAGAACGGACATGCCGGTCTCGACCACTTCGGACAGTGGTTCACGGATCTCGCCGACCTCGACGCGTCGCCCGAGGTCCGCGGTGCCGCCCGCGCCGCCACGATCACGACCGAGGCCGCAGCGATCGAGGAGGTCGCTCGCATCTGGGCCGATTCGGGCATCGTGGATCCGACCGACCAGTACTACGTCTTCTTCGACTCGCACGGGCTCGATGACGACCGGGCCGACCGAGCCGAGCTGATCGAGCTGATCGGGTTCCTCGGCCTCGAGCGACTGGACAACCCGGCGGACTCGCCCGATGGCGAAGTCCGGGTTCGCGCCGACCCGCGTCTCGACGTCGAGTTCGAGCGGTGGTCATGAGGCTGGGGCCGGAGCACGCTGACCCGCCGTCGCCGGACGGGCGTCGCGGACACCGCACCCCCTAGCCGCTCGCCCCGCCCTCTACGATTGGGCGCGTGGACTTCTCCTTCGCCTTCACGCCCGACCTGATCGCCGTGTTCGTGACGCTCTTCGTGCTCGAGATCGTGCTCGGCGTCGACAACGTCATCTTCATCTCGATCCTCGCGTCGAAGCTGCCGAAGGAGCAGCAGGCCCGCGCGCGCAACCTCGGCCTCACCCTGGCCATGGTGATCCGCGTGATCCTGGTCTTCTTCGCCGGGTGGATCATCACCCTGAAGGAAGACGTCGTCGTCTGGTTCGGCATGGGCTTCTCGGTCAAGGACTTCATCCTGATCGCGGGCGGGCTCTTCCTCGTCTATAAGGCCGTCACCGAGATCCACCACAAGCTCGAGGGTGCCGAAGAGGAGCACGGTGCCGCGCCCAAGCGCATCACGTTCGGGTCGGTCCTCATCCAGATCCTGCTCCTCGACATCGTCTTCTCGCTCGACTCGGTGATCACGGCCGTCGGCATGACCGAGAACCTCCTCGTCATCGTCACCGTCGTCGTGCTCTCGTTCGGCATCATGCTGTTCGCATCGCGGTTCATCTTCACGTTCGTGAACCGCCACCCGACCGTGAAGATGCTCGCGCTGTCGTTCCTCCTGCTCATCGGCGTGTTCCTCATCGCCGAGGGCTTCGGCGTGCACATCGACAAGGCGCTCATCTACGCGCCGATGGCGTTCGCGATCCTCGTCGAGGCGCTGAACCTCGTCGCCTCAGGGCGCAAGGCCAAGCGCGAGCAGAAGCGCCAGGAGGCCGTGCACCTGCGACCGCAGTACCCCGACGTCGACGAGTCGATCGCGGTGGCGGCCGCGCTCTCGAAGGGCGCGGGGGCGGGTTCGGTCGGCCTGTCGAGCCGTCCGGTCGAAGGCGAAGCGGATGCCGCGGAGGAGCGCGCCGGGCTCGGTTGACCGTTCGCGCGGGAGCCGCGTGGCGCACGACCCCGGGAGTACGCTCCAACCGTGATGACTCCGTCGGTCGTGCCAGGTTCAGCCGTGACGCAGTTCGCGGTGCTCGACGCGTTGCTGGCGGGTGCGTACGAATCGGGTCTCACGGTCTCCGAGGCGCGCACGCTCGGCGACTTCGGGCTCGGCTGCGTCGACCACCTCGGCGGTGAGGTCGTCATCCTCGACGGCGACGTGATCGAGTGCACGACCTCGAACCCGCCCGTCCCGATGCTCGACGACGAGGTGCTGCCGTTCGCGATCGTGTGCCGGTTCCCGGTGCTCGCCGGGGTCGGCGTTCGAGACCGGGACCTCGCCGGCTTCACGGCATCCGTCGAGGCGAAGCTCGTGAGTCGGAACCTGTTCCACGCCGTGCGGTTCGACGGCGTGCTCGCGCACGTGCGCGTGCGGGTGACGCCGCGCCAGCACCATCCGCTTCCGCCGCTCAGCGTCGTCACCGACCACCAGGTCGAGACGGAGGTGCGCGACATCCGCGGCACGCTCGTCGGATTCTGGACCCCGGCGATCTACCAGGGCATCGCCGTCGCGGGGCTGCACCTGCACTTCCTGAGCGAGGACCGCAGCGTCGGCGGGCACGTGCTCGACCTCGCCGTCGATCACGGCGACCTGCGCGTCGCGCCGTACGCCCGCTTCGAGCTGCGGCTGCCGACCGACGACCTGTTCCTGCGCACCGAGCTCACGCACGCCGACGATCACCGCATCGTCGCCGTCGAGGGCGGCGGGGCCGACGCGGCCTGACGTCGCGCTGCCGCGCGGCGGCCTGAGACCGCGCCGCGGACGCGAATGGTCGCCATGCACGCGCCGAAGCGACCATTCGCGTCCGCGGCGGTCGGTGACCGGCGCCGAGCGAGGCTCGGGTCAGGCGTCCACCCAGCTCGGATCGGCGAGCAGCCGCTCGAGCTCGCGAACGAGCCGCGACGTGTGGAACCCGTCGGCGGCCGCGTGGTGGATCTGCACGGCGAGCGGCAGCAGCGTGCGGCCGTCGCGCTCGAGGTAGCGCCCGAGCGTGAAGATCGGGAGCAGGTGGCCTGTGCCGCCGTCGATCTGCAGCGTGAACCCGGTGAAGCTCGTCCACGGCAGGCTCGACACGTCGAAGGCGTTCGGCGGCAGCTCGCCCTGCGGGAACATCGTGGTCGCGCTCGCGGCTGCGGCGAGCTGCTCCGCAGCCCGGTCGTGGAAGCGGCCGAAGTCCTCGTCGTACGGCGTCCACACGGCCGCGAACGTCTCGCGCTCGGGATTGAATACCGTGAACGCGGGGTGCACGACGGGCCACGACGCGGGCTCACCGGCATCCGTCTCTGCCATGCGGAACTCGCGGGCGCGGTTCACGACCGTCGCGATCGCCCAGATCTGCGCCGGGTAGGTCTTGCGCGACGAATGCCGAAGCGCCTCGGCGAACGCGGTCACGTCGAGCTCGACCGTGATCGCGTAGGTGCACGGCACCCGGTGGCGGTAGTACTCGAACGTCTCCCGCCGGTTCCAGCCGGTCACGTCGATGGGTTCGGGACGGGTCATCCGCTCATCGTGGCACGTGCCGCCGACGTGTGCGTCCCGCGGCGACGCACCGCTCAGCCTGCCCGAGCGAGGACCTCGAGCACGGGATCCGTGAGCCGTGCGGCGCGTCCGAACCTCGGCCGCTACGCTGGCCGGATGTCAGCGGGCCGCCGATCTGCCTTGCGCCGAACGTACCTCGGCCTCGGCATCGGGGAGCTCGCGGCGGCGCTGGTCTTCACGATCATCGCGTCCGTGCTCGTCGCCCCCCGGCTCGAGTCGGCCTCGGATGTCGCGGCGCTCTGGTCCGCGCTCCTCCCGCTGCTCGTGATCCTGATCCAGGCCGGCACGTACTGGCTGGCAGCCCGCCGCTGGGTGCACCTGCGGCCGATGCCGAGCGCGTGGGCGACCGCGTACCGGGTGTTCAGGATCACGGATGTCGCGGTGCTGGCGATCGGCCTGGTCGGCGTGTTCGTGTGGTGGCCCGACGGGCTCGGCACGACGTTGCTGGTTCTCGCCGTGTGGCTGTTCGGCGTGATCGAGTACGTCAACTACTTCGTGGTGCGCCTGTCGTACCCGGTCGGCCGATGGTTCACCGAGGTCTGGCAGTGGCGGACGCCGAGGCTCGTGCAAGACCTCAGGCACGCCGCCCGCGAGCGCTGATTCGCGCCCCGGCCGACCGTTCCTGTCAGCCGAGCGCGACGATGAGGCTCAGCGCCGCCAGCACCGCGACGATCGGGGTCATCGTGTACCGCTCGGGCTTGCTGCGTGAGATCGCGTTCATCGCGATGCCGAGCACGAAGTAGCCGAACACCACCCACATGCCCACGGTCGAGACGACGTCGGGCACCACGTCGATGACGGCGGCCCGGTCGAGCGCGAGCACGGCGATGAGCGCGTAGATCACGATGGAGACGAGGCTGCCGATGCGCAGCTTGGCGGGCAGTACCCGATGAGACCCGCCCCAGGCGAAGTGCCCGAGCGGGGCGCCGAGCGCCAGCGCGAGCTGGAACACCGCAAGTACTCCGAGGATGACGGTCAGGGCGATGGCGGCGATCACCGCGCCAGACTATCGGCCGGCGAACGGCGCGAAGGCAGGCGCCACAGCCGCCGCGACCTCAGCCGACGCGGGAGAGGAATGCGAGGACCCGTTCGATGAGGATCCGGCCCGCATCGGCGTCGTAGCCCGGCAGGCTGGAGTCCGCGAAGTAGTGCTGGTTGCCGGGGTAGAGGAAGAGCTGGGCATCGTCGGCGATCTCGACGAGTTCGCGGGCGGCATCGACGTCGCCCTCGTCCATGAAGATCGGGTCGGCATCCGCACCGTGGATCTGCACCGGTACCCCCGCGGGCCACTCGCCGAACTCCTCCGCCGGGAGGCAGGAGGAGAAGAACAGCGCGCCGGCGGCACCGGGGCGGGTCTGGGCGAGCATCTGGGCGGGCACGACGCCGAGCGAGAACCCCGCGTAGACGAGCTCGTTCGGCAGCGCGTCGGCTGCGCGCTCGCCGCGGGCCATGATCTCGTCCCAGCCGACCTCTCGGGCGTAGGCGACGCCCTCGTCGATCGTGCCGAAGGTGCGCCCGTCGAAGAGATCTGGCGTGTGCACGGTGTGCCCGGCCTGCCGCAGTTCGTCCGCGAAGGTGTGCAGGCCCTCGTTCGGTCCGAGCGCGTGGTGGAAGAGCAGGATGTCTGACATGCGTTCCCCGTTCGTCGAGCATCGCCGATTCCGATCGCACCGGACGATACCCGCTGGGGGCGATCATGTCGACCGCGAGCGACGCGTTAGACGTGGTCTGCCGGGGGATCGGCCGTGGCACCGGCCGCCGCGGAGCCGGCCGCCGTGGAGCCCTCGGACAGGATGTCGCGGGCCTGCTCGGCGGCGCGGATGATGCTCTCGCCGACGAAGTCGAGGAAGCGCGCCATGTTCTGCAGCCGGGCCGCGGCCTGGGTGTCGCGCCCGAGCACGCCGACGCCCTGGCGGGCCGTCTCGGCGAGTGCGGCGTTCGATCGCGCCGCGGCGATCATCGACTGGTACCAGGCATCCGTGTCGGCGACGTAGCGTTCGCGGCGCCCGTCGTCGCGTTGCCGGCGCACGAGCCCGAGGTTCTCGAGGAGCGTGATCGCCTTCGAGACGGATGCCGCGCTCACCTGCAGGTGCCGCACGAGCTGGGCCGCGGTCAGGCTGCCGTCGTCGGAGATGTAGAGGCAGGTGAGCACCGAGGCCGCCATGCGGGGCAGGCCCGACTGCATGAGCAGGGTCGTGAAGGCCTCCTCGTACTCCTGCACGGCTCGGGCGTCGCGGCCGAGGGGCTGCGGTTCCTGCGATGAAGCGGATGCCGCGCTCTTGCGTTGGTGGCTTCGGCGCTCGGTCGCGCGGTGGGCGAGGTCGGCTCGGTACGCCGCGGGGCCGCCGTTGCGCATCACCTCGCGCGTGACCGTCGAGGTGGGGCGGTCGAGGCGCCGGGCGATCTCGGCGTAGGCGAGGTCGTCGGCGAGGCCGAGCGCGATCTGCTGGCGTTCGTGCTGCGTGAGCCGGCCTCCTGGCATGGCGTCTCCTTCGTGCTCGAGTCGTGGGTCCAGTATTGCGTTCATTCTCAACCATTGCAACGGATCTCGGCGTTGCCATTGCGTTGATTTCTCAGCCATTGCAATGATTGTTGCCGTCTGATCAGGTCTTTTACCTTGACAACGCAATTCTTCTGTTGTGCGATCCGTGAACGCAACGTAGCGTTTCCGATATCAGAAACCAACCGATCCACTCGAGAAGGAAGCACGCCATGCTGCAGAAGTTCACCACCACCGCCCCGATCACCGCCGTGCTGAACATCTCGGCCGGCCGCGTGCAGGTCATCGCCGCGGATCGCACCGACACCACGGTCGAGGTGCGCCCCGCGAACGCCTCGAAGGGCCGCGACGTCAAGGCCGCCGAGCGCACGACGGTCGAGTTCCACGACGGCGTCGTGCGCGTCGTGACCCCGGCCGGCAACCAGCTCGTCGGCCCCTCGGGCATGATCGAGGTCACGGTGCAGGTCCCCACGGGCTCGCGCGTCGAGGGCACGGCGGCCGCCGCCGAGTTCCGCGGAGTCGGACGCCTCGGCGACGTCGCGTTCGACGGCGCCTACGGCACGATCAAGATCGACGAGGCCGACAGCGTGCGGCTCACCGCCCTCGCCGGCGACGTCTCGGTCGGCCGTCTCAACGGCGCCGCCCAGATCACCACGTCGAAGGGCGACATCTCGATCGCCGAGGCCGTGCAGGGCACGGTCGTGCTGCGCACCCAGGCCGGTGACGTGTCGATCGGCGCGGTCGCCGAGGCATCCGCCACCCTCGATGCCGGCACCAGCTTCGGCCGCATCCAGAACGCCCTGAAGAACGCGAAGGGCGCCGGCGCCGAGCTCAGCATCGAGGCGACCACCTTGTACGGCGACATCGACGCGCGCAGCCTCTAGGCCGAACGCACGACGACGCAGAAACGCGCCGCCCGAACCGATGGGTTCGGGCGGCGCGTCGCGTATCGGCCACGCGCTCGTGGCGGTCAGTCGTCGGCGCCGGTGGCGACCACCGTGAAGTCGGCGTCGAGCGAGACGTCGACGGTGCGTCCGTCGCCCGTGAGCACCGACACGTCGTAGGGCGAGGTCGTGTCGTCGTTCACGTCGAGGTCGACGATCCGGCCGTCGACCTCGCCGAGCGCGGCGGTCACCAGCGCGCGCACGGTCGCCGAGTCGAGCGCGCCCTGCGGCGCGGCGTCGTCGGCGTCATCCGCGTCTGCGGCCTCGGTCGAGATGAGCTTCGCGGTGCCGTCGGAGGCCACTCGCACCTCGGTCTCGTCACCGGCCTCGGTGCGGAACTCGACGTCCCAGCTGCCGTCGGCGTTCGCATCGACGCCGACCGCCGTGCCGTCCGCCTCGGATGCCGCGGTCTCGACGATCTCGTTCAGTTCGTCGGCCGAGGTGGTGCCGCGGTCGGCGGCGATCGCACTGCCCGCGTTGACGTCGTCTTCGTCGCGGTCGTCCGCTTCGTCAGCGTCGTCCTGATCGGAGACGGAGGTGGCCGACGCCTCGTCGCGGTCGTCGTCGTTCTCGTCGGCGACCGCGGCGCCGACGGCGATGCCGCCACCGGCGAGGAGCAGCGCGGCGAGCACGGAGCCGCCGGCGATGAGGGCCTTGCGCTTGCGCGAGGTCGGCTTGGCCGGGGTCGAGGTCGAAGGGGCCGGGGAAGTCGAGGCCGATGCTGCGGGCGCCGACGTGGCCGGCGTCGTCGAGAGGTTCTCGGTGGTCGAGTGGTCGGGCGTCGCGGCATCCGCCCTCTTCGGGTCGGGCAGGTTCGGGGTGTTCGTCGTTTCGCTCATGCCCCGATGGTGCCGAAGGGGCGCTGAAGCGACCCTGAAGCTTCCTGAAGTGCCGTTCAGGAAGGGTCGCCAGACGCCGGGATTCCGGTTCAGGATGCCGCGGGCAGGCGCACGGTGAAGCGCGCGCCGCCGAGCGGGGCGTCCTCGATCGTGACGTCGCCGTGCGCGGCGCGAGCGACGGCCCGCACGATGGCGAGGCCCAGGCCGCTGCCGCCGGCGTCGCGATCGCGCGCGTCGTCGAGGCGCACGAAGCGGTCGAACACGCGCTCGCGCTCGGCTGCGGGGATGCCGTCGCCGTCGTCGTCGACGACGAGCACCGCCCGCCCGTCGCGTTCCGTGAGGCCGAGGGCGACGCGGCCGCGCGCGTGACGGGCGGCGTTGTCGGCGAGGTTTCGCAGCAACTGGCCGAGCAACTGCGGATTGCCGTGCACGCGCGCCGCGCCCACCCCGGACTCGTCCACCGCGACCCCGGCCGCCCGCAACCGCGCAGCCTCGGCGAACACGAGATCGTCGAGGTCGACGGCTTCGTCGGCGCTCGGGGCGCCCTCGTCGAGGCGTGCGAGCAGCAGCAGGGCGTCGACGAGACCCTGCAGGCGCAGTCCCTCGTCGTGCGCGACATCCGCCAGTTCCCGCAATGACGTGACTTCGGGATGCGCCTGCGCGAGTTCGGCATGCTGGCGGATCGTCGCCAACGGAGATCTCAGCTCGTGCGACGCGTCCGACACGAAGCGTCGCTGCGCGCTCGCCGAGGCGTCGAGCCGGCCGAGCATCGCGTTCATGGTCTCGGCGAGGGCGGCGATCTCGTCGCCGGATGCCGGCACGGGCACGCGACGGTCGAGGCGGTCGGCGGTGATGTCCTCGACTTCGGCGGTGATGCGGGCGACCGGCCGCAGCGCGCGCCCCATCACGACCCAGGTGATGCCCGCGACGAGCAGCACGACCAGCGGCACGGACACGGCGAGCAGCAGCGTCACGGTGCCCAGCGTCTCGAGGTCGTCCTCGACCGGAACCCCGAGCACGAGGGTCGAGCCGTCGTCGAGTTCCTCGGCGAGCACGAGCACGGGTTCGTCGTCGACGGAGAAGACCTGCGGATCGTCGCCGAACGGCAGTGCGGCATCCGGAGCCTCCTCGGATGCCGCGACGACGTCGCCGTTCGACGACAGCAGTTGCACGAGGTCGTCATCGAGCGCCTCGATCGCGGTCGGCCCCTGCGCCTCGACCTGGGTGGCGAGTGCCTCGACGCGCGACTCGCCGGCTCGCGTCGAGGCGCCGAGCATGCTGCCGCGCAGGATCTCGAGGAATGCGAAGGCGCCGACGACCAGCACGACCGCGATGACGAGTGTCGCCCCGATGGTCGCCCGGGCCCGAACCGACCGCACCGACCACGTCGGCCGCACCGATCGCCGCTCAGCCACCGTCGGCCGCCAACCGGTACCCGGAGCCGCGCACGGTCTCGATGGCCTCGCGCCCGAAGGGGCGGTCGAGCTTGCGGCGCAGGTGCCCGACGTACACCTCGACGATGTTCGGGTCGCCTTCGAAGTCGTCGTTCCAGACGCCCGCGATGAGGTCTCGCTTCGAGACGACCTGCCCTCGGTGGCGCATGAGGTGCTCGAGCACGGCGAACTCGCGCGCCGTCACCGTGACCTGCTCGTCGCCTCGCCAGACGCGCCTGCTGGCGGGGTCGAGCCGCAGGTCGCCGGCCTCGAGCACCACCGGCCGCTCGACGCCGCCGCGCCGGATGAGCGCGCGCAGTCGGGCCACGAGCACCGCGAACGAGAACGGCTTCGTCACGTAGTCGTCGGCGCCCGTCTCGAGGGCCTCGACCTGGTCCCACTCACCGTCCTTGGCGGTGAGCATGAGCACAGGCGTCCAGTTCTCCTCGGCGCGCAGGGCCTCGCAGACCTTCCAGCCGCTCATGCCGGGCATCATCAGGTCGAGCACGATGGCGTCGTACCGCGTCTCGCGGGCCCGCCAGAGCCCGTCGACGCCGTTGTGCGCGACATCGACGGCGAAGCCCTCGGCCTCGAGTCCGCGGCGCACGCCGTCGGCGAGGCGCACCTCGTCGTCGACCACCAGGATTCGCATCCACGCCATTCTCGTCGCGGTTGCTGAAGCAGGGCTGAAGCGCGCCCGGCCGGGCGGCACGAGGGCGAGCGAGCGGATGCCGCGGCGGGCGGCATCCGCTCAGCCGACCTGGATCACGGGGTGGCAGCGTCCAAGCGCGCCCGCAGCTCGGGCGGAAGCTCGAGCGCGACGCCCTGCAGGGCGCTCTCGAGCTGGTGCAGCTTGCTGCCGCCGAGGATCGGCGTGATCGACGGCGTGCCGCCGACCAGCCAGGCGAGCACGACCTGGCCACGCGGAACCCCGAGCTCGGCCGCCACCGCGTCGAGGGCGGCGAGGCGTCGCTCGGTGCCGGGGTGCTCGTGGGCGGTCGGGATCGACTTGGCCGGGTTGTCGTAGGCGCCGCTCAGCAGCGGCGTGTACGCCCAGAGCTCGAGCCCGTTCTCGTGGGCGAAGTCGACCTGCTCGTCGCTCATCATGCCGAAGCGATGGTTCTGCCCCTCGGGCTGTGCGCCCGGCCGGGGTGCGAGGTAGCTGCGGCTCAGCTGCAGGGCGTCGACCGGATGCCCGCCGGTGGCGATCGCCCGGGCGCGTGCTCGCTCGACGCGCCAGGCGGGATGGTTCGACATGCCGACGCGCGCGGTGGCGCCGCTGTGCACGAGCTCGGAGAACGCATCCGCCGTCTCCTCGACGGGCACGCTCCGGTCCTCCATGTGCGCCCAGAGCAGGTCGACGTGGTCGGTGCCGAGGCGCTGCAGGCTGCCCTCGAAGGCGGTGCGGATGCTGCGTGCCGAGAGACCCTCGCGCGAGGCCGGCCAGTCCGCGGCATCCGTCGGCTCGGCCCCGACCTTGGTCGAGAGGCGCACGCGGTCGCGCATGCCGGGGCGCGCGGCGAGCCAACGGCCGAGCAGGAGTTCGCTCTGCCCGCCGTAGCCCGACTCGCTCGCCCAGAAGGAGTAGCAGTCGGCGGTGTCGATCCACACGCCGCCGGCATCCACGAAGCGGTCGAGCAGTGCGAAGGAGGTCGACTCGTCGATCGTGGTGCCGAACATCATCGCGCCGAGGACAAGTGCTGGATTCGTCATGCTTCCACGGTGCATGCTGGAGTGCGCTCCAGCTCAAGCCGATCGGAGAAGATCATGACCACCTTCACGCCGTCGCAGGTCGTCGAACGCACCGGATTCAGCCTCGACACCCTGCGCTACTACGAGCGCGAGGGCCTCATCGGGCCGATCGAACGCACCGCCGGCGGTCGCCGAACGTATCGTCAGGAGCACCTGGACTGGCTCGGACTCGTGAAGTGCCTGCGCGATACGGGCATGCCGATCGCCGACCTCAAGCTCTACACGGCGCTCGCCGACGACGCGTCGACGCTCGAGCAGCGGATCGACCTGCTCGAGCGGCACGACCGCGAGGTGCAGGCGTCGATCGACCAGCTCCTCGAGCAGCAGAACCACCTGCGCGAGAAGATCGCCTGGTATCGCGGGCAGGCGCGCGGGGTCGTCGCGGATGACCGAGGCGACGTGCGCGCCGCCTCGACCGAGTCCTAGACGGCCGCCATGCTCGGGCTAGGGGCAGCGGGCGCGGTCTCGCGTCGCGTCTGCGCCGCGCTCGCCGTCGCGGCGGGCGCGAGCCTGATCGTCGGATGCTCTGCACGAGGGCCCGCGGACGGTCCCGGTTCGCCCGGGGCATCCGCTGTCGCCGCGGCGGGCAGGTTCGCCGCCGTCGGCGACTCGATCACCGACGCCGACAGCCCCGACTTCGCCGCGGGCGACCTCGGCGCCGCGTCGTGGGCGACGTACGTCGTCGACGACGGCTTCGCATTCGCGGGCGGCTGGGCGGAGTGGGGTGCGACGACGGCGATGATGGCCGACGCAGTCGGGCCGATCCAGGCAGACGTCCTCGTGGTGCTCGCCGGCACCAACGACGTCGCCTTCGGCATCCCGTTCGATGACTCGGCGGCGAACCTCGACCGGATCATCGACACCGTCGCCATCGAGGACGTCGTCGTCGTGTCGATACCGCCGATGGATGCGTTGCCCGACGGCGCGGAGGACTACAACGAACGCCTCCATGATCTGGCGGACGACCGGGGTTGGCGCTTCGTCGACGCATCCGCGGGCCTGCGTACCGCCGACGGGAGGTACGGCGAAGGGATGAGTTCCGATGGGCTGCATCCGTCGGTGGACGGCGCGAAGGTGCTCGGCGAGGCGATCGCGTCGGAGTTGCGGCGAGAACCCGAGTGACGGGTGGGCAGCCCTCAGCCGACCTCTTCGGCCAGCGCGACGATGATGCCGGCAGGCCCCCGCAGGTAGCAGAGCCGGTACTGGTTCTCGTAGTCGGCGACCTCCCGCAGCGGCGCACCGCCGAGAGGGCGCAGCCTGGCGAGGGTGTCGTCGAGGTCGTCGACGGCGAACATCACCCGGTGCAGCCCCAGCGTGTTGGGCGGCGGGATCGCGGGCGTCGGAGCGGATGCCTCGGGCGCGAGGTACGTCGTCAGCTCGAGCCGGCCGTGGCCATCGGGCGTGCGCATCATGGCGATCTCGCTCCGGATGCCGTCGAGTCCGACCGTCTGATCGGCGAAGTCGCCCTCGATCAGCGCGCGCCCCTCGAGGGCCAGGCCGAGCTCGGTGAAGAACTCGATGGCCCCGTCGAGGTCGTCGACGACGATGGCGACGTTGTCCATGCGTTGAATGGTCATGGGGCCGAGCCTAGGACGGGCGCGGCATCCGGGGGCAGGGGCTGATCGGATGCGCTGACCGCACGGCCGGAGGAGCGGCCTGGTCAGGGCCCCGCGTTGAGTTCGGCCTCATACTCTGCCGCGGACTCCATGATCTCGGATTCGGTCACGAAGTCGTCCCACTCCCGCAGGTACGGGCGGATGGCCTCCGCGCCGCGACTGCAGAGCACGTCGTCGTGCCAATCATCGTTGAGCGTCACGTCGGAGAAGCACGTCCAAGCAGGTTCCGGCTCTGGTTCCGGCTCTGGCTCGGCGACTGCCTGCGTGGCTGCCTCGATCTCCTCGTCGGACGGCTCCTGCTCGACGGGTTCGACCGTGGGCGGTTCGTCGGCCGTCATCTGCCGGTCTTCCTCCCAAGACGAAAACGGCGAACAGCCCGTGAGGCCGAGCGCGGCAAGAAGGACGATCGCCGCGATGGTGGCCGGGCGAAGGGGTTTCGGGAGAGTCACCCGCTCACGCTAGCCAACCACGCCGACGCGGCATGGGCGATGGACTGCCCCAATTCGAGGGGAATCGGCATGCGAATCCTCGGGCCGCCGCGACGTCCGGTCGCCTCATGCGGCTCTCTGTCGCGAGCATCGCGCCCACGGCGAACACGTCCCTTCACGCCGTGCGCCGAGCGCAGAATGGGCTCATGGTCGAGATCTCGGATGACGAGTTCGAGCGCATGGTCGCCGACGCGTTCGACGCGCTGCCCGAGGAGATGGTCAGGGGGCTCGAGAACGTCGCGATCCTCACCGCGAACCAGCCGGTCAACGAGCGTCCGCGGCTCTACGGCCTGTACAGCGGCCGCCCGCTGAAGACCCGCGGGGTCTACGGCTACGGCGAGCTGCCCGACCGCATCACGCTGTTCAAGAACACCATGCAGGAGCACAGCGCCGACCTCGATGCGCTGCGCGCCCGCGTGCGCATCACGCTCGTGCACGAGATCGGCCACTACTTCGGGCTCGATGACGCGAAGCTCGGGGAGCTCGGCTGGGCCTAGGCGGCGTCGGCGCCGCATCAGGCCCACGGGCACGGATGCCGCCGCAGCGCGGCATCCGCTATTCGACGCAGTCGGCGCCCGACGTGGCGGCCACCGAAGCCGGAAGCACCGGGAGGATCGCCTTGACGACGTCGAAGAACGCCTCGCCCGTGCCGCCGTCGCCGTTGCCGATGAGGGCGAACACCGCGCCGGAGCCGGCGAAGTACTGCACGTGCGCGCCATAGCCGGGCTCGGCGCCGCTGTGGTTGAGGTCGAGGAGGCACCCGGTCTCGGGGTCGACGTGCACGCTCACACCGAGACCGTACCCGTAACCCTGGTCGGTGGTGCCGGGTGCTCGGTCGTCGATGCGCGCGGCCTGCATCTCGGGGGTGAGCCCGTATCCCTCGCCGAGTGCGAGGCCCCACGTGTGGAGGTCGTCGATCGTCGAGAGCATGGCGCCGGCCGCCCACCCCTCGTGGTTGGTCCAGTCGGTGGTGTCGGTGGGCTGCGGCATCCCGCCGCAGAACCCCGAATAGCCGCGGTTGAACGGTTCCGCGAGCACGGCATCGGGTGCGAAGCGGCTCCGCTCCATCCCGAGCGGCTTCATGAGGCGGTCATCGATGAGCGTGGCGAGATCGGTGCCGGTCGCGCGTTCGAGGATGCGCCCCAGGATGAAGGTGTTGTAGCCCGAGTAGGTGTTGCCCTCGCCCGGTGAATAGGCCTCGCGCGGAGTGGCCGCGCCGATGGCGATGACCTCGTCGGGCGTGATCTCGGAGTGCGGATCGGCGCAGATCCGGTCGAGCTGAGCTTGGCCCGGAGGGGCGATCCCGCTCGACATGTTCATGAGCATGCGCACGGTGATCTCGTTCGCGAGGGGAACCTCGGGGTACCAGCGGACGATCGTGTCGTCGAGGGTGACGCCGGACTGCCCGTCGCCCATGACCTGCAGCGCGACCGTGCCGACGACGGTCTTGGTGATGCTCCCGATCTTGGACTGGTTGGCGCGGTCCATCGGCTGCTCCGAGCCGAGATCCGAGACGCCGCGCGTGGCGACCCATTCCTCCTGGCCCGGGATCCACAGCCCGACGACCACCCCAGGCATTCCGGATGCCGCGAAGCCCTCGTCGAGCGCCGCGTCGAGCTGTGCGCGCACGGCGGGGTCGAGGGGCACGGTGGCCGCGGTCGGCGGGGCCGAGACGACGGTCGTCGACGTCGAGGCGGCGCATCCGCTCAGCACGGAGACGGTGATCGCTACGACCGCGACGACTCCCCATTTCGAGTTCCGCATGACCAGGCCCCTCTGCGTCGCGCGGGACGCAGCTCGGATCGCGCGCGGCACGGACATGAGACGTCGTGACCATGCCGTCGCCCCTCGCTGAGGCTCGGGTATCCGGATCGCGGGGCGGGAGCAGCTGCCCCCACTCGCGACACTACGCCGCGGGCGCGCGCAGAAACCGGACGGGCCCGCCCCACTTCAGGGGTCGAGGGGGAGCGCGGCGCGTTGCGCTCAGCCCTGATTCGAGCCGACCGCGCGCAGTCCGGCGATCACGTGGTCGACCCGCACGCGCATCTCCTCGTCGTCGGGCAGGCCGAGGTGGAACACCAGGCGGTGGTAGATGGGGCCGTAGAAGAGATCGAGCGCGACGCCGAGGTCAGCATCTTCGGGGATCTCGCCGGCCCGCTGCGCCGAACGCATGCGCTCCTCGAAGTGCTCGATGTTCGGGCGGATCACCTGTTCGCGCAGCGCGTCGGCGATCGCGGGGTCGCGCTGGGCCTCCGCGATGATTGCCGCGACGGGCGACGTGTCCTGCGGCGTCAGGAGCGCGACGACCCCCATCATCTGTGCGCTCATGTCGCGGGCGAGGTCGCCGGTGTCACCGTGCGGTGCGACGGATGCCGCAGCGTCGAAGACCGCCTCGAGGAGGACCGCGCCCTTCGACGGCCACCATCGGTAGATCGTCTTCTTGCTGACGCCCGCCCGCTCGGCGATCGCCTCGATGGTGAGTCGGGCGAAGCCGGTCTCGCGGCACAGGGCCATCGCGGACTCGAGGACAGCCACCCGGGCGCGTTCGCTGCGGCGGCTGGGATCGGGCGCGGCGTTCATCACCTCAGAGTACACGCTACGTGTCGTGTTGCGGGGGAGTCACCGCCGGTGCTAGTTTGCCGAGCAACACGACACGTAGCGTGTCGTTTGGATGGACCGCCTGGATTCTCGCGAGCCGGCGGCACGAGCAGGAGGAGCACCATGACCGTCGTCGCGACGTGGATCGACGTGATCGCCGCATCATCGGATGAGAAGCAGCGATACCAGCAGTACAAGCTGCGGAAGCAGCAACTTCCCTCGGGCCACCGTGCAGCCGTCGACGCCATCGAGCGGTATCTCGTGTACCGGGGCGTGATCACGAGTGGGGCCACCTTGCTCACGCTGCTCGACGACCTGGTCACGCTCTTCGATGAGTGCGCCGTCGACGACGTACCCGTCCGGGCGATCGTCGGCGAAGAGCCGGTGGCGTTCGCCGAGTCGCTGCTCGACAACTACGCCGAAGGGCAGTGGATCGCGAAGGAGCGGCGTCGACTGACGCAGGCGATCGCGGGCATCGTCACCGGAGTGCCGCAGACCTAGCTCTGTCGGGCGCTGCGCGCTGAGAACGGTTCGGGCGCGGATGCCGCGGGGCGGGCGCGGCGCCGCACGGGGGCGTTCGCGACGAACACGCCGGCGACGAGCACGAGTCCGCCGATCGTCTCCCAGACGTTCGGCACCTGCCCGAGCAGCAGGGCCGCGGAGGCCATCGCCACGACGGGCGCGAGCAGTACCCACGGCACCACCGACGCGGAGCGGTTGCGCGCGAGCAGTGCGTTGAAGATCGCGTAGCCGACGAGGGTGCAGAGACCCGCCGTGTACAGCGTCGAGAGGATCGGACGCCAGCCGAACGCCTCGATGCCTGCGGCGATCGCATCCGGTCCCTCGATGAGGATCGACAGGCCGAGAGCCGGCAGCGGCACGACGAGCGAAGACCAGACCGTCAGTGACAGTGCGCCGAGTCGCTTCGCCGGCGCGACCACGCCGGCCTGGCGCGAGATGACGTTGCCGATCGCCCAGGAGAGGGCGGCGAGCAGGCACAGCACGACGGCGAGTGCAGGTGCGTCGCCGCTGCGACCGAGGGCCACGACGCCGAGCCCGACGGTGCCGACCAGCACGCCGATCGTCTGCATGCGGCTTGGGCGCTCGCGGAGGGCGAGCGCCGCGACCACGATCGTCAGCACGACCTGCGCCTGCAGCAGCAGCGCCGCGATGCCGGGCTGCAGCCCGAGCGCGATCGAGGTGTAGAGCAGGGCGAACTGGCCGAGGCTCATGAACAGCCCGACGCCCACGACGGTCTTCCAGCTCGCGAGCGGGCGGGGCACGACGATCGCCGCGAGCGCGACGACGGCGAAGCGCACGGTGAGGAAGAACAGCGGCGGGATGCCCTCCATGCCCCAGTCGATCACGACGAAGTTGAATCCCCACAGGGTGGCCACGGCGGCGGCCAGCAGCATGTCGCGTCTCGTCATGCTCACCATCTCACTCCGCGGCATCCGGAAACACCAGCGATCATTTCGCAGCCTGATTCGGTAGCATTGCTGCATGATCGATCTCGAAGCCGTGGTCGCGCTGCGGGCGGTGGCCACGAACGGCAGCGTCGCATCGGCGGCCGACGCGCTCGGCTTCACGCCGTCGGCGGTATCGCAGCAGATCAAGCGCCTCGAACGCGGCACCCGCATCGCGCTGCTCGAACGGGTCGGCCGGGGCGTCGTGCTGACGGATGCCGGGCGGCAACTCGTGACGTCGTCGGCGACCGTGCTCGCCGACCTCGAACGCATCGAGGCCGACCTCCATCTCTCCGGCGGTATGGGCGCCGGTGCGGGCAGCGCCGTGCGCCGGGTCACCGGGGAGGTGCGCATCGGCGCCTTCTCGACGGCGGTGCGCGGCCTCCTCATCGACGTGCTCCCGCGCCTGCGGGCCGAGCATCCGGAGCTGCGGGTGCCGCTGCGCGAGAGCGAGCCGTGGGAGACCGTCGCGCTCGTGGCATCCGGTCAGCGCGACCTCGGCATCGTGCACCGCTGGGGCGGGCTCGCCCTCGCGATGCCCGAGCACCTCGTCGAGACGCCCCTGTTCACGGATGTCGCCGACGTGATCCTTCGGCGCGAGCACCCGCTGGCGGGCCGCACCGAGCTGACTCCGACCGACCTCGCCGGCGAGGAGTGGATCGCGACCTTCGACTCGACGATCTGCCGGCAGTGGCTGCGACGCCTGTTCGACGGCGTCTCGAACGCGCCCCGCATCGTGCACGAGTCGATGGAGTTCGAGAACCACCTCGAGCTCGTGCGCGCGGGCCTCGGCGTCGCGCTCGTGCCGCGTATGGGTCGGCCGCCGCTGCATCCGGATCTCGTGGCTGTGCCGACCGTGCGGCCCGCGTCGACGCGGGACATCGCGGCGGTGCACCGCCGAAGCCAGGCAGACTCGCCCGCGCTGCAGGCCGTGCTCGATGCGGTGCGGGCGGCCACGCTGGGGCGCGCCGGCTGACGTCCGCCTGGACGTTCGAAGACCCACGGTCGCCGATCGGGCCTCGCTCTGGACCCGGCCGCCGGCCGACGTGACAATGGCCGTATGCACGAAGACGTGCTCGTGAGAAAGATCGCCAACGCGCTGGTCGAAGACGTGACGGTCCACATCACCATGCCGTCGACGCCGATCCTCCGCGGGGCCCTCGGGGGATTGTGGGTGGGCGGCTGGGTCACCCTCACCACGAAGGCCGTGACCTTCTCGCCGAACGGGCTCAACCGCTTCATGCAATCGGGAGCACTCGACGTCAGCGTTCCCCTCGCGCAGATCACCGACGTGACGGTGCTCTGGGGACTCTTCACGAAGATCGTGGCGATCACGACACCCGAGGCGATGCTGAAGGTGCGCTGCTATGGCGCAGCGCGCTTCGCCGAAGCGATCCTGGCTGCTCGCGACCGCGTCGCGTGATCGATGCCCGGCTTCGACGCCGTGCTGCCGTCGCGGCGGGGCAGCGGACCTCCTGCGGTCGCTGAGGGCGGCTCTGCGAGCACCTCCGAGCATGGCGCACCGTCTGCCGTCATGGCGCTGCGATGCGCGTCGGAGTCGCACGAGCGCGGTGGTCGTGACTTCAGGCTGGTACGCCAAATGCTCACCCCAAGTGATCATTCGATCATCCGAAATGATCACTTTTGACTGGAAGTGCTTTGCTATTGACATGATCGATCAGGACTGGCACATTCTCAGTGAACCCGGACCACTTGACCGCAGATGCTCGAGGAGAATGCCGATGTCCAGATCACCCCGCGCCGCGCTCGTCGCCACCATGACGGTGTGCACGCTCGCGTTCGTCGCAACGCCCCTGTCGGCAAACGCCGCCGACGGCTCGGCGGGCGACGATCCACTCGCCGACCTCGCACTCATCCCGCAGCCGTCGCACGTCGCCGCGACGGGCGCGGCGCCCATCGAGCTCGGTGCCGGCACCGTCATCAAGGTGCACCCTGGTGACGACGGCTCCGCCGCCGTCGGCGAGGGCCTGGCGGAATTGCTGAGGGATGCCACGGGCTACCCGATCCCCGTCGGTCAGCGGGCCGCCGGGGCGTCCAAGGGGGCGACCATCGAACTGTCGACCCGCGGCGACGCGGCCCTCGGCGACGAGGGCTACACGCTCGAGACCGAGGGCACGCGCATCTCGCTCGAAGCGCACAGCGCCGAGGGGCTGTTCCGCGGCGTGATGACCCTGCGACAGCTCCTGCCGCCCGAGATCGAATCGGCCGGGGCATCCGACGTGGCCTGGGCGATCCCGGCGGTCGACATCAGCGACGCGCCGCGCTACGACTACCGGGGCGCGATGCTCGACGTCGGCCGGCGCTTCTATCCGGTCGACGACGTCAAGCGCTTCATCGATCAGATGGCGCTGTACAAGTACAACGCACTCCACATGCACCTCACCGACGATCAGGGCTGGCGGCTCACGGTCGATGCGCGACCTGAACTCACGCAGGTCGGTGCATCGACGCAGAGCGGCTGGAAGCCGGGCACCGGCGGCCCCTGGTTCTATACGAAGGCCGATTACCAGGAGATCGTCTCGTACGCCGCCGAGCACTTCATCGAGGTCGTGCCCGAGATCGACGGACCGAGCCACGCGATGGCTGCCAAGGCGTCGATTCCCGAGATCAACTGCGACGGAAAGGCCGTCGCGCCGTACTCCGGGTTCGACGTCGGCCTGCCGACCATCTGCCTCACACCCGAACGCCGGGAGGAGGTGCGCGCCTACCTGCAGGACGTGTTCACCGAAGCCGCGCAGCAGAGCTCGTCGGACATCGTGCACATCGGCGGCGACGAGGTGCCGTCGACCACCCAGGAGCAGATGGACTGGTATGTGAAGACCTCGTCCGAGATCCTCGCCGAGCAGGGCAAGCGCGTCATGGGCTGGCACCAGATCGGCGCCTCGCCGTTGCCCGCCGGATCGATCATGCAGTGGTGGGCCGACGCCGGCGACCAAGCCTCGATCGGCACGGCGAACGAGCGCCCCGACGTGCGGGAGCTCCGCAACGCGCTCGCGCAGGGAGCGACCGTGGTGGCTTCACCGGCCGACCGCTCGTACCTCGACATGAAGTACGACTCGACTGTTCCCTATGGCCTCAGCTGGGCCGGACTCGTCGACCTCGAGCGCGCCTACGACTGGGACCCGATCTCGGTGACCTCGAGCCCCGACGGCCGCGTCTCTCTTGCGACCGAGGAGCAGATCGAGGGCGTCGAGGCGGCGCTCTGGGCCGACCGCGCCTACTCCGGCTCGACGAAGCTGCCGACGTCGCTCGACCAGTTCATCCCGGTCTCGCAGTACGCCGACTTCGTGAGCTTCCCGCGCATGCCGGCGATCGCCGAGGTCGGCTGGTCGGCGCCCGAGGTGCGCTCGTTCGACGACTTCGAACGCCGCATCGTCGCCCAGGCCGACCGGTGGGACGAGATGGGCATCGGCTTCTACCGCGCGCCCGACGTGCCCTGGGAGGGGTAGGGCTTCACCTGCACGAGGCGTCACCGGCTCTCCGGTGGCGCCTCGTCGCGTTTGTGCCAGTTTGCGAAACCCTGGCGCCGGGGTGGACCTTCCGGTTCCTGCACCCGGGGCTCACCGTCAGACGGAGGCGCGGGTGTGCACCCGGGCGCCCTGCGCGTTGAAGAGGCAGAGCACCTCGAGCACGTCGGGGCCGGGGTTGCCGAACCCGTGCGGCACGCGGGTGTCGAACTCGGCGGCCTCGCCGGCCTCGATGATGAGGTCGTCGTCGGCGAGGAGCAGCCGCATCCGTCCGGAGATCACGTAGATCCAGTCCCAGCCGGGATGCACGAACTGGGTGATCGGCTTCTCGGGCGCCGGTGGATGCACCTGCTTGAACGCCTCCCACGCACCGGAACCGCCCGAGAGCGGCACCGTCACGACGCCGTTCCTCAGCCGCGGCCGCGGGTGGATGCGCGGATCACCGAGCGGCGGCGCGCCGACGAGGTCGTCGAGTGGCAGACGGTACAGCCGCGCGAGCGGCATGAGCAGGTCGAGCTGCGCGCGCCGGGAACCCGATTCGAGACGCGACAGCGTGCTCGTCGAGATGCCGCTGGCCTCGCTGACGGCCCGAAGCGTCATGCCCCGCGACTCGCGGATCGCCCGCAGCCGCTCGCCGATGCCGGCCAATTCATCGCGCTGTTCCATACGCTGTCCTCGTTGCTGATGCGGCAACAAGTATTGCCGTTCGTGACGCCGGGCGCCAGCATGAATCACATGAACAGTGCACAGGAACGAACGGACGTCGCGGCTTACACGGATGACGCGGCGCTCACGGATGTCGTGATCGTCGGCGGTGGCCCGGCCGGCCTCAGCGCTGCGCTCTCACTCGGCCGAGCCCGCCGCCGGGTCACCGTCATCGACTCGGGTGCACCCCGCAACCGGACGGCTGCGCACATGCACGGGGTGCTCGGCCATGACGGCCTGTCGCCGCTCGTGCTGCTCGAACGCGGGCGCGCCGAGGCGGCCGGGTACGGCGTGCGATTCGTCCAGGGCGAGGTCGATGCTGCGCGTGTCGACGGGTCGGTCATCGAGGTCGACACGGCCCACGGCACCCTCCGAACGCGTCGGATCCTGGTCGCGACCGGACTCGAAGACGTCTTGCCGGACATCCCCGGATTCCGGGAGCAGTGGGGGCGAGGCGTCGTCGTCTGCCCGTACTGCGACGGATGGGAGCACCGCAACGACGTCATCGGCGTCGTGGCGACCTCGCCGCGAAGCGTCGAGCAGGCGCAGTTGCTGCGGCAGTGGTCGGACCGCGTCGTCTACTTCGAGAGCGCCGTTGGCGAGGCATCCGCCATCGAACTCGACCGGCTCGCGCGCCGGGGCATCCGGGTCGAATCCGGGGCCGTCACCGGACTGCGCATCGAGGGCGAGCGGGTCACCGGTGTCGAGGTCGACGGGCGCTCGGTCGACGTTGGAGTGGTCTTCACGGGCCCGACGCTTCGCCCGCGCGATGCCCTGCTGCGCTCGCTCGGGGCGTCGACGTCCGAGGGCGAGCTCGGCTCGTGGGTCGACATCGACGATGACGGGCGCACCTCGGTGCCCGGGGTGTGGGCGGTCGGCAACGTCGTGAACATGCGCGCCAACGTCTCGGTCTCGCTCGGCCTCGGGTCGCTCGTGGCGGGCGCGCTGAACGCCGACCTCGTCGCCGCCGACATCGCTGCGCTGGTCGACGCCTGACGCGTCCGTCGCGCTGATCCGGTGCGACGCGTCGGGTCGCTACATCATCGTCTGCAGCAGTTGCGTGGCCCGCTGGTTGTCGCTCGTCGCGAGCACAACGCGGTTTCTGGAAACCACATAGACGAGCGAGATGTTGATCCCGGCGTCGGCCAGCGCGCGTGCCATCCCGCCGAACACGCCTGGCGTGTCCAGGTCGGGATCGGGGAGTGCCGGACTCACGATGACGTCGGTCTCGGCGTCGACCGTGATGCCGGCGCCCTCGAGCGCCGCCCTCGCTCCTGCGGGGTCGTCGACGAGCACGTGCACGGAGCCCGTTCCGCCCTCCATGAACGCGCAGAGGCCCTCGATGTTGACGCCCGCCGTGCCGAGCGCCTCGCCGAGTCGTGCCCCCTCACCGGGCTGATCCTCGAGCGTGACCAAGAGATCCTTCGCCATGACGGCACCTCCTTCTCGGATGCCTCGGGTCTACGCCCGCGACGGGGGCGCGTCAAGCAGAGAGGTGAATCGACCCGACGGTCGCGGTCGCGGTGGCTGCAGGCTGGCCGTCACCACGTCGCCGAAGTCGCACGGTTCGGCGCGGCATCCGCGTGGTGCAGGGATTCTCGTCGGTTACCGAACCCCGACGCCCGCCGCTCTGAGCTGGTCGCGAAGGCCGTCGACACTGTCGAACACGTGAGTGCGCATCGAGAGGCGGTCGGCGCCGGCGAGCTTCGAGGCCGTGTCGTCGGTGAAGAACACCTCTGAGCCGATCACCCCGAGGGCATCGAGCACGTGTTCGAACGCGCGCACATCGGGCTTGACGAACCCGATGTCGGCGGAGTTGAAGATCGCATCGAACCGGTCGGCGATGCCCAGCGCGGCAATCTCGGCCGGGATGGTGTCGGTGCCGTTGGTGAGCACCGCCGTCGTCAGGCCCAGGCCGCGGATCTCGTCGGACAGTTCCAGGAGTGCGTCATCCACGACCGCGGGCTGGACGCCCCACTCCTCGGCGGCCGGCGCACTGCCGGCCGATTCGCTGACCCGGCGCACCCACTCGGCTCGGGTGATCCGCCCGGTCGTGACCTCGTCGATCAACGGCTTCGCGAAGGCGATGCCGGCGATCGTGCCGGAAGTGAGCCCATGCCTGCGTTCGATGCCGGCCAGGTGGTCGGGGTCGAAGTGCCGGATGACACCGTCGAGGTCGAAGAGCACGACCCGGATCATCAGGCGGGGTCGATCCGCAGTACCGGCGCCGACTCTCCGACGGTGAGGTCGTCGATGACGCGGATGCCGCGCGCGAGGTCGTCGACGGCTCCGATGACCGTGCCGAATCGCTCGCGATCGCTGCACACGGCCGTCACGCTCACGAAGTGCTCGCCGAGATCCCATGTGAAGGTGGCGAACGGCGGCCGACCGCCCGGGGGCAGCGGCATCGCGAGCTTCTCGCCGACGCCGAGGTAGGTGCCGCGGAACTCCTCGGTGTCGTCGTACTCGATCGGCAGCGACGCCCGCGCGATGCGCACCTCGGGCGTCGCCGCCTGCACCTGGGCCATCACGACGAGCAGGTCGGGCTCGGCCTTCCAGACCCACACGAGCACCCGCCCGGCCGCCTTGCGCATCAGGAACGGAACGGCCTGACTCATCGCCCAGGCGCTGAAGCCGCCGCCGGGCTTCGAGGGCGCTGCATCCGGGCCCTTCGCCTGCGACAGCAGCATCCCGATCGCCGCCTTGCGGTGGCGGCGGCCGCGGAATCCGAGGGAATCCGTGATCGGCACCCACTTGGAGAGATCGGGCTCAGCGTGAAGTCGGGGCACGCGTCCAGCCTACGAGGCGCAGGCGTCGCCCGCCGGTGCGGCCACCGGTGTCAGATCGCCGTCATCCCCACGGCGCGGCGCACGGTTCGGTCGTCGACCCGAGGACCGCCGAACGCAGCACCGGCCCCAGCGCATTCAGGACCTCCGTCGTCGCATCGCCCGTTCCACCGTCGCCGTTGCCGAGGATCGCGAAGACCGCCCCGGTCGCCGGGTAGTACGCGAGGTTCGAACCGTACCCGGGTTCGGCGCCGGCGTGGGTGACGCTGATGACGCATCCGGTCTCGACGTCGAGCTCGAGACCCGTGCCGAGGCCGTACGCGGCGCCGTCACCGATCGCTGCGACATCCGCATACCGTGCGACCTGCAGCTCGGGAGTCACGCCCGCGCCCTCGCCGAGGGCCTCGCCCCACGCGTGCAGGTCGTCTAGGGTCGACACCATGGCGCCGCCAGCCCAGCTCTCGCCGTTCGACCAGTCGAGGGTGTCGGCCGGGTCGCCGAGGTCGGGGCAGAAGCCGGAGTAGCCATGGGTCAGTGGGGCGGCGACCTTGCCGTCGGGCGCGAATCGGCTGCGTTCCATGCCGAACGGCTCGGTGATGCGGTCGTGGATGAGGGTCGCGAGGTCCTCGCCCGTGACCTGCTCGAGGATGCCGCCGAGGAGGAAGTAGTTCGTGTTGGCGTATTCGAATCCCTCACCCGGAGCGAAGTCGGCGCGGGGCGTCGCCGCGCTGACCGCGATGAGCTCATCGGACGTCGGGATGGCGTACGGCGCGCTGCAGATGCGGTCGACCTGCGCCCGGCCGGCCTCGCCGGTGCCGCTCGAGTGGTTCAGCAGCATTCGCACCGTGATGGCGGATGCCTCGGGGAAGTCCGGATACCAGCGGTCGAGGGTGTCGTCGAGACTGACATCGAATTCGGGCTCGCCGATCACCTGCAGCATGACCGTCGAGACGATCGTCTTGGTGATGCTGCCGATCTTCTGCTGGTTCTCGCGGCTCATCGGGTCGCCGCTCTCGACATCGGCCACGCCCCGCGCCGAGACCCATTCCTCTTCGCCGGGGATCCACACCCCGACGATGACCCCCGGCATCCCGGATGCCGCGAATCCCTCGTCGAGCGCCGCCTCGAGGTCAGTCCGCAGCGCCGAATCCAGGGACGGGGCGGATGTCGCCGACGGGGTGGAGGCGGCGTCCGACGCCGTGGCGACGCATCCGCTGAGCAGGAGGACCGTGGCGGCCGCGACGGCGGCGACCGCCAACGTGGAGTTCTGCATGATCAGGCCCCTCAGCGTCGTGCAAGGCGCAGTTCGAGAGCCCGTGCCCCCACTCGCGACCCTACGCCGGGCATTCGGTTCGAGGCGGGACGGGACCTGCCCCACTTCAGGGGGCGGGGCGAGCGCGCGCTGTCGTGGGGCCTGCCCGGCCGCTTCATCACCGGTGTCTCGGGGGCGCTCGCGAACTCAGCGCAGGTGGGTGAGCTTCGCCGGGTTGCCGATGCCGTGGATGACCGAGATCCGGTCGCCGGCGAACTCGAGGGCGAGCACCGAGATGATCCGGCCGCGGCGGCGCGCGATGATGCCGGGCTCGGCGTTCACCTCGGCGACCTCGAACTGGAGGCCCTGCCCGCCGACGTTCGCGAGCAGCTGTCGGGCGATCCGCTCCGCGCCGTGCACGACTTCGGTCGGGGCATCCGGGAAGATGCCGCCGGAGTCGAAGTGGCCGCGGGCATCTGCGGCGAGGGCCGTGACGAGTCCGTCGAGGTCGCCGTCGGTCGCGGCCGCTGCGAACTGCTCCGACAGGCGGCGGGCGGCCGCAGGATCGACGGTGTACCGGGCCTCGCCCTGCGCCGTGATTCGCCTGCGTGCGCGCGACGCGGACTGCCTCGCACTCGCCGGGCTCACGCCGAGGATCTCCGCAACGCGGCCGAAGTCGAGGTCGAAGACGTCGTGCAGCAGGAACGCCGTGCGCTCGGCGGGCGACAGCTGCTCGAGCACCACGAGCAGCGCCATCCGTACGGAGTCGTCGAGCGTGACGCGATCCTCGGGGAGGGTCCGCTCGTCGGTGACGATCGGTTCCGGGAGCCACGGTCCGACGTAGGCGCGGCGGGAGCGCTCGTGCGCGCGCAGCCGATCGATCGAGAGCCGGGACGCAACCGTGATGAGCCATGCGCGCGGGTCGTCGAGCGGTTCGTCGCCGCGGGCGAGCAGCCGCACGTACGTCTCCTGCGTCACGTCCTCGGCGTCGGCGACGGAGCCGAGCACCCGGTACGCGACGTCGCGGACGACGTACCGGTGGGCGGTCCAGAGCTCGGCGAAATCGGTCATGTCAAGAGAGACGATCCACCCGGGCCGACTGTGACGGCAAGTCCGGATGTCGTTCCGATGGTCACAATCGCGATCGCTCAGTCGTCCCCTTGGTATGAACGAGAACACGACGACCTCAGCACGCAGCAGCGCGGATGCCGCCGGCGGGCCGCCCCGCCGGCTCGTGAACGCCACCGCGCCCGTCGCCCGAGCACTCGCGGGGCGGAGGTGGATGCCGGTCTGGGGCGTCATCCGTCATCGCGGGCGCAAGAGCGGCACGGCGTACGAGACGCCGATCGCGGTGGTACCCACCAGGGACGCCGCCATCGTGATGATCGGCCTGCCGTGGGGTGCGAAGACCAACTGGGCGCGCAACGTCATCGCGGCCGACGGCGCCTCGCTGCGCTGGAAGGGGCGCGACGTCGAGCTGGTGCAGCCGCGAATCGTCGATGCGGCCGCGGCGGAACGTCTCACGAAGGGGCCGTTCCGGCCGGTGCTCAAGCGGTTCCCGGCTGCAATCGTGTTCGTCCGCGCCTGATCGGCATCCTCCGAGCGGACTCGCCGCGATCGGCGATCGCGCGAACATCCGTGACGTACCCTCAGGGAAGGACGCCGGTTCGACGGACGGCGGTTCACCCGTGGTCTACACCTGCCATGACGGATGCTGGTGAGCGAGCTCGAGCCGACACCGGCAGCCGCACAACTGGAGTCCACATGAACACGCCGACGCCCGCTCTCCTCAAACTCGGGGTGTTGGTCACCTCGCGCAAGACCGACGAGCGGCGACTGCCGATCCATCCCTCCCACCTCGAGCGGATCGACGCCGACCTGCGCGCGAACATGATCCTCGAGCACGGCTACGGCGAGCGTTTCGGCTTCTCGGACGAACAGCTCGCTCCGCTGGTGGGCGCGATGGCCAGCCGCGAGGCCATCATCGCCGAGGCCGACGTCATCGCCCTGCCGAAGCCGCTCGCATCCGACCTCGCCGAATTCCGCGATGGACAGGTGCTGTGGGGCTGGCCGCACTGCGTCCAGGACCGGGACATGACCCAATACGCCATCGACAAGGGCCTCACGCTCATCGCGTGGGAGGCCATGAACCACTGGAAGGCCGACGGCGGGTTCGGGCTGCACGTGTTCCACAAGAACAACGAGATCGCGGGGTACTGCTCCGTGCTGCACGCCCTGCAACTGTGCGGCTCGACGGGCGACTACGGGCGGCGGCTCAACGCGGTGGTGATCGGCTTCGGCGCGACTGCGCGCGGCGCCGTCACCGTGCTGAACGCGCACGGCATCCACGACGTGCGCGTGCTGACCAACCGCGACACGGCTGCCGTCGGCTCCCCGATCCCGTCCGTCGACATCATCCAGTTCGAACACGACCCGGAGGCGCCGTTCGCGAGCACCGTGAACACGGAGGACGGCCCGGTCGCACTCGCCCCGTTCCTCGCCGCGCACGACATCGTCGTCAACTGCACCCTGCAGGATCCGAACGCACCGCTCACCTACCTGCGCACCGAGGACCTCGGTGCCTTCCGCCCCGGCAGCCTCATCGTCGACGTCTCGATCGACGAGGGCATGGGATTCGAGTGGGCGCGGCCCACCTCGTTCGCCGACCCGATGTTCACGGTCGGTGATTCGACCAACTACTACGCGGTCGACCACAGCCCGTCGTTCCTGTGGAACTCGGCCACGTGGGAGATCAGCGAAGCCCTGATGCCGTTCCTCCGCACCGTGATGGAAGGCCCCGGGGCGTGGGCCGAGTCGGACACCATCAGCCGTGCGATCGAGATCGAGGGCGGTCGCGTCCGCAACGAGGCGATCCTGCAGTTCCAGGGGCGCTCGGCCGAATACCCGTATCCCGCGCTCGGGTGAGCGTCACCGGGTGACGGCGGCAACCACCGCGGTCGGGTGACAGGATCAGCGGCTGACCCGGAGGTCCTTCCATCCGAACCCGCCGGGCTCTGGCAGGCTCTCGCGGATCTGCTCGGCCGTGAACATTCGCCGGGGGAGCAGGTCGTCGGGCACGGATGCCGCGCGCCGTACGGCCTTCGACAGCAGCAGTTGCTCGGCGCCGACGACGGCGACGGTCTCACGCGGCATCGGCTCCGTCAGAAGCTCAAGCCGTTCACGCATCCGGGGGTCTCTTGTTCGCATCCACCGACGCCTTGCTCCTCAAGAAACCACGCGGGGAGGTCGTCCCGGCTCGGGCTGATCGAGAAGATGTTGGAGTCGACGAGCGCGTAGCCGTTGCTGGTCTCCGCGTAGAAGTTCGGCATCACGGAGTTGCGGAAGTCGACGATCTCACTGGGCGCGTCCGCGGCGCTGCCCACGTAGGGCTGAAGTGGATTCCCGGATGCATCGGTGAGACGGTTCGCCGGATCGCAGACTCCGTTCACTCCCCACGCGTACGCGTGGAAGCGTGTGCTGTGATCCGCCTGTTCGCCTATGACCTCGGCATAGATCACCGGGCCGCTGCCTGAACCTTCACCCGCGTAGTTGATGACGACGGAGTCTGGTCGAGTGCTGTTGATCGCAGCGAGCTGCTTGCTGTTGAGCGCGGCGGTGGTGAAGCCGGGCGTCGTGAACGACGGGTGGAACCCGGCGTCGCAGCTCAGCACTCCCAGCATCACGACCTCATCCGCATCGTCGACGAGAGCGGAAACGACGAAGTGTTGCTGAATGTACAGGCGGTAGCTGACGACAGCGGAGTCGGCACCATAGTCGACGCTGCCCTCCCGTACTGTCGATGGCTCACCGAGCACTTGAGACAGTCGATCTCCGCTCATCCCAGCGGCCAACGGTGCGAGCATCTCGTAATCCTCGTAGTTCGTCCACGTCGCCCGCAGGTAGGTCGCCGCTGCGAAAATGACCAAGACAGCTGAGATGAGTCCCGCCATACCGAGGACCGATTTCGAGATCCGCTTGATGGCGAACCAGGCGGGCCACGCTGATCGCCACATCCACGGACGCTCGTAGCGTGGAATCTTGTCGTAGTCGTTCGGTTCGTCCGACACGCAGCCCCCAATGAGCGCCTCGATGAGCCAAGCATCCTCCCAACGAAGCCGACGCGAGCTGTTATCGGTGGCGCGTCGCGAGTCGACGCTTCACCTCGCGGCCCGTCGGCCTCAACGTGAGACCGTCCAAGCTGGTGCAGTGGGGCAGCGCTTCGTCTCCGTGTTTCGTCGGCGGAGCAACGCGACATCTCACGCACGTGCGGTGCTTACCTCAGCGGCTGACCCGTAGGTCCTTCCATCCGAACCCGCCGGGCTCGGGCAGGCTCGCGCGGATCTGCTCGGCCGTGAACATTCGCCGGGGGAGCAGGTCGTCGGGCACGGATGCCGCGGGCGGCGCGACATCCGTCACGCCCTCGGCGAGCATGCGCACCTGCGCCTTCGCAACGAGCGGCACCTTCATGGTCCACTCGGTCACCTGCGCGAGCGCGAACTGCGCCCACACCGGCCACGGCACGACGACCACGCGACGACCGACGACGGATGCCACGCGACGCACGGCCTTCGACAGCAGCAGTTGCTCGGCGCCGACGACGGCGACGGTCTCACGCGGCATCCGTCCGTCGACCGCGGCGACGAGGATGTCGGTGAGGTCGTCGATCGGGATGGGTCGGATGGGCTTCTCTCGGAAGCCGACGGTCGCGAACACCGGCAGGGTCTGCACGGTGTGGCTGAGGTGGTCGATGAGGTGGTCGCCGCGGCCGTAGATCATGCCGGCCTTGAGGATCGTGTAATCGAGGCCCGAGTCGCGGATCAGCTCCTCGGCCGCCCACTTCGACTCGTGATACGCCGACCCGCAATCGGGGCGCGCCCGGAGGAAGCTCAGCATGATGACCTTGCGCACGCCGGCGCGCTTTGCGGCCTCGATCACGTTCGCGGTGCCCTCGACGTGCACCCGCTGGTAGGTCTGGTCGCCGATCTCGCGGTTGATGCCGGCGCAGTGCGCGATGACCTCGCACCCCTCGAAGGCTCGCGTGAGGGCGTCGATGTCACTGGTGTCGACGCCGGTGCGCCTGGAGATGATGACGGATGCCTCGGGCCCGAGCCGTTCGGCCAGGTGGCGTCCGACGAAGCCGGTGCCACCGGTGATCGCGGTGCGGGGGTGGGTGGTCACGTGGCGAGCATAAGTGATGTCAGGGCCGTGCTGGCCGCGTCCTTCAGCGTGCGGGCGCTTCAAGATCACGATGCCAGTTCCCCCTCATCGTGAGGCGGAACTGGCATTGCGAGATCGGAAGGCCTGTCGGCCAGCCGCCGATGGCCGTCGCATGGCTGCGCCCTCGACCGTCTTCGAATCCGCGGTGATTAACCGCTTGACCAACTTGATTCGGCCGGTTATGGTTCTGGATAACCGCTTAACCAACTGAGAGTGACGATGAACCAACGAGGGTTTTACCAGCCGAACGGCGCGTGGATCGGCGACGTCATCCCGTGGCAGGAAGACGGGGTGTTCCACCTCTTCTACCTGCACGAGACGCGTCGCTCCCCGAAGGACGGCATGCCGTGGCGCCGAGTCGTGACCGAGAACCTGGTCGACTTCACCGAGGCGGGCGAGGCCATCTCGTCGGGCGGCCCCTCGGCCGATGACTTCAACGTCTACACCGGCAGCATCGTGCTCACGGGCGACGGCACGCACCACGCCTTCTACACCGGACAGAACCCGGCGAAGACCGGCGCCGACGGGCTCGCGCTGCAGGTCGTCATGCACGCGACGAGCGTCGACGGCATGGCGTCGTGGCAGCGGCATCCGTCGGACACCTTCGGTGCGACCGCGGGGTACGAGACCGCCGACTGGCGCGACCCGTTCGTCTTCTGGGACGACGAGGCGCAGCTCTGGCGCATGCTCATCACCGCGCGTCACGCCGACGGTCCCGCGCGACGTAGGGGAGTGATCGCGCAGTGCACATCGCGCGACCTCGCGACGTGGGAGCCCGCTGAGCCGTTCTGGGACCCGCGTCGCTACATCGCGCACGAATGCCCCGAGGTCTTCAAGATCGGCGACTGGTGGTACCTCGTCTCGTCCGAGTTCAGCGACGCCTTCACGACCAGGTACCGGATGTCGCGCAGCCTGCACGGCCCCTGGCTCACGCCCGAGCACGACACGATCGACGGCCGCGCGTTCTACGCGGCGAAGTCGGCCGAGCGCGACGGGCGGCGGCTGTTCTTCGGCTGGATCGCCTCGCGTGAGGGAGCAACGGATGCCGGTGCCTGGCAGTGGGCCGGCACGATGTCGGTGCTCGAGGCCGAGCAGCGCGACGACGGCACGCTCGCCTTCCACCCGGCCGACGAACTCCGCGAGACCTTCTCGCGGCCGGCCTTCTCGCAGCCCGGCTTCTCGCAGTCGGGCGAGGCGATCGCGAGCGGAACCGTGCTCGCCGTACCAGACGGATACCGCGACATCCTGACGTCTGAAGACGCCCCGTCGTCCTTCCGGCTCCGCGCCCGGCTCGACATCGCCGAGGGCACGACCGAGGTCGGCGTGCTTCTGCGGGCGAGCGCCGACGGCGACGAGGGATACGTGCTCCGGCTCGAGCCCAAGCGCGGGCGGTTCGTCTTCGATCGCTGGCCGCGCCAGTCGACCGGCACCGAGCAGTGGCAGATCTCGGGCGACGTGCCCTTCGCCGTCGAACTCGAGCGACCCTGCCGACTCGACGCCGGCGAGCACGAGATCGAGGTGATCGTCGACGGCGATCTCTGCGTCGCCACCGTCGACAACGCGACCGTGCTCAGCACGCGGCTCTACGATCGCCCGAGCGGTCGGCTCGGCGTGTTCGTCGGCGAAGGCGCCGCCACGGTCACCGAGTTTTCGGTGTTCGCCCGCGACGAGCGCGCCGACGAGCGCGAGCCCGCGGCATCCGCCCCCGAGGCGACCGCCCTCGACGACGCGGACGACCTCGTCGCCGCCACGACCTGACCTTTCACACCCGCACCCCACCCCCTGCAGATCGATCAAAGGAGATTCCGACCATGACCACCACGAAGCGCAGACGAGCGTTCCTCGCCACTGCCGCGACCGCAGCCGCCGCAGCCCTCGTGTTGACGGGCTGCGCGGGCGGAGCGAGCAGTGCCGACCCCACCGATGTCGACCCGAAGGGCGAGATCGTGCCCCGCGAGATCTCGTGGCTGCTCTCGCGACCGGCCGACGGCGGCGTGATCACGGCGATGGAGCAGATCGCCGACGAGTACGCCGAGGAGCACCCCGGCTTCTCGCTCAACCTCATCACGACGCCCGACCGCCCCTCCTACGTCCAGAAGTACGAGACGCTCGCGGCCGCGAAGAAGCTGCCCGAGCTCTTCGATACGGATGCCACGCCCTTCGCGCAGAAGCTCGCGGGTCAGGGGCAGATGGTCGACGTCGACCTGCTGCTCGACGACCTGGGGCTCTCCGAGGAGTACCGCGAGGCCGCGCTGAACTACCAGCGCTTCGACGACGGATCGCTCTACATGGTGCCGTTCGAGTTCCAGCTGGAGTTCTTCTGGTACAACAAGGCGCTGCTCGAAGACGCGGGCGTCGACGTGCCGGCGACCCTCGATGACTTCCCGGCCATGTGCGAGGCGCTCCGCGAGAAGGGCATCACGCCCATCGCCCTCGACGGGCAGGACCAGTGGCCGCTCGAGCGGTACATGGCCTACTACCCGTTCCGGTTGGCCGGCCCCGAGTACGTGCAGGACCTGAAGAACGGCGACGCCTCGTTCGCCGACCCCGCAGGCAAGGCTGCCGCCGAGTGGCTGTACGAGCTCGGACAGGCCGGATGCTTCCAGGAGGGCTTCTCGTCGACGGGCTACGCCGACGCCCAGGCGCTCTTCACCTCGGGCAAGGCCGCCGTCTACAACATCGGCACGTGGGAGCTCGGCAACCTCGCGACCGATGCGCTCGACCCGGCCGTGCGCGACGACGTCGACTACTTCACGCTGCCGACGATCGACGGCGCGGTCACGAACGACAATGAGTACGTGACGCCGTCGGGCATCGGCATGGCCGTGAACGCGCAGACCTACGACCCGCTCGTGCGCGACTTCCTCGCGTTCGCGCTCGATCGCTACCCCGAGGTCTACGCGGCCACCGGCGCGCTCTCGCCGACGACGAACGTCGAGACCACGATCCCCGACAACGCGACCGACCTGTACTCCCGCGCCGTCGAGCAGGCGAACGATGTCGGCCCGAAGATCGCGATGCCGTGGGACACGCAGCTCGACCCGGCGACGAACACACGCCTCCAGCAGGAGCTCACCCTCCTGGTGCAGGGCGACATCACGCCCGACGAGTTCATCGAGACGATGGATGCCACCCTCGCGGAGAACGTCAATGGCTGAGACTGCAACAGTCGGGGTGGGTGCGGCGAAGCCGCGCCCGCCCCGGCGGCGCCGCCCGATGTCGACGTCGATGCTGCCGCGTCGCTCGAAGCTGTCGGTGCTGGTGTTCCTCGTTCCGCCGCTGGTGCTCTACGGCGTGGCCGTGCTGCTGCCCATCGTGCAGTCGCTGTTCCTCAGCGTGTTCCGCTGGGATGGCATCACCGACATGGTCTTCGTCGGCTTCGACAACTACGCGAAGATGCTCACCCGGGACGACGTCTTCTGGACCGCGTTCGGCAACGCGCTCGGCTATCTCGCGATCTGCCTCGTGCTCCAGCTCGGCGGTGCGCTGATCGTCGCCGGCCTGCTCACGGCCCTCCCGCGGGCACGCGAGCTCGTGAAGACGGTCTACCTGCTGCCGGCGATCATCTCGACGGTCGCGATCGCGTTCCTGTTCCAGCGCATCTACTCGCTCGAGCCGGTCGGCCTGCTGAACCAGATCCTCGCGTGGGTCGGGTTGGAGAACCTGCAGAACGCGTGGCTCTCCGACGTGGACACCGTGCTCGCCGCCGTGTCCATCCCCGAAGGCTGGCGCTTCACCGGCCTCTACATGCTCATCATCTACGCGGCCCTCATCGCCGTTCCCAAGGAGCTCGAGGAGGCTGCTCGACTCGACGGCGCGTCGTGGTGGCAGGTGTTCTGGCGCATCCGCTTCCCGTACATCCGCCCGGTGTGGATCACGACCACGATCATGGCGACGACGTTCGCCCTGCGCGGCTTCGACATCCCGTACCTGCTCACCAACGGCGGGCCGGGTCAGTCCTCCGAGCTGCTCACGACCTACATGTACAAGACCGCGTTCGTGCACACCGACTACGGCTACGCCAGCGCGATCTCCGTCTTCATCGTGGTCGAGTGCCTCATCGCCGTCGGCCTCATCTTCCTGCTCCTTCGCCGAAGGGATGACTCATGACCGCCCCCGTGCTCACGCCGGCCGCGTCGCCCACCCAGTCCGAACCGCGGCAGCCGCAACCGCCGCGCCCGGCCAGGCCTGCAGGGCGCCGCATCCGCTCGATCTCGCCCAGGCTGCGAGTGCAGCGCACCATCTTGACGGTGACGATCGTGCTCATCGTGCTCGTGCAGGTGTACCCGCTCGTGTGGCTGTTCCTCACGAGCTTCCGCACGGCCGCGGACTTCGCCGGCGGCAACGCGTTCGCCCTGCCATCGGAGTGGACGCTCGACAACTACACCCGGGCGTTCGCGACGGGCAACCTCTGGCTGAACATCCTCAACAGCCTCATCGTCACGCTCGGCGCGAGCGTGTTCATCGTCATCGCGGGCATGATGGCCGCGTACGCGCTGGAGGTGTTGGGCTTCCGGTTCAGCGGGCTGGTGAAGGCGCTCTTCCTGCTCGGCATCATCGTGCCGGTGCAGATCGCGCTCGTGCCGCTGTTCATCGACTACTCGCAGATCGGGCTGCTCGACACGCACATGTCGATGATCATCCCGCTCGCGGCGTTCGCGCTGCCGATGTCGATCTACCTGTTCTCGTCGTTCTACGAGTACATCCCGCGCGAGATGTACGAGGCGGCGTCGATCGACGGCGCGGGCCCGTACCGCATCTTCGGCCAGATCACGTTCCCGCTGTCGGCCAATACGATCATCACGGTGGTGCTCGTGAACAGCATCTTCATCTGGAACGACTTCATCTTCGCGAACACCTTCGTGCTGTCCGACGGGCTCAAGACGATCCCGCTCGGCCTGCAGAACTACATCGGAGCGATGGGCAACACCGACTGGACAGCGACGTTCGCCGCCGTCTGCGTGACGGTGACGCCGCTGCTCCTGGTCTTCCTCGTCTTGAACAAGGCGATGATCAACGGTCTCGAGAGTGGAGCAACCAAGGGATGAGCACCTCGGAACACGGCAGGAACGGGTCATCCGTCACGATGCGGGATGTCGCGAAGGTCGCGGGCGTCTCGGTGGCGACGGTCTCGCACGTCGTGAACGACAAGGCGGGCGTGCGCATCGGTGAAGATGCCCGGCGCCGGGTGCACGAGGCCGTCATCGAGCTCGGCTACCGGCCGAACGCGCTCGCGAAGACGCTCTCGCAGGGCACCTCGCGCTTCATCGGCCTCGTCGCCGATGCGATCGCCACGACCCCGTTCGCCGGCCAGATCATCCACGGTGCGCAAGACGAAGCGTGGAAGCACGGCTACGTGCTGCTCGTCGCCAACACCGACGGCAATGAGGCGGCCGAGAACGAGGCCATCGCGATGATGCTCGAGCACCAGGTGCACGGCATCCTCTACTCGACCTGGTTCCACCGCGAGATCCAGGTGCCCGAGGCGCTGCACCAGACCGACACCGTGCTCGTCGACTGCTTCGCCGCGGGCAACGTGCTGCCCGCCGTCGTGCCCGATGAGGAGCAGGGCGGTCGCACCGCGACCGAGGAGCTGCTCGCCGCCGGCCATCGCCGCATCGCGTTCATCAACACGACCACGCCGTCGCCCGCCCAGACCGGGCGTCTCGCGGGCTACCGCTCGGCGCTCGAGGCGGCCGGGGTCGACTTCGACGAGTCGCTCGTGTTCCCCGCGGCACCCGAGCAGGAGGGCGGCTACGCCGCGACATCCGCGATTCTCGAATCGAAGGCGACGGCCGTGTTCTGCCACAACGACCGCGTGGCGATGGGCCTCTACGACGGGCTGCGCGAGCACGGCCTGCGCATTCCCGAGGATGTCGCGGTCATGGGCTTCGACAACCAAGACGTCATCGCGGCGCACCTGCGCCCGACGCTCTCGACGGTCGCGCTGCCGCACTACGAGCTCGGCGCCGCGGGTGTGCGGCTGCTGCTCGGCCTCGAGCCCGCCCCCGAATCCGGCCCGCAGCTGATCGCCTGCCCGCCGATTCGCCGGCACTCGATCTGACGGTTTTCCAGGAGAGATGACGTGCGAGCCACGAACGGCCACGTGCCGCGACCCCGATTCCACTTCACGCCGCAGCGCAACTGGATGAACGACCCCAACGGGCTGGTCTACGACCGCGGCCTCTGGCACCTCTATTTCCAGTACAACCCCGAGGGCGCCGACTGGGGCAACATGAGCTGGGGCCACGCCACGAGTGCCGACCTGCGGCACTGGACCGAGCACGAGGTGGCGCTGCGGTATCGCGACGGGGAGCAGATCTTCTCGGGGTCGGTTGTTGCGACGCCGGTGGCCTCCGCCGCCGGCTCTGCCTCGGCCGGTGCTGACTCGGCCGACGACGAGACCCTGCTCACCGCGTTCTACACGAGCGCCTACGACGACGACCACCAGGCGCAGTCGCGGGCGATTAGCCGCGATGGCGGCTACACGTGGGAGCCCGACTCGCAGAACCCGGTGCTCGACCGCGGCACGAGCGCGTTCCGCGACCCGAAGGTCATCCGCTTCACCGACGACGACGGCACGACCCGCTACGTCATGCTCACCGTCGAGGCGGACGACCGCCAGGTGCTGTTCTACTCGTCGAGCGACCTGCGCTCGTGGCAGTTCCTGAGCTCGTTCGGCCCGCTCGGCGACACGGGCGTCGTCTGGGAGTGCCCCGACCTCGTGCCCCTCGCGGTCGACGGCGACCCCGATGACACCCGCTGGGTGTTGCTGCTCAGCACGAACCCCGTCGGCGACGACCCTGACGCCGCTGGCTCGTCGATGAGCTACATCATCGGGGCCTTCGACGGGGTGAGCTTCACTCCGGATGCCTCCGAGCTCACGCGTCTCGACCACGGCCGCGACTTCTACGCGGGCGTCACCTTCGACAGCGCGCCCGACGGCGAGGCCGTCATGCTCGGCTGGATGAGCAACTGGCGCTACGCCGGCGCCTTCCCGTCGTCGCCCTGGCGAGGAGCGATGTCACTGCCACGGCGGATGTCGCTGCGCACGGTTGCGGGAACGGTTCGCCTCGTGCAGCAGCCGGTGGGGTTCGTGGGGGAGTTGCTTGCGGGTGCTGTGCCTTCGACCGTCTCCGGCGCGAGCCGGCTGGCCGACTTCACGTTGAGCGGGCACTCGCTGGTCGAGCTGGAGTGGGATCCCGCGTCGACGGGAACGCTGCGGCTGCAGTTGCGCGGCGACGCCGATGCGCTCGTCGAGCTGTCGCACGAACCGTCGTCGAACGAGCTCAGCGTCACGCGGAGCGGCGCAGCGATGGAGGCCGTGCATCCCGACTTCCCGTCGACGAGTACCGTCGCGCTGCCGGGCGAGGGCGACCGTCCGCTGCGCCTGCTCGTGAGCCTTGACGGCCCGCTGCTGGAGGTCTTCGCCAACGACGGCGAGGCGACAGTCTCGAACCTCGTCGTGCTCGGCGTGGGCCCCGTCTCGTCGACGCTCACCATCGAGCGGCCCGGCCCGGTTGCTGTGACTGTGGCCGACGTACACTCGCCCGAAGTCGGCCGTCGAGCGCTCGAGTTGGATGGTGCGAACCGATGACCGCGCCCGCATCGAAGCCCGACGTGCTCGTCGTCGGCGAAGCCCTCATCGACATCGTGCACCGCGCCGACGGATCGATCGACGAGTCGCCTGGCGGTAGCCCGGCCAATGTCGCCTTGGCGCTCGGCCGCTTGGGCTGCAGCCCACGCTTGCGGACCTCGGTAGGTGACGACCCTCACGGCCAAGCAGTACGCGAATGGCTGGCGGCTTCGGACGTCACGGTGCAGGGTGAGTCCGCTGTCCGAACCTCGACGGCGCTGGCCCGCCTCGACGCCCAAGGCGCAGCAACCTACGAGTTCGCCCTCGACTGGCAGATCACGGCCGATGGCATCGAACTGGCGGATGCGCTGCACATCGGATCGATCGCCGCGACCCTCGAACCGGGTGCGACCGCCGTCGCCGAACTCCTCGACCGGCACTGTGGTCGAGCACTCATCACCTACGATCCGAACATCCGGCCGAGCCTCATCGGCGACCGCGACTCCGTGCGAGGTCAGGTGCTGTCGCTCATCGAGCGAGCCGACGTGATCAAGGCAAGCGACGAGGACGTCGCGTGGCTCCACCCTGGGGAAGAGATCGCTGACGTCGCGCGACGCTGGTCGCGCTCGGGCCCGGTGCTCGTGGTGGTAACCGTTGGCTCGGGAGGCTGCCTCGCCGTCACGCCGAGCCTCGAGGCCCGGGTGCCTGCGGTGAAAGTTGACGTGGTCGATACCGTCGGCGCTGGTGACACCTTCATGGCCGGTCTCATCGATGGACTTCTCGGTGAGGGCGCGTTCGGCGCCGACTCCAGGACCGCACTCAAGTCGATGGGGTCGGAACGTCTGACCGCGCTCCTCCGCCGGAGCGCGCTCGCCGCTGCGGTTACCGTGTCCCGGCCAGGCGCCGACCCGCCGACGCTCGAGGAACTGATGATGGACAACGACGCCCGCTGCTGACCGGGGTGCAGCGAGGCTCCTCGTCCGATCGCCCACCGGTCTCGGAACGGCTCGTTGGAGATCAGGGGTCGAACGAGCTCCCGTGCGCCCGCCTCTCGTCGATCTCGGGCTCGAGCAGGTGCCGTTTCGCGGCGCGAAGCGTGTGCGAGTAACCGACCAGCTCGTGGCCGACGACCTCGATGACGCAGGAGAGCGAGACCAGCCCGATCACCGTGACGAGGGCGGTGAGGTCGCCACCTGGCTCGAGGTCGATCGGCGCCTCCGCATCCACGACGGCGGCGATGATGATCGCGGCGACGAGCGGCACGAGGTTGCAGAGGAAGAGCGGCACGTGGGTGAAGTCCATTGAGCGCATGAGCACGCTCCAGATCAGGAATACGAGGATGATCACGCAGGCCACTGGCACCGCGAGAGCGAGCGTGATCTGCAGCAGGCTGAGCTCCTGGTGCTCGACGCCCTCGGCGGCGACGTGCAGGCCGGCGCCGACTGCGGCGATGGCTCCAAACAAGGGGAGGTGCACGTAGCGCCAACCCCAGGTTCGTTCCGGCCATCGCAGGAGGATGGTCCTCGACGGGATGAGGTAGTACGCCCACCAAAGCCCAGCGGCGATCACGAGTCCCGCCGCGACGATCGCGGCGGCCGCGACCGACCATCCCTGTTCACCGACCAGGGCGCCGACCGCCGCGACCGTACCTGCGATGACCTCGCCGAGGGTGATCAGCGTGAGCAGGCCGAACCGCTCGGCGATGTGGCCGGCGTTCCAGGGCGAGCGCCCGTATCGGCGCTCGATGACCACCGGTGCGATGAGTTCGGCGGTGGCCAGTGCGACGAGGGCCGTGATGACGGCACCCGTCGGAATCCCCGGGATGGTCGTGAGCAGCCAGCCGATCTGCGCGGTCGCGATCACGATTGCATAGGCAATGGATGTCCGGCGACGTGCCGGATCCTCGTGTGCTGCGCGCAACCACAGCGCGATCAGCGGCACCCGCATGACGATGTAGCCCGCGACGAGCAGCATGTTGTTCGGACTCGCTCCATGCGCGGCATCCTCGAAGCTGACCGGCAGGCCGAAGATGAAGATCACGACCCCGACCATCTGCACGACGACCGCCACACGCACCAGCGCATCGTCGTTGTCGTAGGCCGACGAGAACCACGTGAAGTTCAGCCACGCCCACGACACCCCGAAGATGGCGAAGAGGTACGCGCCTACGCCGGCTCCGACCTCGCCGATGAAGAGCGCATGGGCGAGCTCGTCTGCTGCGGCGGCGAAGGCGATGACGTACGTGAGGTCGTAGAGCAGCTCGAGCGGGGTGACGGTGCGATGAGGGTCGTCCGGGTTGCGGCCCGACATCGGCCGCAACCTATGTCTGAGGTCGAGCTTGAGCCGGTCCGAGAGGCTGAGCGTCGTCATGCTGGCAATGATGCGCCTGGGCGCGGTGCGAGGTCGAGAGCGGATCCGGATTCCGGCCCGCCTTGTCGCAACGGCCACACCGACACCGGCCCGGACGGGCTCAGACGCGTCGGGAATACCCGCGCCCCCTCCGCGTTGAACTTGAGCGTACGCCACTCAAGTTCCAGGAGGATTGGTGCCCGAAGACTTCAACCCCGAAGCCGGTGCGAGCTCGTTCGACGAGTTTCTGAGCCGGTATCTCGCGGGTGAGCAGGCTCGCCAGGCTCGGTCGATCGACCTCAGCCGGTTCCTGACCGCCCGCACGCAAGGCATCCTGCAGAAGGCAGGACGCTTCGCGCTCGAGCGCGGCCAGACCGAGCTCGACGCCCTGCACATCCTGCGCGTGATCGTCGAGGACGACAGCGTGAAGCAGGCCGTCGCCCGTATCGGCGTCGCCCCCGAGCGGCTCATCACCGCGACCGAGGCGCGCCTGCCCGCGGCATCCGACGTCGCCGACATCAACGCGGCCACGATCACGCCGAGCGCTTCCCGGGCGCTGTTCCACAGCTACCAGGTGGCGCGCTCGGCCGGCTCGACCTACATCGACCCCGAGCACCTCTTCTTCGCGCTCGTGCTGGGGCAGGACGCTCCCGCCGGCCAGGTGCTGGCGCGCGCCGGCGTCACCGCCGAGGCGCTGACGCAGGGCATGCGCGAGACGGTCGAGGCCGGGTTCGAGGGCGACGACGAGCAGTACGGTGCGAACGGCGCCGGCTCCGAGGCATCCGCGACCCCGATGCTCGACAAGTTCGGCACCGACCTCACGGCCCTCGCCGAGAACGGCGAGCTCGACCCCGTGATCGGGCGGGTCGACGAGATCGAGCAGACCATCGAGATCCTCAGCCGCCGCACGAAGAACAACCCCGTGCTGATCGGCGAGGCCGGCGTCGGCAAGACGGCGATCGTCGAGGGCCTGGCCCGCGCGATCGTCGAGGAGTCGGTGCCCGAGGCCCTGCTCGAGAAGCGAGTGATCTCGCTCGACCTGCCCGGCATGCTCGCCGGCACCCGCTACCGGGGCGACTTCGAGGAGCGCCTCACCAAGACCATGGAGGAGATCGCCGCGCACAAGGGCGAGCTCATCATCTTCATCGATGAGATCCACACGGTCGTCGGTGCGGGCGGCTCGGGCGACGGCGGTACCGACGCCGGCAACATCCTGAAGCCCCGCCTCGCGCGCGGCGACCTGCACCTCGTGGGCGCGACCACGCTCAAGGAGTACCGCACCATCGAGAAGGACCCCGCCCTCGAGCGCCGGTTCCAGCCGGTTCGCGTCGGCGAGCCCTCCATCGAAGACGCGGTGCTCATCTTGCAGGGCCTGCGCTCGGCATACGAGGAGCACCACGGCGTCGAGTACACGGATGCCGCGCTGCGGGCGTCCGTCGAGCTCTCGGCCAGGTACCTCACCGATCGCGTGCTGCCCGACAAGGCCATCGACCTCATCGACCAGGCCGGGGCGCGGCTGCGCCTCAAGCTCGGCATGAAGACGGATGTCTCCGCGCTCATCGCGCGCCTCGCCGACCTCGAGGCCGACAAGAACGCCGCCGTGAGCGCCGAGCACTACGAGGAGGCCTCGCGCATCCGCGACGAGATCTCGAAGGTGCAGGCCAAGCTCGACGAGGCGACCGAGAAGGGCCGCGTCACGGCATCCGCTGGCCTCAGCTCCGACGGCGCCGACCGCTCGACGATCATCGACGAGCCCGAGATCGCCGCGGTGATCTCGCGGGCCACCGGCATTCCGGTGAACCGCCTCACCGAGACCGAGCGCGAGCGCCTCGGTGACCTCGAGGGCGAGCTGCACGCGCGCGTCATCGGCCAGGACGACGCGGTCACCGCGGTCGCGAAGGCCGTGCGTCGCAGCCGCACCGGCATGGGCGACTCGCGTCGACCGGTCGGATCGTTCCTGTTCCTCGGCCCGACGGGCGTCGGCAAGACGGAGCTGGCGCGTGCGCTGGCCGACCGTTTGTTCGACGATGAGGGTGCGATCATCCGCTTCGACATGAGCGAGTTCGGCGAGCGGCACACGGTGTCGCGCCTCGTCGGTGCCCCTCCCGGATACGTCGGCTACGACGAGGCCGGGCAGCTCACCGAGCGCGTACGGCGCAACCCGTACTCGATCGTGCTGTTCGACGAGATCGAGAAGGCGCACCCCGACGTGTTCAACCTGCTGCTGCAGGTGCTCGACGACGGACGCCTGACCGACGGCCAGGGCCGCACGGTCGACTTCCGCAACACGGTGATCGTGATGACCTCGAACCTCGGTTCGGAGTTCCTCGCGTCGCGCTCGGGTGCGCTCGGGTTCGTCGCCGGCTCCGATGCATCCGGATTCTCGTCGGCTGCCGACGTGCGCGCCCGGGTGATGGGCAAGGTGCGCGAGGCCATGCGCCCCGAGTTCCTGAACCGCATCGACGAGATCGTGCTGTTCCAGAAGCTCGGCGCTGACGAGCTGTCGCAGATCGTGCGGCTCATGCTCGGTGCGACCTCCGCTCGCCTCGCGGCCCGCGAGGTCGAGTTCGAGGTGACGGATGCCGCGGTCGCGCTGCTCGCCGAGCGCGGGTACGAGCCCGAGTACGGTGCCCGTCCGCTGCGTCGGGTGATCCAGCGCGAGGTCGACGACCGCATCGCGGACCTCTTCGTCTCGGGCGCGCTCGGCGACGGCGAGGGCGTGCGGGTGGATGCCGCGGACGGCGAGTTCGTGATCGTGCCCGTTCCCCGGGCGACCGTGACGGTGCCACTGGCGGCCTAGCCGCGGCATCCGCCGGCGGAGGTGCGCAGCGCCCCGACATAAGGCTCGGTCCTCTCAAGAGGGCCGGGCCTTCGGCACGTCGCGAGATCGCACCCGGGCCGGGATGGCCGCTCTTCCCGCTCCTCGGTACGCTGTTGCCACCTTCGTTCGAGGTCGTGGGGGCGCGATGGGAACTGACGAGGATCCGGCACCGGTCACGGTGGAGTCGACACCGACGTCCAGCACGAAGAAGCGATGGTGGGTCGTCGGCGGTGGCATCGTCGTGGCGGCATTTCTCGGTGCGCTCGGCACGTGGCTCTTCGCACGCGTGGCGCCGATCCTCGACGGCCCGTTCGAGTCGGCACCAGTCGAGGTCTACGTCGACGATTCTGAGGCGGGCTGCGACAAGTACGCCATTCCAAGGTCGATCTTGGAGGACGTTCCCGTCGTCCCCATCGAAGACCGCGCTCCACAGCTCGCCGAGATCGACGGTGAATGGGTCGTTCAACACGGCGGGCTTCCGACCGAGACCCGGCTGATCTCGCTCACGCTCCATGGGACCGGAGACGAAGCTGTCGTCATCCACTCGATCGACCTGGTCGATTTCGAACGCGTCACTCCAGGCGAGGACCTCATCGTCATCTACGAGTGCCTCCCGGTCGGCGGCGAGATGGATGTCACGTCGCTCACCACCGATTTCGGGAGCGACCCACCGACGCTCGAACCGACCGACCCCGAACTCCGGCTTCCGTACCAGATCTCGAGCGATGACCCGGAGGCCTTCGAGCTGCGGGTCAGCAAGGCCGGTGACGGCGACGAGCAGGCGTGCTTCTGCCGTTGGAACATCGGAATCATGTGGAGCGCGGGCAGCGAATCCGGCGACCTCGTCGTCGAGGGAGACACGATCGGGGTCGCCACCGCGATCACGTCGAGCGAGTGGCAGTCGCATTGGTTCATCGACGGCGGGTGGACGACGGAACTGGTCGTTCCCGAAGAGTGATCTCCCGTCGGTGCGGCGGGCGCCACGTCGAGACCGGCGCCGCGCAGGCGGTTCCGGGGCACCACTGAGGCGCGGATGCCGCGGCCGGGGGAGGCTGGGCGGATGAGCGGAGCCCTTTCCGACGCCCATGACGACACCGGTGCGAGCACCGGGGCCGCCACCGACCGGCCGACGTTCGAGCTGCGAGCGCGCGTCGTCGAGACGGTCGTGCTCGTGGCATCCGTCGTCGTGCTGCGCATGCTGGGCGTGCTGCTGATGGTGGCGTCGTCGAACACGCCGGGCTCGCTCGAGATGGTGATTCCGCTCATCGCCATGAGCCTCGACCCGAACGTGCTCGTGTGGATCGCACTCGTCTGCGCCGTGCAGTTCGGGTTGCGGTCGATGGGCCGGCCGGGGCGATGGGCCCTGATCGTGCTCGCCGCTCCCGTCGCTGCTGTGGTCGTGAACGCCGTGCGGGGCATTCCAAGCCTCGCCGATCAGGGTCTCGGCGCGCTGTTCGGCAGCGTGGTCGCCTGGATCGACGCCGGAGTCCTCACCCTCGTCGTCGCGTTCACCGCGGCGGTACTCGGCCGGGAACGGCGTACGTCCTCGAGGATCGCCGGCGTGCTGCTCGCCCTGGGCGGCCTGCTCACGATGCTGCTCGTCTGGCAGTGGATCGCGGCCAACCTCTCCATCTGGGCCACCCGACCGCCCCCGACGCCGGAGCAGGAGAACCTCTACGTCGTCACGGCGACGCTCACGCTCGGCGCACTCGTCGGCGCCATCGTGTTCGCCGCGATCAGCCGCCGGCGCGGGCTCATCATCTCGTCGTGCATCGTCGGATGCCTCGGCCTGGTCATCACGTTCGCCGTGCCGGTTCCGGCCGACCGGTTCGCCCCCGAGCCGGCGCCCGCGCCCACCGAGCGCGGCGGCGGCCACTCCTGCATGAGCCCCGGCGACCCGAACTGCGTCGGCGGCTGAGCGCCCACCGGGCCATCTCGCCGGTCCGTCCCTCGCATGGGGGGCGTACCGTGGACGTGGGAGGGCGCATGGTCGGCACGGCTGGCGGGAACCGGGCTCGCGAGAGCCTGCGAGTCGACCGCCTGAGCGAGCGCATCCACTTCGCGCACACGGAGCACGTGAACTGGGTGATCTACTCGGGCCCCGATGGGGTCACGCTCATCGACTCGGGCTATTACGGCCAGCGCGCGCTGCTCGAGGCATCCCTCGACGCGATCGGGGTCGGGCCCGCGGATGTCGCGGCGGTGCTCGTCACCCACGGTCACGCCGACCACCTCGGTGGTGCCGCGTGGCTCTCCGGGCAGTTCTGTACCCCCGTATACGCCCACCCGCTCGAACTCGCGAACCTGCGCCGCGACATCCTGGAGCAGGCGGGCACCGGCCGGGTGCTGCGCAACGCGTGGCGACCGGGCGTCGTGCCGTGGGCGGCCGCGATCGTGCCGCTCCTCGACGGCAAGGCGGGACTCGGGGTGCCGAGTGCGACCGCGGCGCCCATACGGGGCGGGCGCGTCGACGCGCCGGGGCATCCGCGCATGCGACTCATCGAGGGGCACACGAGCGGTCACGCCGTGTTCGAGTTCGACGACGAGAGCGTGCTCGTCGTCGGCGACGCCCTGGTCACCCGCCACCGCACCTCGCCGATGCAGGGGCCGCAGCTGCTCCCATCGATGTTCCATCGCGACGCCGAGCGCGCGCGGGCATCGGTGGGCTCCATCGGGTGGTCGACCGCCCACATCGTGCTGCCCGGGCACGGCGAGGCCTGGATCGGGCCGGCACGCGCCGCCGCCGATGCGGCGCTCAGCGCGGGCGCGCCCTGGTGAGCTGAGCCGCGTCGCTGTTGCGGGCTCCGGACAACTTTAGGTGCGAGTTCAGGGTGGATCCGGATGCCGCGCGTCATGATCCGGGGCATTCTGCATCTCTCTGGATGAGGGGCGAATGTCCCCAGCCCGCGACGCAGGAAGGACCCGCGCCATGTCGACCCACTTCGAATACGTGACCGGGACGCTCGGTGAGCGCAGCGCGCTTCCGTGCGCGTGCGGGCGAGTCGCGGACCACCAGCGCCTGGGATCGACCGGGCTCGCCGCGGCATCCGCTGACCTGCCCCTCGGTACCGGGCATGCGACCGGGCACCGCCGCCGCGCCGTCTCGCTGCGGCCGCTGACGATGCGCGCCGGACGCGGTCGGCACGCCGCCTGAGCCGAGCGTTCGGCTCGCCGCGGCCGGGCGGGAGGCATCCGTTCGGAATCGCGGTGCCGGAGTGCCGGAGTGCCGGAGTGCCCGAGTGCCGGAGTGCCGGAGTGCCGGGCGTTTTCAGAGCGACGGCTCCCGGGGCTCAGAGGGCGCGGGAACGCCTCCTCGAACGGTTACCCGACGTCGTCGGCGTGCCGGTGCACGATGCGCCATCCGCCGGGCTCGCGCCGGTACACCTGCGTGGCGCGCAGCGTGAACGTGCGCGGCTTGCCGTCGATCGACGCCGTGACGCGCTCGTAGCCGACGGTGTACGCGAGATCGCCACGCAGGTCGAAGCTGATCAGGTCGTACGAGTAGTCGGTGCAGTTCGAGAAGCTCGACGAGAGCGCCTCGAACGCCTCGACCAGTTCGGCGCGATTCGATGCGTTGCGCCAGGCGCCGAGCACGCTCACCGGCTCCTCGCTCGACCAGATCGCGCGTCGCGGGCCGTCGTCACCGTTGAACATGGCCCGCTCCGCCCGCACGAACTCGCTCTGCACCCAGATCAGGAACTCTTCACGCTCGTTCATGGATCTCAGGATCCTCCGGTCGGCGGCCGGGCACAATGACCGCGCTGGAGTCCCGTTGTCGCGCTGGAGTCCCGTTGTCGCGGCGGAATCCCGGTCGGCGAGGACTCACGCGCAACAACGGGACTCCGCCGGTCGACCAGCTGCGCGTAGCGGCGGCCGGTCAGCGTCAAGCGCGGCGACGGGCGAGCAGGGTCGAGTCGTGCACGTCCATCGTGACGCCGTCGCGCACCATCGTTCGCGGCCGCTGCTCGACCACGCGGGCCTCGAAGTCATCGGGCAGGCCGGGCAGCAGGTCCTCGGCCAGGAACATCGCCGCGCGGTGACCGGCGTTCAGGTGGGTGAACTCCGGCGAGGGCGCATGCCCGACGACGAGGAGGTGGCCTCCGGGCGCGACGGCCTCGGCCAGGCGGCGGGTCACCTGGACCATGCCTCCATCCGGCGGATGCAGGAAATGCGTGGTCACGAGGTCGTACGATCGCCCCTCGGCGGCGAATTCGCGGGCATCGACCTGCCACCAGTCGGTGCGGTCGGCGACGCCGGCCTCCTCCGCATGAAGTGCGGCTCGGGCGAGGCCATTGGCGGAGAAGTCGGCCCCGGTGACGCGCCAGCCCTGCCGGGCCAGCCAGATCACGTCGCCGCCCTCGCCGCAGCCGACGTCGAGCGCCGTACCGGGGGTCAGCTTCGAGGCCTCGGCGACCAGCTGCGCATTGGGGTTGCCGCTCCAAACGGTCTGCTCGCCGGAGTAGCGCTCCTCCCAGCTCGGCGCCTCGAACATCGACGCGGCGTCATCCGCATGGTCCTCGTGCTCGTCCTCGTGCCGGCGCTCGTGGTCGTGCCCGTGCTCGTCCTCGTGTTCGGGCCCGTGGACGTGCTCGCCTCGGGGTTGATGCATCGTGGTCTCCTCCCGCTGTTCCCCGAGCGTAGGGTTCGGGCTTGGCAATAGCACGCTCGCTTGCCGTTTCAGCAAGGGCGAGGCGTTGCGAGGGCGATTCCGGGGGAGGAGGTATCCGTTCGGAGATGCTGTGGCGAAGTGGCGAAGTGGTGCCGCTACCAGCCCGACGAGCCCGGCCCGCCTTTGAACGGGCCGACGATGTTCGAGGTGATCCATCCGCCGTAGAAGCCGCCGGGTTGCGGTACGACGAGTTCGCCGTCGACCGTGCAGGCGTCGACCCGGCCCGCATAGACCGCGATGCGGCCGGTGAGCACCTCGAATCCGGGCGCGGGCGACGGGTACTCCCAGCCGGCGCGCTCGGCGATGGTCGCGCCCGAGAGCAGGTCGTAGTACCGGGCGGTGCCCTTGAACTCGCAGAACGATGAGCCGAGCGCCGGCACGACCGTGCCCGGCGCGAACTCCTCGATCGGAATGTAGTAGACGGGCGGATGACTCGTCTCGAGCACGCGCAGCACGTCGCGCGTGCTCGCGATGGTCGTGCCGCCGAGGGTCACCGTGACCCGCACGTCGACGGGTTCGACGCGCGGCGGACGCGGGTAGTCCCACACGGACTCCTGGCCCGGCGCGGTCGGTGCAGCGGCGGGACGCATCAGGACGGCTCGTCCGTCGGCGGATCCTCGTCGGTGATCACGCCGGACGGTTCGCTGTCGACGACGGTGTGCGCGGTGCGATGCTCCTCCGCGTAGAGTCGGCCGGCCTCGATCGCCTCGTCGCGCTCGGCGTAGCTCTGCGAATCCTCCGGATGCCCCTCGACGCGGTTCTCCCACTGCCCGCGATTCGAATGGGTCTCGACGTCGCCCTCGGCCATGTGCCGCCCCCTCAGGTGGTGTCGCGGACCGTGCGACCGCGTGGAGGACACGGTACGCCGATGCGGGGCCGGCGTCACCGGGTTGACGCGATCGTTCACCATCCGGATGCCGCGGCGAGGAGTGGGTGCGCGGGTCTCGATACGGCGCCGGGGCGCCGACCCGACCGGCGGTGGGCCGCGGCGGCCGGAGCCGGGCGCGGTCGAGGAGCGGCCCGCCCATCCCGCGCAAGCACTGGCAGTGCGCGGGCGGCAGGGATTGAATGGTCGGGTGAGTCGCGTGACGGCATGACCGACATCCGAACCGGCGACGACGGGCTCGAGGTCCGCGTCACCGGGGGCGTCGTGCGCGGGGTGCACGAGGGCGCGACGCTCGCGTGGCGGGGCATGCCGTACGCCGCGGCGCCGACCGGCGCCCGGAGGTTCCGCGCGCCTGCGCCCGTGAGCCCGTGGGCCGGTATCCGCGAGGCATCAGAGTTCGGGGCGATGGCCCCGCAGGCCCGAGGCGTGCGCCTCGTGCGGCCCGGGGCGGCGCTCGCGCCGGCCGACGAGGACTGCCTGAGCGTGAACGTCGTCGGCCCCGAGCGTGAAGTGGGCGCACCGCCCCTGCCGGTCATGGTGTTCGTGCACGGCGGCGGCTACAGCGTCGGGTCGTCGCGCGACTTCTCGGGGCACGGCGAGGGTTTCGTGCGCAGCGGGCGCGTCGTGTACGTGAGCTTCAACTACCGGCTCGGCGCGCTCGGCTACCTCGACTTCACGCGGTACGGCAGCGATCGTCGTCCGTTCGAGTCCAATCTCGGGCTGCGCGACCAGGTGGCGGCGCTGCGCTGGGTGCGCGCGAACATCGCCGCGTTCGGCGGGGACCCCTCGCGGGTCACGATCTTCGGCGAGTCGGCCGGCGGCAACGCGATCACGACGCTCATGACCGTGCCGTCGGCGCGGGGGCTCTTCGCCGGGGCCATCGCGCAGTCTCCGCCCCCCGACGCGGTCTACCCGCGCGAACTCGCGGCACGCTGGGCGGCGGAGTACCTCGCGCTGCTGCTCGAGATCGTCCGCGCGGCCGCACCCGATCGCGTCGCGGCATCCGAACCGCCCGACCGGCTGCTGGCGGATGCCGCGACCGACGACCTCGTCGCGGCAGCCGTCGCCCTGCAGGTGCGCACGCCCGAGGTGTATCCGGGCGCGTTCTGCTTCGCTCCCGTCGTCGACGGCGAGGTCGTGCCCGAGCGCCCCTTCGTCGCCTTCCGCGAGGGACGCGCGCACCGGGTGCCGCTCATCATCGGCACGAACGACCGCGAGGGATCGATCTTCCGGGGGCGCGTCGACATCCTGCCGCGCACGCCGAGCCGCATCGCCGATCTGTTCGCGCGGGCCCCCGGTCATGCCAGGCAGCCGATGCGCGACGCGTATCCCGACCTGCCGGCTCGCCGTTCGGCAGCGGACTTCGGCGGCGACTACGGGTTCTGGTTCCCGAGCACGCGGGTCGCCGACGCAGGATCGCGGTGGGCGCCGGTGTGGTCGTACCGCTTCGACTTCGCGCCTCGCCTGTTGAAGCTCGTCGGCCTCGACGCGACCCACGGCGTCGAGATGTTCGCCCTGTTCGACCGCACCGACGTGCCGATGGCGCGGGTCATCACGTCGCTCGGCGGCTACGAGGAGTACGCCGCGGCGGGCGAGCGGATGCGGCTGCTGTGGCTGCACTTCGCCGAGCACAGCGACCCCGGTCCGGCGTGGCCCCGCTACGACGAGCGCACCCGGTCGACGCTCGTGATCGATGCCGCGGACCGCATCGAGTCGGATCCGCGTCGCGCCCGCCGGCGTGCGTGGGATGCGTTCTCGCCCGCGCTCGCCGGGTGAAGCGGGGCGGACCGAGGGCGCGCCGATCGATCAGAAATCGAGAAGCCCACGGTGGGCGTCGGGCGTAGCTTCGGAGTCATGGACACCACAGACACCACCATCACGACCATCGACTCGATCATCATCGAAGCGGCCGATCCCGATGCGGCCGCCCGGTTCTACGCCGAGGCGTTCGAGCTCGGCCCCCAGGTGCGCACCGTGGCATCGGATGCCGCGACGAGCGGGTTCCGAGGGTTCACCCTCTCGCTCGTCGTGTCGCAGCCCGCGAACGTGCAGGCCCTGTTCTCGGCCGCGATCGCCGCTGGCGCGACGCAGCTGAAGCCCATGGAGAAGTCCCTCTGGGGCTTCGGCGGCGTGGTGCAGGCGCCCGACGGCGCCATCTGGACCCTCGCCACCTCGTCGAAGAAGGACACCGGCCCCGCCACGAAGGAGTTCGAGAACCTCGTGCTGCTGATCGGCTCCGACGACGTGTCGGCGAGCAAGAAGTTCTACACCGCCCGCGGCCTCGAGGTCGGCAAGAGCTTCGGCAGCTACGTCGACTTCTCGACCGGGCAGAGCCCCGTCGGCCTCGGCCTCTACAAGCGCCGGGCCCTGGCCAAGCAGGCGGGAGTGGATGCCGAGGGCACCGGCTCGCACCGCATCCGCATCGCCTCCGACGGCGGCGCGTTCACCGACCCCGACGGGTTCGTATGGGAGCCCGTCGCGTAGCCTGTCGCGGTGACCAGCAGCGGACTCAGCCATGTGACCTTCATCGTGCGAGACCTCGACCGCATGGAACGGATGCTGACGAGCGTGCTCGGCGCCGTCCGCGTCTACGACAGCGGTCGCGACACGTTCTCGCTCTCGGAGGAGCGCTTCTTCCTCGTCGGCGACGGGCCGACGGCGACCTGGATCGCGACCATGCTCGGCGACGGCGGACTGCCGCGCACGTACAACCACGTCGCGTTCCAGGTCGAACGCGCCGACCTGCCGCGGCTTCGAGCCGCCGTCGACGCGCTCGGCCTCGACATCCGGCCGCCGAGGTCGCGTGTCGATGGCGAAGGCGACTCGCTGTACTTCCACGACGACGACGGGCACCTGTTCGAGCTGCACGCGGGCTCGCTGCGCGAGCGGCTCACGGCGTACGCGGCCGACTGACCTCGTGGCGAACCGGCACCCGGCGGAGAAGCCCCGGGGAGCTGATGCCTCACCCGATGGGTGCCCGTCTCGAAAGCGGGTGCCGGAGTGCCGGAGTGCCGGAGTGCCGGAGCTCGGAAGATCGAGCTCCCGGCAGGGCGCCAGGCGTCCAGGCCGGGACCGCAACCGCGACTGGCCGCGCACGATCAGGGTCAGCCGCGCCCGGTTCAGGGGTCTCCCTGAACCGGGCGGGGCTCGATGCGACGAGGGTTCCGGGTGAACGGACCCCATCATGCACGCGCATCCCATCGCCACAGCTCGGAGTCGACGGTCGAGGACGACCATCGCCCTCGTCGGCGCGCTCGGGTCGTTCGCCCTCCTCGCGCTGAGCGGCTGCACCGCGGCATCCGGTCGACAGTCGCAGGCGAGCGACTGGACCTCCGCCGTCGGCGCCCGATGGGACCGTTTCGTCGACGGCACCATGGCGCCGCTGACCGATACCGGGCTCGCGATCCTCCTCTCGTGGCTCGGCCTCGCCGTCGCGGCGCGCGTGATGACCCTCCTCCCGCCGGTGCGCAACCTGCGGATGTCCCGTGCCGCGGGACGACGCCTGCGCATCGCCGGCTGGGGGCTCGTGGTGCTCACGCCGATCGTCACGGTGCTGGTCACCGCGACCGCCCGCGACGCCCTGCTCGCGTGGCTGCTCACAGCCGGCATCCTCGGCGTGACCGCGGTGTGCACGCTCGCGCCCGGCCTGGCCACCCGCTCCCGGCTCGACGCGCACGTCTTCGCCCCCGACGGCTCGATGAACGGGGCGTGGTCGATCGACGCGCTCCTGCAGGTGCGCGACGTCAACGCCGACGACCCGAGGCAGCGCGTCGAGCGCCAGAACTCGCCCGACTTCGGCGAGTTCATCACGATCGCCGACCGCAGCGGCAACGGCCTCGCGTCGGCGATCGCCTGGCTCGTGCAGGTGCTGTTCAACTCCTCGCCGTGGCTGCTGCAGGTCACCATGATCGATCAGCACGCCGCGATCGCGACACTGCGGCGCAACGGGCTCCCGCTCGACGAGGTGCAGCTCGAACTGGACCTGCCGTCGGTCGAGACCGACCAGCATCGAAAGCTCCTGGCACTCGCCGCCGCGTTCACGGCGATGACGATGGCCGAGCGGTACCCCGACGTGCTGGGCTTCTACGGCGCGAGGAACTGGCAGTCGGTCGGATACCTCGGCATCGCGCAGATGGCCGCCGACGCGCACGAGCGCGACCACTACCTCGATCGCGCCGTCGAGCTCGAGCCTCGGAGCCTGCTCGTCGAGTACTACCGGGTGCACCTCGACTTCGAGGAGGCGCACGACCGCCGTTCGCTCGAACGCCTCATGGACCGCCTCGAACCCGTCGTGAACCAGGCGGCGTGGGTCTGCCACGAGGAGCTCGTGTTCGACGTCGCGCCGCTCGACTGGCACGAGTACGAGCTGCCGAAGGCGACCGCCACGCCCGTCAGCGAGGACCCCGAGCAGCCGCGCACCATGCTCCTGCGCACCCTCATGCTGTACTCGTTCGCGGCGCGCAACTGGGTCGCCCAGGTCGAGCTCGACCACGCCGCCGACGAGAAGACCGCGATGCGGCGCGCCCGCATCCTCGCGACCATCGAGCGGCTCGTGACGACGCTCGACGCCGAGACCGCGGCGCGCATGGCGCTCACCCTGCGCCAGTCCATGGCACGTGCCGTGCGCACCTCGCTCAGCCGGGACTCCGAACGGGCGACGCGGCTCTGGAACGCCGACGAGCGGCGGCGACGCGATCCGGTCGGCATCCTGATGCGCATGCGAGCCCGTGCCGCACTCTGCTACGTGATCTTCGGCGTCGACACCCCGGCTTCCACGGTCGTCGCGGCCGCCGACCCGGTTCCGATGCCCCGAGCGGATGCCGTGGGTCCGACGTTGGCGCGTCCCGCCCGTCGCACCGTGAAGACGCGCCCCCCGGGCTCGGCGCCCGCGCGGCAGCCCGTCGAGATCGTCGTGCCCTGGCTCGAGGAGACGAAGTCCTCGCCCGAGATCGAGATCCGCTACTCGTACGCCTGCTACCTCGCGCGGCGGGCGGGGACGGCCGAGGTCGGCGAGCCGCGAGAGGCGATCGTCAAGGAGACGATCCGGCGCGTCGAGGCCGCCCGGCTCGTCGAGCAGTACCGCGGCATGGCCGGCTGGGACCCGGAGCTCAAGCTCATCGGCGCCGAGCCGCGGATGCGAGAGCTCGTGCTGCGGCCGATCTCCTCGCCGTGGGAGATCACGCGATTCACGGACGTGCGGCAGGCGCTCGCCGCGCAGGGGATCCTCGAGCCGGACGGGCTGACCGCGGCATCCGCCCTCGAAGCCCTGCTCGAGGCCACCGAGATGCGCGGCGACGACTTCGGGCTGCTCATGGACGCCGCGTCGATCCTGCGCGCGATCGAGGCGACGGATGCCGGGAGCCTCGACGACGCGCAGCGGCTGCGGGCCGCCAGGTACCTCATCGACGACGCGGCGTATTCGGTGCGCTGCCTGCTGGTGCGGGCCGAGAAGCAGCCGCGGGAGGTCGCGGCGGCGCTCGCCGAGGCCGTGTTCTGGGTGCCCACGGCACCGGAGTCGGAGCAGGTGACGCAGTTCCTCGACGGACTCGTGGAGCGGCTCGCGGAGGAGCGGGCGGCATCCGACCGGGAGCAGGGCGCCGGGCGTCCCGTCGACGCGCGCCGCCGACCGCAGGTCGCCCGCACGAGCGTGCGTCGCTGACCGCGCACGCGCCGCTCATCGGCCGCTCGTCGGGCACTCGGCGAGCATGCGGACAGCGAGTCCGACAGCCCGCTGGGACTTCGCTCCCAGTGCGCCGAGTACCCCTCGCGGATGCGCGCGCGGCGGCGTAGCGTCAGCCTCACGCGGCGGCCGATCCCCCCTCGGCCGCGTGTGCGGCCGGGGATACCGGCTGAACAGGGCGCCCGGCTCCACTCGCTCCCCCAGCGAGGAGTCGGGCGCTCCTGCGCGACCGGCCGCACGCGGCTTCCTCGGCTGAAGCGCCCGTCGGCGGAGTGCTCGGCCCGGCGCTCACCGCGCGCGCGACTCGACGGCCCAGATGGCCAGCTCCACCCGATTGCGGGCGCCGACCTTCGCCATGACGCTCGCGATGTGCGTCTTCACCGTGCTGAGCGAGATGTGCAGCTCGCGGCCGATCTCGGCATTGCCGAGGCCGCGCGCGAGCGCGCCGAGCACCTCCTCCTCGCGGTCGGTGAGCGGCGATGACGGCGCCGATCGCCGGGCGGGCGCCGAGCCCGCGAACGCCTCGATGAGCCGAACCGTCACGTTCGGATCGATGAGCGCGTCGCCCCGGGCGGCGGCGTGCACCGCCTCGCGCAGCAGCGCCGGTCCGGCGTTCTTCAGCAGGAACCCGCGCGCGCCCGACCGCAGGGCCTCGTACACGTACTCGTCGAGGTCGAACGTCGTGATCACGACCACGGGCATCGGGTCGGCGACGCCCGGTCCGGCGAGCTCGCGGGTGGCCGCGAGGCCGTCGGCCACCGGCATCCGGATGTCGAAGAGGCACACGTCGGGCCGCAGCGCGCGGGCCATCGTCACCGCCTCGGCGCCGTCGGCGGCCTCGCCGACCACCTCGATGTCGGGCTGGGCGTCGAGGATCATCCGCAGGCCGGCGCGCACGAGCTCCTGGTCGTCGGCGATCAGCACGCGCACGCTCATGCCGCCCCCGTCCAGCCGGTGCGAGGCAGCACGGCGGTCACGGCCCATCCGGTGCCGGCGCCTTCGTCGGGCGCCGGACCGGCCTCGCACGTACCGCCCAGCAGCGTCGCACGCTCGATCATGCCCGTGATGCCGTACCCCTGTCGAGTGGATGCCGCGGGCGCGCCGTCGTCGCGCACCTCCAGCCGCACGCCGGCATCGCCGACCCGCACGCGCACGTCGATGCGGGTCGCGCCGCGCGCGTGCCGCCATGCATTGGTCACGGCCTCCTGCGCGATGCGGAACACGGCCGCGCCGACGGCGGGCGGCAGCGCCTGCAGGTCGCCGACGACGTCGAGCGCGACGACCGGACCCGCGCTGCCGTCGGATGCCGCGAGCCGTCGCAGGTCTGCGGCCGTCGGTGCCGGAGCCCGCTCCGCCGGGTCGTCGTCGCGCCGGAGCACGCGCACCATCGCGCGCATCTCGTCGAGCGTCTGCGACGCCTCGACCTCGATGGTGCGGAGCACGGCGGCCGCGGCATCCGGATCGGACCCGATGACCTCGGCGCCCGCCTGGGCCTGGATCGCGATCGCCGAGACGTGATGGGCGACGGTGTCGTGCAGGTCGCGCGCGAACTGCTCGCGCTCGACGAGCCGGAGGCGCTCGACCTCTCGCGCCCGGGCGCCCGCACGCCAGCGGAACGCGAGCCCGAGCGTGCTCGTCGTGACGACCACCGCGATGCCGCCGATCAGGTCGCCGGCCGTCGGCACCTCCGTCGTGAACGGGAGCAGCGTGCCCGCGGCGACGAGCGCGAGACCGCCGAGCATCGCGCGCCCCGATCCCCAGCGCATCACCGCGTAGACGAGCACGAGGAAGTACGCGGTCGTGAACGACTGGGGCTCGCCCCCGATCGCGAGTCCCACGAGCGTTCCGACCGAGAACGCGACGGCGAGCATCGTGAACGGCCGCACCCGGCGCCAGAGCAGGGTCGGGGTCAGCAGGGCGAGCACGATCGCCCAGAGCCATCCCCAGGCCAGGTCGGGTCGCAGTGCGGCCTCGAGCAGCGCGAGGGGGACGAGCACGCCCACGAGCGCCCAGTCCCGCCAGACCCGACGCGGCGGCGCCGGCGTTGCGGCCGGCGCGTTCCACAGCGACCGCACGGGGCTCGTCATGCCCTCATGATAGGCGCGCGGCATCAGTCGGCCGATGGTCGGGAGAGGCGGTTGCATCCGCACGTCCGCTCGGCCGCGGGCCGAACATGCCGCGTCGTTCGCGACGGCGGATGACCACCTCGGCCACGGCGAGGTTGATCGCCCAGCCCAGGGCCATGAGCAGGGTGTACTCGAGCTCGCCGGGCTCGCCCACGACGAGCGCCCACGGCAGGATCGTGAGGACCTGCGTGCCGGCGCCGAGGCCGATCGCGTAGGCGCGGGTCATCCACGCGCTGTGCGTGCGGATGTCGCCGCGGCGGATCGCGAGGAACGCGATGACGATCGCGGCGGCCATCGCCGAGCCGAGCACGATGCGGATGAGCATGAGCGAGAGCCCGCTGTTCGCCGGCAGGTCGTAGGCGATCGCCATCCACAGGCCGGATGCCGCGGAGACGAGCCCAGCGGGAGCGACGACGCGCCCCGACCAGCGGTGCCAGCGGCGCCGCCGCAGTGCGGGGGCGAACTGGAGCGCCCCGAGCAGCAGGAACACCGTCGACCCGACGATGTGCGCGATCACCGGCACGGGCGAGTCGAAGAAGCGGGCGTTCTCGGCCGTGACCTCGGCGCCCGTGCCGAGTTGCGCGAGCCGGCTCGAGCCCGCGGCCATGGGCACGAGTGTGAGGGCGATGAGTCCGGCCGGCGCGAGCCACTCGGGTCGCCGCGGTCGTCGCGGGTCGTGGCGGCGCGGATCTCCGTCGGCGAGGGGCGGGGCGGTACTCCGGAATCCGGTCATGCCCCGATGCTCGCGGGCTGAACGCGCGACCGTATCCTCCGCCCGGCCAGAATCGGCTCAGCCGATCGGCCGAGTGCGTCGTGGCACGGTCGGCTCAGGTGGAGGGGCGGACCAACGGGAGGAAGACCTCGTCGACGATGGACACGAGGTCCTCGTCGGGGATCGGCTCGAACGTCAGGAACAGCTGCATGCGGAACAGGTCGAACGGCACCGCGGCGATCCGCGGCGTCATCCGCTCTGCGTCGATCTCACCACGGGAGACGGCGCGGTCGAGGATCGCTCGCAGGACGCTCGGCTGGCCGCCGAGGAACTGGTCGCGCAGTGCACCCGGCGTGAGTCCTCCCACGTCGGAGACGCCGCCGACCTGGGCACTGAGCATCGCGAAGTAGCGCTCGGGTCGGCGATTGGCCGATCGGAGCAGGTCGAGCAGGTCCTCTCGGAGCGTGCCGGTGTCGGGCATGGGCAGTCGGTCGCGCACGCCCCGATGACGAAGGGTCGCCGACAGCAGTGCCTCGCGAGTCGGCCATCGTCGGTAGAGCACCGGCTTGCTCGTCTGCGCTCGCCTGGCGATGCCGTCGTACGTGAAGTTCGGGTAGCCGGTCAGGAGTTGCTCCCATGCGGCGTCGAGGATGGCGCCCTCGAGTTCGTCGCCCCGGCGTCGGGTTGCCGGCTCATGCCGCTTCTCAAGATCCACTTGCGTATCTTATCAGTTCGACCTAGCGTAGATACGCTCCCGTATCTAATGAAGCGGGAGTCGACACGAAAGGGATCCCATGCAACCCATCGAGCTCATCCTCCTGCTCGTCATGGTCGTCTACGCCGTCTTCCGGCAGACGCGCGCCGGCGTCGCCGGCGGCCCCCGGCGCTTCAGGCTCGCGTTCATCTACGCGGGGCTCGGCCTCGCCTCCCTCCTGGTCGGCGGCTGGGACCCGCCGGAGGGGATCGGCTGGGCGTTCCTCATCGGGGGTGTCGTGCTGAGCGTCGTGGTCGGCGTGCTGCGCGGTCGTCACACCAGGGTCTGGATCGCCGCCGACGGCACGCGGATGCGCCGGGGCACGTGGCTCACGGTGACGCTGTTCGTCACCGTCATCGCCGTCAAGGTCGCGCTCGGTGCGATCGCCGGACTCGCGGGCATCGCCGACGGAGCGAGCTTCGCCGAGGTGCTCCTGATCGTGGCGATCATGATCGCGGTGCAGGCCGAGATCGTGCACCGTCGCGCGCTGGTGCTCGCCGGTCGAGACCCGGATCGGCCGGTCGGCGCAGACCGCGGGCCGACGGCGGGACCGCAACCGCACCTCGAGGCCGAGCGCCGCGAGACCCGACACCGAGAGGACCCGGAGGCTAGCAGGCCGACCTGACGCACAGGGCCACCACGGGTTCACGTCGGGTCCACCGTGGGGCAAGGGGCGGGACATCCGTGACGGATTCGATGGAGCACGGCATTCGGGCGGCAGTCGGTGCACCTCCGAGCGACGCGAGGGGCACCGCGCATGCGCGCCCCTCCGGAGCGACGAAGGAATGACGATGACGATGACGAAGACGACACCGGCGCGACGGGGGAGGCGAGCCGCGGCATCCGCCCTCATGCTCGCCCTCGTCGGCGGAGCGATCGCGGCGCCCGCCGCGGCGGTCGCGGCCGATGAGGCCACCCCCGACGTGCCCACCGCGCCGGTCGTGACGGGCGAGAGCACGTGGCGCTACCTCGACGACGGCACCGACCCCGTGAAGGGCGACGCGAACCTGCGCGCCTGGACCGCCGGCGCGTTCGACGACTCGGGCTGGAAGTCGGCCGTCGGCAGCTTCGGCGCCAAGGGCGGCAAGCTCGCCGCCGTCGGCCCGCGCATGCCGAAGACCCTGCTGAACCAGTACCTCGACGGCGTGGCGGCACCCGACGTGCCGACGTTCTTCTTCCGCACGAGCTTCACGCTCGAGGCCGGCGTCGCCGACCAGGTCGACCAGGTGCTCGGCGATGTCGTCTACGACGACGGCGCCATCGTGTGGATCAACGGCGAGAAGGTCGCCGGACTCAGCGACGAGCGCGTCACCGGCACGACGAACCAGGAGTACGCCGGCGCCGGCATGTCCGACCCGCTCAGCGCCACGTTCGAGGCCGCCGGCGACGTGCTCGTCGACGGCGTCAACACCGTCGCCGTCGCGCTCTACCAGGATCGCGCCACCAGCAGCGACATCTACCTCGACGTGCCCTCCATCCGACTCGTGGAGGCGACCGACCCGCAGCCCGTGGACGCGCCGCCGTCGCGCGTGATCCTCACCCCGACCGCCACCCCCGAGACGTCGCAGTCGTTCTCGTGGCTCGCGGGCGACGCATCGCAGACCAGCGGACGCGTCGAGATCCGACCGACGTCGGGCGGCGACATCCGCTCGATCGAGGCGTACGCCGCCGGCGCCGTGAACGGCAACCCGCTGCAGCACTTCTCCGCCACGGTCGACGGCCTGACCGCCGGCACCGACTACGCCTACCGCGTCGGTACCGACACGGGCTGGAGCCCGTGGACCGAGTTCACGACCGCCGACCCGAAGGACGACGAGTTCCAGTTCGTCTACTACGGCGATGCCCAGATCGGCCTCGACACCACGTGGCCGAAGGTCGTGGCCATGGCCGAGGCATCCGCCCCCGACTCGATCGGCTCGGTGCACGCCGGCGACCTCATCGACAGCGCCAGCAACGAGACCCAGTGGGTCAACTGGTTCAAGGGCATGCAGACCTCGGCGGCCACGACGAACGTCATGGCGGCGCCCGGCAACCACGAGTACTCGGGCGACAAGCTCCTGAAGTCGTGGAAGGCGAACTTCGAGTACCCGCACAACAACCCGAGGACCGAGACCGTGGGCGCCCTCGCCGACCTCGCCGACGGCGACACCGACGTCGCGAAGCAGTACGCCGCGTACTTCGCCCACTGGACGCAGTTCGCCGCCGAGACGGTGTACTTCACCGACTACCAGGGCGTGCGCTTCATCACGCTGAACGCGACCCGCGACGCGACGTTCCTGACGCCCGACACCCTCCCGTCGTGCGCCGGCGTCGACTGCCCGTCGACGCGCATCGCCTCGCTCTGGCCCGAGTTCCAGGCCGCCTGGCTCGACCACGTGCTCGAGCAGAGCCCGTCGAAGTGGAACGTCGTGACCTTCCACCAGCCCGTCTACTCGGCTTCCGAGGGGCGCAACGAGCCCGAGCTCCGCAAGTACTGGGTGCCCGTGTTCCAGAAGCACGACATCGACCTCGTCATGATGGGCCACGACCACACCTACGCCCGCGGCTACAACAACGAGGACGTCACCGAGACGGCGGGCATCACCGACGGCCCGGTCTACGTCGTCTCCAACTCGGGCGCCAAGCACTACGAGCTCGAGACCGACGCGAAGAACGTCTGGACCAACAACAACGCCACGCAGGTGCTGCGCGGCGCCGGCGTCACGACCTACCAGGTCATCGACGTCTCGAACGACCAGCTGCACTACCGCTCCTACCTCGCGGAGAAGACGGCGGATGCCACGACCGACCTCCCCGTCGGCGCGGTGTACGACGAGTTCACCGTGACCAAGACGGATGCCGGGAAGAAGTGGGTCACCGAGGCCGGCGTCGAGCCGCCGGTCGAGGAGCCCGACACCACGCGCCCCGCGGTAACGCTCGTCTCGCCCGTGGCATCCGGCCCGTTCCGCGAGCTCTCGGTGCAGGTCGACGCGACCGACGAGCGCGGGCTGGCGCGCATCGTCGCGAACATCTACCAGGACGGCAAGCTCGTCAAGAGCACGCAGTCCAAGGTCGACGGCGGCGCGACGGCCGGTTCGCACACGGCCACGGTCGCCCTGGCCTCCGGCGAGTACACGGTCAAGTACAACGCGCAGGACCTCGCCGGCAACATCTCCAGGACGAGCACCTTCGCGTTCACGATCGACGCCACCAAGCCGACGGTCACCGTGAAGGACGGCGCCTCGTACACGGTCGCGAAGGGCGAGGCGTACTCGCTCGTGAGCTTCAAGCTGTACGACGCCGGCAAGATCGACCGCGTCGAGCTGAACGGCAAGGTCAAGGACCTCTCGAACAACGCCTGGTCCGACGTGAACTACGTCAAGCCCGGCGTGTTCGGGGCGGTCGCGGGGCTGAACACCCTCGTCGTCTTCGACGTCGCGGGCAACACCACGACGCAGACCTTCACGCTCGGCTAGGTCGGCTCACCCGCCCCGAGCAACGCGGATGCCGCGGCAGCACGAGCTGTCGCGGCATCCGCCGTCAGAACGTGCACGAGGTGGCGCCGTGGAAGCGGCGATCTCTCGAACGTCAGGCGTCGTCGCCGCCGTGCAGCTCGAGCACGAGCCGGGTGATGTCGCGCACGAGATCGAGCGGTAACGGCTTGGAGTACGGCAGGTTCACCGTGTCCTTCGCGGCGCGCCACGGCGCGATGCGCGCCTCGAGCTCCTCGTCGTCGGCGCGTGGCACGGGGTAGAGGCCGATGTGCTTCTTCCAGCCGGCGAAGTGCAGCCAATAGCGCCCGCGGATCGCGACGCCGGGGATGTCGTAGCGGAGCTTCTCCTCGGCGCCCGGCAGCACCTCGTGGATCGCCGCGCGCACCGCCGCGAGGCGCTCCGCGGGTTCGCCCTCGAACGTGGCGAGGTACTCGTCGACGGTGGTGGGCTTGTCGGCCGGCATGGGTTCTCCTTCGGTCGTGGGCGGTCTCGTCAGTCGATCGTCTCGACGCGCAGCCCGCCGCGCCAGCCGCCGCCGAGCTCGATGCGCGACTCGCGCAGGCGCCCGGTGCGGACGAACTCGGCCCAGGCGGCGCGCATGGGGGCTCCGGAGACGAGGAGGCTGCTCGCGCCGTCGGGGTCGACGAGCGCGGCGCGGGCCCAGGCCGCCTCGTTCGGGAAGAGCAGCGGCAGTTCGATCGCGTGCGCGGCGCCGAGCGGACTGCCGTGCGGATGGCCGTCGAAGACGCCGACCTGCACGGACGCGCCGGCCGAGGCCAGCAGCTTCGCGAACCGGCGTCCCTCGCGGGCGTAGACCGCTCGCGAGGTGATGGCCACGGCGAGCCATCGCACGAGCGCCCCGATCACCGGCACGCGGAACAGCGCGGCGAGGCGTGGCGCGGTGCCGAGGTAGAACATCGTCTCCTCGGTGGTCCAGGTGATGAGCACCTCGAGGCCGGGTGCGCGGCGGCGCCACGCGTCGACGACGTCGACCTCGGCGGGCAGCGGCGCGCGGCCGTACTCCGTGGCGAAGCTCATGCCCGAGCGCAGGCCGAAGCCCGAGCCGGCCTCCTTGGCGCGCGCCTGCGCGGCGAACACGTCGTCGAGCGAGGCATCCGGCGCCAGTTCGCCGATGACGGCGCGCATCTTCTCGTGCATCGCGTCGCGTTCGGTGCGGATGCCGAAGGGCGCGCTCTGGATGACGGCGCGCGTGATCAGCCCGTCGACGCCGTCGGACGCGAGCGCGTGCACGATCGCGTCGGCGCCCGAGGACTGGCCGACGACCGTCACCTGCTCGGGGTCGCCGCCGAAGCCCGCGACGTGCTCGCGCACCCAGCGGAGCGCGGTGATCACGTCGAGGAGGCCGAGGTTCGCCGGGCGCAGCGAGTCGTCGCCGGGGGCATCGCCGATGAACCCGAGCAGTCCGAGCCGGTACGTGACGGCCACGACGAGCACGCCCTGCTCGCGTGCGAGCGCCGACGCGTCGAATCCGGGCAGGTCGCCGGCGTTCGAGACGTAGGCGCCGCCGTGGATCCACACCATCACGGGCAGCGGCGCCGCGGCATCCGTCGGTCGGGTGATGCTCACGCGCAGGCAGTCCTCGTCGAGGACGGCTCCTTCGAGGGGGTGGCCCAGCATGACGGCGCTCTGGCTCGGCGGCTGGGGGCACACGATCGTCGTGATCTGCAGGTCGGCGGATGACGCGGGGTCGGGCGCGACCGCGCGCGATGGTGCGAACCGGTCGGCCGTGGCGTAGCGGATGTTGCGGATGCGGGTGACGCCGTCGTCCTCGACGGCGATGAACTCGCCCCATGGCGTCGGGACGGACGCGAGATCGGGGAGCCGTTCCGAGAGATCGGTCATCGGACGATTCTGCTCCAGACGGGCGTGCATGGCCATCCCCGAACCGAGGGATGCCGGAGCCGGGCATGTCCACGCCGCGGGATTCGGGTAAGGTGAGGCTTCCCTTATCTCGCCGAAATCGGAGCACCCCGTGGCCATCAGCAACCTCGAGATCACCCACGCCGACACCGGCGTCGTCACCGCCGAGGTGGTGCGCGCCGAGCGCCTCTCGCCGCATTTCGTGCGCATCACCCTGAGCGGTCCCGAGCTCGCCGACTGGCGGCACATCGGCTTCGACCAGTGGTTCCGCCTCGCCGTGCCGACGTCCGATCACACGCGGTTCGACAACCTCTCCGACAAGTACGACATGGGCGGCTACCTCAAGTACCTCGTGCTGCCGAAGGCCACGCGGCCCGTGATCCGCAACTACACGGTGCGCGCGTTCCGCGCCGCGACGCTCGACGACGCGGCCGAGCTCGACATCGACTTCGTCGTGCACGGCAGCGACGGCGTCGCGGGGCCCTGGGCCGAGACGCTCCCGGTCGGCGCCGCCGTCGGCCTCATCGACCAGGGCTGCGGCTACAAGGCGATCGACGCCGACTGGAACCTGCTCATCGGCGACGAGAGCGCGTTGCCCGCGGTCGCCGGCATCCTGCGCGACCTCCCGCGCGAGGCGCGCGGCCACGCCGTCATCGAGATCCCGGATACCGCGGACGTGCAGGACTGCGGCGAGCCCGACGGCGTCACCGTGCACTGGATCGTGCGCGACCACGACGAGCCCGCGGGCGTGCGCGCCCTCGAGTTCGTGAAGGGCCTCGAGTTCCCGTCGGGCACGGTCACGGCGTTCGCCGCGGGGGAGTCGGCGCTCGCGACCGGCGCCCGTCGACACCTCGTGAACGAGCGCGGCGTGCCCAAGGCGAACGTCGTCTTCTGCGGGTACTGGAAGGCCGCGAAGCACGCGAGCTGACGCTCGTGCCGGCTCTGCCGGTTGCGGCAGCCTGCCGTCGTATCGAGACCGGCACGCTCGTCGGGTCAGGCGACGATCGGGGTGCCGTCGAGGGGCTCGTCGTGCGACGCCGCGTGCGATGCCGCGGCATCCGAGTACACCGCGTCGACCATGATCGGCAGGTGGTCGCTCGACCCGCGCGGCAGCGTCTCGACCTTGCGGATGTCGAAGCCCGCCGAGGTCGCGAGGTCGAAGTGCCCGCGGAAGAACTTGTAGCGCGTATAGGTGCGACTGTCGCTGAGCGTGAGGTCGTAGCCCGCCTCGCGCACCTTCTCGGCCAGGTTGTCCTTGAAGATCGGGTAGTTGTAGTCGCCGACCATGAGCGTCGGGAGGTTGGGCCCGAGCAGCTGGAGCTCGCCGAGTGCGGCCTTGATCTGGTGGCGTCGCAGCGAGTTCAGGGCCGTGAGCGGCGCCGCGTGGAACGAGGCGACGATCGCGTCGCGGCCGTGCTCGAGGTCGTGCACGCGCGCGCCGAGCAGTCGCTCGTGCGCCGGTCGCAGCACACGGTCGTGCATCGACTTCTTGAGCGCGACGGTGCGGAGGCTTCGGACCTGGATCCGATCGGGGCGGTAGTAGACGGCGAGGCCGAGCCGGCTGCCCACGGTCGAGTGCGCGAGTCGCAGGCGGCCCTCGTGCTCGGCGAGGTCGAGCGTGTCGCACTCCTGCAGGCACACGACGTCGGGCGAATAGCGCTCGTCGAGGGCCGCGAGCTCGGAGATCGCGCGGTGTTTGCGGAGGTTGTAGCTGATGACCAGCATTCGTTCAGAATATGACCTCGGCGTGTGATTCGGCTGGGGGTTGCCGTGCGTTTCACTGCATGTTCACGGCTGCGCCGGGTTCACGAGGCCCCTGGCGACGGACGCCGACGGGAGTGGCAGGATGGCAGGCATGCAGTGTCGCGAGGTCGGGAGCCGGTCATGACCGACGTCGCCGATGCCCGCGCCGAACTCGTCGCCCTCTGCGACCGGGGCATCACCTGGCACACCGACCTGCCCCGCTGGGCGACGGATGCCGCGGCCCGGCGCCCGGCCGCCGTGCTCGTGCTCTTCGGGGTGCTCGACGACCTGCCGGCGCGCGCGGGCGGGCCGGCCGACCGCGACACGACGGCGCCCGCCGCGCGGGTCGCCCGCGACCTCGACGTGCTCCTGCTGCGCCGTGCGTCCACGCTCGGCAGCCACCCCGGCCAGATCGCGTTCCCGGGCGGGCGCATCGAGGAGGCCGATGACGGCCCGATCGCGGGCGCGCTGCGCGAGGCGGCCGAGGAGACCGGCGTCGATCCGGCCGACGTCGAGCCGCTCGGCACGCTCGCGCCCCTGCCGGTGCCCGTGAGCAACCACCTCGTGACGCCCGTTCCGGCGTGGTGGACGAGGCCGTCGGCGGTCGCCGCGGTCGACCACGACGAATCCGTCGAGGTCTTCCGGGTGCCGGTGGCCGACCTCCTCGACCCCGACAATCGCGGCAACACCGAGATGACGTTCGGCGGCACCGTGTACCGCGGCCCCGCGTTCACGGTCGGAGGGCGCGTCGTCTGGGGGTTCACGGCGCTCGTGCTCGCGCGCATGTTCGACGAGCTCGGCTGGGCCGAGCCGTGGAACGCCGACCGCATCGTGGAGCGCGACGACCTGTCGCAGTGACTGCGCGAACGAGAGGACGAAATCGCATGAGAGTCGCCGTCGCCGGGGGAACCGGGACCGTCGGACGCCACGTCGTGGCATCCGCTCGCGAACGCGGGCACGAGGTGGTCGTGCTGACCCGGTCGAACGGCGTCGACCTCATCGGCGGTGCCGGAGTCCGGGCGGCGCTCGAGGGCGTCGACGCCGTCATCGACACGGCGAACACCAACTCCATGTCGGCCGGCGCCGCGACCGCGTTCTTCAGGTTCGTGACGAAGACGTTGCTCGACGCCGAGCAGGCGGCCGGGGTCGGGCATCACGTCGTGCTCTCGATCGTGGGCGTCGACCGGGGGTCGTACGGCTACTACGCCGGCAAGGTCGCCCAGGAGCGCGCGGTCGAGGCGGGCGCCGTGCCGTTCACGATCATGCGGGCGTCGCAGTTCCACGAGTTCGCCGGGCAGATGCTGAAGGCGTTCTCGTTCGCCGGGGTGCACCTCGCCCCGAGGTTCCCGTCGCAGCCGGTCGCCGCGCGAGAGGTGGGGGAGCGGCTCGTCACGCTCGCCGAGCACGGCGCGGCGGGTCGCAGCGCGGACTTCGCCGGTCCGCAGCGCGAGGACATCGGCGACATGGTGGTCCGCCTCGCCCGGGCTCGCGGGCTTCGCGGCCGCGTCGTGCCGGTGACCCTGCCCGGCCCCCAGTTCGCCGCCATGCGCCGGGGCGAGACGCTGCCCGGCCCCGACGCGGTGCTCGGCACGCGGACGTTCGAGGCCTGGCTACGACCCCCCGACGCCGCCGCTGCCGACGCCGACGACGCCGCCCGCCCCTGAGGCCGGCGCGAGCCTGACCATCCATCGCGCGGGCTCGGCGAGCGGCTCGAAGCCGAACTTCGCGTAGAGCCCGTGCGCGTCGGCGGTCGCGAGCATCGCGCGACGAAGGCCGAGCGGCTCGAGGTCGGCGACGACGCCCTCGATGAGGCCGACGCCCACGCCGTTGCCGCGCACCGACGGGTCCACGTAGACGTCGCAGAGCCACGCGAACGTCACCCCGTCGGTCACGACCCTCGCGTACGCGACCTGGTCGCCGGATGCCTCGTCGAAGACGCCGTAGTTGCGGGAGGCGTCGATCGCGGCATCCTGTCGCTCGCGCGGCCGGCCGAGCGCCCAGTACGCGTCGGTCGAGAGCCAGCGGTGCACGCGTTCGCGGTCGAGGTCGGCGGGGTCGGTGGAGAGGCGGTATCCGGGCTGCATCCCACCATCATCGGGCACGTCGACGAGTCCGGGCATCCGGCGGGATCTCGTCGTCGCGCTGGAGTCCCGTTCTCGCGCTGGAGTCCCGACGCCGAGGGACTCCACCGCGACAATGGGACTCCGCTGCGCGGCGGCCGCGCACCTGCTGCGAGGCGGCCGCGCCCTACTTCGACATGTCGAAGCCCGTGACCGCCTCGCCCGCGGGCTCGTACACGAGCAGCATCGCCCCGCTCGGGAACGCCCGCGGGGGCTCCGCCAGCGCGAACGCCGTCGGAACGCCGAAGTCGCCGCCGAAGAGCCGCTTGCCCGAGCCGAGCGCGACCGGGTACACGTACAGGTTCAGCCGGTCGACGAGGCCCGCCTCGAGGAGCGAGCGGGCGAGGTCGCCGCTGCCGACGACGTGGATGTCGTCGAAGCGATCCTTGAGCGCGCGCACCTCCGCGACATCCGACAGCGCGGTCGTGCCCGCCCATCCGGGGTCCGTGAGCGAGCGCGAGACGACGAACTTCGGCATCGCGTTGAACTTCACCGCGATCGGCTCGTCGCCCCGGTACGGCCAGAAGGAGGCGAAGATGTCGTACGTCCGGCGGCCGAGGAGCAGTGCGTCCATGTGCTCGATGCCCTCGCCGATCGCGGCGCCGTTCTCGTCGTCGAGGTAGTTGCCCTGCCATCCGCCGAGCGCGAAGCCGCCCGACTCGTCTTCGTCGGGCCCGCCCGGGCCCTGGTAGACCCCGTCGAGCGTGATGAACAGGTCGACCGAAATGGTTCCCATGGGCGTGCTCCCTCGCAGTCCGGTGATGACGGACGCCCGGCGGGGCTCCGGCGCGTCCATCATAGGAAATGCATCGTCGATCCACAGCGGCCTGCTCGACGCACGGGCCACGCTGGCCTTCCGCACGAGAGGAGCACGACATGGCGACCGACCAGAGATGGATCGACGAGCACGGCGACGAGATCGACGAGGACCACCGCGGCCTCGTCTACGACATCCGCACCCTCGTCGACCGCCGTCGTGCGCTGGGCATCTTCGGCGGCGTCGGGCTCACCGCGCTGCTGGCCGCGTGCTCGGCCGACGAGCCGGGGGCGAGTGCGAGCGCCCCGGCCACCGCGTCGCCGAGCACCTCGGCCACGGCCTCCGCGACACCCACGCCGTCGGCATCGGCCGCGGCATCCGGCCCGCTCGACGCGGTGCCCGACGAGACGGGCGGCCCGTACCCGGGCGACGGCTCGAACGGCGTCAACGTGCTCGACGACTCGGGCATCGTGCGCAGCGACATCCGCTCGTCCTTCGGTTCGTCGACCACGGTCGCGCAGGGCGTGCCCCTCACGATCGCCCTCACGGTGCGGGATGCCGCGACGGGCAGCGCGCTCGCCGGCGCCGGCGTCTATCTCTGGCACTGCGATCGCGACGGCGGCTACTCGCTGTACTCGAACGGCCTCGAGAATGAGAACTACCTGCGCGGGGTTCAGGAGACCGATGTCAACGGCACCGTGACCTTCACCTCGATCTACCCCGCCTGCTACACGGGTCGCTGGCCGCACATCCACTTCGAGGTCTACTCGGATGTCGCGACGGCCGTCGCGAGCGGGCCGATCGTGAAGACCTCGCAGATCGCGCTGCCCGAGGAGGTGAACACGGTCGTCTACGCGACGAGCGGCTACGAGCAGAGCGTGCGCAACGCGTCGCAGGTGCGCCTCGCGAGCGACAACGTGTTCAGCGACGACGGCGGCATCCACCAGATCGCGAACATGTCGGGCTCGGTCGCGGGCGGCTACACGGCGGCGCTGACCATCGGCGTCTGACGCGAGCGGATGCCGCGCCGCGGAGTCGGGGGTCGGATGCCGTGCGGCGGCGTCAGCGCATCAGGAAGCGCCGCACGGCCTCGCTCGCGACCTCGTGGTCGATGACGTCGGGCTCGCCCGACACCGTGATCGTGCCGACGAGTTCGCCGTCGACGCGGATGGGCAGCGAACCGCCGTGCGCGCGGTACACGTCGTGGTCGACGTCGTCGCGCTCGCCGAAGGGCGTGCCCGCCTCCTCGTGGCGGCGACGCACGAGCAACGACGGCTCGCCGAACCGCTCGACCACCGCCGCCTTGCCGGCGAGCCACTCGTCGTTGTCGGGGCCGGTGTCGCGCAGCTTCGCGAGGAAGACGACGTCGCCGCGCAGCACGACGCGCACGGCGAGGTTCAGCCGCCGGGTGCGGATCACCTCGATCGCGGTGACGCCGAGGTCGACGGCGTCGTCGTTGACGAACGACGCGACGTCCAGCGTCGGCTGGGACTCGAGATCTGCGACGGTGTAGACGGGAAGGTCTGACATCAGGGCTCCTCACGTGCGGTCCGCCCAAGAGTAGCCGGGCCGCCTGACGGGCTGCGAAACGACGGTCGAGGCGGTCCGTGCGTCGGTGGTCGGTGCCAGACTTGCCACGTGCTGCTCGACGAGCTCGTCACCACCACCGACGCCGTCACCGCGACCCGCTCGCGGCTGGCGAAGATCGAGGCGCTCGCCGACCTGCTCGTGCGGCTCGAGGCCGACGAGATCGAGCCTGCGATCGGCCTGCTCGTCGGCAAGCCGCGCCAGGGGCGGCTCGGGGTCGGCTGGCGGGGCATGCAGTCCGTGCTCGCGACCGCCGAGCCCGCACCGGCCGCGACGCTCACCATCGATGGCGTCGACGCCGTGCTCGACCGGCTCGCCGCGGCATCCGGTGCCGGGTCGAGCCTCGATCGCGGCCGCGAACTGCACGACCTCATCGCCTCGGCCACCGCGCGCGAGCAGGAGTTCGTCGCCCGGGCGCTGCTCGGCGAGATGCGCACGGGCGCGCTCGAGGGCGTGCTCACCGACGCCATCGCGAAGGCCGCCGACCGTCCCGTCGCGAGCGTGCGTCGTGCCGCCATGCTGCGCGGCGACCTCGGCGCCACGGCGCGGCTCGCGCTCACGGGCACCGCCGACGAGCTCGAAGCCGTGGGGCTCGAGGTCGGGCGGCCGGTGCAGCCCATGCTCGCGGCCACCGCGGCCGGCGCCGCCGCCGCGCTCGAGACCACCGGCGAGGCCTCGGTCGAGTACAAGCTCGACGGCGCGCGCATCCAGGTGCACCGCAGCGGCGACGACGTGCGCGTGTTCACGCGCACCCTCGCCGACGTCACCCACCGTCTTCCCGAGGTCGTCGACATCGTGCGCGCGCTGCCCGTGCACGACGTGATCCTCGACGGCGAGACGCTGGCGCTCGACGACGACGGCGCGCCGCGCCCGTTCCAAGAGACGATGTCGCGCTTCGGAGCCGATGCCGCACGCGAGACGCTGCTGCATCCGTGGTTCTTCGACGTGCTGCACGTCGACGGCCGAGACCTGCTCGACGAACCGCTCCGGGCGCGCATCGCCGAGCTCGAGCGCATCGCGTCGGCGCACCGCATCCCCGGCGAGATCACCGCCGACCCCGAGGCCGCCGAGCGCATCTCCCGCGAGGCGCTCGCCGCGGGCCAGGAGGGCGTGGTCGTCAAGGCGATCGACGCGCCCTATGCGGCCGGCCGGCGCGGCGCGAGCTGGATCAAGGTGAAGCCCGTGCACACCTACGACCTCGTGGTGCTCGCGTGCGAGTGGGGGTCGGGCCGGCGCACAGGCCTCCTCTCGAACCTGCACCTCGGCGCGCTCGACCCCGAGGGCGAGTTCGGGCCCGCGGGCGCGTTCGTGATGGTCGGCAAGACGTTCAAGGGCCTCACCGACGAGCTGCTGCGGTGGCAGACCGAGCGCTTCCCCGAGATCGAGACGCGCAGCACCGCCAGCACGGTGTTCGTCGAGCCGATCACCGTGGTCGAGATCGCCATCGACGGCGTGCAGCGATCGAGCCGGTATCCGGGTGGCATCGCGCTGCGCTTCGCGCGCGTGAAGCGCTATCGAGACGACAAGACGGCCGCCGAGACCGACACGATCCAGACGCTGCGCGGACTGCTGCGCGAATGAGGAAGGTGCACCCATGACCGAAGGACCCGAGCCGGCCGAGTCGGATGCCGCCGCGCAGCCGGTCCGCGTGCGGCAGCTGCGACTCGTGGTCGAGGCGGCGGACTTCGACGCGGCCCTGGCGTTCTATCGCGACGTGCTCGGCATGCCGCAGCAGGAGGCGTACAGCGGCGACGACGGCGCCGAGGTCGTCATCCTCGATGCCGGGCGCGCGACGCTCGAACTGTCGAATCCGGCGCAGGTGCGCTTCATCGACCGGGTCGAGGCCGAGGGGCGGCCGAGCGACCACCTGCGCGTCGCGCTCGAGGTCGACGACACGGTCGCGGTGACCGCGCGCCTCGTCGAAGCCGGTGCCGAGCTCATCGCCGAACCCCGCGAGACGCCGTGGCGGTCGGTGAACTCGCGGCTCCGCGGTCCTGCGGCGCTGCAGCTCACGCTCTTCGAGGAGCTCGACTGACCCGCGAGGGTGCGCGCGAACGACCGGTCCGCGGGGTGGTGGCGCCCGGCCGCCGCAGGTAACCTGTGCCGCGTCGGGCACCGGCGCCCGCGGTCGCGGTCCGCCCGCGGCATCCGATATCCAGGGGGAGATCATGGCCAACCTCGTCGTGCACTTCGAGATCCACGCGTCCGAGCCCCAGAAGCTCATCGACTTCTACTCGCAACTGCTGGGCTGGAGCTTCACGCGCTACGGCGACACGCCCTATTGGGTGATCGAGACCGGCGAGGGAGCGATCGGCAACGTCTCGGGCCAACCGGGGCACGGCATCAACGGGGGACTGACGCAGCGGCAGGGACCGGGCCCCGAGATCGGCGCCCCGGTCATGGGAGCGAACTTCGTGGTCGGCGTCGACGACGTCGAGACGATCTTCGCGAAGGCCCTCGAGCTCGGCGCCGTCGAGGCGTCGCCGCTCGAGGACATGGAGGGCATCGGTCGCGGCGGCTACCTGCTCGATCCAGACCACAACGTCTTCGGGGTGCTCTCGCCCGTGCTCTCCGACGGCACGACCGCGATGGGTCCCGACGCCGACTGATCGCGGTGCCGAGGCGCCGCGGCACGTCTCGACACGCGTGTCCGCGCAGCACTCGTCCAGCCGGGCCTGCCTAGGCTGGAGGTCATGCTCGCGCTCATCCGACACGGTCAGACCGACTGGAACTTCGCCGGCCGCCTCCAGGGTCGCACCGACATCCCGCTGAACGCGGTGGGGCGAGCGCAGGCCCGCGCGGCGGCATCCGCGTTCTCCGGCGGCATGTGGCAGGCCGTCGTGAGCTCGCCGCTCGGGCGCGCCCGCGAGACCGCCGAGATCCTGGCCGACGCGCTCGCCCTGCCCCTCGGCGGCACGTACGACGAGCTCCTCGAGCAGGAGTACGGCGAGGGCGAGGGCGAGACGCTCACCGACCTCGCGGTGCGCTGGCCCGACCGGGCGATCCCGGGCAAGGAGCCCGACCACGAGGTCGGTCCGCGCGGACTTCGGGGCCTCGAGCGCATCACGCGCGACCACGGGGGCGCTCCCGTGCTCGCGGTCGCGCACGGCGCCCTCATCCGTTACACGCTCTCCAGCATCTCGGGCCACGACCCCCGTCACTTCCCGCGCCTCGACAACCTCTCGAGCTCGCACGTCCGGTTCGAGGATGCCGCGTGGCGCGTGCACTCCGTCGGCGGCATCGACTTCGCCGAGGTCGCCCTCGACCTCGAGGCTCGTGCGGCCCAGGACGAGCGCGCGGCATAGCCCCTCGTGTCTCCCGTGTTTCGGTTCGGAGTCGGAACGCGCGCCGACGGACACCGGGGCGCACGACCGACGTAGACTCCGAAAATGGAGCCACCGGTCAGCACGACTCTGGTCGTGGTCGGCGACGAGGCGTCGCAGGCCATCCGCTCGCTCGAGCGCTTTCCGAACGTGCAGGCCGCGAGCCTGGTCGACGCCACCGATGACGACGTCATCCGCTGGTCGGCCGGCACGAGTGCGCCGTACGTCGTGCACGACCACGATCCGCTCGGCCACGTCGCGGCGGCGTGGGTGGAGTTCTTCGACGACCAGGCCACGTTCGGCGTGCTCGAACTCGAGATCGAACGGGCACTCGACGCCGCGGTGCGGCGCGAGATGAGCGTGCCCGACTACTACGTGGTGCTCCATCCCGAGGACCTGCCGGTTACGTGGAAGCACTGGTGGCTCGGCGTGCTCGCCGTCGAATCGCCCACCCGCGTCATCCCGTGGCCTTCGGCGGATGCCTCGCTCGCGGCGCTGCTGCGGCGGCTGCCGACCGGCCGCCCCTGGCCCGAGGTGCAGACCTGGCTGCCGCGCGTGCGGATGTCGGTGCCCGACCGGGTCGGGCTCGGCGGTTCCGCGGCATAGTGGCTGTATGCCGATCTCACTCACCCACTTCGCCGCGCGTGCCGGCGACCACAATGACCGCGCCATGGTCGCATCGGGGCATCTCGCGGCGGTCCTCGGCGAGCGGCTCTCCGCGGCGACGACCGTGATCGGCGAGCCGCAGCCGGCCGAACCCGCGAACTGGGACCTGGAACTGGATGCGGCCATGCCGGCCCTCCGCGCGATGGCCTCTCGTTTTGAGCTTGTCTTCGGCGCCGGGGACGTGCCCGTCACGGCACTCAGCCGGTGCGCCGTCGCCCTGGCGACCCTGCCGGTCGTCGCGTCGCACCGCCCCGATGCGATCGTGGTCTGGTTCGACGCGCATGCGGATCTGAACACGCCCGAGAACACGAGCAGCGGCTTCCTCGGAGGACTGGCGCTGTCCGGACCGCTCGGACTCTGGAATTCGGGCCTCGGAGGCGGACTCGCCCCAGCGAACGCGATCCTCGTCGGAACGCGGGACCTCGATCCGGCCGAACAGGAGCTCGTCGACGACGGGACGATCCGACTCGTACCCGGCGGTCCGGAGATGGCGGCGGAGCTTCAGCGCGCCGTGGCCGGGCGGCCCGTCTACGTCCACATCGACTGCGACGTCCTCGAACCGGGCCTCGTTCCGACCGACTACCGGGTTCCGCACGGGATGTCGCTCGGGCAGCTGGACGAATGCGCCGAGGTGCTCGCGCAGGCGAGGTCGTCGGCATCGAGGTCGGCGAGCTCGAGACATCCGATGGCGATGCCGATCCGCTCGGCCCCGCTCGCGCGATCGTCGCGGCGCTCGAGCCGCTCCTGCGGAACGTCGAGCGCTCGTCGTAGCCGCGAGGACCTGCAGCCGGTCGCCGTGGCCGCCGTTGACGGCATCGTAGATGTCGAGGCCGCGGATGAAGACGGGGTCGGTGATCCGAAGCCGGCCGCTCTCGAGGGTCTCGAAAAAAACCGGGCGAACGGTATGATTTCTGGTGACATCGCGTCGCGGCGTTGTTGGGGGGCGCCGCGGCGTCGATGTCCCGCCGTTCCCGAGATGAGATGAGCGACCACGTGAAGCAGGCGCGTGCACGGGCCACCCGCGAGCGCATCGTCGCGGGCGCCTCCGAGGTCTTCGAACGAGTGGGCTACGGCAACTCGACGCTGGGTGACATCACTGCCGAGGCCGGGGTCACCAAGGGCGCCCTCTACTTCCACTTCCAGTCGAAGGAGGACGTCGCCCGTGCGGTGGTCGAGGCCCAGCATTCGATCGCACGGGCCGCGGCGGAGGAGATCATCGAGGCAGGCCTGCCGCCCGTCGAGACGATGATGCGGCTGTGCGCCGACCTGGCCGTCCGCATCCGCGATGACCGCATCGTGCGGGCCGGCATCCGGCTCACGACGGATTCCTCCACCTTCGAAACTCCGTTGCAGTCGCCGTACAAGGACTGGATGGCGACCTTCGAGGCGCTCGCACGGCGTGCACGCGACCTCGGTGAGATGACCTCGGCGATCGACGCCGAGACCTTGGCGCGATTCGTCATCCCGGCGTTCACCGGCGTGCAACTCGTCTCCGATACGTTCACCGGACGGGCCGACATCGTCGATCGGGTACACGACATGTGGCGTGTGCTGATCTGCGCCACGGTGCCGTCTGCGGCACATCCCAGCATGCTCGCACTTGCCGAGGCCGTTTTCACGGACGCACCACGGCAGGAGCGCATCGAAGCCGCTCAGCGGCTCAGCGGCTCAGCGGCTGATCACTCCCATCCATCTGAGAGGAACTCATCATGACCGCAGCACCGATCGACCCGGCCGCCATCTCGTTGCCGCCGACCAACGCGATCGACGTCAGCGACTACCTGCCGGATCCGATGGACGAGCCCACAGCATAGGCGCGAGACCCAGCCGGTGGGATCGGAACGTCCGTGTTCCTCCCGCTCGCCTGCGGCCGCGACTCGCCGCGTGAGACGAGCCGACGCCCGCCCCGGTTCGACCGGTGCGGGCGTCGTGTGGTGCGTCGCGCGTCAGCTGCGGCATCCGCTCACGCGTCGGCGGGGGTGGGGGCGTCGGTGGCGGCCTTCACCTCGTGCTCGAGCGCCCAGGTGAGGACGTAGTCGGCGACCTCTTCCCAGCCGTCCTGCGAGACGATGCGGTGCGTGCGGCCGGCGAACTCCTTGTACTCGACGACCGAGGGGCTGCCGGTGGCGTGGTACTTCTTCACGATGGCCTTGCCGATGGCCGGCGGCACGACGTGGTCGATCTCGCCGGTGACGATGAGCAGCGGGGCTCGGTCGGCCCTGGCGTAGTCGACGTGGCTCACGCCGCCCTTCTCGTTGAAGGCGCCCGCGACGCCCTCGAAGAACACCTTGTTGTACGAGTTCACCGCGAAGTCCTCCCAGATGGCGTCGGACTCGGCGCGCGAGAGGTCGTTGCCGAAGGTGAAGTGGAAGTGGCCCTTCGAGATCGGCTTGGCGCCGTTCTTGTCGAACGGGTTGGCGAGGATCGGGAATCCCGTGCGCAGCGTCGACGGCGGAAGCGTCGTGATGCCGGCGGGCTGTCCGGGGGTGACGCCCACGTAGGCGACGCCGAGGTCGCGGTCGGCGAGCATCTGGGTGAGGAGGCCGCCGAACGAGTGGCCCATGATGATCGGCTTCTGCGGCAGGGCGCGGATGATGCGCTCGTAGTGGTCGGCGATCTGCTTCAGGCCGATGCCCTTCAGAGCCTCGGGGTTCGAGCGGATGTCGGCGACCTCGCGGTCGTCGATGCCGGGCCATCCCGGGCGGATCACCTGGTGGCCACGGGCCTCGAAGTACTCGGCCCAGGTGTTCCAGCTCTTGGGGGTCATCCAGAGGCCGTGGACGAGGACGATGGGGGTCTTGTCGGTGGTGGTCATGATGCCGTCTCCTTGTAGTCGATCTGCGTTGGGTCTGTCTTGTGAGCTGCGGTCCGATCTAAGTAGAACGATCGGTCTTGTTTTGCTGTTGAGTTCAAGGTAGACCCCCGGTTCTCCGTTTGTCAAGCAAAAAGAGAAAGATCGTTCTATCATTTACTTCATGGCAACACGAACCACATCCGCAGGGACCTCCGTGGCACGGGAGAAGCTCGTCGCCGCGGCATCCGACCTCTTCTACCGCGAGGGCATCCACGCCGTCGGCGTCGACCGCATCATCGGCGAGGCCGGCGTCACGCGCGCCACGTTCTACCGGCACTTCCCGGGCAAGGAGGACCTCGTCGAGGCGTACCTCGACGTCGAGGACGCGAACATCCGCGGTGCGTTCGAGCGCGCGGGCGAGGCGAGCGATGATCCCGAGCAGCTCCTCGAGCTCGTGATCGAGGGCCTGGCCGACGATGTGGCACGGCTCCACACGCGCGGCTGCCCGTTCATCAACGCGGCGGCCGAGTACCCCGAGGCGAACAGCGGCGTGCGCGTCGCTGTGGGGGAGCACCGCGACTGGTTCCGCGGCACCCTGGAGGCGCTGCTCGCCGCGGCGGGAAGGCCCGCCCCCGACATCGCGGCCGGCCAGCTCGTGCTGCTGCGCGACGCCGCGATGGTCGGCGGATACCTCGACGGATGGGAGCGCGTACGCCCGGCGTTCGTCGACGCGGCCCGCCGTGCGGCGGGTCTCGCGGCCTGAGCCGAGCGGATGCCGCGGCCGACCCTCCCGCATTGGAGTCCCGTTCGCGCGGTGGAGTCCCGTTCGAGCGGGACTCCTGCGCGCGAACGGGACTCCGCGGCGTCGGTCTGTGGCGACCTGTTGCGCGCTCGACTCGCACCGCACAGGTCGCGGCGCTATCGTCGAGGCATCCGTCGTCGTCGCCTCGTCGCGATGCGATCGTGATCGCCCCCGTACCGATCGGCCCGCACGGGCCGGTCGTGCCTGCCCTCCGGAAGGACCCCACCGCGCGATGACCGAGACCGCCTCGAAGACCTCGCGCGCCGTCGAGTGGGTGAAGGCGCGTCGCCGTCTCGTCGGCTGGACCACGCTCATCTCCATCGTGGTCGTCGTCGCGGTCGTGCTGCTCGCCCGGTGGCTCAGGCAGAGCCCCGCCGGCGAGGAGTTCATCACGACCTATCCGGGCATCGTGCCGCCCCCCGAGGGCACGCCCGTCGGCATCCCGGCCTGGCTCGGCTGGCAGCACTTCCTGAACACGTTCTTCCTCGTGCTCATCGTGCGCACCGGGTACCAGCTGCGATCCAAGCAGCGCCCGCCGGGCTTCTTCACGCGCGACAACATGCGGTGGCCGCGCACGAAGCGCGCACCCCGCCGGCTCGGCATCTTCCTCTGGCTGCACCTCTGGCTCGACGCGTTCTGGGTGCTGAACGGCGTGCTCTACATCGTGCTGCTCTTCGCGACCGGCCAGTGGCTGCGCATCGTCCCGACCGACTGGGCGGTGGTGCCGAACGCGATCTCGGCCGCACTGCAGTACGCGTCGCTCGAGTGGCCGACCGAGAACTCGTGGGTCGTCTACAACTCGCTCCAGCAGCTCGCCTACTTCGCCATCGTGTTCATCGCGGCGCCGCTCGCGATCCTCACGGGCCTCCGCCTCTCGTCGGTCTGGCCGCCCGAGGGGCGTCTCGCCCGTGCCGTGCCCGAGCGCCTCGCGCGCGCCGTGCACTACCCGGTGATGCTGTTCTTCATCGGGTTCACGTTCGTGCACGTCGTGCTCGTGCTCACCACGGGGGCGCTCCGCAAGCTCAACCAGATGTACGCCGCGCGCGACGCCGACGACTGGGTCGGGTTCGTCGTGTTCGCGGCATCCGTCGTCGTCATCGCCGTGGCGTGGGTGCTCGCGAAGCCGCCGCTGCTGAAGCGCATCGCGGCCAAGGGCGGCACGGTCCGGGGCTGACGCGGGCAGACGTCCTCTGCGGCTGACGGCCGTCTGCGGCTGACGCCGTCGGTGCCGCCGAGTATCGTGCCCCGGGTGGAGCTGATCACGAACGACGACCTCGACGACCTCGAGCGCGAGCTCATCGGCCGGGTGCGCGGGCGCGTGCTCGAGATCGGCGCCGGCGACGGCGAGAACTTCGGGGCCTTCCATCCCGATGTCGCGTGGACGGGCCTCGAACCCGACGCCGGCCGCCGCGCCGAACTGGCCACGCGCGCACGCGAGTGGCGGCACGCGTCGGTGCCCCTCGACGCCACGGCCGAGCACATCCCGCTGCCGGATGCCTCGGTCGACGCGGTCGTCGGCACGTACGTGCTCTGCTCGGTGACGGATGTCGCGGCGACCCTCGCCGAGGTGCGGCGCGTGCTCGTGCCCGGCGGCCGGGTGGTCTTCGTCGACCACGTCGCCGCGCCGCGCGGCACGGTCAAGCGCGTGATCCAGGATGTCGCGACGCCGCTGTCGACCTGGCTCGACCACGGCTGCCACTGGAACCGCGACCCCGAGCCGGTGCTCGAGGACGCGGGGTTCACCGGCGGCGAGGTGCGGCGACTGCGGGTGCGGTCGATGCCGTTCGGGCCCGTGCCGGTGCTGCTCTACGACGGCGTCGCGCCCTCGGCGGCCGGGTAGCGGCGAGGCGTTCGCCGGGCGCTCGCGCGCCTACTCGACCCGCCGGGCGGCGCGCGCCGCGACGTCGTCGAGCACCGTGCGCGCGAGCATCGTGGCGCCGGCGACCGCAGCCGGCATCGTGAACACCGCGCCGAGCGGCACCATGAAGCAGAGCTGCGTCGCGATGCCGAAGCCGAGCAGGCGCGCGCGATGACCGCGCAGCAGGGTGCGGCGCACGTCGGCCGGGATGCCGCGCGACTCGAACGCACGCCCGGTGAGCTCCCACGCGAGCAGCCGGCCCGAGAGCACGACGCCCAGCACGGGCGCGAGGAAGCCGCCGATGACGGGCACGAGTCCGCTGAGCGCGACCCCGAGCGAGACGAGGATGCCGAGTCCGATGAAGCCCACCGCATCGCCTGCCGAGCGCCAGAACCCGATGCCGTCGCCGGTCGGCTCGCCGCCGAGGTCGGCCTCGACGGCGTGCCAGATGCGCTCGTAGAACGGGTCTCCGACCATGAGCGTGAGCCCCGTGAACGTGACCGCGGCGAGCACGATGGCCCCGCCGAGCACGATGGCGCCGACGGTCGTGCGCATGATCGTCGCCCACGGCTCGATCCAGCCCGCGGCGAACGGCGTGGCCCACACCGTGAGGCCGGGCAGGCTGAAGCCGAGCGCCACCAGCCCCACGAGCACGACCACCCACACGATCGCCGCGGGCACGAGTCCGAGCAGCATCGCGCCGGGCTGCCGACGCCAGAACCCGAAGCCGCGCAGCAGCATCCGCACTCCGAGGAGGAACCGTTGGGCCACCATCGTCTCAGCCTAGGCTGGTGGCCGGCCCCGGCGAGGACGTGCCGGCGCCGCATCGCGACCTGCCAGAGGAGATCCGTGCTCACTTCGCTCGACGTGCGCCTGCCCGACGGGCGGACGCTTCGCGCCCACGACACCGGCGCGGTCGGGCCGGCGGATGCCGCGACCGGGCCGGTGCTCATGTGGCACCACGGCTCGCCGCAGACGGGCGCCCCGCTCGAGCCCGTCGTGGCGGCGGCGGCGGAGCGCGGCATCCGCGTCATCTCCTACGCCCGTCCGTCGTACGGCGGATCGACGCCGCATCCGGACCGCGACGTGGCCTCGGCGGGCGATGATGCCGCGGCGGTCGCCGACGCGTTCGGCGTCGAGCGGTTCGCGAGCATGGGAGCCTCGGGCGGAGGTCCGCACGCACTGGCGGTCGCGGCGCGGCATCCGCTTCGCGTCACCGGGGTGGTGACGCTCGCGGGCATCGCCCCGTTCACCGAGCGCTTCGACTGGTTCGCGGGCATGCGCGCCCCCGGCGGATTGCAGGCCGCGCGTGAGGGCGGCCGCGCCGCGCGAGCACGGTTCGCCGAGACCGACGAGTTCGACGCAGAGCAGTTCCTCCCGGCCGATCACGCGGCGCTCGACGGACGCTGGTCCGACCTGGGGGCGGATGTCGCGCGCTCGGCGGAGTTCGGCGACGACGGCCTCATCGACGACGACGTCGCCTTCGTCTCCCCATGGGGATTCGACCTGGCGGAGGTCGCCGCGCCCGTGCTGGTCGTGCAGGGCGAGGGCGACCGCGTGGTGCCGCGCACGCACGCCTCGTGGATGCTCGCCCACCTGCCCGACGCCACGCTCTGGATGCGGCTCGACGACGGGCACGTCTCGGTGCTCGACGTCGTGCCCGACGCGATGGACTGGCTGCTCGCGCGCTGAATGCCTCGGTGCGGGTTCGCGCTGACGCTCGCGCCTGTGATGTTGGCTGACGCCTGGTGCACTCATGCAGGTGCCGGGCGGGCAGGGCCGGGCAGGGCCGGGCAGGCAGGGCAGGGCAAGGCAGGGCAAGGCGGGGGCAGGGCCGTCTCTTATACACAACTGGCGCCGCCCGCGCCGGAGGGAGCGGAGGACTCGGGGGGCGTCGGCGGCCCTAAACCAAAACAGACCGACCGCTAGTGTGGTGGCAGACGTGCCGTGGCTGGGTGTTCCGCCGGAGAATCTCCGCCACTTCGCTACATCGCTACTTGACCACTTCGCTACTTCGCTACTTCGCCACTTCGCCACTTCGCCACTTCGCCACTTGGCTACTTCGCCACTTCGCCACCGCGATTTGAAAGGGACACCCTCCCAGACCATCGCCGAGCTCGGCACGCGCAGCGAGGAGGGGCGCGGCGCCACGCGCCCGCCTCCGGCGGTCCCGGCGGTCCCGGCGGTCCCGGCGGTCCCGGCGCGCCCGCAGGTGCCGCGCGTCAGGCCGTCGGTGCGATCACGACCCGGCGGAGCCGGTCGCCGGTCGAAGTGAAGGTGATCGGACCGGTGCCGTTGTAGCCGCCGCCGGTGACCGTGAGGGTCGCGATCACGGTGTCGGGGTCGTCGGTCGCCTCGATTCCGACGAGCTCGAAGTGCGCGCGCTTGCCGATGTTGTCGGTCTCGTTCCACGACGCGATGCCGTCTGGTCCGTGGAACACCCTGCCCCAGTCGTCGAGCGTCGCATCGTCGGTGAAACCGGCGAGGAAGGCGGCGGTGTCGCCGCGGTTGGTGGAATCGATGAACGCGCGCAGCGCTGCCGGTACCTGGTCGTCGGTCATGGCCGTCCCCTTCGTTGCTCGAATCCAGTCTGGGGGTGCGTGCCGGTCGCCACCAGCGCGGCGGGGCCGAAGCGGCGAGGCAGGGCCGGCGAGGCAGGGCCGGCGAGGCAGGGTAGGCGAGGGCCCGACGTCCTACGCGCCGAGCGAGTCGAGCGCCGTGACGAGGTCGCGGTACAGGTCGTCGACGTGCTCGAGTCCGACCGAGAGGCGCACGAGGCCGTCGGGGATGGTCGGCTGCTCGAGCTGCCAGCGACGACGGCGCTCGAACGTGGACTCCACGCCGCCGAGGCTCGTGGCGTGCACCCAGAGCGCGGTGCGCTGCACGAGCTGGTCGGCGGGCTCCTTGCCGCCCCGCACCACGATCGAGATGATCGCGCCGAAGCCCGGGTAGCGCACCTCGTCGAGCGCGCGGTGTCCGGCAAGCCGCGCGGCGAGCTCCTTCGCCGTGGCCTGGGCGCGCTCGAGCCGAACGGGCAGGGTGCGAAGGCCTCGCAGCGCGAGGTAGGTCTCGAACGGGCCAGGGATCGCACCGAACAGCGACCGGTGCGCGAGGATCTTCTCCGAGAGCTCGTCGGTCGCCGAGACGACCGCGCCCATGAGCACGTCGCTGTGGCCCGAGATGTACTTGGTCGCCGAGTGCACGACGAGATCGGCGCCCGATTCGAGCGGGCGCTGGAGCAGCGGCGTCGCGAACGTGTTGTCGACGGCCACGAGGGCGCCGTGCTCATGCGCGGCCGCGACGATCGCCGGGATCTCGGCGAGCTCGAGCGCGGGGTTCGTGGGCGACTCGATCCAGACGAGTGCCGCGCCGTCGAGCGATGCGGCGACGGCCGCGGTATCGCTGATGTCGACGTAGGCGACGTGCAGGCGGCCCTTCGCGGCGAGCTGGTCGAGCTGGGCGACCGTTCCCGTGTACGAGTGGCGGGGTGCGACGACCGTGCCGCCCTCGGGCACGAGGTCGAGCACCGCGGTGATGGCGGCCATGCCCGACGCGAACGAGGTGCACCGACCTCCCTCGAGCCCGCCGAGCGCGTCTTCGAACGCCGACCACGACGGGTTGCCGTAGCGGGCGTACTCGAGGTCGCCGCCGGCGACGTAGGTCGACGTGAGGTGCACCGGCACGTTCATGGGCTGGTCGGGCACGTGCGGCGGCCTGCCCGCGATGATGAGGCGCGTCTCGGGATGGAGCACCGGCCCAGCCGTCGTCGAATCGGGCACGAGGAACCTCCAGGGGGCGAGCGGATGCCGCGTGCCGCACGCACGGGCCAAGCCAGCGTAACCCGCACGACGAGGCCCCTCCGACCCGGTGACCGGCCGTGACGACGCCCGCGCGCGGTGAACCGGAGCCGTCGAGGGGGTGACAGCCGCGACCGCGTCGCCTACCGTCGGAGCATGAGCGACGACGCACGCACGTCCACCGTCCCACGCACGTCCACCGTCCCACGCACGTCCACCGTCCCACGTGCCCTCGGTCGCTGGTTCCTGGCGTTCGCGCTCGTGTTCGCGGGAGTCAGCCACCTCACGTTCGCGCGCAAGGAGTTCCGTGCGCAGGTTCCCACGTGGGTGCCGATGGATGCCGACGGGGTGGTCGTCGCATCCGGTGTCGTGGAGGTCGCCCTCGGCAAGGCGCTCGTCGTGCTGCCCAAGGAACGTCGTCGCATCGGCTGGATCATCGCGTTGTTCTTCGTCGCCGTCTTCCCGGGCAACGTCGCGCAGTGGCGCGAGGGTCGCGACGCGTTCGGACTCACGACCGACCGGGCACGATTCGTGAGGCTGTTCTTCCAGCCGCTGCTCGTCGCGTTGGCCCTCTGGTCGACGTCACCCCGCAAGCGCTGACGCGACCTCGTTCACGTCCGGCTCGCGACCGGCCGTCGGGCTTCAGCCCTTGGGCGCCTTCACGAGCGACCACAACGCCGCGAGCAGGCCGACGCCGCCGACCAGCGCGAGGATTCCGAGGACCGACCAGATCACGCTTTCGATCGACATGCTGCACCCCTTCGAAGTTGTGATGCCCATTCTGGTCCTGCGGCCGCGGGGTGCCAACCGCAACGCTCGAACCATCCGGGAATCCGTTCGGGGCGTGCCGGTCAGGTGAGGCTCTCCTAAGAAGAAAATCACCATTGATCTGGGGAAAAGCGTCGCGAGTGCGTGGCGGATGTCACGGGCTCGGGCGTACCATCGCGGTACGCAGCCGATCCGACGTGGAGGTCCCCATGAGCATGACCCTCGATGAACTGCCCGCCGTCGCCGAGTGTTCGGTGAGCGGCTGTTCCTACAACGACCACTCGCACTGCCACGCCGCGGCCGTCACCATCGCCGGTGTCGTCGGCGATGCCGAGTGCGCGACGTTCATCCCGCTCGGCACGCGCGGCGGCCTCGACAAGGTCGTCACCCACGTGGGCGCCTGCCAGCGCTCGGAGTGCGTGCACAACGAATCGCTCGAGTGCACCGCGGCATCCGTTCGCATCGGGGCCGGTGCCGACAGCGCCGACTGCCTCACGTACGAGTCCGCCTGACCGGCTGAGCCCTGATCTCGACGAGCCCGGTGCGCCCCTCGCGTGCCGGGCTTCGTCGTGCGCGCGGGTGCGATGCCCATGACGAGGCGGAAGGCATGGCGGCGACCGCACCGCGGACGGCGCGCGCAGAGCACGGCGACCGCATCGTGCACGGCTGCCGGAACCCTGATGCAGGGCGCCGACGTCAGTTGCGCTCGAGCAGGTACGCCAACTGCGCCCTGACGGATGCCTCGGCCGCGGGCCGCACCGCGGCATCGGTGTCGGCGTACACCGTGTCGACCACGCGGCCGACGGTGGCGGGGTCGGACGGGTCGGCGCCGAGCCCGCGCAGTGCGACCCGGACCTGGTCGAGGCGCTCGGCGCGGTGCGCGAGGTACTCGTCGCAGATGTCGCCGAGGTCCTGCAGCACGGGGCCGTGACCGGGCAGCACGGCGACATGCCCGTCGATCGCGCGCGCGAGCGAGCGGAGCCGTTCGAGCGAGTCGAGGTACGGCCCGAGCGCGCCGTCGGGGTCGGCGATGATCGTGGTGCCGCGGCCGAGGATGGTGTCGCCCGTGAGCAGCGAGCCGTGAGGGCTGTCGTCGGGCAGCCAGAAGCTCACCGAGTCGGCGGTGTGCCCGGGGGTGTGCAGCACGTCGATCGTGAGGCCGGCGGCCCGGATGGACTCGCCGTCGCCGAGCGGGGGCGCCCCGATGGAGTACATGGGGTCGATGGCGCGGGTCGGCGCGCCGACCAGTTCGGCGAAGCGCTCGAGGCCGTCGCGGTGGTCGCCGTGGTGGTGCGTGAGCAGCACGAGCTCGACCGGGCCGAAGCCCGCCAGCCGCTCGAGGTGCGCCTCGTCGGCGGGGCCCGGATCGACGACGACGACGCCGGCGGAACCCGGCGCGCGCAGCACGTACGAGTTCGTGCCGTCGAGGGTCATCGGCCCCGGGTTCGGCGCGAGCACGCACGTCGCGAGCCTCGAGACCGCTGCCGGGGGAGTCGGAACGCGCACGTGGTGCCGATGCCGATCGCTCATGCTCCGAAGCATACGGCTCCGGTCGCGGCGCGACCATGCGGGTGCGCTTTGGCGGCGACCGTTCTACTGTGGAGGACATGACCGGCGACCTCGATGCCCTCGTGGCCGACACGGTCGACGGGTTCGCCGCGACCGTCGTGCTGCTCCGCGACGGTGAGCTCGGCGTCGAGGTGCTGCTCGCCGAACGTCCGCATCGCGGGTCCTTCGCCGACGCATGGGTGTTCCCCGGCGGGGCGGTCGACCGGGCGGATGCCGCGGGCGGCGCGATCGACGACGAGGCCGCCGCACGACGGGCCGCCGTCCGCGAGACGCGCGAGGAGGTCGGCCTCGAGCTCGACGCCGACGAACTCGTGCCGTTCTCGCACTGGACGCCGCCGCCCGGGTCGCCGAAGCGACTGCGCACGTGGTTCTTCGCCGCGCGCGTCCCCGACGGCGAGCTGGTCCTCGCGCCCGACGAGGTCGTCGCGGTGCAGTGGATCCGCCCGGTCGACGTGCTCGCCCGGCACGCGGAGGGACGCATCAGGCTGTGGCCGCCGACGTGGGTGACGGTGCACGGGCTCTCGCACGCGGCATCCGTCGACGAGGCGCTCGCCGAGCTCGCGTCCGGCGAGATCCGGCCGTACGTGTCGCGGTACAACAAGGACCGCACGGCGGTGATCTGGCAGGAGGACGACGAGTTCGCCGCGGATGCCGATGCGGATGCCGGGCGCGAGGGCGCCCGCGTCTCGTCCGGGGATGCGCCCGACGCATCCGACGCTCCCCGCAACCGGCATCGACTGACGATGGACCGGCTGCCGTGGGTCTACCTGAACACGTTCTGACGTGATCGGCGTGCGGCGATGCCGGCGCGGGTCGGTGGAGGAGGCGGTGGCCACGTGACCGACGTCACCGTCGTGGGCAGCGGTCCGAACGGCCTCGTCGCGGCCGTGGTCGCCGCGCGCGCGGGCCTCTCGGTGCGCGTGCTCGAGGCCGCGTCCACGCTCGGCGGGGGCGTGCGCACGGCCGAGCTCACGCTGCCGGGGTTCCGGCACGACGTCGGGTCGGCGGTGCATCCGGCGGGCCTCGCGTCACCGGTGTTCCGCCGGTTGGGGCTGCTCGACCGAGTCGACTGGATCGTGCCGGAGGCCTCGTACGCGCATCCGCTCGACGGGGCGCGGGCGGGCATCGCCTGGCGCGACCTCGAGCGCACGGTCGAGGGACTCGGCGTCGACGGACCGGCCTGGCGCCGGCTCATCGCACCGCTGCTCGCACACGAACGGGGCGTCGTGCAGTTCACGGGCTCGCAGCTGCTGCGGGTGCCACGCGACCCCGTGGCGGCCGTGCTGTTCGGCGTGCGCGCGCTCGAACAGGGAACGCGGCCGCTCTGGAGCGGCCGGTTCGATCGCGTCCGCGGCGGGGAGGTCGCCGAGGCGCTGCTCACCGGCGTGGTCGCGCACGCCGCGGGGCCGATGCCGTCGCTCGCCTCGGCCGGAGCCGGACTGCTGCTCGCCATGCACGGCCACGGCGTCGGCTGGGGGTTCCCGCGCGGGGGATCGCAGGCCATCGCCGACGCCCTGCTCGACGAGCTCCGCGAGCGCGGCGCCGAGATCGTGGCGGATGCCCCGGTCGGGCGTCTCGCCGAGGTGCGGGACTCCCGCGTCGTGCTCCTCGACACCACGCCCGAGCTCCTGCTCGGCGAGGACCTCCCGCCGGCCTACCGCCGGGCCCTGCAGCGGTACCGCTACGGCTCGGGCGTGGCCAAGGTCGACTTCGCGCTCGACGGGCCCGTGCCATGGGCGGACCCGCTCGTGGGCGAGGCGCCGACCGTGCACCTCGGGGGCACGCGCGCCGAGATCGCGGCGGCCGAGAACGCCGTGCACCGCGGCTTCCAACCTGGCGTCGGCGCCGCGCCGCGGCATCCGTACGTGCTCGTGACCCAGCCGAGCGTGCTCGACCCGACCCGCGCGCCCGAGGGCAAGCACGTGCTGTGGGCGTACACGCACGTTCCGGCGGGGTCGACGTTCGATGCGACCGAGCTCATCACGGCCGAGGTCGAGCGGTTCGCTCCGGGGTTCCGCGACCTGGTGCTGGCCTCGGCGTCGAGCTCGGCCGCACAGATGGCGGCGCGCAACGCGAACCACGTGGGCGGCGACATCTCGGCCGGCGCGCTCACGCTGGCCCAGCTCGTGAAGCGGCCCGTCGTCTCGCCCGCACCGTGGCGCACCCCGTTGCCCGGGGTCTACCTCTGCTCGAGCGCGACGCCGCCCGGGCCCGCCGTGCACGGCATGAACGGCTGGTGGGCCGCCACCCTCGCCCTGCGGGAGCGGTTCGGGGTGGGGTGAGCGGGCCGTGCAGTGGCAGGACTGGCTCGCCCGGCTCGACGCCCACGACTACGAGATCGCGCGCGAGGTGCTGCAGCGCGGGGTCGCCGCGCTCGCGTTCGTCGCGTTCGTCTCGACGCTGAACCAGTTCCGGCCGCTGCTCGGGGAGCACGGCCTGCTGCCCGTGCCCGAGCTGCTGCGCCGCGCGTCGCGCCTGCGCGGCCCGAGCGTGTTCCGCTGGGGCTACACCGATCGGCTCCTCGTCGAGGTCGGCGTCGCGGGCGCCGTGCTCGCGGCATCCGTCGTCCTGGGCGTGCCGCAGCTCGGCCCGCCGTGGGTGCCGCTCGTCGTGCTGCTCGCGACCTGGGGCCTGTACCTGTCGATCGTGAACGTCGGACAGACCTTCTACGGCTTCGGCTGGGAGATGCTGCTCTGCGAGGCGCTCTTCACGGTCGCGTTCCTCGGCTCGCAGGAGGTGCCGCCGCCGATCACGATCATCGTCGCCGTGTGGTGGCTCGTGTTCCGACTGGAGTTCGGCGCGGGGATGATCAAGATCCGCGGCGGGCGCGAGTGGCGCGACCTCACCGCGCTCATGTACCACCACGAGACGCAGCCGATGCCGGGGCCGCTCAGCCGTCAGGCGCACCTGCTGCCGGCGTGGTTCCATCGCGGCGAGGTGCTCGGCAACCATTTCGCCCAGCTCGTGGTGCCGTTCCTGCTCTTCGTGCCGTGGATCGGATCCGTTCCGGTCGGTGCGATCGCGGCCGCCGTCGTGATCCTCACGCAACTCTGGCTCATCGTCACGGGCAACTTCGCGTGGCTGAACGCGATCACGGTCGTGCTCGCGGCATCCGCGATCCCCGACTCGGTGTGGCACCGGCTGCTCCCCGCGATCCCGGTCGACCTGGGCGCGGATGCCGCGTCGAGCCCCCTGTGGTGGGTCGCCGTCGTGCTCGCGGCATCCGCCCTGCTCCTGGTGCTCAGCTGGTGGCCGCTGCGCAACCTCGTCTCACGGCGCCAGCTCATGAACGCGAGCTTCAATCGGTGGATGCTCGGGAACGCGTACGGCGCGTTCGGCACGGTCACCAAGCGCCGCATCGAGATCGTCGTCGAGGGCACCCTCGACGCCACCCCCGACGACGGCGCCGACTGGCGGGAGTACGCGTTCAAGGGCAAGCCGGGTGACGTGCATCGGGTGCCGCGGCAGTGGGCGCCCTACCACCTGCGACTCGACTGGCTCATGTGGTTCCTGCCGCTCGGGCGCATGTGGGAACCCTGGTTCGAGGTGTTCCTGCTGCGCCTCCTGCAGGCGGATGCCCCGACCCTGCGCCTGCTCGCCCGGGACCCGTTCGACGGGGTCGCGCCGCGCTGGGTGCGGGTCCGCGCGTACCACTACCGGTTCGCGACCCGGGCGGAGTTCCGGTCGGAGCACGCCAGGTGGGTGCGCACGCTCGAGGGCGAGGTGCTGTCGCCCGCCTCGTTGTCGTCGGTCGAGTAGGGAGCGCAGCGAGGCGTATCGGGACCTCGGCCGGGGCTGGTCTCGAGACGCGTCCTCTCTCGTCGGGCGCTCCTCGAGGGCGTTCCTCGACCGGCGCTATTCGACCGGCGCGGCCTCGTCGACCGGTCGGTGCTCGATGTCGTCGACGTGCGCTCGCGGCATGGCGACGCCGCCCGCGATCGTGACGACCGCCGCGACGAGCACCGCGACGAACACGGCCGTCGACGCCGCGTGGATCGCGACGGGGGAGTGCTCGCCGAGACCCGACCGTGCGATCACGCCGTTCGCGACGGCGCCGAAGATGGCGACGCCGACGGCGCTGCCCATCGAGCGGAGGAACATGTTGGCGCCCGTGACGACGCCGCGCTCGGACCAGGGCACCGACGACTGCGCGGCGATGAGCGTGGGCGAGGCCACGAGACCCAGCCCGATGCCGACGATGAAGCACGCGATCGCGGTGGTCCAGGCGTTCGGCGTGAGGGATGCGGCGACGAGTGCCGCGGAGCCCAGCACGGCGACGGCGAGGCCGATGAGGGCGGTGCTCCGGAAGCCGATGCGGAGGAAGAGCCGCCCCGACTGGCTCGCGGCGATCGGCCATCCGAGCGTGAGCGCGGCGACCGCGAGCCCGGAGATGAGCGGAGACGCCCCTGCGGTGGCCTCGAGGAACGTCGGGACGTACGAGGTGAGCCCGATCAGCACCGCGCCGACGCCGAGCGAGATGAGCGAGGTCGTGACGATGAGGCGTCGCGAGAAGACCCAGAGCGGCAGCACCGGTTCGGCGGCGTGGCGTTCGATGAACACGAACGCGACGAGGAGCAGCGCGCCCACGGCGAACGCGCCGATGGACTGCCACGAGAGCCACGCCCACGCCTGCCCGCCCTCGAGCACCGCGAGGATCAGCAGGGTCGACGCGATGGTCAGCACGATCGCACCTGCGTAGTCGATGCGGTGCTTCTCGCGCGTGACGGACTCGTGGTACCCGCGCACGAGCATCCAGGCGGCGAGCAGGCACAGCGGGATGTTGACGAAGAAGATCCAGCGCCACGAGGCGAACTCGGCGAACAGGCCGCCGAGGGTGGGGCCGACGACGGAGGAGATCGCCCAGACGCTCGCGACGTAGCCCTGCACGCGGGCGCGCTCGCGGACCGTGTAGATGTCGCCGGTGATCGTGATCGACACCGGGAGCACCGCTCCGGCACCGAGGCCCTGCACGGCGCGGAAGACGATGAGCGAGGTCATGTCCCACGCGAAGCCGCAGAGCACCGAGCCGACGAGGAAGAGGCCGATGCCGATGAGCATGATCGGCTTGCGACCGACCGTGTCCGCGAGCTTGGAGTAGATCGGCACGGAGACCGCCTGCGCGAGCAGGTAGATCGAGAACAGCCAGGGGAACTGCGTGAAGCCGCCGAGGTCGGCGACGATCGACGGGACCGCGGTGGCGAGGATCGTCGAGTCGATCGCGATGAGGCCGGTGGCCAGCATCACGGCGATGAGCACGGGCCCACGGTCCGAACGGAAACCCACGGCGGTCGTCTCGGTCACCTTCACCTCTCGCGTGCGGGCGCGATCGACCGCGCACACAGAAGGGCAACGCCGTCGCGCCGGATTCATTCCACGTCCGTGGCATCCGTTGCGAGGTCTCGGTTCGGCGGGCGTCCTGCGAGGCCGCGCTCGAGGGGAGCCGGTCGGATTCCGCTAGATCGTCTAGTTACCAGTCTGCGTAGGATGTCGGCATGGGTGAACCGCAGTCCTCGCACTACTGGTACGCGGACGACCGCACCCGTCGCAGTGTCGCGGTGCTCGACGCCCTGCGCGAGTATCGTGCGGCCGAGTCGGCGATGCGACGCCGCACCCGCTCCGCGATGCGCATGGGCGAGACCGACCTGCTCGCGATCCGGTTCCTGCTCAAGGAGCTGTCGGCCGGTCGCATGGTGAGTCCCAAGGACATCGCCGCGTACCTCGGCATCTCGACGGCGTCGACGACCGTGCTCCTCGACCGGCTCGTGCGCAGCGGGCACGTCGAGCGTCGACCGCATCCGACCGATCGCCGCGGACTCGTCATCGCGGCGACGATCGACAGCGACGAGGAGGTGCGCGCGACCCTCGGCGACATGCACCGGCGCATGATCGACGTCGCGGAGTCGCTGACGGCCGACCAGGCGACGGCCGTGCTCGGGTTCCTGGATCGCATGCGGGAGGCCGTCGACGGCGTGCCGACGCCGGAGGAGGAGACGGATGCCGCCGCGCAGCCGGCTGCGGAGTCCGGTGCGGATGCCGCGGGCTCGGCGTGAACTCGCGTGCGATGCCGCCGATCGCACGCGGCGATCGAGTTGTCAAGGCCCTCCGGCCGAGAACTTCGTTAGATAATCTAGCGAAACCGCAGAGGGCAACTGGTGCCGTGCGCCACCCGTTCACGACGTACGACCGCAGGAGCCAGGCATGACCGATCCGATCCCCGCCGACCCGGTGGTCGACCCGCCGACGAGACCCCGATACGACCTGCTCGGACACCTCGGCTCCGGCGGCATGGCCGACGTGTATCGAGCCCGCGACACCGAACTCGGCCGCGAGGTCGCGATCAAGCTCTTCCGCGACGACGACGGCACGATCGCCGACCAGCAGCGCCGCGAACGCGAGATCCACCTGCTCGGCGTCCTGAGCCACCCCGGACTCGTGGGCGTCCACGACGCCGGGACGATGCTGCACGGCGGGCGCCCTCGAAGGTTCATCGTCATGGAGCTCGTCGAGGGCCGCTCGCTCGAACATCGCCTCGCCAGGTCGCCGATGAAGCCGCGCCAGGTGGCAGACCTCGGTGCACAGCTCGCCGACACGCTCAGCTACGTGCACTCCCGCTCGATCGTCCACCGCGACGTGAAGCCCGAGAACGTGCTGCTCGACGAGACGCCCGCGCTCGGCTACACGCTGATCGCGAAGCTCGCCGACTTCGGCGTCGCGCAGTTCGTCGAGGGCTCCCGCCTCACGAACGACGGCGCGATCATGGGAACGGCGGCCTACATCTCGCCCGAACAGGCGCGAGGCGAGGCGGTCGGCCCGTCGAGCGACGTGTACTCCCTGGGCCTCGTCCTGCTCGAGGCCCTGAGCGGCGAGCGGGAGTACACCGGCACCCCGATCGAGGCGGCGCTCGCCCGACTGCACCGGCCCCCGGCCGTGCCCGAGGAGCTCGGCGACGAATGGCGCGACCTGCTCCTGGCGATGACCGACGACGACCCGGACGCTCGACCGAGCGCGCACGACGTCGCCGCCACGCTGCGCGACATCATCCGCTCGATGATCATCGAGGGACGCGGCAAGCGCGGGCACGGCGGCGAGCGCCGCCGTGCGGTGGGCGCGACCCGCAGGGCGGGCGCGAATCGCACGGGCCGCACGGCGGGCGCCCTCCTGACGACGGGCGCGCTCCGCATGACCGGCAGCGCACGCGCGAGGAACGAGAATCGCACGGGCCGAGTGGCCGTCGTCGCCAGCTCCGTGGCGGGCGTGCTCATCGTCGTCGGCGCCCTGATCGTCGGCATGGTGGCCGGTGTCACGGCCCTCTGACGACCCGGGGTCGCGGGCCGTTCGCGGCGCGGCATCCGATCGCAGGGGCATGCCGACGCGTAGCGTCGCACGCATGTGGAGACGCGCACGACCGCAGACGCCGCCCAGGCCGGCGACCGAGATCACGACCGACAGCACGGCGCACGCGCCGGAGGTCAAGATCCGGTCGTTCCGCATCGGCTTCGTCGGTGCGCTCGGGGTGCTGCTCGCCATCCTGCTCGGGGGCATCGTCTCCCAGCTCGGCACGGTCCTGCTCTACGTGGCGCTCGCGTTGTTCCTCGCGCTCGGCCTGGACCCCGTGGTCAGCTGGCTGCAGCGGCGCAACCTGCCGCGGTGGGCGGCGATCCTCATCGTGTTCGCCGGGGTCATCGGCATCTTCGTCGGGCTGATCGCCACGATCGTGCCGATCGTCATCGAGCAGACCACCAACATCGTGGAGAACTGGGACGAGATCCGCCGGAACGTCCTGAACAGCGACTTCGTGGCCTGGCTGAACTCGCTCGGCGGCGGCGACCATGCGATCGAGGACGCGGTCAAGTCGGCCGGCGACTGGCTGGCCGACCCGGCGAACCTCGGCGCCCTCGGCGGCGGCATCCTCGCGGTCGGAGCCGGCATCGCGGGTGGATTCACCGGCGCGACAATCGTGCTGATCCTCACGCTGTACTTCCTCGCCTCGCTCCACTCGATGAAGCGCTACTCGACCAAGTTCGTGCCGGCCAGCTCGCGCGGCAAGTACCGCGAGGTGACGGAGGAGATCACCGGATCGGTCGGCCGCTACGTGATCGGCCAGTTCTCGCTCGGCGCCGTCAACGGCGTGCTCAGCCTCATCTTCCTGACGATCATCGGCGCGCCCGCGCCCATCCTGCTCGCGTTCATCGCGTTCCTGTTCTCCCTCGTGCCGCTCGTCGGAACCCTGACGGGCGCGGTCATCATCTCGCTCGTCTGCTTCGCCGCGTCGCCCGAGACGGCGCTCGCCGCGGCGATCTACTACCTGATCTACATGCAGGTCGAGGCTTACGTGCTGAGCCCCCGCATCATGAACAAGGCCGTCGCGGTGCCCGGTGCCCTCGTGGTCATCGCGGCCGTCGCCGGCGGCACGCTCGGCGGCGTGCTCGGCGCGCTCGTCGCCATTCCGGTCGCGGCCTCGCTCATCATCATCGTCGAGAAGGTCATCTTCCCGAGGCAGGACGCCCAGTGACGCGGTGACCCGGCCGCGCCGAGCGGATGGCTCGCGCGACTCAGTCCGATGAGCCGGTGACCGTGAAGGTGATCGTGCCGGCGTCGCCTTGAGCCTCCGGCGGGAACTCCGGGGTCGTGACGACGCGCAGGTTCCCTGCGATCGGGGCGGCGCATGCCGGATCGGATGGCAGCGCGGCGTCGATGAGCGGCGCCGTCACCGTGGCGGTGATCGTGCCTGCGGCCGAGACGGCGAGGTCGCCCTCGATCACGGGCGCCGAGATCGAGGCGATCGAACCGGCGTCGCCGGCATCGCACAGCTCGAACGGCACGTCGATCGTCTCATCGGGTGACAGCGCAGCGAGCTCGGCCGAGTCGAGCACGATCGGCACGGTGTCGGAGCTTCCGGGGGCCCCGACGTCCTCCCACTCCTCGGTGGCCGACTGCCGTGCCTGCAGGTCGAAGGTGCTCGCACTGGCGGTCACCGAGAAGACGGCGCCGTCCGTCCAGGCCGCGGTCGTGAAGGCCGCGCCGACGCCGAAGACCGCGACGCCCGCCAGGGCGAGCCGAAGCGCCGTCCTCCGGCGTGCTGCCGTCTCCTTCGTCATGGTCTCCCCAGGTCTCCAGGTCTCAGTAGGAACAGGATGCGATGGTCACCGGCGTGGGCGCGTAGACGTTGCGGCTGGCTTCTTCGTACCCCTGGAGCGTCACCAGGTAGTCGGTGCCGGTCGCCCCCTGCGCGGCCAGGTACCCCGGCGGCCCTCCCGCCCAGTGCGTGAACGTGAGCCACTGGTCGTATTCGGCCGGTGTGATGGCGGATGCCGCGAGCTGCCCGTCGAGGAAGGCCTTCCAGTCGAACGAGACCGAGAAGCCGACGAAGTACGGCTGATGCCCGTCGACCGTGGCGGCCACGCACGGCTGGCTCCCGTTGCGCACGAGCTCGAGCGTCGGCCGCTGCGTGTACGTCGTGGGGCCGGGCGGCTGCCAGGCCGGCTCCGGCGTGCTGGCGCAGGCTTTCGCGGTGTAGCTCTGCGTCACCGAGGCCCACTGGCTCGACTGGGTCGGCGTCATGACGTAGCGACCGGTGATCGCGTAGTCCGCCGCCGGAGCGAAGCCGTAGCTGGCGCCATCGCCGAACAGCTGGAAATCGAACCCGTCGAACGGGGCGACATTGTTGAAGGGAGGCCGGTCCGTCTCGAGGATGACGCGCCACGCGACGGGCGTGGTCGACGTCGTGCGGATCTCGACGGTGAAGCACATGTATCGCGGGGTCGGGGTCGGGGAGCCGTTGTGCCCCGACCACAGGGGCGGCCCGACGAAGGTGGACCCGGTGTCCGGCGTCACCGGCCCGGTGACGTTCGGGGGCCGCTGGTCGATCGCCGTGACGGTCATGCTCGATCCGCCGCGGTCCTCCCAAGCGGCCCCGGTCGAGCCGATGCTCGTGGCGAACGCGGCGCCGCCGAGCAGCGCGACCAGCGCGAGGGTGACGTTGCGGACACGGCTTCGGGTCATCGCGGCACCGAGATGACCCAGATCTTGATGACGATCTGGCTGGTCGACCCGTACTGTCCCGTGAAGTCGTCGATGGTCGTGAAGTGGATGATGCCCTGGACGTCGTTGACCGGGTCGGGCACATCGGCCGGTTCGCACGAGTTCGCGGGGATCACCGTGCCGAGGTCGATGTTCTCGACCTCGATCGACGATTCCTCGACGAGTCGGAGGTCGAGTGTCGGGATCCCCTCCCTCGAGGTCGTCTCCTCCTCGAGCGTGGCCCTGATGATGCGGCCGTCGACGTCGCCGGCGTTGCAGAGGAAGACGTCGCCGACGTAGCTGTGATCCGGAAGCACATCCGAGATCGGCGGGATCGCGACCTCGAACCCGTCCTCGAACGTGTCGGGGTCGCCCGGGAGCCCGACGTCCTCCCACTCCGAGTCGGCGGCGAAGCGGGCCTGGATGTCGAAGGTGCTCGCGGCGATGGGGCTCGCGACCTGCACGGTGTCGCTCCAGGCGGCCGTGGTGACGGCGGCGCCGACTCCGCCGAGCGCGATCGCGACGAGGAGCAGGCGCGCGACGCGCACGCCGGACCGCCGGTGGTTCGGCCCCCCATGACCGAGCATGCGCCTCCACCCCGGCAGTCGGCCCCCGCCGATCATTGCCCCGCTTGGGAGGATTCTCACACATCGCCCGGGCTGTGGCTAGGTGCGCTCGCGGGCCCGCGGCCGCGCCACTGAGCCGCTGCGCCGTGCCAGGCGCGAGGCGCGAGGCGGCGCGGGTCGACCCCGTCCAGCGATGAGACGACTGGACGGGGTCGGATGGGAGTGAGCTTTCGTTCCTTCGGTTGCGGTTCGTGCTCAGGCGAAGAGGGCGTTGATGTCGGCGCCGTCGATCGGCACGCCCGCGTGCTTGAGCAGGTCGATGATCTCCCACTTGCCGTCGACGGTGGAGAGCTTCTCGAACAGCGCGACCCCACCGACCTTCTCCTTCGCCGGGGTCCAGTGCGGGTCGCGGTTCAGGTACGAGAAGGCGTCGCCTCGGAGCAGGCCCGAGAACACCGACGCGACGATGGTCGAACCGACGGCGCCGAGGTGCTCCCCATTGTTGGGCGCCTCGCTCGCCTCCTTGAGGATGTAGACCCAGAGGGACTCCTCCAACGGGGCGAGGTTCTCGAGCGGGCGGATGTGCAGCGCGTGCGCGACCTCCGTGGCAGGAGGCAGCTCCATGCGCCATCCGCGCCGGATGTTCAGCTCAGCGAGCGGATTCGGCGTCGGACCGCCAGGGATGGTGAAGACCGCCTTGCTGAGGTGCATGTCGATCTTGTGCGCCAGTTGGGGGAATGGCCCGGCCGACGACGGGAAGTCGAAGAACCAGTCCCACTGGAGTGAATGGCGGTCGGGCAACGGCGATCCGCCTCGGAGGTCGGGCGGCCCGGGCACGGGTTGGCTCGGCTGGGTGACGCCGGCCGTCGTGAAGATCGGCTTGCCGAACTGCGTGCCGATGCCGCCCTGCAACGGGAAGTTGATCTGGTACTCGGCGCGGATCATCGAGTGGCCGAACCGGTACGCCGCCGCCGAGAACTCGACCGGCATGAACGGGTTCTCGCTCCAGTCGTAGACGTCCTTCAGGCCGTAGGTCACGGTGTAGAAGGGGCCGTCGGCGTCGCCGCCGTCCTCGTCGAAGGCGATCGCCTTGTCGAACACCGACTTGGAGACGATGCGAGAGACGAAGTCGTTCCAGACCAGGTACTGGTAGAACCACACCGTGATGCGCTGCGCCTCGAGGAACAGTGCTCGTCCCGACTTGGTCGTGGCGTCAGGGGCATCCGCGAGCTTCTGCAGCGTGCTGTTGTGCGCGAGCACGAACGCGAGCTGCAGTTGGGCGACGATGCGGTTCTCGTCGTTCCTGGGGTCGCCGATGAGTGCGACCCCGTCGGCGTTGCGCTGCAGGTCGGGTTCCTTCGGCGACACGCCCTTCCCGACCTTCAGGAAGCCCGAGAAGCCGTCGTGCAGCGGGCGGGCGTGATCGTAGAGGTACGGCTGGTCGTCGGGTCCGCGACCGTACAGGCTGTCGAGGTCGAACCGGGGCGAGCGGAAGTTCTGCAGGCCGTCGGGGTCGTTGTGCCGCGTGAGGCTCGACTGCGGGTCGAAGGTGATGTCGTGGTCGATGAACTGGCCGAAATACGTGTAGCCGACGGGCATCGCGCTGTCGGGCGGAGCGCCGTCGGCGAACATCTCGTTGACCGCGAAGTCGCGGATCGCCTGCGTCTTCTCGGCGTCGGTGGTGCCGGGCGGCGACCAGGTCGAGAACCCGCGTCCGAAGAGGCGGCCGAACCGACCCTCGTGGCTGCGGGAGTGCGGGACATTGAGTGGCACGATCGAGTGCGCGGATGCGTGTTGCATGGCGTTCGCCCTCCAGGGGTGGGCCCGCGCGCTGCGACGGCGGGGCGTCGCCATCGCGGCTTCTACGGGGTGGATACCGCGAAGGTACGACGTGCCTGAGGAATGCTCATCAGTGCTGCCACTGATCGTGGAGGCCCGACCGGCGGGCGCCCGGTCAGAACCAGATGCTGAGGTGCGGCGTGCGCGGCGCGTGGAACAGGCGGTCGGCGAGGGCGAGCGATCCGGGCGCGAGTTCGGCGATGCGTCCCGCGCGGGCGAGCACCGACGGGCGGGTGCCGCCCAGGTAGATCGAGGCGAGCTCGCGGGCGTCGAGTCGGAGCCCGTGCGCGGCCTGGGGGCGGGAGCGCCGACCGCTGCGGAACTGGCCGCTCGCGGCATCCGTCGCCACCTCGGCCGGGCGCACCTCGGCGCGCCCGTCGCCCGCGACGTCGAGCACGAACGTGCCGGCGGCGTGCCCGAGCGGATCGGTCACCTCGAGCGTCAGGGTTCCGGTGCCGCCGTATTCGCGGGCCGAGAGTGCGGCGACCGGGTCGATGATGCGCAGCCAGAGGTGGTCGCCGACGTCGTGGAGGCTGACGGCCCGCGGGTCCTCGAGCAGCCAGGGCAGCGGCTCGTCGACGCTGCGGAGGCGCACGCGGATCTCGGTCACGAAGTCCTGTTCGACGAGGAATCGCCAGAGGGCGCGCTCGGCGTCATCGCTCGCGGCGACGAACAGGTCGCACTCGACGGCCCCCGGCAGGTCGGGCCGGCGCACCACCCGGAAGGCGACGAATCCCTGCGCCTGACCTGCGGCATCGTCGTACCTCGCCACGCGGATGGCGCGCGACTCGGCGCTGCTCGGGTCGACGAGGCCGAGGTGGCGTTCGAGCAGGCCCGGCCATCGGTCGATCTCACCGGGGGTGCGGGCGACGGCGCGGCGGGCGATGGCCGGGGCCTTGCCGATGAGGTCGGCGGGCTCGACGAACTCCACGCGGCCGGGTGACTCCGGCCCGATCCAGTGCACGCGGCGCCGGTCGACGTGCACGGTCGCAGCGGATGCCGCGGGGCTGAACCCGAACCGCCCGTAGATGGTCGCCTCGGTGGCCGTGAGCATGGCGAGTGCGGCGCCGGCCGACTTCGCGTAGCGGAGTTGCGCCTCGAGGAGCGCCCGGGCGATGCCGCGCCGGCGATGGGTCGGCGAGACCGTGACCCCGCTCACCGCCCACGCGTCGACGCTGCGCCCGCCGGGCACGCTGAGGCCCGACGGCCAGCCGTCCACGGTGGCGACGGGCATGTGCGCGTCCTGCGCCGAGAGGTCGTAGACGCCGCGAACGTTGCGCTGCCGCGCGACCTGCAGTGCCCGCCGCAGTTCCGGTGCCTCGGGGCGCGCGTGATGGAACCCGCGCGTCTCGGCCTGGACCCACGCCTGCATCGCCGATTCATCGGCCGGGTCGACCTGGCGGTAGTCGAATCCGCGTCCGGCGAGTGCGTTCACCGCGGTGGGGTCGGCCGGAATGCTGTGCGGATCGAACATCATCCCAGCGTACCCATGGGCGCGCTTCCCGGGCAGAATGGACGCATGACTCGGCAAGCGCTTTCCCGCATGGACCACGCGATCGACGGACGGCACCCGGCGCGATCCGTGGTGCGGCTGCTCGACCTGCACCGCGGGCGGGTGCTCGGCGCCGTCGCCTTCTTCACCGTCAAGGACACCCCGCTCTGGCTGCTGCCGGTCATCACGGCCGCGATCATCGACGTGGTCGTGGCCGGCGGCCCGACCTCGACCCTCATGATCTGGGCCGGCGTCGCGGTCGTCGCCCTCGCCCAGAACTACCCGAACCACGTGCAGTACACGCGCCTCTACATGGGCGCCGTGCGCGCGATCGGCGCCGACCTGCGCAATGCGCTGGCGGCCAGGCTGCAGGCGCTCTCCATCGGATTCCACTCCCGGGCGAACTCCTCGGTCGTGCAGACCAAGGTCGTGCGCGACGTCGAGAACGTCGAGGTCATGCTGCAGCAGACGGCGCATCCGCTGCTCTCGGCGACCATGGTGCTCGTCGGCGCCGTCGTGATGACGGCCATCAACGTGCCCGCGTTCCTGCCCGTCTACGCCCTCGCGATCCCGCTCGCCGTGCTGCTGCGCGCGATCCTCAACCGCCGCAGCGCCATGCGCAACGCCTCGTTCCGCCGCGAGGTCGAGCAGTTCTCGGCCCGCGTCGGCGAGATGGCGACGCTGCTGCCCATCACCCGCGCCCACGGCCTCGAGCAGACCGCCGTCAGCCGGGTCGCGCACGGCGCTGAGGGCGTGCGGGCGGCCGGCTTCCAGCTCGACCTGCTGAACGGCCGCTTCGCGTCGCTGTCGTGGGTGAGCCTGCAACTGCTGGGCGTCGGATGCCTCGTGCTCGCCGCCTGGATCTCGATCACCGGGCTCATCCCGATCACGCCCGGCCAGGTCGTGCTGCTGAGCTCGTACTTCGCCCTGCTCACGGGTGCGGCGACGAACCTGCTCATGCTCCTGCCGATCATCGCCCGCGGCACCGAGTCGATCCGCTCGATCGGCGAGCTGATGCAGGACCCCGACCTCGAGCGCAACGAGGGCAAGCGGGTCGTCACCGAGGTGCGCGGCGACCTCCGGCTGGAGTCGGTCGGGTACCGGTACGACGACGGGGCCGGCAATGGTGCGGGGGCGGATGCCGCAGCCGGGCCGGATGCCGCGGCCGGGCCGGATGCCGGCGGCGCCCGCGCCGCGCAGGTGCGGGCGCGCCCGGCGCTCGACGACGTGACCCTCGACATCCGCTCGGGGGAGACCGTGGCCTTCGTCGGCTCGTCCGGATCGGGCAAGTCCACGCTGCTCAACCTCGTGCTCGGGTTCCTGCGCCCCACCGGCGGACGCGTGCTCCTCGACGGCGCCGACATGGAGGAGCTCGACCTGCGCACCTTCCGCAGCTTCGTGTCGGTCGTGCCGCAGGAGTCCGTGCTCTTCGAGGGCAGCATCCGCGAGAACATCGTCTACGGGCTCGGCGACGTCGACGACGCCCGCGTGCTCGCCGCCCTGCGCGACGCGAACGCCCTCGAGATCGTCGAGGCCCAGCCCGACGGATGGCACACGGTCGTCGGCGAGCGGGGCGCGCGCCTCTCTGGCGGCCAGCGCCAGCGGCTCTCGATCGCCCGCGCGCTCGTGCGCGACCCGCGCGTGCTGCTGCTCGACGAGGCGACGAGCGCGCTCGACCCCGAGTCCGAGGCGAAGATCAAGGGCGCGCTCGAGCACCTCATGCGCGGACGCACGACGCTCGTGGTCGCGCACCGGCTCTCGACGATCCGCTCGGCCGACCGCATCGTCGTGCTCGAGCACGGGCGCATCGTCGAGATCGGATCGCACGCCCAGCTGCTCGCCGCGGGCGGACGCTACGCCGAGCTCGACCGGGTGCAGTCGGTCTAGGGCGGATGCCGCGGGGCCACGTAAGTTGGTGGGAGGGCTCCGGCGCCCGGCCGGACCGAACGGGGGAATCGATGGACTGGACCGAACGACACCTGGTGGATGCGTACGTCTTCGGGTATCCGCTGGTGTACAACGTGTCGAGCATGCAGGCGATCGCGGCCAACGGGCTCGGGTCCTTGCCGCCCGCCCGGTTCAACGCGTTCACGCACGCCTCGACGCTCGCGTCGCCGGCCGATGCGTTCGTGAGCGTCAACAACGACACGGTGTACGCGCTCGGCCTCCTCGACCTGTCGGCCGGACCGCTGCTGCTGCACGTGCCCGACACCGACGGCGCCTACTACGTGCTGCAGTTCGTCGACGCGTGGACGAACAACTTCGCCTACGTCGGGCGCCGGGCCACCGGCACCGCCGAAGGCGAGTACCTCATCGTGCCGCCCGGGTGGACGGGCACCGCGCCCGACGGCGTGCCCGTGATCGAGTCGCCCACCGACCTCGCGGCGATCGTCGGGCGCCTCGCCGTCGACGGCGAAGACGACATGCCGCGTGTTCGCGCCCTGCAGCCCCAGTTCGCCCTGACGCCGTTCGAGGGCGAGCGGCCCGCGCGCGGGATCCCGCACCCGCACCCCGACCTGCCCGAGCACCTGCGGTTCTGGGAGCTGCTGCGCGCGTGGAGCCAGGCGTTCCCGCCGGCCGCCGCCGAGGTCGAGTTCCTGCACCGCTATGCCGAGTACGGCCTCACCGACCCGGGCAACCCCTTCGGCCTCGTGGCACGCGACCTCGAGGAGCACCTCGCGACGGCGTTCGCCGCGGGTCGCGCCGAGGTCGAGGAGCTCTCGAAGCCCGACCCCGATGCGGCCGTCAACGGATGGCTCGGCCTTCCGCACGGGTTCGACTACAACGTCGACTTCCTCGGCCCGGGCACGATCGACGCGCCCGAGTGGAAGATCGCCGACCGCGCCGCAGCCCACGCCACGCGCGCTCGGTCGGCCCGCAACGGACTGTGGGGCAACCACGGCTACGAGGCGTACTACGCCGAGGTCTTCGTCGATGCCGACGGCGAGCGGCTGAACGGCGCGCACGCCTATGAGCTGCGCCTGACCGAGCTGCCGCCGGCTGACGCGTTCTGGTCGATCACGATGTACTCGACGCCCGAGTTCCTCCTCGTCGAGAACCCCATCGGACGCTATTCGATCGGCGACCGCACGCCCGGCATCGTCACGGGCGATGACGGCTCGGTCATGATCCGCATGCAGCATGAGCGGCCCGACGACGCGGCTGCCGCGGCGAACTGGCTGCCGGCGCCCGAGGGCGACTTCCGGCCGCTGCTTCGGGTCTACCAGCCGCGCGAGGCGATGCTCGACGGCACCTTCGCCATGCCGGCGATCACCCGCATCGGCTGAACAGGTCGCCCCGATCGCCGTGGTGGCGATCGGGGCGCAGGGTCAGACGGTGACGGATGCCGCGAGATGCGGCGCGACCGCCGATGCGAAACCGGCCGCGGTGCGGGCGACGACCTCGGCATAGGGGGTGTCCCAGATGTCCTGGTTGAAGATCTCGACCTCGATGTCGCGGTCGTAGCCGGTCGCCTCGACGGCCTCGGTGAGCGTCGCGAAGTCGATGACGCCGTCGCCGGGGTAGTGGCGCCCGAGCAGCACATCGGCAGGCAACGGGGTCTTCCAGTCGCAGACCTGGTAGGTGGCGATGCGGCCCTCGGCGCCGGCCCGTGCGATCTGAGGCAGCACCTCGGGGTCCCACCAGACGTGGAACGTGTCGACCGTGACGCCGACGACCGACGGATCGAACGGAGCCGCGAGGTCGAGCGCCTGCTTCAGCGTCGAGACCACGGCGCGGTCGGAGACGTACATCGGGTGCAGCGGCTCGATCGCGAGCGTGACGCCGGCGGCGGCCGCGTCGGGTGCGAGCTCGGCCAGCGCGTCGGCCACCCGCGAGCGGGCGCCGACGAGGTCGTTCGACCCCTCGGGCAAGCCGCCCGCGACGAGCACGAACACGGGCGTGCTGCCCGGTGCGCCGGCGGCCGCGAGGGTCGCCGTCTCCTCGATGCCGCGACGGTTGTCGTCGATGGACGCGCGGCGCTCGGGGCCCTCGGGCATCGTGAAGAAGCCGCCGCGGCAGTACGTCGACAGCCGCAGGCCCGAGTCGCCGAGGCGGCGCGCGGCCTCACCGAGCCCGACGGCCTGCACGGGCTCGCGCCATAGGCCGATCGACTCGTAGCCGCCGTCGGCGGTGACCCGCAGGGCCTCGTCGAGCGATGCGTACTTGATGGTCGCCTGGTTCATCGACAGGCGGGGGTGCGCGCTCATGCGAGCACCTCCTCGTCGACGGATGCCGCGTCGACGGCATCCGCCGACGCGGAGTCTTCGGCGGATGAAGGGACCGAGGCGGCCGGAGCGCCGGCTGCGGCATCCGCTTCGGACGCGGCATCCGTCGCCGGCACCGTCGCCGAGGTGACGTCGACGCCGTTCAGCGTGAGCAGCGAGTGCCAGCGGGCCGCCGCGAGCTCGGGGCGCTCGAGGGCGCCCGAGGTGTTCGCGAGCTCGACGATGCGCGACAGGTGCGGCAGGCTCCGTGCCGCGTGCAGCCCGCCCACCATCTGGAACGCCGCCTGGTGGCCGTTCAGCCACGACAGGAACGCGACGCCGGTCTTGTAGTAGTACGTCGGCGCGGCGAACACCTGCTGCGAGAGCGGTTCGGTCGGTGCGAGGATCTCGCGGTACCCCGCGACGTCGCCGCGGTCGAGTGCCTGGATCGCCGCGGACGCGTTCGGCGCGAGGCACGAGAACGCGCCGAGCAGCGCGTCGGAGTGCCCCTGCTCGTCGCCCTCGAGGAGGCCGACGTAGTGGAAGTCGTCGCCCGTGAACATGCGCGCCGACTCGGGCAGGCGCCGGCGCACGGAGATCTCGGCGTCGGCGTCGAGCAGGCTCATCTTGACGCCCTGCACCTTGTCGCCGTTGTAGCCGATGATCTGCAGCAGCGTCTCGGCCGCGGCATCCGTGTCGTCGGATCCGAAGTAGCCGGCCAGTGCGGGATCGAACGCGGTGCCGAGCCAGTGCAGCACGACCGGCGTGCTCGCAGCGGCGAGCACCTCGCGGTACACGCGGCGGTAGTCGTCGGCGGTCTGCGCGGCACGTGCGAGGTGACGGCTCGCCATGAGCACGACGCCGGCGCCCGCGTCTTCCGTGTGGTGCAGCTGCTCCTTGTAGGCGTCGATGACCTGGTCGAGCGAGATGAGCTCGTCGTCGACGTGGTCGGTGTTCACGCCAACCACGAGCCTGCCGCCGACGGATGCCGCCTCCGCGGCGCTGCGCGTGATGAGCTCGCGCGTGGCCGCCGCATCGAGGCCCATGTTGCGCTGGGCCGTGTCCATGGCGTCGGCCACGCCGAGGCCCCACGACCACACGTGGTGGCGGAACGCGAGCGTCGCGTCCCAGTCGATCTCGGCCGGCTGCCCCGGCGTGTTGTCGGCATGGGCCTTCGGCACGACGTGCGCGGCCGCGTACGCGACCCGGCTGGCGAGCGGATGCCGCGGCTTCGCGAACGTCGGCGCCTCGGCGAGGCCCGCGGAACGCAGGGCCCCGTCGGCGTCGAGGAGGGTCAGCGTGGTCATGTCAGCGGACTCCCGCGAACTCGGATGCGAGGGCGGCGTCGGCGTCGGTCGCGACATCCGCTGCGGCATCCGCGGCGCTCGTGGTCGTGGCGCCCGAGGCGAGCGTGACGACGGGGAGCTCGATGCGCCGGCCTTCGCGGCTCGACGCGAGGCCCTGCTCGGCGAGGAGCACGCCGCGCGCGCCGGCGAGGAAGTCGAACTCGTTGGGGGCGTCTTCGACGACGTGGCGGATGAACTCCTCCCACTGCGTCTTGAAGCCGTTCTCGAACTCGCGGTTGCCGGGGCTCTCGATCCAGTCGCCGGCGTAGTCGTGCGCGTCGGCGAGGTCGGGGTTCCACACGGGCTTGGGCGTGGCGTTGCGGGGCTGGATCTTGCAGCCGAAGAGGCCCACGACGGCCGAGCCGTGCGTGCCGTCGACCTGGAACTCGACGAGCTCGTCGCGGTTGACGCGCGTGGTCCAGCTGGAGTTGAGCTGGGCGACCACGCCGCCCTCGAGCTCGAAGATCGCGTAGGCGGCATCGTCGGCGGTGGCCGGGTAGACCTCGCCGCGCTCGTCGACGCGCTCGGGGATCTCGGTGACGGCCTTCGCGTAGACCGACTCGACACGGCCGAAGAGGTTCTCGAGCACGTAGTTCCAGTGCGGGAACATGTCGACGATGATGCCGCCGCCGTCTTCGGCGCGGTAGTTCCAGCTCGGACGCTGAGCGGGCTGCCAGTCGCCCTCGAAGACCCAGTAGCCGAACTCGCCGCGCACGCTCAGGATGCGGCCGAAGAAGCCAGAGTCGATGAGGCGCTTGAGCTTCTGCAGGCCCGGCAGGTAGAGCTTGTCGTGCACGACCCCGTTCTTGATGCCGGCCTCATCGGCGAGGCGCGCGAGCTCGAGCGCCTCCTCGAAGGACTCGGCGGTGGGCTTCTCGGTGTAGATCGCCTTGCCGGCGGCGATCGCCTTCTTGATCGCCTGCGCGCGCGCCTTCGTCACGAGGAAGTCGGCGTAGATCTGCCAGCGGTCGTCGGCGAGCGCCTCGTCGAGGTTCGTCGTGTAGTGCTCGATGCCGTGCTTGGCTGCGAGGTCGGCGAGCTTCTTCTCGCTGCGGCCGACGAGGATCGGCTCGACCTGCACGCGGGTCTCGCCGTCGGCGAGGAGCACGCCGCCCTGCTCGCGGATCGCGAGGATCGAGCGCACGAGGTGCTGGCGATAGCCCATGCGGCCCGAGACGCCGTTCATGATGATGCCGATGGTCTGGGGCGCCTGCGGCGCGGAGGCTGCGGTGCCTGCGGGGGCTGCGGTGTCTGCCACGGTTGTTCCTGTTCGACGGGGCAGGAGGCGACCGATGCCACGTCCTGCGCTGGGAAAGCGTTTACCCGAGTGTCGCACACGGGTGCGCGGCGCGCAAGACCCGGTGCGGGGGTGGCGTGCTGGCGTCGCGTGCGCGCGTGCTCCTCCAGCGGGGACGCTCGTTGCGGGCTCGGCGCCGTTCGGAGCGCAACGAGCGTCCCCGCTGTGACGCCATAGGTGGGGCGCGTTCGATGCCGGGTGCGGTGCTCGATGCCGGGCTCAGTGGTCGACGCCTGGTGCGGTCGGCGAGGGCGCCGCGGCCAGCGGGGACGCTTGTTGCGGGTTCGAGGTGGGTTGGGCCGCCACAAGCGTCCGCGCTGGGGCGTGCTCACCCGAATGACGGATGTCGCGGGGTCGGGAAGCACGGCGAGCGACGTGGCGAGTGAAGCGGCGAGTGAAGTGGCCAGCGAAGTGGCCAGGCAGTGGCCGCCCGGGGGCCGCCGGCGAGCCGGCGGGGCGGGGGAGGCTAGGCCTCGACGCGCGGCGTGCTCTCGCGGATGACGACCTCGGTCGAGACGTCGGCCGACGCAGCACGGGCGGATGCGGCATCCGCTGCGTCATCGAGTGCGAGGCGCAGGGCCTGCTCGCCGATGCGCTCCAGCGGCATGCGCACGCTCGTGAGTCGCGGCGTGACGTCGCGCACGGTCGGGATGTCGTCGAAGCCGGCGACGGCGAGGTCACGGCCGGGTTCGAGGCCGGCGTCGCGGATCGCCGACATCGCACCCATCGCCATGACGTCGTTGAGCGCGAAGACGACCTGGGTGTCGCCGATGCCCGCCTCGAGCAGGCGACGCATGCCGTCGTAGCCGCCGTCGCGCGTGAACGCGCTGCGCACGAGCCGGTCGTCGGGCAGGTTGGCGCCGGAAGAGGCGAGCCCCTCGGAGAAGCCGGCGATGCGGTCGTGCGCGGTGCGCAGGGTCTCGGGGCCGGTGAGGGCGGCGAAGCGGCGGTAGCCGAGGGCGTGCAGCTCGACGCCGAGGTCGCGCGCGCCCGCGCGGTTCGCGAGCGGCAGCGTGCGGAACGGAAGGTCGCTCTCGCTGATGAAGACCGCACGACCGCCGGTCTGCTCGTAGGCGGTGAGCTCGGCCTCGAGCGCCGCGGCGTTCGGGTCGCCGATGTTGCGCGAGCCCGACAGGATCATCACGCGCGGACGCTGCCCGCGCATCGCGCGCACGAGCTCGAGTTCGCGCTCGGCGTCGCGCTTCGTCTCGGCCATGGTGACGATGAGGCGGTCGTCGCCCGCAGCGCCCACGACGCCCGCGGCGATCGAGGAGAAGTACGGGTCGGCGATGTCGGCGACGAGCAGGGCGACGGTGGTCGACGTGCCGCGTGCGACGGCCTGGGCCGAGAGGTTGGGCGTGTAGCCGAGCTTGGCGGCGGCGGCGAGGACGCGTTCGCGGTACTCCTCGTTGACCTTGCGGGCGCTGCCGTTCAGCGACCGGGACGCGGTGGCGAGCGAGACGCCCGCCTCGCGGGCGACGTCGTGCAGGGTCGCCGGCGTCGATCGCCGGGTCTGGGTGCGGCCCTCAGCCATGGGTCCTCCTGGTCGCGGGTCGGCCTCGCCGCGCGGGTTGGTCGCGTCATCACTGGCCGAGCGCCTCGACTCTACCGCGCGGGTCGCGACCCCGGGGTTTTGCATCGCCACGTGTTGCTGATAGAAATGAGACGGCCCGAGATAGCGCTTTCCCGCTGATTTCCCGCCGATCGAGGCGCAGAACGGATGCCGCTGAGCAAGCGGTTTCTGGGCTGGGCGACGCAGACCACCCAGCGAGGCGATGGAGCACAGCATGGCGCAGCACGAACGGTACGCACTCATCGGCACGGGCAGCCGTGCGGGCATGTACATCGCGGCGATGTCCGGAACCGCGTTCGGCGCCGAGCACGTCGCCGACGTCGCCGACCTCGTGGCATGGTGCGACGTCAATCCGGGCCGCCTCGACGTCTACGAGCGCGAAGTGGTCGCGGCAGGGCATCCGGCACCCGTGCGTTACGCCGTCGACGACCTCGAGCGCATGATCGTCGACGAGCGCATCGATCGCGTCGTCGTCACGACGCCCGACTTCACGCACGCCGAGTACGTCGTGCGGGCCCTGCGCGCGGGCGCCGACGTCGTCGTCGAGAAGCCGCTCACGATCGACGCCGAGAGCGTGCGCCGCATCGGCGAGGCCATCGCCGAGACGGGCCGCGAGGTCATCACGACGTTCAACTACCGCTACAGCCCGCGCAACTCGACGCTGCGACAGGTCATCGCCGACGGCCGCATCGGCCGGGTCACGAGCGTGCACTTCGAGTGGGCGCTCGACACGGTGCACGGGGCCGACTACTTCCGCCGCTGGCACCGCGAGAAGCAGAACTCGGGCGGACTGTTCATCCACAAGGCCTCGCACCACTTCGACCTCGTCAACTGGTGGATCGCCGCGACCCCGGTGCGCGTCTTCGCGAGCGGAGGCCTGCGCTTCTACGGCGCCGAGAACGCCGAGGCCCGTGGGCTCGGCGAACGTCCGTCGCGCGGCACCGGCACGAGCGGCGACCCGTTCGCGCTCGACCTCGCGAGCGACGCGCGCATGAAGGAGCTCTACCTCGACCAGGAGCACCACGACGGCTACCTCCGCGACCGCGACGTGTTCGACGCCGGTATCACGATCGAGGACAACCTCGCCGCCCTCGTCGACTACGACTCCGGCGCGACGCTCAGCTACTCGCTGAACGCGCACGCCCCTTGGGAGGGTTACCGTGTCACCGTGAACGGCACCGAGGGCCGGGCCGAGCTCGAGGTCGTCGAGCGCGGGGCCGTGCTCATCGGCGAGGACGGCCGCGTGATCGTCGACCCCTCGATGCATCCGGATGCCTCGTCCGTCGACGACGTGCGCCCCCACGGTGAGCGCCTCGTGGTGCAGCGCCACTGGGAGGGCGCCGAGGTCGTGCCCATTCCCGAGGGCATCGGCAGCCACGGCGGCGGCGACGCGTTCCTGCTCGACCACCTCTTCCGGCGCGTGACGGATGACGCCCCGCTCGGCCGGGTCGCCGGCTACGCCGACGGCGTGCGCGCCGTGTCGGTGGGCATCGCGGGCAACCGCTCCCTCGCCACGGGGCAGCCGGTGCTGATCGGCGATCTCGAGCTCGGGGTCTGACCCCGGTCGGTCGGGCGCCCGGTCCGGCCGCGTCGGCCGCACGCGCGCTCACGCGCTGGGCCCGCCTGCGGGTACCGCGGTCCGGAGCTGCAGTGCGGCTCAGGACGCCCCGTCGATCGCGGGCGCGCTCTTCGGGTAGGCGAGCAGCATGGCACCAGAGGCGATCCAGACCAGGCCGATCGTCACGAGCAGCGTCTCGGCGCCGAGGCCGGCCGCGAGGCCCGCGACCGCGGCGCCCGCCGCAGCGGCTGCTGCGCGCAGGCCCGCCCCGACGGTGAACACCTGGGACCGGAGTGCGGGCGGACTCTGCTGCTTCCTGATGAGCAGCATCGCCGCGGCGCTCGCCGCGGTGAACAGGCCCGACGTGCCGATGGCGACGATGGTCCACGCCTGGCCGAGGTCTGCCGCGGCGATGACCGTGAACACCCCGGTGGCGGCGAACCCCGCGCCCATGACGAACTCGGGCGGGCGGCGCACCGGTGCCGCCGAGTTCCACAGCGCGCCGATCAGGCCGCCGATCGCGAACGACGTGACGATGATCGCGCCCTGGGCCGCGTCGCCGGTGCGGTGCACGGCGAGGGCCACGGCGGCGATGGAGAGGCCGCCGGCGCCGAACTGGCTCAGCGTGCCGCTCGCCGTGATGATCGCGAGCGGACGATGCGTGGCGATGTGGCGGAAGCCCGCCGCGATCGTGGCGAGCATCGATCCGTGCGGCTCGCCGGGGAGCGGGCGCAGGCGCAGCGGAATGGTGGCGATCGCGCCGACCAGGGCGCTGGCGGCCATCACGAGGGTCGCGATGCGCGCCGACCCGAACGCGGCGGCCGCAGCGACCGCCGCAGGGCCTGCGACGGAGCCGAGGTTGTAGGCGAGCGCATCCACCGCGTACGCCCTCCGCTCGTCGGGGATCACCTCGGTGACGAAGCTCGACAGCCCGCCCATGACGAATGGCACGGCCGTGCCGGCGACGATGAGCGCGAGTGCGACGACCCAGACCGGCACGACGCCGAGGAATGCTGCGACGGTGAACGCCGCCGCTGCGACCAGTCCGGCCCCGGCCATGAGCACGCCGGGCCGGCGGGTGCGGTCGAGCATCGCACCCGCGATCGGCGCTGCGACGATGCTCGGGCCGAGCGCCGCGGCCGCGAGCAGCCCGCCGAGCGCGACGTCGTCGAACTGCTCGACGGCGAGCACGGGAATCGCCACCGCGATGCCGCCGACCGCCAGCCGCGGGGGAGTGGCGGCGAAGAGGTAGGACGCGACGCCCACTCAGCCGGCCGCTGCGGCCGGAACCGTCAGCACGCCGTCGACTCGGCGCGGGATGCCGAGCGGGTTGCCCTCGCGCAACTCGGCGGGCAGCGCGGCATCCGGAGCCTCCTGGTAGGCGACCGGGCGGAGGAATCGGCGCATCGCCGTGACGCCGACCGAGGTGTGGATGGTCGTCGTCGCGGGCCACGGGCCGCCGTGCTGCTGCGCCCAGCTCACCGCGACGCCGGTCGGCCACCCGGCGAAGAGCACGCGCCCGGCGATCTCGGTGAGCACCGCGAGGATGCCGCCGAGGTCCTCGCCGGGTTCGGCGTGCACGGTCGCAGTGAGGCTGCCGCCGACGGCGCGGATCGCCGCGAGGGCGTCGTCGACGTCGGCGTACTCCACGATGAGCGTCGCCGGACCGAAGCACTCGGCGAGGAGTGCGCCGGGGTCGGCGAGCACGGCGGAGGTGGTCGTCGACAGCACGACTGCGGAGCCGGTGCCCGGCTGCTGCACGGGGTCCCCGGCGACGACGGTCACATCCTCATGCCGGGCGAGGCCGGCGACGCCGTCGGCGAATGCGGCGGCGATGCCGTCGGTGAGCATGGGCACGGCGCCCGGGTGCCCGACCTGCGCGGCGACGAGCTCGGCGAAGCCGGAGCCGCCCGGCACGAAGACGACGCCGGGGTTCGTGCAGAACTGGCCTGCGCCGAGCGTGAACGACCCGGCGAGACCTGCGGCGAGTTCGGCCGCCCGCGCCTCGACGGCCGCGGGCGTGACGAGCACGGGGTTCACGGCACTGAGCTCGCCGTAGAACGGGATCGGGTCGGGCCGCGACGATGCGAGGTCGAAGAGCGCGCGCCCGCCGTGCAGCGAACCCGTGAATCCGACGGCGCGGATCTCGGGGTGCTGCACGAGCGCGATGCCCGCGGCGCGACCCTCGACGTGTCCGAAGATGCCGTCGGGGGCGCCCGCGGCGGCGAGGGCGTCGCCCACGATCTCGGCGGTGCGCCGCGAGAGGCGGGGATGGGCCGAGTGGCCCTTGACCACGACGGGGCATCCCGTGGCGAGGGCCGACGCGGTGTCGCCACCCGCGACCGAGAACGCGAACGGGAAGTTCGACGCCCCGAACACGGCGACCGGCCCGAGCGGGCGCAGCATGCGGCGCAGGTCAGGCGTCGGCGGGATCGTCGTCGCATCGGGGTGGTCGATCGTCGCCTCGAGGTAGGCGCCCTCGACGACGGCCCGCGCGAAGAGCCGCAGCTGCGAGGTGGTGCGCGCGAGCTCGCCCGTGAGGCGGGCGGTGCCGAGGTGCGACTCCTCGTCGGCGAGCGGCACGAGCTCGTCGCGCGCCGCGTCGAGGGCGTCGGCGACGGCGGCCAGCCAGCCGGCCCGTTCGGCCGCGGTCGAGGCCACGGTCGTGGCGAAGGCCCGGCGGGCGGCCGCGGCGGTCTCGTCGACGGACGGCGAGCCCGCGGCATCCGTGACCGAACTGGCGGGGGTGGCGGTGGCGGTGGTCATGAATCCTCCGTGGGTCGAGCGGATGTCGCGGTCGGTGCCGCAGAAGGGGTCAGGCGAACTCTAGGCCGAGGCCGGGCTGTCCGGTGGTGTGCACGCGGCATCCGTCGACCTCGACCGGCGAGGGGGAGGCCAGCGCGCCGAGCGCCTCGAAGGAGGCGTCTTCGACGGCCTCGACGAGGTGATCGCCGGGCAGCGCGAGCGCGAGCTGCGCCGAGAGCTCGAGCAGCAGGTGCGGGGCGAGGTCGACGCCGCTCGAGGCCGCCAGCGAGGCGATCTCGAGGAACGGCGTGATGCCGCCCACGCGCACGATGTTCGGCTGCACGAGGTCGACTGCGCCGGCGTCGATGAACTCGGCGAACCGGTAGCGCGTGTGCAGGTTCTCACCGAGGGCGATCGGCACGTCGATGCGCGCGTGCAGGGCGACGTGCCCGGCGAGGTCGTCGGCGCGCAACGGCTCCTCGATCCAGGTGAGGTCGAACGCCGACAGCTCGCCGACGGCGCGCTCGGCCCGCTCGAGGCTCCATCGCTGGTTGGCGTCGATCATGAGGCCGCGGTCGGGGCCGAGCACGTCGCGCACGGCGCGGATGCGGGCGACGTCATCGCCGAGGTCGGGGCTGCCGACCTTGACCTTCACGGCCTCGAATCCGGCGTCGACCCAGCGCTCGGCCTGCGCCACGAGCTCGGGCAGCGGGTAGTGCAGGTTCACGCCGCTGCCGTAGACGGTCGCGGTCTCGTGCCGGCGTCCGAGGTGGTCGGTGATGCCGATGCCCGCGCGGCGCGCGGCGAGGTCCCAGAGCGCGAGGTCGAGGCCCGCCATCGCGATCGTCGTGATGCCGCCGCTGCCGCCCTCGTGCAGGTGCGCCCAGAGCGGATGCCACAGGGTCGCCGCATCGGCGTCGCGCCCGAGTGCGAACGCGGCGATGTCGTTCGCCAGGTGCGCCTCGACGGCGGCGGCGCCGATCGACGGAGTCCACGAGAAGCCGCGGCCCTGCGCGCCGTCGGCGTCCTCGACGACGACCTCGATGAGCGAGAGGTCGCGCACGTCGGGCCCCCACGGGCGGCTGAGCGGCACGCGGATGCGCCGAGTCGAGAGGCTCCGGATCGCCGCGGTCACCGGGCCGGCACCGCCTCGGCGCTCGCCGCGGCATCCGCACCGGAGCCGCCGCCGAGCTGCTCGGCGAGCTCGAGCCCGCGGTCGAGGATCGCCCCGAGGCGCGCCTCCTGCTCGGGCGTCGGGTCGACGAGCGGGGGCCGCACGGAGCCGACGGGCAGGCCGCGCAGACGCAGGCCCGCCTTGATGAGCGAGACGCCGAAGCCCGGCGTCTCGTCGCGCAGGTTCACGAGCGGCCGGTAGAACTCGGCGAGCAGCGTCATGCGGGTCGCCTCGTCGCCGTCGGTGTAGGCGCGGTAGTGCAGCGCGCCCAGCTCGGGGATCATCGCGAACGCCGCCGACGAGTACAGCGGGATGCCGATGCCGCGGTAGGCGCCCTGGCTGAGCTCGGCCGTGAGCAGGCCGTTGAAGAACGCGAAGTCGCGGCCGGTGGCCTCGGCGGCGAGCACGATCTCCTGTGCGAGGCCGATGTCGCCCGTGCCGTCCTTGAAGCCCACGACCTTCGGGTTCGCGGCGAGCCGGGTGATGGCGTCGGCCGTGTAGCGCGCGGTACCGCGGTGGTACACGATCACGGGCAGGTCGGATGCCGCGGCGACCGCCTCGACCCAGGCGACGAGTCCGGCGGTGGTGCCCGAGACGAGGTACGGCGGGAGGAGCAGCAGGCCGTCGGCGCCGGCGGCCTCGGCGCCGCGTGCGAGCTCGATCGCGTGGCCGAGCGGACCGCCCGCGCCGGCGATGACGGGCACGCGACCGGCGACCGTGTCGACCGTGGTGCGCACGACGTCGACGGCCTCGCCGGCGGAGAGCGCGTGGAACTCGCCGGTTCCGCAGGCCGGGAACACGCCGCCGGGGCCGAACGGCAGCCGCGAGGCCACGTGCTCGGCGAGCAGGTCGTGGTCGGGCGCGCCGTCGGCGTCGAAGGGCGTGACCGGGAAGAAGAGCACGCCGTCGAACGCGGGTGCGGCGAGTGGCGTGGTGCCGGATGGAGCGGCGGTGGTCGTGGTCATCGGGCCCTCGTTTCGAGTCGGTCGGAATGCGCGGGGTCGGAGGCGGCGGGGTCGGAGCCGGTGAGGTCGGATGCCGCGAGCACGCGCTCGAGCGCCGCCGGGTCGAGTTCGGTGCGCCAGGTGCGTTCGGGGCGCCAGCCGAGCAGGCGTTCGGCCTTGTCGATCGCGAACACGGGACGGCCGTGGCCGAGCGCGTCGGCCGCCTCGCCGAGGGCGGGGGCGAAGTCGCGCCAGAGATCGGCCACATGGTGCACGGCGAGGGCGTCGGCTGCGCCCACGAAGAAGCCCTCGCCGTCGACGAGCTCGGCGGGTGCGGCGAGCCAGGCGTCGACGAAGGCGGCGGCGTCGCGGGCGTCGAGGTAGTTGAACAGGCTCACGGCCGCGAGCGCGGGGTCGGCGAGGCGCTGCTCGAGCGTGTGGCCCTGCTGGGTCGGGGCGCCCGCCCATTCCTCGGGGGAGATCACGTAGCAGGGGCGGAAGAAGCCGAACGCGCCGGGGGACGTGCGCGCGAACATCTGCACGGTCTCCTCGATCACGAGCTTCGAGAGCGCGTAGGCGTTGGCCGGCTCGGGGGGAGTGGTCTCGTCGAGCGGCAGCCGACCGGCCCGCCACGTGGGCGCGCTGTAGCCGAGCACGGTCGGGCTGCTCGCGGCGAGCACGCGGCCGACCCCGACGTCGACGGCGGCGGCCAGCACGGTGTGCACGAGCGCGGTGTTCGTCATGAGGATGCGGCGTTCGGGAGCGCTGAACGGCACGGCGATGCCGGCGAGGTGCACGACGGCGTCGGGGCGCACCTCGTCGAAGAGCGCCCGCGTCGCGAGGGCGTCGATGAGGTCGACCGTGCGCTCGTCGACCCCGGCGAGGCCGGCGCTCACCCGGTCGACCCCGATGACACGGTGACCGGATGCCGCGAGCCCGACGGCCACGCTGCGCCCGAGGCGTCCGGCCGAGCCGGTGACGAGAACCCGCATGTCGCTCCTTCGCTGGGATGCTGAGGCCGGGTGGCCGTGGATGCGGTTGGGAAACCGCTTTCTGGTCGCTACCATAGGTCACGACTGAGGCCGCCGACAACTCCCGCTTCCGTTCGGGGAATCGGTTTCTCGCATCGGCGGGGAGCGACGCGGAGCCGCGGTCGCGAACGAGAGGATCCACATGGGCCAGCGCAGCCGGGCGACCACGATCGCCGACGTCGCCGCGCACGCGGGCGTCTCGCAGGCGTCCGTCTCACGCGTGCTCAACGGGCGGGCGAGCGTCGATCCTGAGATCGTGCGTCGCGTGCAGGCCTCGATCGCCGAGCTCGACTACCGCCCGAGCCCCACGGCCCGCAGCCTCGTGAACGGGCGCAACAACACCGTCGCGATGGTCGTGCCCGACCTCGAGAACCCGCTCTTCCAGGGCATCCTCAAGGGGCTGAGCCTCGCCGCCGCTCGCGACGGCTACCGCGTGCTCGTCGCCGACACGGCCGAGAACGTCGACGACGAGGAGGCCGTCGCCGTCGAGGCCCGCCAGCGCTGCGACGCGCTCGTGCTCTGCGCTCCGCGCATGCCCGAGGCGAGGCTCCGCGCCCTCGTCGACGCGGTCTCGCCCGTGGTCGTCGTGAACCGACCGCTGCCGGGCGCCGACGTGCCCGTCGTCGGCGTCGACTACGTGCGCGGCATCCGCGATCTCGTCGACCACCTGCACGACCTCGGCCATCGCCGCATCGCCTACGTCAGCGGTCCGCCGACGAGCGCCTCGAATGCCGAGCGCCGGCGCGGCGTCGCCGAGGCGCTCGCCGCGCACCCCGACGTGCGCATCGACGAGGTGCCAGGCGGCTCGCGCCTCGACGACGGCTACGCGGCATCCGACGCGGTGCTCGCCGCCCATCGCGACGGCTGCACCGCCGTCATCGCCTTCAACGACCTCGTCGCCCTCGGCCTCATGACCCGCTTGCACGAGCTCGGCGTCGAGGTGCCGCGCGACCTCTCCATCGCCGGATTCGACGACGTGCCCATGGCCGGGTTCGCGACGCCCCGCCTCACGAGCATGTCGGTGCCGCGCGGCGAGATCGGCGGGCAGGTCTGGCTCCGGCTGCGCACCCTCATCGACGGCGGGCCGGTCGAGCACTCGGTGCTCTACAGCCCCAGGCTCGAGGCGCGCGGCAGTACGGCGGCCATCGGCGAACGCGCGACCGCGCTCGCCGGAGGCGTCGCATGATCGCGGATGCCGCGACGGATGCCGCGAGCCCGGCGTCGCCCGGGGTCGCGGCGTTCGATGCCCCTGCGTCCGAGGCGCCTGCGTCCGAGACATCCGCCGTCGATCGGGCGGTCAAGCGCGCCCGCGTGCTCGACCTGCTCAAACGCCGGGGTGCGGCGTCGATCGTGCTGCGTTCGCACACGGCCGTGTCGTGGTACCTCGACGGCGCCCGCACGCACGTGTCGCTCGCCGGCGACCCGGTGGCCGCGGTCGTCGTGCACCGCGACGGCGACGAGCTGCGCGTGTTCGCGAACGAGGCCGACCGGCTGCTCGACGAGGAGCTGCCCTCGCGTGAACGCCTCGACGTCGTGCGCGTGCCGTGGCACGAGGTGCTCGCCGCACCCGGCATCGCCGAGCTCGACGAGGCCGACGCGGCGGTCGATCTGCGCGCCGCCCGCGCGAGCCTGCTGCCCGGGGAGCTCGGGCGCTACCGCACGCTCTGCCGCGAGGTCGCCGAGGCGCTGACGGATGCCGCGACCGACGCCGGTCCGACGGTCATCGAGCGGCAACTCGCCGCCCGTCTCGCCGGGGAGCTCGCCGCGCGCGGCATCGACCCGCTCGTGACCCTCGTGGCCTCGCGATCGCGGCTCGCGCACCGGCATCCGCTGCCCACCGACGCCGCGATCGGCGACCGCGCGATGCTCGTGGTCTGCGGGCGGCGGCACGGGCTCATCGCGAACGCGACGAGGTGGGTGCGGTTCGGTGCGGCCGACGTGGGGGAGGCCGACGCGATGCGGCGCATCCTCGACGTCGAGGCCGATGTGCTCGCGGCGACCCGGCCCGGCGCGACGCTCGGCGACGTGTTCGATGCCGGTGTCGCGGCCTACGCGCGCCACGGCTTCGACGCCGAGGAGTGGCGGCGCCATCACCAGGGCGGTGCGGCCGGATACGCGGGGCGCGATCCTCGCGCCGTACCCGGCATCGTCGACCTCGTGCACGAGGGGCAGGCCTTCGCCTGGAACCCGACGGCGCCGGGGGCGAAGGTCGAGGACACGGTGCTCGTCGGGGAGCGTGGCGTCGAGGTGCTCACGGTCGACCCGCGCTGGCCGACGGTCTCGGTCGCGGGGGTGGCGCGGCCGGTCGAGCTCGACGCCGGCTGAGGCAATCGGGCGGGTCCCGCTTCGGGCGGGCCGAGCGCTCGTCTCACCCCGGCGAAGAGGCGCCCTCTTCGACCGCGTGCCGAAGCCACCTGCTGCCGGGACCCTCCGTTCGGGCCTCGTCGTCGGGGTTGAACAGCACGCACCGTCCGAGCGAGAGACAGCCGCAGCCGATGCATCCGTCGAGGTCGGTCTGCAGCGCCTGCAACTCGCGTACGCGGGCGGCGAGCAGCTCGGCCCACTCGACGCTCATCGCCCGCCATTCCCGCTGGTTGGGAGCGCGGTGGGTGGGCAGCTCCGCCATGGCGAGGCGGATCTCCTCCAACGAGAGGCCCACTCGCTGTCCGGCGGCGATGACCGCCAGGCGCCGCAGTGTGTGCCGCGGAAACCGGCGCCGCCCACCCGGTTCGCGCACCGCGGCGACCAGGCCCCGTTCCTCGTAGTACCGGAGTGTCGGCACCGTGAGGCCCGAGCGCGCGGCCGTCTCGCCGATGGACAGCAATTCGTTCGGAGCGATCGGGGGCACGCGCCCATTCTCGATGCGACCGGGCTTGACCTCAAGCCCACTTGAGCATGCAGGCTGGCCGATGCCGTCACCGAACGAAGGGCCCTCCCATGACGATCTGGACCTGCGCCACCTGCGCGATCGAGCACTCGGACACCGCAACCCCACCCGCGTCCTGCGCCATCTGCTCCGACGACCGCCAGTTCGTTCCGGCGAGCGGGCAGCAGTGGACGACCCGCGAGGAACTGGCCCGCCGGGGCGTTCGCGTCACCACCTTCGAGATCGAGCCCGGGCTCCACGGCATCACGACGGAACCGGAACTCGGCATCGGGCAGCGCGGGCTGCTCGTGCAGACCGAAGCGGGCAACCTGCTCTTCGAGCCTCCGGGGTTCATCGACGACGCCGGAGTGGACGCCGTGCGCCGTCTCGGCGGCGTCGCCGCGATCGCGTCCAGTCATCCGCACCTGACCGGGTCGTCCATCCAGTGGAGCCACGCGTTCGACCGGGCTCCGGTCTACGTCGCGCAGAAGGACGCAGCGTGGATCAGGCGACCCGACGCCGCCATCAGGCTCTGGCAGGACCGCGTCGAACTGCTCCCCGGGCTGGTGATGCTCGAATGCGGCGGCCATTTCGCGGGCAGCAGCGTCGTGCACTGGCCGACCGGAGCCGAGGGCCGAGGGGTGCTCCTGACCGGCGACACGATCGCGATCGGAGCCGACCGCGCATCGGTTCAACGTCATGCGCAGCTTCGTGAACAACATCCCGCTCCCGGAGCGGGCAGTTCGGCGCATCATGGACACGGTGCTGGCGCTGGAGTTCGATCGCCTCTATGGCGCGTTCGGCGAGCTGCCCGCGCAGGCGCACGACATCACCGAGCGCTCCCTGCTCCGCTACATCGGATGGCTCCGCGACGAGATCCCGGAATGACCCGAATCCACGGCTTGCCCGGGCTCACCGCCTGGCGAACGTCGTCGCGAGGCATCCGCCTATCGGGTGTCCTGCGAGGAGCCGATGGCCTCCTGGATCGTCCGGATGGTCGTGCCGAGGACGCCGGATGCCAGGAGCCCGGCGCCGAGGGGGCCGGCCGAGTCCTCGCCGAGAGGAGGCAACTGCCGCAACGCGGATCTCGTCTCGTCGGTCATGTGCTCGAGCTGCCACGCGATCTCCTCGTGGATGGCGTCGGGCCGATCGGGGGCGGCTGATCCGGCCGCCTTCGCTGCGTATGCGGCCGCCCCCAACGCGTGGGCGCCCATGTGGGCGACACCGGCCGCCTGCGCGGCGGCGCGGGCGGCGGCCACCGCTGCGGGCGAGCTCACGGCGTGCGCGGCGCGACCGGCGACGAAGCGGCGGCGGATCTCACCGGCGGCGTCGAGCTCACCGCGAGCGAAGGCCCGGGCGCGAGCGATCGCATCACGGGGCCGAGCGTCGTCCGGAGCCTCCGCCTCGAACACGGCGAGGACCCGCTCCGCGCAGTCCGCGGCCCACATCGCGACCTCGCGGCGATCGATTTCGCTCAGCGACTGCGGAGAGGGCATGCCAGCAGCCTCCCACACGGGCGCTGCGGCCGGCTCAGCGCGGGCGGTGCAGCCATGCCAGCATGGCTGCATGACGAAGGTGACGGTCCGCCGGATGACGCCCGCGGAGTTCGACCACTGGCAGGCCACGCTCGCAGAGGACTACGCGCGCGAGCAGGTCGCTGCCGGCCGATGGCCGGAGGACGGGGCGGTGCAACGGGCGCGCGAGGAGAACGAGCAGTTGCTGCCCGACGGGCTGGCGACCGCGCGAACGCTGATCCTTCGAGGCATCGATGCCGACGGCGACCCGGTCGGTGTGGCGTGGGTGGCCCTCGACCACCCGCGTGGTGCACCGGACGTCGCATTCCTCTACGACATCGAGGTCATCCCGGCCCGGCGCGGGCACGGACTCGGGCGAGCTCTCCTCGCGGCGGTCGAGGATGCCGCCGAGGAGGCGGGCGCGGCCGCCCTGGAGCTGAACGTCTTCGGAGGCAACCGCGCGGCCGTCGCCCTCTACGGCTCATCCGGCTACGAGGTCGTCACGCAGCAGATGCGGAAGGCGCTCTGAGCGAGCTGGCTGCAGCAGGTCCCCGAGGAGGACCTGGTCGGGTCGACGGCGTCAGTCGTGAGGTGGGCGACGCAGCCGCTTGACGTCGGTGCGCCGCTTCTTCGCGTCCAGGCGCCGTTCCTTGGAACCACGGCTGGGCCTCGTCGCTCGTCGCGACGGTGACGGCGGCCGAAGGGCGTCGGCCACGACGGCGGCGAGCCGGGCGCGCGCGGCATCCCTGTTGCGCAGCTGTGCGCGATGCTCGGATGCCGCGATCGTCAGGACTCCGTCGACGAGGCGACCGCTCAGGCGCTCGAGGAGTCGCTCCCTCTGGAGCGGAGAGAGGACGGCCGAGCCTGCGACATCCCACACGAGCTCCGCTCGGGAGTCGGCCGTGTTCACGCCTTGCCCACCGGGACCCGACGACCGCGAGAACCGCCAGGACAGCTCGGACTCGGGGATCGTGAGTCCGGCGTCGATCCTGAGACCGGGACGGTGGGCGGCGGGCATGGTTCCATCATCCTCGTACGCTCGCAAGGATCTGCCTCCGTTCGTCGGAAGATTCCGGGGTGCCGCTGCGTTGTCGCTGTGCATGGGTTGGAATCGTTCGAGATCGAGGCGCTCGTCGACGATCGCGGAGCCGGTTGCTCTGCCTCACCGCAGGGATCACTGCATGGCTTCGCCCGCCATCACGCCTACGGTGGTGGCATGGGAACGGATTGCGCGACGTGCGACACGGCACTGGTGCGAAGCGCGGGCACTCCGCCGCATGATGTCGACGTCGGGAAGACGACCGAGGCGCTCAGGGGGCGCGTCGAGAGTGGACGCATGCGGTACCTGCGGGGCGATGTGCCCCTCGAGGACATGCTCGCCCTTGCCGAGTCCGACATGAAGTACACGATCGTGAGCTTCCTGGCCTGCGAGGAGTGCGGGCGGACCCGGTTCTGGGGCCTCTGCATCCGGGGCGCGCCGTCCTACAAGGTCGTCGAAGCGGATGCGCCCACGACGTGGCCCTGGGATGCGGTTCCGTCTCGGGAACGCTGGGCATAGATCGTGAACCCGGCGTCAGCCGTGCGCCGGTGGCACCGAAGTTCGCATCACGGTCTTGCTCTTGCCGATGTGACGCTCGAACGTGAATCCCGCCTTCTCGAACATGGCCCTCGTGCCGTTGTGGAGGAACGAGGACGACGTCTTCTTGCCCGGGACGAGCTCGTTCGGGAACGAGACCACCTCGCCTCCGCCGGCCTGCGCGATCAGCTCGAGCGCGCCATCCAGCGCTTCGCGTGCCACCCCTGAACGTCGGTGGTCGCGGTCGACGAAGAAGCAGGTGATGCGCCACGGCGCGGGCGTGGTCTCGCCGGCGTCGTACTGCTTGCGGTGGTAGATGTTCGGCAGTTCGACGGGGCTGCCGTACTCGCACCACGCGATCGCATCGTCGCCGTCGAAGACGAGCGCGGCGTGCGCGACGCCCTCCGCCACGAGTCGTTGCTTGAAGGTCGGCCGGTCGTACTCCTCCTTGACGGTGTGTTCCGTGTCGTCGTGGAAGTACGAGCAGTAGCACCCGCCCCAGACGCCGTTGTGCTTCTGCGCGAGCGCCAGCCACGCCGGGAAGGTCTCGGGAGTGAGCGGCTTGATCACGTGCGACGTCGTCGTCACGCCCATCTCACTCGCCCCGGTCATGCTCGGCCACGCCCTCGTCGTCGTGTTCGTGAGCTTCGCCTGGTGAGATCGGCAACCCGCACCGACGGCAGTATTCGGCCTTGAGCTCGTCGAAGCGATTGTGCGTGACGTGATGTTCGTGATTCTCGTGATGCTCTGGTTCGGTCATGTCGCTCCCGTGCATCGGTGTCGTCTCAGCCGATTCTCGCCGTGTGCGCCCCGGGGGTCAACCGCCGGAACTCGCGCTGACGACGAAGCACGACGGCGTCGAACTGCTCGACGGCGGGCGGGCCGTTCAGGTCACGAACCGGTGACCGCGGGGGTGCGTGCGCGGCGTTGCGGGTCGGGTTCGAAGCGGAGCGTCGCGATGGAGCCGCCGGGGTTGCGGCGCATGAGGTAGACGAAGAGCAGGGCGATGATCACGAAGCGAGCGAGCATGCCGGGGATCCCGGCCTCGGGGCCGTAGGAGCCGCCCGTGAGGATGTCGGGTCCGGCATCCTCGGTGGAGAGGAAGCCCGGTACGGTGTGTCCGCTGATCGGGAATCCGAGGAGGCCCTGGGAGACGTTCCAGGAGAAGTGCAATGCGATCGGCAGCCAGATGCTGCGGGTGGCGAGGAACGCGATGCCGTAGATGACGCCGCCGAGCCCTGTTCCGACCGCGGAGACCCAGCTCGCGCCCTCGTTGCCCAGGTGCGCGGCCCCGAAATACGCGCCGGTCGCCAGGACCGCGATCCAACGACCATAGGTCACCAGGTCGAGTGCCGCCGCGATCCCGCTGAGCAGCGCGACCCGGTAGATGAGCTCCTCGAGGATCGCCGCGATGATCAGTTGGCCGAGCACGTCGTTCAGCAGGCTGTTCCAGGTGATCTCGCACAGCCTATTTCGGCGTCGGCGCGTTCGCGGGTCGATCCCTGCGTGCGGTCTGCCTCGGGCCGGACCACGACTCGAGTTCTCGGAGGCATTCGTCGCCTCGAGCAGTGAGTCGGACCGCTCTGCTGTCCGGCCTGCGGACGATCCAGTCCTGCGATTCCATGGCCGAGAGGATCTGGGCGCCGAGCTGGCCGGCGACGTGAGGACGTCGGCCGGTCCAGTCGAGGCATCCTCTCGCCCAGGGGCGTGGACCGGATGGCGGTCGGATGCGCAACGCATCCACGATCGGGCCGGACGGGAACGGATCGGCGGGATGCAGCGTCGCTCCGACCTGCAGGCCGTCCGCGATCCCTGCCCTTCCCAGCAGGTCCGTGATCCGCAGGCCGAGGTCTCCGGCGAGATGGTCGTAACAGGTGCGCCCGGCGCGCAACTCCTCGGATACTCGGTGCTGGCGGAGGGAACGCACCTCGGTGAGCGGCGAGATCGTCTGGAGCGCTTCGACGGCGTGCGAGACCTCGCTGCCGGCGAGGCGGAAGAACCGGTTCCGGCCTCGGTTCTCGACGATCAGAATCCCCGCATCGAGCAGGACCCGCAGATGTTCACTGGCCGTGGATGCGGAGATCCCGGCGATGCGCGCCAACTCGCCAGCCGGGACTGCGCGATCGCCGAGGAGCGCGGACACGATCCGGCCGCGTGCGGGGTCTCCCAGCGCACGGGCCGGCACGGAGATGTCCGGCTCGCCCATCATCGCTTCGCAGTCATGCCGAGGGCACTCCTGGCGGCCGCGACGTCGTCGACGAGCAGGACCTTGCGGTTGTCATGGTCGCTGTACTGCCCCGAGAGCACGACACCCGCCGCCGTGAGCCGCCCCATCATGCGCCCGAGTGCACCGGGCACGTCGGCGTCGAGGTCAGCGATGACGACCTCCCGAGCAGCGACGGGTCCGAGACCGGCTCCGGTCAGTGCGGCGGTGGCGGCTTCTGCATCGGCGACGAGGTAGTGCGCGACTCCCGACCACATGCCGCCGCCTTCCAGCCCGACGCCTGCCGCGCCGAGCGTCCGACCGATCCGGGCCAGCGAGTCCGCTCCCTCGGGCGCTGGCACCTCGATGTCGAACATCACAGCACCGTGATCTCGGGCTCGAGCGTGACCGGCGTCGCGAGACTGTTGGCGATGTAGCACTGCTCGTGAGCCTTCCGAAGGAGACGCCCCACACGTTCCTCGGTCGCACCCTGCGCCACGATCGCAGGCCGCAGGATGATCTCGGTGAGTCGTACGGGGCGCACGTCGTCGGGCATCACCGCTTCGGCCTCGTCGCGGTACTCCAGAATCTCGACGCCGGCATGAGCTGCCACCGCGAGGAACGACAACAGCTGACACGAGCTCGCCGCCGCGACGACCAACTGCTCCGGGTTCGGCAACGCATCATCTCCGCGGAACGCGGCGGCGGCGCTCAGCGTCAGCGTCTCACCCGCGACTGCGACGTCATGTCGCCGGCTGTAGCTCTCGTAATCCTCGGTCCGGCCGACCCAATGCAATGCGCTCGTGTAGGTGTGCGTGGTCATGGCTCCACGCTAGAACGGGAATGCTTCGGCAGGTGCCGAAGTATCACCGGTATCGGCCCTCGCCCTGCTTCCGACGACGCAGTACGGCGAGCGGTGAAGGGGGTGCCTCGCAAGACTCCGCTATTGCAAGGTTGTTCGATCTGGAGGTGACCGCGAGGGCCGGGGAGCTGATGCTCGCCCGGCCCTCGATGATCTCGTCGCTTACTGGATGGCGACGAAGACCTTGTCGGCGATCATGCCCGGACGTACGGCGATGACGCCGTCGGCGGGACTCGGGACCTGGATGGCTGCGTTGCCGGCTGCCGAGGCACCGGTGTAGAGGGTGCTCATCGAGTCGATCGCGTCCGGCGCGACGACCATCTTGTCCAGGCCATCGACGGTCACACCGTCGGCGGTGACGTACTCGAGGCCGACGAACGCAGGCATCTGGCCGTCAGCATCGTCACCGGTGTACGTGGCGGTGTAGTTGATGACGATGTACTCGGTGCCCGCGTCGGGGGCCTCGTTGAACTGGTTGGCGGCGAGGACGGCGTCGGTAGCGCCGGGCGTGACGGAGTTGACGACGACCGTCCAGTCGTCACCTTCGATGGTCGAGCCGATCGCGGCGGGATTCTCGCGCGTGCCGACCTCGGCAGCGGGCTCCTCCTCGGCCACGGGCGCCTCACCCTCTTCGACGATCGAGGTGTCGTCACCGGAGGCGATTTCGACGTCGGTACTGCCGAACGCGTTGGTGAACGACGTCGCGACAACCGTGGAGAACACGATGATTCCGACGATGGTGCCGATGACCGACACGACGATCGCGGTGAAGCCCTGCCACTTGGCCTTGCCCTTGAGGCAAACGGCGATGATGGCGAGCGTGAATGCGATCGGCAGGAGGACCCAGCCGAGGATGAGCGCACCGGGCACGCACGCGAAGATGAAGCCGACAGCAGCGAGGGCCAGTGCGACGATGCCCAGCACGTTGCGCGACTTCTTCTCCTGCGCGGGCGTGAGGCCGGACTGGTCTGCGGGCTGCTGCGGCTGATCCGCCGCAGGGGGAGTCGGCTGCAGGTGGACGGGCTGCTGAGTGTCGGTCATGTTTGCTCTTTTCGGTGATGCGCGGATGACGGCGGGCCGCGTTGGTCGGTGAAACGAGCTGACAGATCAATACAAAGGCCGCGTGAACTGACTCGCGATGCCGTGTGGCCAGGCGACGACGCCTATCGGTCTGCATGTTCGTTGAATGAGATTCTATCACGTTGCTATATGACTCCTATGGAATACTTATCGCGATGTTATGACCAGCCTCTGGTACGGTCGGTCCATGCCACGCCCTTATGGAGACCCAGTCGAGATCGTCACCGAGCCGATCCCCGCGCAATCCCCGTTCATCCCCGAGAATGCGAGGATCGTCGTCGGCGAGGTCGCTCCGGCTTCGCCTGACCCCATCCCGATCGTCCTGCTGCCCGGCTACGAGTACCGGATGCGGGAGTGGCGCCATCCGAGCACCCACGAGATCCACTGGCAGCTCGAGCGGCGAAAGGCCAGCCAGCTCGGCGAGACCGACGAGTAGCCCGGATCGCGAGTCGACCGGTGACCTGACGTCCGCTCAGGCATCCGCTGACGGCCGTCCGATGAGCGACCGGTTCACGGACGGTTTCATCCGCGAACGCGATCGGCGCCGGTCCGTCGTCTCCCCAGTGGCGCGGCGCCGAATCGCGGGTCTCACGCGCTGCGGGCTCCGGACACGTCATAATCGACGCATGTCCTCCTCCGGTGAACGCCGCTCCAATCCGACTGCCTGGGCCGCGTTCTGGTTCGCGCTGGCCGGCCTCGTGCTCATGCCCATCCCGCTGTTCATCGGGCTGATCCTCGGCGGCGGTCTCTCGATCGTCGCGGCGGTCCTCGCCGTGATCGCCCTCCTCAAGGGGCTCTCGCGCAGCGGCAAGGGCATCGCGCCCGTCGTGTTCGCCGCGATCTTCATCGCGCTCACATGGGCCGGCATCTCGGCCGGCGGCGGCATCGTCTGGTAGTCGACCGCCGGTGGCGCTCTGCTCGTCGACGGCCCGTGGCCGCCCGACGCGCGGAGCGCCCATCCTCGTCGACCGCGTTCCCGGAAGACGCACCCGGTCGAGGTGCCCTGAATGGACAGCGCAGCCGGGCGCGGGCGGGCGCGGGCGCCAGCGGTAGCGGCATCCGTCGGGGTCGCGCCGCGGCTGGCGGAACAGGGCCCGCCGTGTAGGCTGGGATAACGCTTTCCCGCCATGCGGGGAAGAACCACCAGACCGCCGGATCGATGATGACCGAAGGAGACCGATGTCCGACATCCGCATCGACGAGGCCGAAGACCGCCTGCTGATCCGCGGTGGCGAGGCGGTGCTCGCCGAGTACGTGTTCCGGCCGACCGACGTTCGCCTCGAGTCGCCGCGTCCGTACTTCAGCCCGATCCGCACGCTGGGCGGCGAGGTCGTCTCGCTGTTCCGACCGCACGACCACGTCTGGCACAAGGGCATCGCGTGGTCGCTGCCGGTCGTCGGCGACGAGAACTTCTGGGGCGGTCCGACCTTCGTGCGCGGCGAGGGCTACGTGCAGCTGCCGAACAACGGCGAGCAGCGGCACCGCGAGTTCGACGCGGCATCCGATACCGAGGCGCCACGAGCGGATGCCGCGGCATCCGCTCGTCGCGTCGAGCGCCTCGACTGGGTGACCGAGGCCGGCGAGCACGTCTTCGAGGAGGAGCGGACGATCGCGGCGACGACGCTGGCCGACGACGCCTGGCTGCTCGGCTTCGCGACCCGCCTCCGCAACGTGAGCGAACGTGCGATCCCGATCGGCTCGCCCACGACCCGCGGTCGCGAGAACGCCGGCTACGGCGGACTCTTCTGGCGCGGCCCCCGCTCGTTCACGAACGGCACCGTGCTGGCGCCGGGGGTCGCGGGCGGCGATGAGCTGCGTGGCATCCGCTCGCCCTGGATGGGCTTCAGCGGGCGTCACGACGGCACCGGCACGGCGTCGACCGTCGTCATGGTCGACGATGCGGCGAACGTCCAGCATCCGCCGCAGTGGTTCGCCCGCGCCGAGGACTTCGCGTGCCTCTGCCCGGCGCCGTTCTTCAGCGAGGAGCACGTCGTGGAGCCGGGGCAGGCGCTCGCGCTGCGCTACGGCGTCGTGATCGCCGACGGTGCGAGCGACCCCGAGCGAGCCGAACGGCTGGCCGCGGCCGGCGCGGTGGCCCTCGCGGCTGCCCTCGACGGGGCGCTCGGCGGCGCATGAGCGGCGGTCGACGGTTCCCCGGCGCGACCTCGGTCAGCCGGCTCGAGGCCTACACGGATGCCGCGCCCGATGGGCTCGCGGGCGGCACCCCGCACCTGCACACCGTGTCGAGCGAGGCGTACCTCGTGGTCGCCGGCTCCGGCGTGCTGCAGACCGTCGACGGCTCGGGCTTCGCCGAACACCCGCTGGAGCCCGGCGCGCTCGTCTGGTTCGAGCCGGGTGTCATCCACCGCGCGGTGAACCGCGGCGGCCTCGACGTGCGCGTGATCATGGCGAACGCGGGGCTCCCCGAGGCGGGCGACGCGGTCATGACGTTTCCCGATGACGTGCTCGCCGACGCGGAGGCGTATCGCGCCGCCGCGACCCTGCCGGGTGCCGATCGGCCCGCCGCCGAACGACGGGTCGCGGCGTCGGCGCGCCGCGACCTCGCCGTGCGCGGGTTCCTCGAGCTCTTCGACGGCGGCGTGCTCGACGCCGCGCACCTGGATCGCGACCGCCTCGATCGCCTCTACGCCCGTGCCGTCGCACTCGTCGCGGCGCGGGCGAGCGACTGGCGGGCGCTGTGGCAGCAGGGCGCGCTCGCCGAGGCGACCGTGACCGGCGCGCGCCTCGACGCGCTGGAGGACGGCCGCGACCCCGGCCTCGCCGCGGCGCGCGTGAGCGCCGCCGGGCCCGAGCCAGCGAGCCTCGGCATGTGCGGCGTCCTCGACCGATACGACCTCGACCCCCGCCCCGCGGAAGGAACCCGATGACCGAGACCTCGACAGCCCCGACTCCGCTCCGCGCGGCCCTCGTCGGCACGGGCGCGATCGCCGATGCCCACGCCGCGGCCCTCGCCGCCTCACCCGACGCCGAGCTCGTGGCCGTGACCGATCGCGACCCGGCGCACGCCCGGCGCTTCGCCGACCGATGGAACGTGCCGCGCGTCGACGACTCGCTGGCCGAACTGCTCGAGCGCCGCGGCGTCGACGTGCTGCACGTGCTCACCCCGCCCGGCGTGCATGCCGAGCAGGCGATCGCCGCGCTCGACGCCGGCCTGCACGTGGTGTGCGAGAAGCCCGCGGCCCTCAGCCTCGACGAGCTCGACGCGATGACGGATGCCGCGGCCCGCAACGACCGCCGCCTCGCGGTGGTGTTCCAGCAGCGCACCGGCACGGCCCCCGCGCACGTGCGCGACCTGCTGCACTCGGGTGCGCTGGGGCGCCCGCTCGTGGCGACCTGCAACACGCTCTGGTATCGCGACCCGGCGTACTTCGCGGTGCCGTGGCGCGGCAAGTGGGCCACCGAGGGCGGCGGACCGACGCTCGGCCTCGGCATCCACCAGATCGACCTGCTCGCCTGGCTGCTGGGCGACTGGACCAGCGTGCAGGGCCAGCTCTGGCGTCTCGACCGCGAGACCCAGATGGAGGACGTCTCGACCGCGGTCGTGACGTTCGAGGGCGGCGTCGTGGCATCCGTCGTCACGAGCGCGCTCTCGCCAAGGCAGACGAGCTCGATCCGCATCGACACCGAGCTCGCGACGATCACGGTCGACCACCTCTACGGGCACGCCCACGAGCACTGGCGCATCACGCCGGCCCCGGATGTCGCGCCCGAGGTGCAGGCGGCCTGGGCGCTGCCCGAGGTCGAGGAGGGCAGCGGCCACGACCCGCTCGTGCGCGACATCTACGCCGCGCTGCGCTCGGGCGGCCCGCTCCCGTCGACCGCGACCGAGGTCGCGCGCTCGTTCGAGATCGTCACGGCCATCTACTCATCGGCCACGAGCGGGCGGGTCGTCACCCCAGAGACCCTCCGCGCGGATGCCGCGCACCGCCGCAGCCTCGAGAGCCCGGTGGTCGACCTGCGCACGGCGTGACGGACGCGATGGACGCGATGGCCGACAGCGAAGGCCCGCCCGCGGCATCCGGAGCGGTCGACGACGCGATCTTCCACGATCCGGTCTTCGACGGCGCGACCGACCCGACCGTGATCCGCCACCGCGGAACGGGGGAGTGGTGGATGTTCTACACCCAGCGCCGGGCGACGGTCGACGAGCCGGGCGTCGCCTGGGTGCACGGCAGTCGCGTCGGCGTCGCGCGCTCGCACGACGGCCTCGCCTGGCGATACGCGGGCACGGTCGAAGGACTCGAAGCGGAGGCCCCGCGCGAGACGCACTGGGCGCCCGAGGTGATCGACGACGGCGAGCGGTACCGCATGTACCTCACGGTCATCGACGGCGTGTTCGCCGACTGGGACCACCCGCGCCGCATCGTCGAGTACGTGAGCGACGACCTCGAGCACTGGCGGCGGTTGGGGGAGCTGCCGTTGAGCTCGGATCGCGTGATCGACGCGTGCGTGGCGCACTGCCCCGACGGCCGGTGGCGGCTCTGGGTCAAGGACGAGGCCGACGAGTCCACGACCTGGTCGGCCGTGAGCGACGACCTCGCCGAGTGGCGCGTCGAGGGTCGCGCGGTCGGCGGGCGCCCGCACGAGGGCGCGAACGTCTTCGAGCTCGGCGGCTGGTGGTGGATGCTCGTCGACGAGTGGCGCGGCATGGGCGTGCACCGCTCGCCGGACGCTCGGGCGTGGCAGCGGCAGGGCGGCCCCGACGACGTGATCCTCGGGGAGCCCGGGCGACGCGGGGGCGACGGCACGTTCGGCCGACACGGCGACGTCGTGGTCGACGGCGACCGCGGCGTTCTGTTCTACTTCACGCATCCGCACTGGGATGGCAGCGAGCTGGGCTCGAGCGATGCGCCCGCCGCACGCGCGAGCGCCGTCTTCGCGGCGGAGCTCCGCGTCGAGCATGGCAGGCTGGTATGCGACCGCGACGCGCCGGTCTCGGCCCTGCCCGAGGCCTGAGCGAGGTCTGGGCCTGACCTGAACACGGCCTCTTCCGATCGGCCGATTCGTCGACTGATCGGGGATTCTCGCGAACAGGCGCCGGCTGCGGCATCCGTCGACGATTACGAATTGAAACGATTTTGCGATTTCGGTTGACCGCTCGCGATCGCTCGGTTACATTTGGGCAAGCGCTTTCCCGTAGGCACGGCGAGCGCGGCAGGCACCAAGAAGAGACACTGACGTTTCCGGGAGGACAACGATGTTCAACATTCGCACGCGACGCACGGCGCTCGCCGCGGCGGCACTGACCGCGAGCGCGGCACTCGTGCTCACGGGGTGCTCCGGTGGTGGGGCCGAGACGGCCGCCACCTACGACCCCGACGAGAAGGTCACGCTCGACCTCGCCTTCTGGGGCAACGACGTGCGCGCCGATCTGTACAAGACGGCCATCGCGTCGTTCAACGAGGAATACCCGAACATCACGGTGAACACCTCGTTCCTCGGCTTCCCCGAGTTCTGGGAGAAGCGCCAGACCGAAGCGGCCGGCGGCGGTCTGCCCGACGTCATGCAGTTCGACTACTCGTACCTGCGCCAGTACTCCGAGAACGGCCTCCTGCTCGACCTGAACCCGTACCTCGGCAACATCATCGACACCGAGCCGCTCGCGCAGAACATCCTCGACATCGGCGTGGTCGGCGACGAGACCACCGGCATCCCGACCTCCACGAACGCGTGGGGCCTCTACACGAACCCGAAGCTCCTCGAAGAGGTCGGTGTCGACGACTTCGCCGGCGGCGACTGGGAGGACTACGACGCCTGGATGAAGGACGTCACCGACGCGGCGACCGCCAAGGGCGTCGAACTCTGGGGCGGCACCGACTGGACCGGCCGCATCCAGAATTTCGAGGTGCAGCAGCGCGCCCAGGGTGAGGACCTCTTCACCGAAGACGGCGAGCCGAACTTCACCGAAGACGACCTGAAGGCGTTCTGGGAGCAGGGCGACACCATCCGCACCGACGGCACGGTCATCGACCAGCAGCGCCTCGAAGAGGTCTACCCGCTCTCGGGCTTCGACTCGGCACTCACCGCGAGCGAGCTCACGTGGGACAACTTCGGCGCCGGCTACCTGGGCAACCTGGGCACGGACTTCACCGAGCTCGACCTGCTCGCCCCGCCGGTCACCGAGGAGGGCGCGAAGGACCTCTACCTCAAGCCCTCGATGCTGCACGCGATCTCGGCGAAGACCGAGCACCCCGAGGCGGCCGCCACCCTGGTGAACTTCCTCGTCAACAGCCCCGAGTCGGGTGCCGCGTTCGGCACCAACCGCGGCCTGCCGGCCTCGACGACCGCGCTCGAGGGCGCGGACCTCGACCCGCTGAGCCAGCAGATCGCCGACTACGAGACCTCCATCGCCGACCGTCTCGGCGACGCCCCGCCCGTGCCGATCGTCGGCTACGGCACCCTCGAGGAGAAGTTCCGTCAGATCGGCCAGGAGCTCGGCTACGGCACGCTCACGGTCGACGACGCGGTCTCGCAGTTCTTCGGCGAGATGGACGTCGTCCTGAACCAGTAGTCGGCGCTCGCGCCGCAACTCCGGGCGGGGAAGGCAGCCCCCGCCCGGAGTCCCTTCGGGAGAGATCGGAGTTCCACGTGACCACCACCCAGTCCATCGTGACGGCGGGAGCCGACACGAAGGCCATGCGCCGAGAGTTGCGCCGCGCTGAACGCGGCGGGCCCTCGATGAGTCCTGGCCGACGTCGTGCCGCCAGGCGCGAATCGATCGCCGGGTACGGGTTCCTCGTGCCGTGGCTCATCGGGTTCCTCGGGCTCACGCTCGGGCCGATGATCTACTCCCTCTACCTCGCGTTCACGAAGTACAACCTGTTCAAGGACCCCGAGTGGGTCGGGTTCGACAACTTCGTGCGCATGTTCACCGACGACCCGCAGTACCTGCAGTCGGTGCAGATCACCCTGATCTACGTGCTCGTCGGCACGCCGATCAAGCTCGCCGCGGCGCTCGGCATCGCGATGCTGCTGAACTACCGCAACAAGGGGTCGGGCTTCTTCCGCTCCTCGTTCTACGCGCCGTCGCTCATCGGCGCCTCGGTCTCCGTCGCCATCGTGTGGCGGGCCATGTTCTCCACCGACGGCCCCGTCGACAACAGCCTGAGCTTCTTCGGCATCGAGCTCGGCGGATGGGTGGGCAACGTCGCCCTCGTCGTGCCGATGATGATCCTGCTCGCGGTCTGGCAGTTCGGCGCCCCGATGGTGATCTTCCTCGCCGGGCTCAAGCAGATCCCGCAGGAGCTCTACGAGGCCGCCGAGGTCGACGGCGCGGGCCCGGTGCGCAAGTTCCGCTCGGTCACGATCCCGATGCTCTCGAGCGTGATCTTCTTCAACCTGCTGCTCGAGCTCATCAACGCGTTCCAGATCTTCGCGTCGGCGTACATCATCTCGAACGGCTCCGGCGGACCCGCCGGCATGACCAACTACTACACCGTGTACCTCTACAAGCGCGGCTTCGCCGACCTGCAGATGGGGTACGCCTCGGCGATGGCCTGGGTGCTGGTGATCGTGGTCGCGATCATCGCCTTCATCCTCTTCAAGACGTCGACGCGCTGGGTGCACTACGCAGGAGAGAACCGATGAGCACGATCGAAGTCCCCAGGGCCGAGTTCCTCGAGATCTCCACGGAACCGGCTCCGCAACGCCGACGTCGCATCAAGCGCAAGACGGTCAACACGATCATCTGGATGGTCGTGCTGCTCGCGCTCACCGCGATCGTGCTCTACCCGCTCGTGTGGATGCTGTTCGCCACCTTCAAGCCGTCGAGCGAGTTCGGCCAGAACCCCGGCCTGATGCCCGACAACCCGACGGTCGACAACTACGTCAAGGTCGTCGAGGGCATCGCCGGAACACCGCTCTGGCGGTTCTTCGCGAACTCGCTGTTCATCGCGGTGATGGCCGTGATCGGCACCCTGTTCTCGTCGGCGCTGGCGGCGTACGCGTTCGCCCGCATCAAGTTCCGCGGAGTCGGGCTGCTGTTCGCGGCGATGATCGGAACGCTGCTCCTGCCGTTCCACGTGATCATCATTCCGCAGTACATCATGTTCAACAAGCTCGAGCTGGTCGACACGTACTGGCCCCTGATCCTGCCGAAGTTCCTCGCGACCGAGGCGTTCTTCGTGTTCCTGATCGTGCAGTTCATCCGCAACATCCCGCGCGACATGGACGAGGCCGCTCGCATCGACGGCGCCGGACACATCCGCATCTTCTTCTCGATCATCCTCCCGCTCATCAAGCCGGCCCTGATCACCTCGGCGATCTTCACGTTCATCTGGACGTGGAACGACTTCCTCGGCCCACTCCTCTACATCAACACGCCGGAGGAGTACCCGCTGCCCATCGCGCTGAAGCTCTACAACGACCAGACCTCGACCTCCGACTACGGCGCGACCATGGCCGTGTCGTTCCTCGCGCTGCTGCCGATCCTGATCTTCTTCATCGTGTTCCAGCGGTTCCTCGTCGACGGCGTCGCCACCCAGGGACTGAAGGGCTAGGTTCCGGATGTCGCGAGCAGCCGAACGTGCCGCCCGTCACGCCGCGGCGACGGGCAGTGGTCCCACGCACGACGACGCAGCCGGGCAGGCCCGGTTCCCGGGCGCGAAGAGCGCGTTCGGACTGCTCGGCGAGGTGCTCGTCATCGGCGTGCTGATCGCGGTCGTGTCGCTGCCGATCATCACGCTGCCGGCGGCCCTGGCTGCGGGCGTACGGCACCTCCGTCGATTCCTGACGGCCGAGGACTCCGGGCTCGGGTGGTTCTGGCGCGATGTCCGCGCGGCGCTGCTCGGCGGAACCGCGGTCGGCGCGGCATCCGCCGTCGTCGCGCTCATCCTCGTGCTCGACATCGACCTCGCCGGCTCGGGCGCCCTGCCCGGCGGGCCGCTCATCGCGGTCGTCGGCTGGGTCGGTCTCGCTGCGCTCGTGCTCGCCCTGTTCACGGCATCCGGTGGCTGGACGCCCGAGACCGGCTGGATCGCGGCGCTGAAGGGCGTGCCGGTTGTACTGCGCGACGACCTCGCCGGTGCTGCGTACCTGCTCGCGACCGCGGTCTTCGCCGGGGTCGTCACGTGGCAGCTGTTCCCGCTCGTCATCCCGGCGCTCGGCTGCATCGCCCTCGCGATCGTGGCCGTGCCCGAGCGCCCGCGGCGCCGGCACGGCGACCTCGACGACGACGCCCTGCGCGCGGACCTCGACGCATGACCGCAGCGCGGCCGCTGCCCGACTGGGCGCGCGAGGCGAGCCTCGGCTTCTTCGTGCACTGGGGCGCGTACTCGGTGCCGGCCTGGGCCGAGCCGTCGGGTGCGCTCGGCACGGTGCCCGACGACGAGTGGTTCGCGCACAACGCGTACGCCGAGTGGTACGCCAACACGATCCGCATCGAGGGCTCGCCCGCCGCCGAGCACCACGCCCGTGAGTTCGGCGGTGCGCCCTACGACGCACTGCTCGACGCGTGGCGGGCCGAGGCGTACGACCCCGCCGACTGGGCGCGGCTGTTCCGCTCGGTCGGCGCCGACTACGTCGTGCCCACCACGAAGCACCACGACGGCATCGCACTCTGGGACGCACCCGGCTCCGGCGACCTCACGACCGTCGCCCGCGGGCCCCGTCGCGACCTCATCGGCCCGCTCGCCGAGGCCGTGCGCGCCGAGGGCATCCGGTTCGGCGTGTACTACTCGGGTGGCCTCGACTGGGCGTTCGCCGGAGGCCCGCCGCACCGCTCGAGCGCAGACATCGAGCTCCAGCGCCCGAAGGACGCCGACTACAACGACTACGCGTTCGCGCACGTCGTCGACCTCATCGAGCGGTATGCGCCCGACATGATCTGGAACGACATCGACTGGCCCGATGCGGGCAAGCGGCCGGGGCCGCGCGCGATCGAGGCGCTGCTCGCCCGCTATCGCGAGGCCGTGCCCGACGGCGTGGTCGACGACCGCTGGGGCGCCCCCGTCGGCGACTACGCCACGAGCGAGTACGCGCACGACACCGACCACGAGACCGGTACCGGGTGGGAGCACTGCCGCGGCCTCGGCTTCTCGTTCGGCTACAACCGCGTCGAGGACGAGTCGCTCACGCTGAGCCCGCGCGAGCTCGCCCGCCTCTACGCCGACGTCGTCTCGCGCGGCGGGCGCCTGATGCTGAACGTCGGACCCTCCGCAGCGGGGGAGATCCCGCCGGTGCAGCGCCGAACCCTCGAGGGCGTCGCGCCGTGGATGACCGCGATCAAGCCGCACACGCTCGGGCGTCGCCCGCTCGATCCGGGTGCGGTCGAGGTGGCGGATGCCGCGTGGTGGCGCGCGTGGGCCACGCCCGACGGCGTCGTGGTCATCGCAGACGGGCCCGCGGCATCTGCTCGGGTGCTCGACGGCCGCCCGGCGACCGTGGTGGCGCTGCCGGACTGATGCCGCGCGCGTCCCGGCGCCCGCGATCTGGGGGTATCCGCCCGCATTGACGGTGCCCGATCGCGTCGATACGGTCGCAGGGTGCGAGAGACGGAAGCGGTCACGACCCCACTCGAGGCGACCGCGGCCGGGATCGCGGCATGATCACGGTCGACGGGCTGCGGGCGATCCCGATCTTCGCGCCGCTGCCCGACGAGACCCTCCGCTACCTGGTCGGGGCGGTCGAGGACATCCAGCTCGTGCCGGGCGAGTACTTCGCGCACGAGGGCGACGAGCGCGCGCTCTTCGTCGTGACCGAGGGCGGCGCCGAGATCACGAAGATCGTGAACGGCGAGGAACGCGTGATCGGCACGCGCAAGCCCGGCCAGTTCTTCGGCGAGGTGCCGATGACGCTGAGCACGCCGTTCCCCGCGAGCGGACGCGCGTCGCAGGCCTCGCGCATCATCAAGGTCGACGTCACGGCGTTCTACACGCTCGCGGCCATGGCGCCGTCGGTGCCGGCACGGGTCGCGTCCCTCGCGCGCCGCTACCTCGACTCGCTGCAGGCGATCGCCGCCGAGGTGCCCGAGACCGACATCCGCCTCATCGGCCCGCGGCTCGACGCGAAGACGCACCTCGTCGCGCGCTTCCTCACGCGCAACCAGGTCGCGTTCGATCGGGTGACGCTGGATGCCGCGGCCGCGGCCGCATCCGATGTCGAGGTCGCGCCCGGTGCGCCGCCCGCTGAGCCCGCCGCATCCGCCGTGCCCGCTGCGTCCTACCCCGTGCTCGAGACCGCCGCCGGTGCGCGCCTCGAGGATCCCACGATGCGCGAGGTGGCCATCGCCATCGGGCTCGACGTCGAGCCGGCGTCCGCGCGCTACGACGTCGTGATCCTGGGCGCGGGGCCGGCGGGCCTCACCGCGGCGGTGAACGGCGCCGCCGAGGGCCTGCGCACCGTCATCATCGAGCAGCTCGCACCCGGCGGCCAGGCCGGCACGTCGACCCGCATCGAGAACTACACGGGGTTCCCGTTCGGCATCTCGGGCGACGACCTCGCGAGCCGTGCGCTCAAGCAGGCGAAGCGACTCGGCGCCGAGATCGTGGTGACCCGCACCGTCGAGGCGATCCGCACCGACGCCGAGGGACACGTCATCGTGCTCGACGGCGGTGGGACCCTGCGCGCCGCGGTCGTGATCGTCGCGACGGGGGTCGAGTGGCGCGACCTGCCGGTGGCCGGCGTCGAGCGGCACCTCGGCAACGGCGTCTACTACGGCGCCGCGCGCAGCGACGCGGCCGTGGCCAAGGGGGCCGAGGTCGCCATCATCGGCGCGGGCAACTCGGCCGGGCAGGCGGCGATCTTCTTCTCCCGGCACGCCCGATCGGTGACCCTGCTCGTGCGCGGCGCCTCCCTCGAGGCGAGCATGTCGCGCTACCTCATCGACCAGATCGCCGCCATCGACGGCATCCGCGTGCAGATACGCAGCGAGGTGGTCGGACTCCACGGCACGGATGCGCTCGAGGGCGTCGACGTGATCGACCGCACGACGGATGAGGTCGCCCGCCGCGACTTCACCGTCGTCTTCGTGATGATCGGTGCCGATGCGGTCACCGGTTGGCTGCCGCCCGACGTGGCGCGCGACGAGCGCGGCTACCTCCTCACCGGGCCGGATGCCGCGGCGACCGGGGCCTGGACCGAGGAGCGCCGCCCGTTCGCGCTCGAGTCGAGCACGCCCGGCGTCTTCGCGATCGGCGACGTGCGCTCGGGGTCGGTCAAGCGCGTCGCCGCGGGCGTCGGCGAGGGCGGCATGGCGATCGCGTTCGTGCACCAGTACCTCGCGCTGCCCCGTCCACGCGCTGCTCGCGCCCGGTAAGGTAGGAATACGCTTTCCCGCCAACGACGGAGGACCCACGTGCACTACGGCGCCGACTACAACCCCGAGCAGTGGCCCGAGGAGATCTGGCCCGACGACGTCGCGCGCATGCGCGAGGCCGGGGTCACGATGGTCAGCCTCGGCATCTTCTCGTGGGCGCGCATCCAGCCGCGCGAGGGGGAGTTCGACTTCGCCTGGCTCGACCGCGTGATCGACCTGCTGCACGAGGGCGGCATCGCCGTCGACCTCGCCACGGCCACCGCCTCGCCGCCGCCGTGGGCGAGCGCCGCCTACCCCGAGCTGCTCCCGCAGGATGAGAACGGCTCCGTCTACTGGCCCGGCAGCCGCCAGCAGTTCGCGCCGTCGTCGCCCGTGTACCGGCGCCTCGCCGGCGAACTCGTGACCGCGATCGCCGCGCGCTACGCGCAGCATCCGGCCGTCGTCATGTGGCACGTCAACAACGAGTACGGCTGCCACCTGAACATGGACTACTCCGATGCCGCGCGCGACGCGTTCCGGCGATGGCTGGCCGACCGCTACGGAGACATCGACGCGCTCAACGTCGCCTGGGGCACGAACTTCTGGGCGCAGCGCTACCAGGCCTTCGACGAGGTGTTCCCGCCGCGCAAGGCGCCCTACAGCCTGAACCCGGGGCAGGTGCTCGACTACCACCGGTTCACGAGCGACATGCTGCTCGAGTGCTACCTCATGGAGCGCGACCTCATCCGCGCCGCCGGGGCGACGCAGCCGATCACCACGAACTTCATGGGCGCGTTCAAGCCCGCGAACTACGAGCAGTGGGCGCCGCACCTCGACCTGATCAGCGACGACTGCTACCCGGACCCGAACGACCCCGAGAGCTTCCGGGCGGCCGCGTTCCAGCGCGACCTCGTGCGCTCGTTCAAGCCCGACGTTCCCTGGTACCTCATGGAGCAGGCGACGAACGCGCTCAACTGGCGTCCATCGAACGCGCCCAAGGCGCCCGGGCAGATGGCCGCGCTCAGCGCGCAGGCGATCGGGCGCGGCGCCGACGGCATCCTCTTCTTCCAGTGGCGCCAGTCGCGCGCCGGCGCCGAGAAGTTCCACTCGGCGATGCTGCCGCACGCCGGCACCGACACCCGCACGTGGCGCGAGGTCACGGCCCTCGGCGCCGACCTGGCGAAGCTGCCCCAGCTGCCCGTCGGTGGCCGCGACGCACGCGTGGCGATCGTCTTCGACTGGGAGAACTGGTGGGCGGTCGAGGCATCCGACCACCCGATGAACGGACTCGACTACGTCGCCGTGGTGCAGCGCTGGTACCGCGCGCTGCACCGCCGTCACGTGCAGGTCGACCTCGTGCCGGCCGCTCGTGTCGACGACCGCTATGCCCTCGTCATCGCGCCGCTCCTGGGCCTCGTGCGCGAGGAGGATGCGGCGGCCCTCACGTCGTTCGTCGGCGGCGGCGGGCACCTCCTTGCCGGTCCGTACACCGACGTGGTCGACGAGGCCGACCGGTTCCGCGTCGGCGGGTTCCTGACGCAGCTCGGCGAGGCGTTCGGCGTTCGCCTCGAGGACTTCGGCGCGCTCGTGGCACCCGACGCGCCGAGCTCGACTCCGGGTGAGCGCGAGGCGCGGTTCGGCGGCGCGGCGATCATCGAGTCGGTCGGCACGCTGCTCGCCGAGGAGATCCACGTGACGGATGCCGCGGTCGAGGCCTCGTTCATCGGAGGCCGCCGCGACGGCGATCCCGCGCTCACCGTGCGGCGCACCGGAGACGGCACGGCACGCTACCTCGCGACCGTGCCCGACGAGCGCGGCGTGCAGGCGGTCGTCGACCACGTGCTCGCCGACGCCGGGGTCGAGCCGGTCGTCGCCGGGCTGCCCGAGCACATCGAGGCGGCCCGCCGCGGCAGCCTCCTGACGCTCGTGAACCACGGCGGCGCGGCGGCCGAGCCGGTCGAGGTGCCCGTCACCGGAACCGACGCGATCACCGGCGAGACCGTCGAGCGGGTCCGGCTCGGCGCATACGACTGGGCGTTCGTGCTCAGCGCCGACGAGGGGCGGTGAGCATGCGCGTCGTCGTCGCCCCCGACTCGTTCAAGGGCACCGTCGAGGCGACCGACGCCGCCGCGGCGATCGCCCGCGGCTGGCTGGGCGTGCGGCCCGACGACGACCTCGTCGAGATGCCGATGGCCGACGGCGGCGAGGGCACGCTCGACGCATTCCTCGCCGCGGTGCCGGGCGCCGTGCGCATGCCCGTCGAGGTGCAGGGGCCCGACTCCCGCCCGGCGCGGTCGAGCTGGGTGCTGCTGCCCGACGGCACCGGCATCGTCGAGCTCGCCGCCACCTCGGGCATCACGATGCTCGATCCGCTGCAGCCGCTCGACGCGCACACCGTGGGCTTCGGCGAGGCGATCGCCGCGGCCCTCGACCACGGCGTCGAACGTCTCCTGCTCGGCCTCGGCGGCAGCGCCACGAGCGACGGCGGCGCCGGTGCGCTCGCCGCCCTCGGCGCCCGGTTCGCGGATGCCGAGGGCGACCCCGTGCCGCACGGCAATCGCGGGCTCGCCCTGCTCGCTCGCGCCCACCTCGGCGGCCTGCGCCCGCTGCCGCCGGGCGGTGCCGTCGTGCTCGGCGACGTGACGAACCCGCTGCTCGGACTGACCGGCGCCGCCGCGGTCTTCGGCCCGCAGAAGGGGGCGGATGCCGCGACCGTCGACCGGCTCGAGGCGAACCTCGCGCACCTGGCTGCGATCGTCGACACCGAGACGGGTGTCGACGCCGGCGCCCCGGGCACCGGCGCCGCGGGCGGCACCGGATTCGCCATGCTCGCGTGGGGCGCCGAGCTCGGCGGGGGAGCGGAGCTCATCGCCCGCACGATCGGCCTGCCCGAGGCCGTGGGCGGCGCCGACCTGGTGATCACGGGCGAGGGCCGGTACGACGGCCAGTCCGAGGCGGGCAAGGCCCCCACCGAGGTCGCGCGCCTCGCCGAACGCTCCGGGGTCGGCGTGGCGCTCGTCGCCGGGGCGATCACGGCCGAACCCGTTCGCTTCGCGGCATCCGTCTCGCTCACCGACCTCGCGGGCGGCGGGGCCGCGGCCATGGCCGACGGTGTGCGCTGGCTCGAGGAGGCGGGCGCCGTGCTCGCCCGCCGGTTCGGCTGACCGCTCGGGAGTCCGGCCGTGTCGCGTGCCGAGGTGGCCGAGGCCGACGCCGAGGCCGAGGCCGACCGGCCGCACCACCCCGGGAACGTCGAACGGGCCCGCGCGAGATTCGCACGGGCCCGTTCGACGTCGGAGGAACGATCGCGTCAGGTCCGCAGGATCGAGCCGCCCGCGCGCTTGCGCGAGACCGCGTCGATCGTGGCGGCCAGGATCAGCACGCCGCCGGTGACCGCGTAGTTCACGCCCGCCGGGAGGTTCAGCAGGCCGAGGCCGTTCGTGATCACGGCGATCACGAGCGCGCCGATCGCGGCGTGGATGAGGCGCCCGCGACCGCCGAACAGGCTCACGCCGCCGACGACCGCCGCCGCGACGCCGCTCAGCACGATGTCACGGCCGGCTGCGGCATCCACCGAGCCGACCTTGCTGATGCTGAACAGGCCGGCGACAACCGCGAGCGAGGAGCACGCGATGAACGCGAACCAGCGGATCGCGGCGACCTTGACGCCCGATCGTCGCGCGGCCTCGGCGTTGCCGCCCACCGCGTAGATGTAGCGGCCGAACTTCGTGCGGTCGAGCACGAACGTGCCCAGCCAGAGGATCGCGAGGGTGATCGGCACGACGATCGGCACGCCCTCGATGGCCTTGAACCCGGTTCCGCGGTTCTGGTTGAGGATGAACACCACGATGCCGCCGAGCACCGCGATCGCGATGAGCTTCGCCCAGACGAGGGCGATCGTGCGGTTGGGGACCCCGGCGCGGGTGCGGCGCGAGCGGTCGATGAACGACATCGTCGCCGAGATGGCGAGCATGACGAGGATCATCACCCAGCCCGCCCACGGCGGCATCGTGCTGTTCTGGATGGCGAGGATCTCGGGCGTCTCGACGCGGTACAGGCCGCCGGCGCCGATGATCATCAGCTCCAGGCCCTGGAACCCGAGGAACAGGCCGAGGGTCACCACGAATGATGGGATGCCGACCTTCGCGACGAAGAAGCCGATGAACGTGCCGATCGCGATGCCCGTGAGGAACGCGATCGCGAGCGCCAGGATCCAGTTGAGGTTCACGACTGCGACGAGCACCACGAAGATGACCATCGCCAGGCCCGCGGTGACGCCGGCCGACAGGTCGATCTCGCCGAGCAGCAGCACGAACACGAGCGCCATGCCGAGCATGACGAGGGTGGCGGCCTGCGTCAGCAGGTTCGCGAAGTTGCGCTCGGTGAAGAAGAACGGGCTGAGCGCCGTGAACAGGATGCTGAGCACGACGAAGCCGGCGATGGCGGGCAGCGCCCCCATATCGCCGCCGCGCACCCGTTGGACCCAGGCGCGGACCTGGTCCATCAGGCCGCCCTCCTGTCCGCTGCCGATCAGCTGCTCGGTGCTGAGCGCGGACAGGGCGGTCGTGGAATCGGTCGGGGGCGCACTGCTCTTCGGCGCGCTCATGCGGGGGTCTCCTCGTAGGTCTTGGCACCGGTGATGTAGCCGATGACGTCCTCGTTGTTCGTCTCGCTCGTCTTGACGGAGGCCACCATCTGGCCGAGGTAGAGCACGTTGATGTCGTCGGCGACCTCGAAGACGTCGACCAGGTTGTGGCTGATGATGATCACCGAGACGCCCTGCTCGGCGAGGCGCTTCACGAGGGCGAGCACCTGCGCGGTCTGCGCGACGCCGAGGGCGGCGGTGGGCTCGTCGAGGATGACGACCTTGGCCTTCTTCAACACCGATCGCGCGATCGCCACGGTCTGGCGCTGACCGCCCGACAGTGAGGAGACCTTCTGGCGCACGGACTTGACCGTGCGCACCGAGAGTTGGCGAAGGGTCTCGGCCGCCTCGCGCTCCATGCGTCCCTCGTCGAACGTGCCGGACGAGAGCTCCTCGCGACCGAGGAACATGTTCTGCACGATGTCGAGGTTGTCGCAGAGCGCGAGGTCCTGGTAGACGACCTCGATGCCGAGGGCGCCGGCGTCGCGCGGGCTGTGCAGGTTCACGGGCTCGCCGTTGAAGAGCACTTCGCCGCCGTCGTAGGGCTGCACGCCGGCGAGCCCCTTGATGAGCGTCGACTTGCCGGCGCCGTTGTCGCCGACGAGGGCCGTGATCTTTCCGGGGTACGCCGTGAGGTTCACGCCCTTCAGCACTTCGACCGGGCCGAAGCTCTTCACGACCCCCTTCAGCTCGATGATCGGCAGGTCCATGCCGGGTCCTTTCTCTGGGGAACAGCGCTGTCCCGGGGTGTTCTTCTCAAGCGGGAGCGGGAGACCCCGGGACGAGCGTTCGTCCCGGAGCCTCCCGTCGGATCGGACCGGACTATCCCACGCCGTGGGCGGCGCAGGCGTCGGCCACGTCGTCGGTGCAGATCTCGGCGGCGTCGGCGTTGCCGTCGTCGACGACCGTCTGCACGTCATCGGGACCGACGAGGATCGGCGTCACCGCGATGTACGGCGTGCCGTCCTCGAGCTGCTTGTCGACCGAGGGCTTCTCGCCGTTCAGGAGGTTGATGGCGAGCTCCGACGCGGCGTCGGCTTCGAGTCCGAACGGCTTGTAGACCGTGGCGGTCTGCTTGCCGAGGAGCACGTTCTGCAGGCCGGCGACCGAGGCGTCCTGACCCGAGACGGGAACGGTGAGGCCGTTCTTGTCGAGGATCGTGATGACGCCGGCGGCGTTCGTGTCGTTCGCGACCCAGACGGCGTCGACCTTGCCGCCGAGCGCGGTCAGCGCCTGCTCGAAGTTGGTCGCCGACTTGTCGCCGTCCCAGACTCCCGGCGGCTCCTGCGCGGGCTTGATGCCGGCGGGCTCCATGACACTCACGGCTCCGTCGTGGAACATCGCCGCGTTGCCGTCGGCGGGGTCGCCGCCCATGTAGACCACGACCGCGCTGGCCGGGTCCTTGCCGGCCGCCTCGAGGCCGTCGAGGATCGACTGGCCCTCGAGCGCTCCGACCTGCTCGTTGTCGAACGAGACGTAGTAGTCGGCGCCCTCGATCGGACGGTCGTATGCGATGACCGGGATGCCCTGGTCCTGCGCCTTGGACGTGACGGCCACGGCCGCACCGTTGTAGTCGACGAGGAGCATCACGCCGCAGCCCTTGCTGAGCTGCTGGTCGGCGATGGTGGCGTACTTGCTGGTGTCGCCCTGGGCGTTCTGGATGTCGGCCTCGAAGCCGGCGTCGGTGATGGCCTTCTCGAGCGCGGGACGGTCGCCGTTCTCCCAACGCGGCGATGATGCCGCATCGGGGAGGATGACGCAGGCACGCGTCGCGGTCGCCTCGTCGGTCGAGCCGCCGTCGCCGCCGCTGGAGCACCCCGCGAGCATCAGCATCGATACTCCGGCGAGGGCTGTGATCGAGATCAATGAAGACGTCTTCATCGTTCTCCCCTTCTCTTGGTGAGTGTGCAGGACATTCACTGCTGCCGCGTCTGCACTGACGTCGGCATGAGGATACTGACTGCTCTGTAAGGGGAGCGGTAGTCCGGTGTCGATAACGATCGGGTAACACCGGGATGGATGTGACACGTCACATCACGGGCGGAAAGCGGTCTTCCTCAGTGCTGGCCACGATGGCCCTGTCACATCGTCGAATGCGCCTCCTCTCGGGCGTCGTGACCCCAGTTCGGGGTCGAATCGATTCGCCCGGCGGATGCCCGCGCGTAGCGCTCGCGGATCGCGCCGCGGTGGTCGCTCGGAAGGGTCTCGACGACCTCGATCGGCCACGCCGGGCGTTGCCCCGTGAGGGCCCACGCGGCCTGCCGCGCGGCACCGTCGGCGACGTATTCACCCGGCGCCGGCACCACGATCGCAGCATCGAAGACCTGCGCCGCGATGCGGCGCACGGCAGGGTTCTGGGCGGCCCCGCCGATCAGCAGCACCCGGTCGACCGAGACCCCCTGCCCGGTCACGGCGTCGAGTCCGTCGGCCAGTCCGCAGAGCATGCCCTCGATCGCAGCCCTGGCGAGGTTCGCCGGGGTCGTGTTCGCGAGCGTCAGGCCCTCGAGCCGCGCCGTCGCGTCGGGCAGGTTCGGCGTGCGCTCGCCCTCGAAGTAGGGCACGAGCACGGCGCCGGATGCTCCGGGCTCCGCCTCGAGCGCCAGCCGGCCGAGCGCGTCGTGGTCGACGCCGAGCACGCGCGCGAAGGCGTCGAGCACCCTCGCGGCGTTGAGCGTGGCGACGAGCGGCAGCGAACGGCCGGTGGCGTCGGCGAACCCGGCGACCGTGCCGGTGGCGTCGGCGATCGCGTCATCCGTCACGGCGAAGACCGTGCCGCTCGTGCCGATCGAGACGACGACGTCGCCGGATGCCGCGTCGAGGCCCAGCGCGGCGGCGGCGTTGTCGCCGGCGCCGGCGCCCACGAGGATGCCATCGGGAGTGGGGCCCGCGGCCTCGGACGGGCCGAGCACGCGCGGCAGCACGGCGTCATGGCCGAGCGCGCGGACGAACAGGTCGCGATCGTAGCCGTCGGGGCCCCAGTACGCCGTGCCGCTCGCATCGGAGCGATCGGTCGCGAGCTCCTCGAGCACGGGGCCGAGCACGGACTCGCCGGTCGGGCCGAAGCCGCGCAGGCGCCAGGTCAGCCAGTCGTGGGGGAGCGCCACGGCGGCGACCCGGGCGGCGTTCTCGGGCTCGGCGTCGCGCAGCCAGCGCAGCTTGGTCGCCGTGAACGAGGCGACCGGCACGACGCCCGTGCGCTCCGCGTATTCGTCGGCACCGACCTCGGCGATCAGGTCGAGCGCGGCCTGGGCCGAGCGGGTGTCGTTCCAGAGCAGGGCGTCGCGGATGACGCGGCCGTCGGCATCGAGCACGACCATGCCGTGCTGCTGGCCGCCGATCGAGATCGCCTCGACGCCGTCGAGCCCCCCGGCGTCGCCGATGGCCGAGAGCAGCGCGCCCCACCATGCGGCGGGGTCGACCTCGGTGCCGTCGGGATGCGGGGCGCGGCCCGAGCGCACGAGCTCGCCGGTCGCGGCATCCCGGATCACGATCTTGCACGACTGCGTCGACGAGTCGACTCCTGCGACGAGCGGCATCGCCCGCCCCCTCTCGGTTGCCCGGTCAGTGTGATCCGGGCTCATTCGATCTTCACGATGGAGCCCGGCGTGTCGCGTCGACGACCCGCCGGGCGTGGCCCCGGCACGCCCCTGCCGTCGCGGTGCGAGCGATCAGGGGCGTGCACATGTCGGGCAGTGGGCTCAGCGTGCGCCGAGCAGGTGCTCGGTGGCGAGCTGCTGCAGGCGCACGAAGCCGCCGCCCTTGCCGCCGAGGTACACGTCGGCGTCGAAGTCCTCGTAGGCCGAGCGGTCGGCGAGGAACTCGTCGTAGGACTCGCCGGGGTTGAGGGTCGGCGTCGACAGCTCGAAGACCTTCGCGGCCTCGAGCGCCTCCTGCACCTCGGGGTCGGCGCGGAAGGCCGCGGCGCGCTCCTTGAGCAGCAGGTAGGTGCGCATGTTCGCCGCGGCGGACTCCCACACGCCCTTCTCGTCTTCGGTGCGCGAGGGCTTGTAGTCGAAGTGACGGGGGCCCTCGTAGGCGGGAACGCCGCCGGGGCCGCCGTTCTCGAGCAGGTCGACGAGCGCGAACGCGTTGTGCAGGTCGCCGTGGCCGAACACGAGGTCCTGGTCGTACTTGATGCCGCGCTGGCCGTTCAAGTCGATGTGGAAGAGCTTGCCGTGGTACAGCGCCTGGGCGATGCCGGCGGCGAAGTTGAGCCCGGCCATCTGCTCGTGCCCGACCTCGGGGTTGAGGCCAACGAGTTCGGGACGCTCGAGCGAGTCGATGAACGCGATCGCGTGGCCGAGGGTCGGGAGCAGGATGTCGCCGCGGGGCTCGTTGGGCTTGGGCTCGATCGCGAACCTGATGTCGTAGCCCTTGTCGGTGACGTAGTCGCCGAGGAGGTTCACGGCCTCGCGGTAGCGCTCGAGCGCCTGGCGGATGTCCTTCGCCGAGTCGTACTCCGCGCCCTCGCGGCCGCCCCACATGACGAAGGTCTTGGCGCCGAGCTCGGCGCCGAGGTCGAGCTGGCGGAACACCTTGCGCAGGGCGAAGCGGCGCACGTCGCGGTCGTTGGCCGTGAAGCCGCCGTCCTTGAAGACGGGTGCGCTGAACAGGTTCGTGGTCACCATCGGGATGATGAGGCCGGTCGCGTCGAGTGCGCCCTTGAGGCGGTCGATCTGCGTCTGGCGCTCGGCGTCGCTCGAGCCGAACGCGAAGAGGTCGTCGTCGTGGAACGTCAGGCCGTAGGCGCCGAGCTCGGAGAGCTTCTCGACGGCGTGCACGACGTCGAGGGGCTTGCGGGTGGGGCCGCCGAACGGGTCGGTGCCGTTGTACCCGACCGTCCAGAGACCGAAGGAGAACTTGTCGTCGCGGGTGGGCGCGCTGGCCATGGAGATCCGCCTTTCAGCGTCATCGATGATTTGTTGGCAGGTACAACATAAACCCGGGACCCGGTCGGCGCAAGTCCTCCATTTCGCAACTTTCGCGATTAGGATTCGAAACATGAAGACGGATGCGGACGGAGACCGAGTCACCCTCGCCGAGATCGCCGACGAGACGGGCTCGAGCCTGTCGACGATCTCCAAGGTGCTGAACGGACGCACCGACGTGTCGAAGGCGACGAGGGATCGCATCGAGCGCGTGCTCCACGAGCGCGGCTACGTGCGGCGGGGCGCAGGGCGGTCCGAATCCCGCCCCGAGCTGCTCGAGCTCGTCTTCCACGGACTCGACCCGATCTGGTCGATGGAGATCATCGGCGGGGTCGAGGCCGTCGCAAAGGAGCACGGCCTGAGCGTCGTGCTCACCGTGAGCGGCGACCGGCACGCCCCCGCCCCCGACTGGATCGAGGGCGTCATCCGCCGTCGCCCCGTCGGCGTCGTCCTCGTGTTCTCGGAGCTCTCGCCCGAGTACCGCGAGCGGCTCCGCTCCCGCGCGATCTCGTTCGTGATCGTCGATCCCGCCGGCGATCCGTCGCCCGATGTGCCGAGCGTGGGGTCGGCGAACTGGTCGGGCGGGCTCGCCGCGACCCGCCACCTGCTCGAGCTCGGCCACCGGCGCATCGCGACGATCACCGGCCCCGAGGACATGATGTGCTCCCTGGCCAGGCTCGACGGATACCGCAGTGCGATGAACTCCGCCGGACTCGCGATCGACCCCGACTGGGTGCGGTTCGGCACCTTCGAGGTCGCCGGAGGGCGCGACCGTGCACGCGAGCTGCTCGCGCTGCCCGCAGACCGCCGACCGACCGCGATCTTCGCCGGCAGCGACCTGCAGGCGCTCGGCACGCTCGACGCGGCACGCGAGGTCGGGCTCACGGTGCCCGGCGACCTCTCGATCGTGGGTTACGACGACATCACGCTCGCCCCGTGGGTGAGCCCGCCGCTGACGACGGTGCACCAGCCCCTGCGTCGCATGGGCGAGGAGGCCGCACGGCTCGCCATCCGCCTGAGCGGCGAGCAGCCCGAGTCCACCCCGCGCATGGACCTCGCGACGAACCTCGTCGTGCGCGAGAGCACCGCGCCGCCGGCCGCGTAGGCGCGCTGCCCGCCCGACTGCGTTCCGGTGCGGCCGTGCTCGCGTCGTGGCGACGGTCGCCGGTCGAGGTGTCGTCAGGGCGCGTGCACCAGGCTCAGCAGGTCGACGTCGACCCAGGCCGAGGCGCGCTCGTCGCGCGTGCCGGGCGCGGACCCGTCGACGGCGAACACGCCGCCGACGACCCCGACGAAGCCTCCGCCGCGACTCGGGCTGAGCGGAGCGAGGTCGACGGTGGCGACGACCGTGCCGAGCACCGTGCCGGGGCGCTCGCCGAGGCCGGGTTCATCGCGCGCATCCCGTTCGCCCGGCCCGTATCGGGCGATCGCGTCGAAGCCGTCGATCTCGAGGGCGAGCTCGACCGGCCCCTCGGGCGCGTCGGCGTGCCCGAGCAGGCGGTCCTCGCCGTCGACGTGGAGCACGAGCTCCACGACGCGCCCGCTCGCGCCCACCCGCACCCCGAAAGTCACGTGCCGACGCTCGGAGAGGCGCAGTGCGAGGCCGGCGAGCAGCCCGGAGGTCGCGGCATCCGGTGCCTCGATGACGGTCGACAGCGTGGCGGACGGCTGCTCCAACCGGAAGCCGGCGAAGGCGTGCGGGGCCACCTCGGCGAGGCTGCCCGAGACGGCGTGCAGGCGCAGGTGCCCCGGCCGCTCGCCGAGCTGCGCCCTGGATTTGCCCGGCGCGGTGCGCACGGTCAGCAGTTCGGGATGCAGCGACGGCCCGTCGAAGTCGTCGACGAGCGTGGTCGCACCGGAAGCCTGCGCGTCGGCCCACGGCACCTCGACCTCGTCGGCCCACGGCACCTCGACCTCGTCGGCCAGCCGTCCGGACCCCGGGGCGAACACGGGCCAGCCGTCTTCGAAGACGACGGGCACCAGCCAGGCCTCACGACCCTGCAGGGCGTCGGCGCGAGCGCCGTCGAGGGGGAGCCGCCTCGTCGCGAGCACCGTCGCCCACCAGCCGCCGCGTCCGTCGTCGACGAGGTCGGCGTGACCGACGTTGGCCACGCCCACGTCGCCGCCGAGATGGCGATGGGTGAGCAGCGGGTTCGCCCGCGACCCGGTGAAGGGCCCGGCCGGACTCGCGCCGCGCGCCGCGCTCACGGCATGGTGGCGCTCCGTTCCGCCCTCGCTGGCGAGCAGCAGCACCCCGTCGCCATCCCGGTAGAGGTGCGGTCCCTCGGCCCAGACGGCGCCCTCGACCGCGCCGTGCCAGACGACGTGCTCCTCGCCGACGAGCGACATCGTGGCGAGGTCGAGTTCGCGCACCCATACCTCGGTCTGCTCGGGCCAGTCGCCGGGATCGGCGAGCCGCGTGCCGCACCACCAGGCCCGCCCGTCGTCGTCGAAGAGGATCGACGGGTCGATGCCCGGGGCATCCTCGATCCAGGCCGGATCCGACCATGGCCCGGCCGGGTCCGTCGCGGTCAGCACGAAGCTGCCCTGCCGGCCCTCGCCGCCGACGAGGGTGCAGGCGACGAGGAATCGCCCGTCGTGGTGGCGGATCGTCGGCGCGAACAGGCCACCCGAGGCCGCCACCGTCGACAGGTCGAGCTGTTCCTCGCGATGCACCGCATGCCCCACGAGCTCCCACGAGACGAGATCGCGCGAGCGATGCACGGGCAGCCCGGGGAAGTACTCGAAGGTCGAGGTCACCACGAAGAACTCGTCGCCGACCCGGCAGATGCTCGGATCAGGATGGAACCCGGGCAGCACCGGGTTGCGCGCCGCGGTCACCGTGCGTCGGCTCCTGCCGGAACGACGGTCCAGGTCGGATGCAGCGCGCGGGTGTGGTCGACCACCCGCACCGGCCCCGTGAGCTCGACCGTCGCCTCGAGCGGCAGGTCGGCGCTCGACCTCCCGAAGCCGAGCACGAGCGTGCCGGGCTCGACGATGCGGAGCCCGTCGCGTCCGGTGAAGGCCGCGAGGTCCGCCGGCACCTCCACGTCGAGGTGCACGGATGCCCCGGGCTCGAGCTCGACGCGCCGGAATCCGATGAGCCGGCGCACCGGCCGCACGACCGAGGCCACCGGGTCGTGCAAGTAGAGCTGCACGATCTCGGCGCCCGCGCGGTCGCCGGTGTTCCGGACCGTCAGCGACATCCGCACCGCCCCCTCGGTGGTCGCCTCGCCCGACTCGACGAGCAGGTCGCTCCACGCGAACGAGGCGTATCCGATCCCGTGGCCGAACGGGTAGCGCGCGGTCGGGTCGATGTTCGAGACCTCGCTGCGGCGGGCCAGCGTCGACGCCAGGTACGTCGACGGCTGCGCGCCCGGCGTGGCCGGCACGCTGACGGGCAGGCGCCCGCTCGGGTTCACGCGGCCCGCGAGGATGGCCGCGAGCGCGCGGGTGCCCTCCTCGCCCGGGAAGAACGCCTGCACGATGCCGGCGGCGCGCTCGGGCGCCGTGCCGAGCACGTACGGTCGGCCGGCGAGCAGCGTGAGCACGGTCGGCGTGCCGGCATCGAGCACCGCCTCCAGCAGGGCGCCCTGCGCACCCGGCAGGTCGAGCGTCTCGGCGTCGCAGCCCTCGCCGCTCGTGCCCCGGCCGAACAGGCCGGCCCGGTCGCCGAGCGCGAGCACGACCACGTCGGCGGATGCCGCGAGCTCGACCGCTACCGCGATGCCGTCGGTCTCGCCGCCGTCGATCGACGTGCCCCGCGCCACGGTGATCTCGGCGTCGGGGAACTCGGCGCGCAGCGCCTCGACGAGGGTCGGCAGCTCGATGCCGAGTCCGCTCTTGGGGTGGTGCACGCCGACATGGGTCGGGAAGGCGTAGCAGCCGAGCACCGCGAGCGGGTCGTCGGCGGTCGGACCGACCACGGCGATCCGCCGGGGCGCGGCCAGCGGCAGGGTCCCGTCATTGCGGAGCAGCACGATCGCCTCCTCGGCGATGCGACGCGCGAGGGCGCGGTTCTCGACCGGGTCGAGGTCGACGGCGCCCTTCGACGCGGTGGCGGCCGCCGGCGCGGCAGGGTCGTCGAGCAGGCCGATCTCGACCTTCTGCACGAGCACGCGGAGGAGCGCTCGATCGATGACCTGCTCGTCGAGGCGACCGTCGGCGACGGCGCGCACGAGCGGTTCGCCGAACGCGTGCACCGTGGGCAGCTCCACGTCGATGCCCGCCTCGAGCGCTGCGGCGGCGGCATCGCCGAGGTCGCCGGCCGTGCCGTGCAGTGTCTGGAGGAAGGCGACCGAGAAGTAGTCGGCGACCACCGTGCCCTCGAAGCCCCAGGTCTCGCGCAGCAGGCCCGTGAGCAGCTCGCGGTCGGCGGCCGTGGGCACGCCGTCGAGATCGGTGTACGCGTTCATCACCGATCGCGGCTTCGCCTCGCGCACGACCATCTCGAACGGGGGCAGCAGCACGTCGGCGACCTCGCGGGCGCCGACCGACACGGGCGCCAGGTTGCGGCCCGCTCTCGACGCCGAGTACCCGACGAAGTGCTTGAGGGTCGCCACGATCCCGGATGCCTCGAGCCCGCGCACGTACGCGGTGCCGACGCTGCCCACCAGGTACGGGTCCTCGCCCATCGTCTCCTCGACGCGGCCCCATCGGGCGTCGCGCACGACGTCGAGCACGGGTGCCAGCCCCTGGTGCACGCCGACCGAGCGCATGTCGTCGCCGATGCGGCGCGACATCCGCTCGATGAGGTCGGGATCGAACGTCGCGGCCCACGACAGGGGCACCGGATAGGCGGTCGCGCCGTACGCCGCGAAGCCGGCGAGGCACTCCTCGTGCACGAGCGCCGGGATGCCGAAGCGGCTCGACGCGACGATGCGCTCCTGCAGCCGGGCGAGCGACTGCGCCCCGAGGGCCGGATCGACCGGCGCCGTGCCGAAGGCCCGCGTGATCTGCCCGAGCCCCTTGGGCAGCAGCGCGTCGAGGTCGACGTCGCCGCTCATCTCGTGCTGGTGCGGGGCGACGTCGTCGCCGTCGTCGGAGGCGCCGATCCAGATGCCGTACAGCTGGGCGATCTTCTCCTCGAGGGTGAGCTCGGCGATGAGGGCGGTCGCGCGCGCGGCGGCCGTCAGCGACAGGTCGCGCCACGGGGCATCCGCTGCGGCATCCGTCCTCGTGGTCGTCGTCGTGGCATCGGTCATCGGGGCATCCGTCGTCTCGGTCTCGGTCTCGGTCTCGGTCTCGGTCGTTGCATCCGTCGTGGGCTCGGTCATCCCTTGACCGCCCCGGTGAGGCCGCCGACGATGCGGCGTTCGAAGATGCTGAAGAAGATCAGCGCCGGGATCATCGACAACGAGGTGAAGGCGAGCACCTTCGCCGTGTCGACGGAGTACTGCGACGCGAACGCCTGCACGCCGAGCGGCAGCGTGAAGGCCGCCTCGTTGTTCAGGATGAACAGCGGCAGGATGTAGCTGTTCCAGCTCGCGATGAACGCGAGGATGCCGACCGTGATGACGCCGGGCAGGGCCAGGGGCAGCACCATCCGCCAGAAGAAGCCGAGGCGCGAGCATCCGTCGATCGAGGCGGCCTCCTCGATCTCGTCGGGGATCGCCCGGAGGAACGGCACGAGGATGATGATCGTCGTCGGCAGCGCGAACGCGATCTGCGGCAGGATGATGCCGCCGAGCGAGTTCATCAGGCCGAGGTTGCGCACCACGAGGTAGAGCGGCGTGATGGCGACCGTCATCGGGAACATGAGCCCGGCCGCGAACACTGCGTAGAGCAGCCCGCGGGCCTTGAAGCGGTAGCGCGCGAGCACGTAGCTGGCCATGAGGCCGAGCGCGACGACGCCCACGGTCGTGACGACCGCGGCGACCGTCGAATTCAGCACCTCGCCCCAGAACGTGGTGCTCACGAGCACGTCGGCGTAGTTCGTGAACACCCACGGTGCGGGCAGCGCCGAGGGGTCGGTCGTGATCTGGGAGTTCGTGCGGAAGCCGCCGATGATGATGTACGCGATCGGGGCGAGCATCAGGGCGATGACGATGAAGCCCACGAAGTAGATGGTGGGGCTGCCCCAGGGGAGCCGGCCGTTGCGGGGCCGGCGGGCCCGGGGGATGGCGATGGTCGAGGCGGTCAACGCTCGCTCCGTTCGGTGAGGGCGCCCGCCGTGTCGCGGCGGAGCACGAAGCGCTGGTAGACGAGGGCGACGACGAGCGAGATGAGGAAGAGCACCACGGCGACGGCGTTGCCGTAGCCGTAGTTGCCGGCGTTGCGGCCGTTCGCGACCATGTACGTCGCCATCGTCGAGGTGCCCGCCGTCGAGGCGACGTACTGCCCCCAGATGATGTAGACGAGGTCGAACAGCTGCAGCGAACCGATGATCGACAGGAACGCCCAGATGCGCAGGGTCGGGCCGAGCAGCGGCAGCGTGATGCGACGCTGGATCTGCCAGTAGGAGGCGCCGTCGATCTGGGCCGCCTCGGTGAGCTCCTGGGGGATGCCCTGGAGGCCGGCGAGGAAGAGGATCACGGCGAAGCCGATGTACTTCCAGGTGATGATGCCGAGCAGGGTCCACATGGCGATGCCGGGATCGGCGAGCCAGTCCTGGGTGAAGGCGCCGAGGCCCACCTTCTCGAGGAGGCCGTTCAGCGCGCCCTCGCTCTGGAGCATGAGGCTCCAGCCCGTGCCCACCACGACCTCGGCGATCACGTACGGCACGAAGATGAGCACGCGGATCGCGGACTGGCCGCGCATCGGGCGGTTCAGGAGCAGGGCGAGCAGGAGCGCGGCGGGTCCCTGCAGCACGAGCGACATGACGACGATGATCGCGTTGTGCGCGACCGCCTCGTGGAACGAGGGGTCCTGGAAGATCGTGACGTAGTTCTGCAGGCCGATGAAGTCGGTGGGCGGTCCGAAGCCCTTCCACCGGAAGAAGCCGTAGTAGCCGGCCATGACGACAGGGAAGATGACGAAGGCGAGGAAGACGAGGAGCGCCGGGCCCACGAGCACGGCGATCTCGAACGTCTTGAGGAGGTCTCGACGGGGGCGACGTCGGGCGCCGGGCGACGTCGCGACGACCCGGCCGGCGGCCGGAGACGGCGTGCCGCCTCCGGCCGTGACGTCGTCCGCGTCGACTCGTCCCTCGGCGGGAGAGTTGGTGCGAACGCTCATGATGTTCTCGGCCTCAGCCCTTCTTGATCGCGTCGTCGACCGCGTCGACGATGCCCTGGGGCGAGCCCTTGCCGGCGAGCAGGTCCACGACGCCCACGTTCAGGGCGTTGCCGACGTTCTGGCCGAGGAGCGTGTCGAGCCAGACCGAGACGTACGGAGCCTCGTTGACGGACGCGAGCACCTCCTGCAGGGCAGGGTCGGTCACGACGCCCTGGGCGTCCTTGTTGGCCGGGAGCGTGACGAAGGCGTTCGCGTAGCCCTCCTGGTATTCCTTCTGCGAGGCGAACTCGAGGAACTCGCCGCACTCCTTCGGAGCCTCGACGTAGCACGAGAAGCCGTCGACGCCGCCCATCATCGCGCCGGCCTCGCCGTCACCGCCGTCGACGGCCGGGAACGGGAACCAGCCGAGGTCGGCCAGGGGCTTCTCGTCGGGCGTGAGCGAGGCGATCACTCCGGGGTCCCAGGCGCCCATGAGCTCCATCGCGGCCTTGTGGTTCGCGACGAGGCCGGCGGAGGAGCCGGCGCCCTGCTGCGCGGTGGTGGTGAGGAAGCCCTGGTTGAACGGCTCGATGCCCGCGAAGTCCTCGAGGTCCTCGCCGGCGCGCAGCCAGCACTCGTCGGAGAAGCTCGGGTCTTCGGTGAGGCCGGTGATCACGTCCTGGCCGCACTCGCGGAGCGCGAAGAAGTAGAACCAGTGCGCGGCCGGCCAGGCGTCCTTCGCGCCGAGCGCGATGGGGTCGATGCCGGCGGCCTTGAGCTTGTCGACGGCGTCGCCCAGTTCGTCGAAGGTGGTCGGCGTCTCGGTGATGCCGGCCTGCTCGAACAGGTCCTTGCTGTAGTAGATGCCGCCGGGCAGCACCGAGGACGGGACGCCGTAGAGCTTGTCGTCGACCGTGAACGCCGAGAGGGCGCCCTCGCCGAGGGCGGTCTTCGTCTCGTCGGAGAGCGCGGAGCTGAGGTCCTGCGCCTGGCCGGCCTCGACGACGGCCGCGAGCTTGCCGCCGCCGCGGGCCATGAAGATGTCGGGAGCGTCGCCCGAGTTGAGGGCGGTCTGGAGCTTGCCGTCCATGTCCTCGTTCTGGATGGCCTGGATGTCGATGGTCACGCCCGGGTTCGCCTCCTCGAAGGCGGCCGCGGTCGCCTCCCAATAGGCCTTGCCGTCACCCGTGGTGGAGTTGTGCCAGAACGTGAGGGACACGTCCCCGTCGCTGGACTCCCCGCCGCCGGCGCTGCATCCTGCCAACGCCCCGACGGCCAGTGCTGCTGCGGCGCTGATGGCGGTGAACCTGCCGATGCGTCGTCTGTTCATCATTGAACCTCTCGAAAGTTTCGGCCTCAACGCCGAAAGTGATCTGGACATCGGAACTCTAGCCCGGAGGGGATTTGCCGTCAAGAGCAACAAATAGCGCGCGCCGTCTGTTCGGGGCCCGACCGGGAACATAGAGTGTCCCCGTGGCAGACCGACCCGGCACGTTCGACGGCGTGCATCGTCGAAACCTCTCGAAACTTCTCGTGCTCGCGCACCTCGAGGGGCCGCTGTCGCGCGCCCGCCTCACGGCCGAGACCGGCCTGAACCGCTCGACCGTCGCCTCGCTCGCCGCCGAGCTCACCGAGCTCGGCCTCGTCGAGGAACGCGCGCCCGACCCGACGAACCGCGTCGGCCGGCCCTCGCCCGTGGTCGCGGCGCACCCGTCGGTGCTGGCCGTCGCGGTCAACCCCGAGGTCGACGCCGTGACCGTGGCCGCGGTCGGGCTGAACGCCCGCATCGTGGTGCGCGAACGCCTCGAGGTCGACCACCTCGTCACGCCCGAGGAGACCGCCGAGCTCGTGGCCGGCATCCTCGACCGGTGGCGGGCGACCCGGCTCGGCGACGCCCGCCTCGTCGGCGTCGGACTCGCCGTCCCCGGGCAGGTGCGTTCCGACGACGGGCTCGTGCGCTGGGCACCCCACCTCGAATGGACGGATGCCCCGGTGCGCGCGCTCGTCGAGGTCGCGACCGGACTGCCCGCCGGCGTGGCGAACGACGCGAGCCTCGGAGCACGTGCCGAGCACCTCTTCGGTGCCGGCCGCGGGGTCGACGACCTCGTCTACCTCAACGGCGGCGCGAGCGGCATCGGCGGCGGGCTCGTCGTGGGCGGGCGGCTCGTCGGCGGCAAAGGAGGCTACGCGGGGGAGTTCGGCCAGAACCGGCCGGGCATCGCCAGGCTCGACGACCGCCGGGCGCCCGCCGGCGTGCTCGAGGACGAGGTGAGCCGCGCCCGACTGCTCGAGGTGGTCGGCCTCGCGCACGCCGACGAGCCGACGCTGGCCGCCGCGCTCGCCGCATCCGGCGCCCCCGAGGTCGCCGAGGAGCTGGCCAGGCAGCAGCGCATCCTCGCGACGGCGCTCGGCAACGCGATCAACGTGCTGAACCCCTCGCTCATCGTGCTCGGCGGGTTCCTCGCCACCCTCGCGACGCACGACCAGGCGTCGCTCGAGGCCCTCGTCTCGGCCCAGTCGCTGCCCGTGGCATCCGAGGACCTCGACATCAGGGTCGCGGAGCTCGGCGAGAACCGGCTGCTCATCGGCGCCGCGGAGCTCGCGTTCGCGGGGCTGCTGGCGGACCCGCTCGCGGACTGAACCCGCTCCCGGATCGACCGGGGCCGGCCTCAGCCGCCCTGCGGCGAGAACGACCTGCGGAAGATCGCCCAGGCGCGCTCGGCGAGCGGGCGTCGCTCCGCGGCATCCGCCCGGGAGAGCAGGTCGGTGAGCATGGTGATCGCGAGCAGCACCTCGTCGTCGGCGACGCGGTCGTCGATGCGGCCGGCCGCGCGTTCGCGGGCCACGACGGTGCCGACGATGCCGGCGAGCCGCGTGGTCAGGTGGGCGACCCGCTCCTCGTGCTGGTGCTGCCAGATCAGGTCGATGAGCGCCGTCGACACGGCGGCGAGGTCGATGATGTCGTCGATCAGGGTGTCGAGCGTCGTCTCGGATGACGCGACGGATGCCTCGAGCACGTCGAAGTTCTCGTCGAAGACGGCCAGCGCGAGGTCGACCTTGTCGGGGAAGTGGCGGTAGAGGCTGCCCTGGCCGACGCCGGCGCGCTTGGCCACGGCGTTGTACGGCGCCTGCAGGCCGGATTCGGCGAAGATCTCGCGCGCCGCGGCGATGAGCGCGCGCCGATTGCCGGGACCGGCGCCGGGGCCGCGGTTGACCTTGGCGTCGGAGCCGTCGGTCGCATCGGTCGCATCGGCCGCGGGTGCGTCGGGCGCGTGCGGTGCGCCGGGCTCGCCGGGCGCGTCGGCGCCCTCGTGAGTGCCGCTCGTCCGCTCGCTCTTCCCCGCATCTGACACGGGTGTTAGCGTACAACCGAGTAACCGGACAATGGTGTCCGGTCGGAGGAGGAACAATGACGCAATCCTGGGATCGCGAGGTCGACGTCCTGGTCGCCGGAACCGGTGCGGCGGGCATGACCGCGGCCATCACCGCGGCCGATCGCGGGCTGTCCGTGCTCGTCGTCGAGAGCACCGAGCGCTGGGGCGGCACCACGATGCGCAGCGGCGGGGGGCTGTGGATGCCGAACAACCCGATCATGCGACGCACGGGCATCGCCGACTCGCGCGAGGAGGCGCTGACCTACCTCGAGTCGGCGATCGGACCGAGCGAGTCGATCGGGCCGGCGAGCTCGCCCGAGCGGCGTGCGGCGTTCGTGGACACCATCCCCGAGCTCGTGACCCGGCTCGAGCAGCTGGGCGTGCGGTGGGCGGTCGCGAAGGACTACCCCGACTACTACCCCGACCGGCCGGGCGGCAAGATCGGGCGCGGCATCGAGTCCAAGCCGTTCGACGCGAAGCGGCTCGGCGACTGGCGCGAGACCTCGCGCACGGGCGATTCGATCCCGGCGCCCATGCAGACCGACGACGTGTGGCTGCTCATGCGTGCGTGGTCCTCGTTCTCGGGCTTCTTCCGTGGCGCGAGGTTCGTGTTCCGCACGCTCGGCGGCCTGATGACCGGCAAGAAGCTCTACGGCTTCGGCGGCGGGCTCATGCTGCAGCTCGGCGCCATCGCGAAGCAGCAGGGCGTCGAGCTCCTCCTGAGCAGCCCGCTCACCGAACTGGTGAAGGACGAGCGCGGGCGCGTGGTCGGGGCCGTCGTCTCGACGCCCGCCGGCGTGCAGCGCATCCGGGCGCGTCGGGGCGTCATCCTCGGCGCGGGCGGCTTCGCCGCGAACACCGCCTGGCGGCAGAAGTACCACGGCATCCCGGGGTACACCTCGGCCGCCGAGGGCGACCTCGGCACGGCCATCGAGGCGGGGGTCGCGGCCGGCGCCGACGTCGCGCTCATGGACGACGCCTGGTGGGGCGCCTCGGTGCCGATCCCGGGCAAGCAGGCGCAGTTCGTGCTGAACGAGCGCTCCGACCCGTTCAGCCTCGTCGTCGACCAGTCGGGTCGGCGCTACCTCAACGAGTCCGAGAGCTACATCGACTTCGGGCACCACCTGCTCGAGCGCGACCCCATCTCGCCCGCGAACCCGTCGTGGCTCGTCGTCGAGCGCCGCCACCGTCAGCGCTACATGTTCGGCGCGCTGCTCATGGGCGGCAAGGACCTCGTCGAGCAGGGGGTGGTGGTCAAGGCCGACACGCTGGGTGAGCTGGCCGAGAAGATGGGCGTCGACAAGGCGACCTTCCTCGCCACCATCGACCGCTTCAACGGGTTCGCCCGAACCGGCGTCGACGTCGACTTCGGCCGCGGCCGCACCGCCTACGACCGCTACTACAGCGACCCGTGGGTGAAGCCGAACCCGAACCTCGGCGCGCTCGAGAAGGGGCCGTTCACCGCGGTGCAGCTCGTGCCCGGCGACCTCGGCACGAAGGGCGGGCTCCTCACCGACGAGCACGCCCGCGTGATCGACGTCGACGGCGAGGTCATCGAGGGGCTCTACGCCGCGGGCAACACGACCGCGTCGGTCATGGGGCGCACCTACCCCGGTCCCGGGTCGACCATCGGGCCGGCCGCCGTCTTCGGCTACCTCGCGGCGGTGCACGCGGCGTCGTCTCCGGCCTCGTCCCCGGCCGAGGCCTCGGCACAGGCCGGCTCCGCCGAGGAGGCGCGCACCGCGTAGCACGCGCGGTCACCGAACGAACCGAGGGCGGATGCCGCGACGCCGGGTCGTGACATCCGCCCCTCGCGTCGGCGCGAGATCAAAACCGAGCGTGATTCGGACTTGCTTCGGGGTGGGGGGTCCCGGCTACAATCGAAGACAGTCGAATCGATTCGAGCCGCGCGAGGCCCGAACGCACCACGGCGGCGTCCCACGGGGCGCCGCCTTCCTGTCTCCCGGCGTCCGAGGGCGTGCGCCGCCGCACTCGAGCACGCCTGGAACACGCATGTCTGCAACCGCCTCCATCCCCATCATCCGCCCCGACGACTACTCGGCGCCGACCCACCCGGGCGACCTCCTCAGTCGTCGCCAGCGACTCGTCTACGTGCTCGTGCTCGGTGCGCTCACCGCGCTCGGCCCGTTCACGGTCGACCTCTACCTGCCCGCGTTCCCCGTGCTGCAGGACGAGCTCGGCGTCTCGGCCGCGGCCGTGCAGCTCACCCTCACGGGCACCATGATCGGGTTCGGCTTCGGCCAGCTCATCGTCGGCCCGTGGAGCGACAAGGTGGGCCGCCGCCTGCCCCTGATCCTCTCGACGCTCCTGCACATCGCGGCATCCGTCGGCGCGGCGTTCGCCCCCGACATCGTCTGGCTCAGCGTCTTCCGCCTGCTGCAGGGCTTCGGTGCCGCGGCCGGCGGCGTCGTCGCGATGGCGATGGTGCGCGACCTGTTCGGCGGCAAGCCGCTCGTGCGCATGCTCTCGCGGCTCGCGCTCGTCAACGGCCTCGCGCCGGTGCTCGCGCCCGTCATCGGTTCGCAGCTGCTGAACGTCATGGACTGGCGCGGCATCTTCGTCGTGCTCGCGATCTACGGCGTCGTCGTGGTGCTCGCGGTCGCGTTCCTCATCATCGAGACCCTTCCCGAGTCGCGCCGGCACGTCGCCGGGCACTCGACGCTCCGCGACCGCTACGCCGCGCTCTTCCGCGACCGCGTCTACCTCGGCGCCGCGATCATCGGCGGCATGACCTTCACCGGGCTCTTCGGATACCTCTCGACCTCGTCGTTCCTCTTCCAGGAGGTGTACGCGTTCAGCGCCCAGCAGTACGGCCTGCTCTTCGCCGTGAACTCCGTCGGCGTGATCGTCGGCGTGCAGGTGAGCTCCCGGCTCATGCGCGGGAGCGTCGCGCCGCAGTGGATCCTCTCGATCACCACGCTCGTGCACCTCGCCATGGCCATCGCGATCATGGTGCTCGACTCGTCGGGCGCAGGGTTCTGGGGCACGGCGATCCCGCTGTGGATCTACATCCTCGCGTGCGGGTTCTCGTTCCCGGCCGTGCAGGTGCTCGCGCTCGCGCACCACGGCGCCGAGGCCGGCACCGCGGCATCCCTGCTGGGTGCGCTGAACTTCGGGCTCGCCGGGCTCATCTCGCCGCTCATCGGCCTCATGGGCGTGGGCAGCGCCGTGCCGATGGCGATCGTGCAGACGGCGGCCGCCGTGGTCGCGGTCGCCGCGCTCTGGCTGCTCGTGCGCCCGCGCACGGTGCCGCCGCTCAGCGACTGACGCGGCATCCGCCCGCCGGCATCCGCCTGCCGGCATCCGCCTGCCCGCATCCGCCTGCCCGTCGCGGCGAACGCCGTCGCAGGAACACCGTTGTCACGCAGGAACACCGTTCGAACGGTGTTCTCGTGCGACAACGGTGTTCCCGCGTGCCAACCGCGTCGCCCTGAGGCGAATCGCTGGTTTGCATTGTTCTAGTTGTTCATAGAACAATGTACATGTGATCATTCGCATCGACCCGGCATCCGGCAGCCCCATCTTCGAGCAGGTGGCGCGCGCCGTGCGGTCCGAGGTGCTCGCCGGCCGGCTCTCCGGGGGAGACCGCCTCCCGGCCGCCCGCGAGCTCGCGGCCTCGCTCGAGGTGAACACCCACACCGTGCTGCACGCGTACCAGACGCTGCGCGACGAGGGGTTCATCGAGCTGCGTCGCGGCCGCGGTGCGATCGTCACGCAGGTCGCCCCGAACCTCGACGACGTGCGGCGACTCGCCGCCGAGCTCGCCGAGGTCTCCCGAGCGCACGGGCTCGCGCCCGACACGGTGCTCGCACTCGTCCGAGAGGAACTCGCCCGATGAACAGCCCCCGCCCCGCGGCATCCGCAGCCGTGCCGGTCGACGACGTCGCGCGTGCGCGGCGCGATCGCCGTCTCCTCCTGGCCGTCGTCATCTGGGTACCGCTCGCGATCATCGCCGCAGGCGCCCTCGTGCTCGTCGCGTGGCTGCCGCGACTTCCCGACGAGATCATCACGCACTGGGGCGTCGACGGACCCGATGGCGTCATGCCCCCGCTCGGGTTCCTGGGCTTCTACGTCGGCATCTCGCTGCTCGTCGTCGGAGCCATCGCGGCCGCCGTCTACGGCGGCGGGGCTCGCGGCCGGCGACCCGGCGAAGGCGGTCGAGCGGATGCCGCGGGCACGACGTCGGCCGGATCGGTGCGACCGACCGCCGTGGCCGCCCCGGCCGTCACCACGGCGCTGACGCTCATCATGCTCTCGCTCACGGGACTCCAGCTCGACGGCCGCTCGCCCACCGACGCGGCCGTGTGGCTCATCGTCATCGCGGGCCTCGGGATCGGCGCGACCGTCGGCCTGCTCGCCTGGATCCTGCTGCCCGAGCCGCCGCCCGCGACGACCCCGGCGGCGACACCCGCCCTCGCACTCGGTCGCGGCGAGAAGGTCGTCTGGACGTCGACGGCCCGCGCACCCTGGCCCGTGTGGGCGCTGATCGGCCTCGTCGTGCTCCTCTGCACCGTGCCCGTCGTGATCGCGCCCGAGACCGGATGGATCATCGCCCTCGTGCTGGTGATCGCCGTCGCGGTGCTCGCCACCACGGCGGCGGTGCGGGTCACCGTCGACGGCGACGGGCTCTCGGTGCGGGCGGCGCTCGGGTTCCGGCTGGCGCACGTCCGGGTCGACGAGGTCGTCTCGGCTGCCGCGGTCGACGTGTCGGCGGCGGAGTTCGGCGGCTGGGGCTTCCGGTTCGACGCGGCCGGACGCCGGGGCGTCATCATCCGCTCGGGCCCGGCGATCGAGGTCGCACGGCGCGATGCGAAGCCGTTCGTCGTCACGGTGGCGGATGCCGCGACCGGCGCCGCGCTGCTGAACGGGCTCGTCGCCCGGGACGCCGGCGCCGCCGCGTCCGACTGACATCGCGGGCGGCTCGACGCCGACGGATGCCGCGTGCCGGGGCCGCGGCATCCGCCCGTGGCATCCGCCCGTGGCGTCCGCCCGCCGCATCCGCCCGTGGCGTCCGCCCGCCGCATCCGCCCGAACGTCGCGCCGGCGGAATCCCGCTGTCGCGCCGGAGTCCCGTTCGATCCGGACTCCACCGCGACCGCGGGATTCCCGCGCGCGGGGAGCGCGGGTTCGGTTGCACGCGCGTGCCGCCGCCGCGGCATCCGTCGCCATCGATAGCGTGGGCACATGGCCGAAGCCGACGACGTCGAGGACACGACCGCGAGCACGCGTGACGCTGCGCCGACCGCGCCGCAACGCGCCGCGAGCGTGCGCCGCATGCGCCGACGCGCGCCCCTGATCGGCGGCATCGCGGCGGTGGTGACCGCGACGCTGCTCGGACTCGTGATCGCCCTGCGCAACGGGAACCTGCCGCTCGCCGTCGACGAGGAGTGGGCCGAGGAGGTGCTGGAGGTCCACGGGCCTCTCGGCGACCTCTTCGCGCTCTTCATGAACACGCTCGGCGGGGGAGTGGTCGGCGTGCTCGTCGTGCCCCTGGTGTTCGTCGGGATCCTGCTGGCGATGCGCCGGCCGTGGGCGGCGCTCTACTTCGCGGTGGTGTCGGCCGCGAGCGCGCTCGTCGTGCAGCTGCTGAAGGAGCTCGTCGGCCGGCCGCGCCCCGAGGACATGATGGTCACGAGCGACTACGGCTCATTCCCGTCGGGGCATGTGGCGAACGCGGCGACCATCGCGGTGGCGCTCGGCGTGATCTTCCCGCGCGTGTGGGTCTGGGTCGCCGGGGCCGCGTACACGGTGCTCATGGCCATCAGCCGCACCTACCTGGGCGTGCACTGGCTCTCGGACACGATCGGCGGCGCGCTCGTGGGCGCCGGTGTCGCCCTCGTGCTGTGGGCGGCGTTCGCGGTACCGCTCGAGCGCGAGCGACTCGCCCGCGTGGCGAGGATCTCCGAACGGAACGCCGCGTTCGCGCAGGCGCACGTCACCCCGCCGCGGGGTCGATGAGCCGCTGCGCCATCCTCGGACTACAACGTTGTAGAGTACCCGCAGGAACCCAGGAGGCGACATGTCCGTGACGTTGCACGATGTGGCGCGCGTGGCCGGCGTGTCGATCAAGACGGTGTCGAACGTCATCAACGCGTACCCGCACATCCGGCCCGCGACCAAGGCGCGCGTCGAGGCGGCCATCGCCGAGCTCGGGTACACGCCGAATCTCACGGCGCGCAGCCTCCGGTCGGGGCGCAGTGGCGCGATCGCGCTGGCGGTGCCCGACCTCGGGCTGAGCTACTTCGCGGAGCTCGCGGCATCCGTCATCGAAGCCGCCGAGGCGGCCGGCCTCGTCGTGCTCGTGGAGCAGACCGGCGGCGATCGCGATCGCGAGCTCGAGCTCCTCCGCAGTCCGCGGCTGAAGATGACCGACGGGCTCATCTTCAGCGCGCTCGGCATGGGCGAGGCGGATGTCGCGAGCCTGAACGTCGACTACCCGGTGGTGCTGCTCGGCGAGCGCATCTTCGGCGGCCCGACCGACCACGTGACGATGCGCAACGTCGAGGCCGCGCGCGCGGCGACCGAGTTCCTCATCGCATCCGGACGACGTCGCATCGCCGTGGTCGGGGCGCACGAGGGCGAGGTGGTGGGCTCCGCGGCGCTGCGCCTGCAGGGCTACCTCGAGGCGCTCGAGGCGCACGGCATCGCCTACGACGAGTCCCTGATCGGCTACACGACGCTCTGGCACCGCTCGAACGGCGCGCGCTCGATGACGGAGCTGCTCGATCGCGGTTCCGAGTTCGACGCGGTGTTCGGCCTGAACGACACCCTGGCGCTCGGCGCGATGCGCGTGCTCCAGGTGGCCGGTCGCCACGTGCCCGAGGATGTCGCGGTCATGGGCTTCGACGACCTCGACGAGGCGGGGTACTCGATCCCGTCGCTGACGACCGTCGACCCGGGGCGGGAGTGGATCGCCCGCACCGCGGTCTCGACGCTCGTGGAGCGCATCGCGCGCGGCGCCGACGTGGGGCCCGTGCAGTTGCGGCTCGCCGACTTCCGCATCGTCGAGCGCGAGTCGGCGCTCGTCGACGACGCGGCCTGACCTCGGGCGAGGGCGGCTCCGGGCAGCTCCGGGCGGTGCCCGGGCGATGCCCGGGCACCGCCCGGACGGTGCCGGATCGCTGTCGCGGTGGTGGTGGATGCGCCGTGCGGGGCGCTGCCGGATGCTCGTTCCGGTGCGCGCCGGACCCGTGTCCCGATCGACTTGACAGCACGCCGACCCTTGGGCATCATGGCTTTTACAACGTTTACTTTACAACGTTGTACAAGCCTGCGAGGCAGGCGCACCAAAGACAGAGTTGTCCACCGCAACAGAAAGAGCACCGCACGATGAAGAGCAAGCTCATCGCCGTCGGCGGCACGGTCGCCGTCGCGGCTGCAGCCCTCACCGGCTGCAGCGCAGGAGATTCCTCCGCCACGGAATGCACGAACAAGATCGTGAACGCCGACGCCACGCAGGTCAGCGTCTGGGCCTGGTACCCGGCCTTCGAAGAGGTCGTCGACCTGTTCAACGAGAACCACGACGACGTCCAGATCTGCTGGACCAACGCCGGCCAGGGCAACGACGAGTACACCAAGTTCTCGACCGCCCTCGAGGCGGGCTCGGGCGCTCCCGACGTCATCATGCTGGAGTCCGAGGTGCTCTCGAGCTTCTCGATCCGCGACGGCCTCGTCGACCTCACCGAGTTCGGCGCGAACGACGTCAAGGGCGACTACACCGAGGGCGCCTGGAAGGACGTCTCGAGCGGCGACGCGGTCTACGCGATCCCGGTCGACGGCGGCCCCATGGGCATGCTCTACCGACAGGACATCCTCGACCAGTACGGCATCGCCGCACCCACCACGTGGGACGAGTTCGCCGCCGCCGCGCAGGCGCTGAAGGACGCGGGCGCCCCCGGCGTGCTGGCCGACTTCCCGACCAACGGCCGCGCCTACAACCAGGCGCTCTTCGCCCAGGCCGGTTCGGTGCCGTTCGAGTACGACAACGCGAACCCCACCGAGATCGGCATCGACGTCAACGACGAGGGCTCGAAGAAGGTCAACGCCTTCTGGAACGACCTCGTCGAGAAGGGCCTCGTCGCCACCGACGACGCGTTCACGGCCGACTACAACACGAAGCTCGTCGACGGCAGCTACGCCATCTACGTCGCCGCGGCCTGGGGCCCCGGCTACCTCGGCGGCCTCTCGGATGCCGACAGCGACGCCGTGTGGCGCGCCGCTCCGGTTCCCCAGTGGGACGCCGCGAACCCCGTGCAGATCAACTGGGGCGGGTCCACGTTCGCCGTGACCAGCCAGGCGAAGGACAAGGAGGCCGCGGCCGTCGTGGCCAAGGAGGTCTTCGGCACCGAGGAGGCGTGGAAGATCGGCATCGAAGAGGCCGCCCTGTTCCCGCTCTGGAAGCCGATCCTCGAATCCGACTACTTCCGCGACCTGGAGTACCCGTTCTTCGGTGGCCAGCAGATCAACAAGGACGTCTTCCTCGAGGCGGCCGCCGGCTACACGGGCTTCACCTTCAGCCCGTTCCAGAACTACGCCTACGACCAGCTCACCGAGGAGCTCTACGCGATGGTGCAGGGTGAGAAGGGCTCCGACCAGGCGCTCGACGACCTGCAGGCCTCGCTCGAGGCGTATGCCGGCGAGCAGGGCTTCACCCTGAAGTAGCACGACCTCCCGCTCCGGCGTCGACGCGCCGGAGCGGGATCCACCCTCGGCGACGCGGGCGCGGCGCAGCCCGCCGCGCCCCGTCACCACCCCGCGATCCCGCGCGGACCCACGACCCTCGATGTGGAGAAGACTGCAATGACCACGCACGCGAGCACGGCCCCCGGGTCCGCTGCAGCTGCGGCATCCGTCGATGTCAGGCAGCCGCGCAGACCCCGCGGCTCCCGACTCGAGCAACGCCGCCAACGCTGGGGATGGCTGTTCGTCAGCCCCTTCCTCGCCGTCTTCGCCCTGTTCCTGGTGTTCCCGCTCTTCTACGCGTTCGGCATGAGCCTGTTCACGTCGACGCTCGCGACCGGCACCAAGTTCACGGGCATGGACAACTACCTCAAGGCGTTCACCGACCCGCTCTTCCTCGAGGGCCTGGCTCGCGTCGCCGCGTTCGCGATCGTCATGATCCCGGCCCAGCTGCTCATCGCGCTGGCGGCGGCCCTCGTGCTCGACACGCTCACCTCGTGGATCTCCAAGCTCTCGCGACTGCTGATCTTCGTGCCGTACGCCATCCCGGTCGTCATCGGCGCGCTCATGTGGAGCTTCCTCTACAGCCCGAAGTTCGGCCCGAGCTCGACGATCTTCAGCGTCGTCGGACTCCCGACCCCCGACTTCCTCGCCTCCGACACGGTGTTCGGCAGCCTCGTGAACATCGTCACCTGGCAGTGGTCCGGCTACTACATGGTCGTCATCTACGCGGCGCTGCGCTCGATCGACCCGTCGATCTACGAGGCCGCCCGCATCGACGGCGCCAACGGTTGGCAGACGGCCACGCGCATCAAGCTCCCCATGATCTCGTCGTCGATGGTCATGGTGATCACCTTCGCGCTCATCGGCACGCTCCAGTTCTTCACCGAACCGGTGGTGCTGCGCAACATCGCGCAGGGCGCCATCGACGCGGCCTACACGCCGAACATGTACGCGTACTCGCTGGCCTTCTCGTACAGCCAGTTCAACTACGCCTCGGCGATCGCGTTCTCGCTCGGAGCCCTCGTGTTCGCCGGGTCGTACATCTTCCTCTTCCTCACCCGCAAGCAGAGCGGACTCAAGTGATGGCCATCTTCGCCAACGACACCGCCCCGAAGGACGCGCTCACCACGGTCACGGGCGTTCCCGACCACGCCTTCCGCGGGCCGCGAGGCAACCGCCGCTCGGGCGGCCGACGCATCGGCGCGCACGTGTTCCTCATCATCCTCGCGATCTACTTCATCGTGCCGATCTGGTGGCTCTTCGTCGCCTCGACGAAGGACACGGCCGGCCTCTTCGGCAGCCCGGCGTTCTGGTTCGACGGCAACTTCGCGTTCTTCTCGAACGTGGCCGAGTTGTTCACGCACCAGGGCGGCATCTACTGGCGCTGGCTCGCGAACTCGTTCCTCTACGCCTTCGCCGGCGGCATCGGGGCGACCATCCTCGCGATCCTCGCCGGCTACGGCTTCGCGAAGTACCGCTTCCGCGGCCGCAACGGCGTATTCGGCGTCATCCTCGGCTCGGTGATGGTGCCGCTCACGGCGCTCGTGATCCCGACGTTCATGCTGCTCAGCCAGTACGGCATCATCAACACGCCGTGGGCCGTCATCCTGCCCTCGCTCCTCAGCCCGTTCGGCGTCTACCTGATGCGCGTGTACACGCAGGACGCCGTGCCCGACGAGATGCTCGAGGCCGCCCGCATCGACGGCGCGGGCGAGATCCGCACCTTCTTCCAGGTCGCACTGCCGATGCTGAAGCCCGCCATCGTGACGGTGCTGCTGCTCTCGGTCGTCGGCACGTGGAACAACTTCTTCCTGCCGCTCGCCGTGCTGACCGACCCGCAGCTGCTGCCGGTCACCGTCGGCCTGAACCGCTGGACCGCGCTCTCGAACGCGGGCGCCGGCGGCGAGCAGGTCTGGAACCTCATCACCTCGGGCTCGTTCATCTCGGTGATCCCGCTCGTGCTGTCGTTCCTGTTCCTGCAGCGCTACTGGCAGGGCGGCCTGGCCATCGGCTCGATCAAGTAGCCACGGCCGCACGGCCCGGCCGCACGATGCCGGGCCCGCCCGACCTCCGACTCACTCCGATTCCAGACCTCCTCGACACAGACCTCGACTCGCCGACCTTTCGAGTCTCCGACCTGAAATGAGCATCATGACTTCCGCACGCCTCACCGTCGACCCGCACTTCGCGGTCGGCCGCATCGACCGCCGCGTCTTCGGCGGGTTCGTCGAGCACCTCGGCCGGCACGTCTACGACGGCATCTACGAGCCCGGCCACGAGCAGGCGGATGCCGAGGGCTTCCGCTCCGACGTCATCGAGCTCGTGAAGGAGCTCGGCGTCTCGACCATCCGCTACCCGGGCGGCAACTTCGTCTCGGGCTTCCGCTGGGAGGACTCGGTCGGTCCGCGCGAGAAGCGCCCCCGCCGGCTCGACCTCGCCTGGCACTCGACCGAGACGAACGAGGTCGGCCTGCACGAGTTCCAGGGCTGGCTCGACAAGGTCGGCAGCGACCTCATGCTCGCGGTGAACCTCGGCACGCGCGGCACGCTCGAGGCGCTCGACCTGCTCGAGTACTCGAACATCGCGGGCGGCACCGCGCTCTCGCAGCGCCGCATCGACAACGGCCGCACCGACGCGTTCGGCGTGAAGATGTGGTGCCTCGGCAACGAGATGGACGGCCCGTGGCAGCTCGGCCACCGCTCGGCCGACGACTACGGCAAGATCGCCTCGCAGACCGCGAAGGCCATGCGCCAGCTCGACCCCTCGGTCGAGCTCGTCGTCTGCGGTTCGTCGAGCGCGCACATGCCGACGTTCGGCGAGTGGGAGCGCGTCGTGCTCACGCACGCCTACGAGGACGTCGACTACATCTCCTGCCACGCCTACTACGAGGAGCGCGACGGCGACCTCGACTCGTTCCTCGCCTCGGCGGTCGACATGGACCACTTCATCGACTCGGTCGTCGCGACGGCCGACCACGTCAAGGCCGTCAACGGCAGCTCGAAGACCATCAACATCTCGTTCGACGAGTGGAACGTCTGGTACATCGAGCGGTTCCACGGCGTCGACAAGATCGAGGGCATCGACAACTGGCCGGTCGCCCCGCGCCTGCTCGAGGACGTCTACTCCGTCGCCGACGCGGTCGTGTTCGGCAACCTCATGATCTCGCTGCTGAAGCACTCCGACCGGGTCACGAGCGCCTCGCTTGCACAGCTCGTCAACGTGATCGCCCCGATTATGACCGAGCCGGGCGGCATCGCCTGGCGCCAGACGACGTTCTTCCCGTTCTCGATCACCTCGCGCCTCGCGCAGGGCGAGGCGCTCGAGCTGAAGCTCGATGCGCCGACGTACTCGACGAAGGCCTACGGCGAGGTCCCACTCGTCGACGCCGTCGCCACGCACGACGCCGAGACCGGCCGCTCGGCCGTGTTCCTCGTGAACCGCTCGCAGACCGAGGCGCTCACCGTGACGGTCGACATCTCGGGCCTCGGCGAGGTGTCGGTGCTCGAGTCGCACACCCTGACCGATGACGACGTGTACGCGAAGAACACGCTCGAGCAGCCCGAGCGGGTCGCTCCGAGCGCGAACGAGTCGATCGCGATCGACGGCGGCGAGCTCACGATCACCCTGCCGCCGGTGTCGTGGTCGGCCGTCTCGCTCGGCTGAGCGCGGCTCGGATGCGCACGACCGCACGCAAGGTCGCGGCGGCGCTGCTCGCGGCGGGTCTCCTCGGAGGCCTCGCCGCGTGCAGCGCCACTGACGGCGTGTGGGAGGCATCCGGCGACCTCTCGACCCACGACCCCGCGCTCGCACGCGACGACGACGGCACGTGGTGGGTCTACTCGACCGGCAACGGCACCGTCGCCGACGGCAACATCCAGATCCGCTCCTCGGCCGACGGCACGGCGTGGCGGTACGAGGGCGAGGTCTGGGACGAGAAGCCCGAGTGGCTGACCGACGCCGTGAAGGGCGTCGACAACCTCTGGGCGCCCGAGCTCATCGAGCACGACGGCACCTGGTACCTCTACTACTCGGCCTCGCGGTTCGGCAAGAACTCCTCGCTCATCGCGGTCGCGACGAACACCACGCTCGACCCCGACGACCCCGACTACGAGTGGGTCGACGGCGGTGCGGTCATCGAGTCGACCACCGCCGACGACTTCAACGCGATCGATCCCGGTGTCGTCGTCGACGAGCAGGGCACGCCGTGGATGGCGTTCGGCTCCTTCTGGAGCGGCATCCGCATGGTCGAGCTCTCGTGGCCGACCGGGCTGCGCGCCGACGACGCGGAGCCGATGCGCATCGCCGACCGCGGCACTCCGCCGAACGCGATCGAGGCGCCCTACCTCGTCGAGCACGACGGCGACTGGTTCCTCTTCGTGTCGCGGGACGCCTGCTGCCAGGGTGCGAAGAGCACGTACAACATCGCGGTGGGGCGAGCGGATGCCGCGACCGGCCCGTTCGTCGACCGTGACGGCGTGCCCCTGCTCGAGGACGGCGGCACGCCCGTGCTGGCCACCGACGGCGCGCGCGTCGGGCCGGGCGGACAGTCCGTGGCCGATGGCGTGCTGGCCTTCCACTACTACGACGCCGACGCGGGCGGGGCGTTCCGTCTCGCACTCGCGACGATCGACTGGGACGACGAGGGCTGGCCCGTCGTACGGTGGTGAGGCGGCCCCGCTGCACTGCGGCATCCGCAGCGGCGCAACGGCGTCCGAATGGCGCATGACGACAGGAGCACGATGACCGAACGCAACTGGGCCGGCAACCTCGCCTACGGCGCGCGCCGCTTCGCGAGGCCGGAGTCGGTCGACGAGCTCGCAGAACTCGTCGCCGCGACCGCCCATGACGGCACCCGCATGCGCGCCCTCGGCTCGCGGCACTCGTTCAACCGCATCGCCGACACCGAAGGGCTCGCGATCGAGACGGGCGGCCTGCCCGCGCTGGTCGAGCTCGACGAGGGTGCCCGCACGGTGCGCGTCTCGGCCGGCCTCCGCTACGGCGAGCTCGCCGAGGCGCTCGAGCGCGACGGATGGGCGCTCGCGAACCTCGCGTCCCTGCCGCACATCTCGGTGGGCGGCGCCGTCGCGACCGGCACCCACGGCTCGGGCGACGCGCTCGGCTCGCTGGCCGCGGCCGTCGCGGCGCTCGAGCTCGTCACGGCCGACGGCTCGCTGCGCGTGCTCCGCCGGGGCGACCCCGACTTCGACGGCGCGGTGGTCGCGCTCGGCGCGCTCGGCGTCGTCACGGCGCTCGAGCTCGACGTCGAGCCGACCTACGAGGTCGCGCAGTCGGTCTTCGAGCGCCTCCCGCTCGACGCGGTGCTGGCCGACCTCGACGCCGTCACGGGACTTGCGGCGTCGACCAGCCTGTTCACGACCTGGCGCGACCCCGACGTCATCGACCAGCTCTGGCTCAAGCGACGGGCGGATGCCGCGGCATCCGACGCCGTTCCGGCCGCCCTCGCGGCGATGGGGGCGAGCGCGTCGACCGTGAAGCGGCATCCGCTGCCGGACTTCTCGGCCGAGCACTGCACCGAGCAGCTCGGCATGCCGGGGCCGTGGTTCGAGCGGCTGCCGCACTTCAAGCTTGCGTTCACGCCGTCGAACGGCGACGAGCTGCAGTCGGAGTTCCTCGTGCCGAGGGCGCGCGCGGCCGAGGCGCTGCGCGTCGTGCGGTCGCTCGCGACATCCATCGCGCCGCTGCTGCAGGTGTGCGAGATCCGCACGGTCGCCGCCGACGAGCTGTGGCTGTCGGCCGCGTACGGGCGCGAGACCGTGGGCATCCACTTCACCTGGCTTCCCGACCAGCCCGCGGTCGAGGCGCTGCTGCCGACCCTGCAGGCCGCGCTCGCGCCGCTCGAGGCGCGTCCGCACTGGGGCAAGCTCTTCGACGTCGCCGAGGCGGCCGAGCGGATGCCGCAGCTCTACCCCCGATGGCACGACTTCGCCGGGCTGCGGGCGAGCCTCGATCCCGAGGGCGTGTTCCGCAACGAGCTCCTCGAACGCCTCGGGCTCTGACCCCGGCGTGCTGACCCGTCGCTGCGAAGCGCGCCGGGTGCGTCGGGCACGCCCCGCGGGCTATCCGCCGGCGAACGGCGGGAGGATGTCGACGCGTTCGGAGAGCGTCGCGGCGGGGTCGCGCTCGACCCGCCCGTCGACGAGGAACGACCCCGATCGCAGCACGCGCTCCATGGGTGCGCCGTAGCGGGCGAGGAGCAGGTCGCGCAGGTCGCCGACCGTCGGCGAGCCCTCGAGCTCGAGCAACTCCTCCTCGCGTGCGGCCGCGTCGGCGGCGGCGGCGAAGTAGCGGACGGTCACGGCGGTCATGGCTTCGATGCTAACCCGCGCGCGACGGCCGTCCGACCGGCCCCGGGCCGCGCGCTGCGTGCGAGGATGGCAGCATGGATCCGGTGTCGCCGCCACAGGCCGTCGTGCGTCCGGGCCCGCTCGTGGAGCCCGGCCCGCCGCTCACGGCCGAGCGCGTCTCGCGCTTCAGCCGGCAGCTCATGCTGCCCGGGTTCGGCGAGCCCGCCCAGCGTCGCCTCGGCGCGGCGCGCGTGCTCGTCATCGGTGCCGGCGGCCTCGGCAGCGCCCTCGTGCCGTACCTCGCCGGCAGCGGCGTCGGCACCATCGGCATCGCCGACGACGACACCGTCGAGCTGTCGAACCTGCACCGCCAGGTCAGCCACGGCGTCGCCGACGTCGGCCGCGCGAAGGTCGACTCGCTCGCCGACACGGTCGCGGCGATCGATCCCGAGTGCCGCGTCGTGCGCCACCGGGAGCGCCTGAGCTCGGCGAACCTCCTCGACCTGCTCGCCGAATACGACCTGCTCGTCGACGGGAGCGACAACTTCCCGACCAGGTACCTGGCGAACGATGCGTCCCTGCTCGCCGGCATCCCACTGGTCTGGGGCTCGATCCTGCGCTTCCACGGGCAGGTCGGCGTCTCGTGGCGCGAGTTCGGGCCGACCTACCGCGACCTGTTCCCCGTGCCGCCGTCGCCCGACGAGGTGCTCTCCTGCGAGCAGGGCGGCGTGCTGCCGAGCATCTGCGCGCTCGTCGGCGCGCTCATGGCGACCGAGGTCGTGAAGATCGTGACCGGCGTCGGCGAGCCGCTCCTCGGCCGGGTCACGACCGTCGACACACTCTCGGGCCGCTCGCGCGAGATCACGTACCAGGCCATCGCGGATGCCCCCGAGATCACGTCGCTCATCGACTACGAAGTGTTCTGCGGGCTGGCCCCCGCCGACGGCGCCGTCGCTGACGAGGCGCGCGCCGTGCCGCAGGGCGTGACCGCCGCCGAGGTGCTCGCCCGGGTCAGGGGCGGCGAGTCGCTGCACCTCCTCGACGTGCGCGAGCCGGCCGAGGCGGCGCTGCGCCGCATCGCGGGCAGCGAGCTGCTGCCCCTCGGCGACCTCGTCGCGGGGGCCGAACCCCGACCCGGCGACGCCCCGCTCGTGGTGTACTGCGAGCAGGACCTGCGCTCGCGCCGCGCGGCCCGGCTGCTGCTCGAACGGGGTCACGACGACGTCGTGTTCCTCGTCGGCGGCATCGATCGCTTCGCGAGCGTCGCCAACGACCTCGTGCAGCGCTGACCCGCCCGCCGCGCCCAGACCGCAGACCCGACAGGCCCGCCAGGCCCGGCCGCCCGTTCCGCAACCCGGAGGACCGCATGCGTCACACGCCCCACTACCTCATGACCGATCCCGACGAGGTGAAGCGCCTGATCCGGGCCAACGCCTGGGCGACGTTCGTCTCGCCCGCGAGCACTGGCCTCGTGGCATCGCACTACCCGGCGATCCTCGACGAGGAGGCCGACGGCATCACGATCATCAGCCATTTCGGACGGCCCGACGAGGTGCTGCACGAGCTCGGCGAGCATGAGGTCCTCGTGATCATCCAGGGTCCGCACGACTACGTCTCGCCGAGCTGGTACGCCCCTGGCGAGGTGGTCCCGACCTGGAATCACGTCACCGCGCACCTGTACGGGACGCCCGAGATCCTGGGCGACGAGGAGAACTACGCGATGCTCGCGAGGCTCACCGACCACTTCGAGGACCACCGGCCCGAGGGTCGCCACCTGCACGAGGACGAGGCCGGCACCCGGCGACTCGCGAAGGGGACCGTCGGCCTGCGCATGCGGGTCGATCGCTTCGACGCCCGCGCGAAGCTCAGCCAGAACAAGGCGCCGGATGTCGCGGCGAACGTGATCGCCCGCCTCGACGCGAGCAACCCCGGCCTCGCCGAGGAGATGCGCCGCGTGCACCCGCCTCAGCCGCCGATGTAGCTCATCTCGACCTTGGGCCGGGCCGCACGCAGCTCGGGCGTGAGCGTCGCGCGCACCTCGGAGTAGCGGTCGTCGCGCGCGCCCCAGATGGCGCCCATGGCGTCGGCGAGGCCGGCGTCGTCGATGCCGCCGCGGAGCAGGGCCCGCAGGTCGTGGCCCTCCGAGGCGAACAGGCACGTGAAGAGGCGACCCTCGGTCGAGATGCGGGCGCGATTGCAGGTGCCGCAGAAGGCCTGGGTGACGCTCGAGATGACGCCGATCTCGCCCTCGCCGTCGGCGTAGCGCCAGCGCGCGGCCGTCTCCCCGGGCGCGGTCGCGCCGACCGGCTCGAGCGGCATCCACTCGCCGATGCGCTCGACGATCTCGCGCGAGGGAACGACCTCGCCGAGCTCCCATCCGTTGGACGTGCCGACGTCCATGTACTCGATGAAGCGCAGCGTGGAGGCGGTGCCCTTGAAGTGCTGGGCCATCGGCAGGATCTCGTGGTCGTTGAGGCCGCGCTTGACGACCATGTTGACCTTCACCGGGCCGAGGCCGGCGTCGTGCGCGGCCTGGATGCCGTCGAGCACGCGGCCGACCGGGAACCGCACGTCGTTCATGGCCTGGAAGAGCTCGTCGTCGAGGGAGTCGAGCGAGACCGTGACCCGGGTGAGCCCCGCGGCCTTCAGCGACGCGGCCTTCATCGCGAGCGCCGAGCCGTTGGTCGTGAGGGCGATCTCGAGCGGGCGGCCGTCTGGCGTGCGCAGTTCGGCGAGCCGGGCGATGAGCTCCTCGAGTCCGCGTCGGAGCAGCGGCTCGCCGCCGGTGAGGCGCAGCTTCTCGACCCCGTGGGCGGCTGCGACGCGGGCGATGCGCGTGATCTCCTCGAAGCTCAGCAGCTCGTCGCGGTCGAGGAACGCGTAGTCGCGACCGAACACCTCCTTGGGCATGCAGTACACGCAGCGGAAGTTGCAGCGGTCGGTCACCGAGATGCGCAGATCGCGCAGGGGGCGACCGCGCTGGTCGGCCAGGTTCCCGGTCGACGGGAGGCGACGGGCGCCGGATGCCGCGGGGACGGGGATCCGCGACGAGGTCGGGGTCGCAGCGGGCACGGGCATGCCGAGGCGCACCGGCGCGGTGGCCGGCGTCATCGACTCGTGCGTCATCTCGACCCCTCTCGTGGCGTCAACGCTAACACCGCGAGCCTCGATCCCTGCCGAAAAGAATTTCGCAAGCCGGAAACAACATTCCGAAAAGGTGTAGCGAAGGAGGATTTCCGCTGTTAGGGTCGAACCCGCAGTCACCGGCCCCACGAAGGTCCGAACGCCTGCGCACCCACTCACTGACGAAGACCCCCGCCGGATCGAAGAGGATCCACCCGACAGAGGATCCGCCCGTACACGGGACCCGACGATCGCGGCGAGACAGCAAGGAAGCTCGACTCACCATGGACACGTTCGCCAGCACCGCACAGCCCATCCTCCCGAACGGGGCCGCCTCCGACGCGGCATCCGGAGCAGCTCCCGACGAAACCTCGGTCGCGGCATCCGACGAGGCGCAGGTCGCCGCGTCGTACCTCGCACGGGCCGTCGCCCTCGCCACGCAGAACGTGCGCGAGAACGGGGGACCGTTCGGCGCCATCGTCGTCACCGCAGACGGCAGCGTCTACGAGGGCGTCAACCGCGTCACCGCGAACCTCGACCCGACCGCGCACGCGGAGGTCTCGGCCATCCGCAACGCGTGCCAGGGCCAGGGCACGTTCGACCTCAGCGGCGCGACGCTGTACACGAGCTGCGAACCGTGCCCCATGTGCCTCGCCTCGTCGCTCTGGGCCCGCATCGACCGCGTGTACTTCGCGGCGAACCGTGACGACGCGGCGGATGCGGGCTTCGACGACGCCGTCTTCTACCGCTACTTCGAGGGCGGCCCCGAAGACCGGGCGATCATGCCGGTCGCGAACATCGACCTCGGCGCCGATCAGCGCGTGGCTCCCTTCACCGAGTGGAACAGCACCATCTCTCGTATCGACTACTGAGCAGGAGATCCACCAGTGTCACAATCGACCACCGTCCGCGAAGATGCGGGCACCCCCGAACCCGAGGCGCCGCCGACGATCAAGGGCGGTCTCGACCGCTTCTTCGAGATCACCGGGCGCGGCTCGACGTTCGGCCGTGAGATCCGTGGCGGCATCGTCACGTTCGTCACGATGGCCTACATCGTCATCCTCAACCCGCTGATCATCGGCAACGCCCCCGACGTCACCGGGCACGTGCTGGACCCGGCGCAGGTCGGAGCGGCCACTGGACTGACCGCGGGCCTCATGACCATCGTCTTCGGCATCGTGGCACGCCTGCCGTTCGCGATCGCCGCGGGCCTCGGCATCAACTCGTTCCTCGCGGTCTCCGTCGTCGGCAACGTCACCTGGCAGGAGGCCATGGGACTCGTCGTCATCAACGGCGTCATCATCGTGCTGCTCGGGGCGACCGGAGCGCGCACGGCGATCTTCCGCGCGGTGCCGAAGGCCCTGAAGGCTGCGATCACGGTCGGCATCGGCCTGTTCATCGCGTTCATCGGCTTCGTCGACAGCGGGTTCGTGAACCGCACCCCGGCCGGACCGCCGGTGCAGCTCGGCGATGCGGGCTCGATCACGTCGGTCCCGACCGCGATCTTCCTCCTCGGCGTGGTGCTCATCGGCATCCTCGTGGCCCGCAAGGTGCCGGGCGGCATCCTGATCGGCATCGTGGCGACCACGATCGTCGCGATCATCGCCCAGTCGATCCTGAAGCTCGGCCCGAGCTTCGAGGACCCGAACGGATGGCACATGACCATCCCCGAGCTGCCGACGCAGATCTTCACGGTGCCCGACTTCGGCCTCGTCGGCCAGTTCGACCTGTTCGGCGCCTTCGAGCGCATCGGCGCACTGTCGGCGACGATGCTCGTGTTCACGCTCGTGTTCACGAACTTCTTCGACGCCATGGGCACCATGACGGGGCTCGCGAAGAACGCCGGCGTCGCGCACAAGGACGGCACGTTCCCGCGCCTGCGTTCGGCCTTCATCGTCGAGGGCACCGGCGCGATCGTCGGCGGCATGACCTCGACGTCGTCGAACACGGTGTTCGTCGACAGCGCGTCGGGCATCGGCGAGGGCGCTCGCACGGGCCTCGCCTCGGTCGTGACCGGCCTGCTGTTCTTCGCCTCGACCTTCCTCACGCCGCTCACGCTCGTGGTGCCGATCGAGGTCGGGTCCGCCGCCCTCGTGGTCGTCGGTGCGATGATGATGGCCCAGGTGCGCGAGATCGACTTCCGCAAGTTCTCGATCGCGCTCCCGGCGTTCCTCACCATCGTGACGATGCCGCTCACCTACTCGATCGCGAACGGCATCGGGGTCGGGTTCATCACGTGGGCGCTCATCAACGCCGCGTCCGGCCGCGGTCGCAAGGTGCACTGGCTGCTCTGGGTCGTCGCCGCCGGCTTCGCGCTCTACTTCGTGCGCGGGCCCATCGAGTCGATCATCGCCGCCGCCGGGTAGCACTCGCACTCCGAGACGTCGGAGCCGCCCACGGTCCCGACGACGCGACCGTGACGACGCCCCGCATCCGCTCAGCACGAGCGGGTGCGGGGCGTTCCGCATGTCGCGGCGCGCTGTCGCGGGGGTTCGGATGCCGCGAGGCGGGCGGATGTCGCGGGGGAGCGGATGCCGCGGGCGAGCGGATGTCGCGGGCGAGCGGATGCCGCGGGCGAGCGGATGCCGCGCGATTCGCCTCAGCCGCGGCCGACGAACGGCATGCCGGCCGCCGTGACCGTGAGGCGCGGAACGCTCACGCCGAGCGGCAGGTTCGCCACGTGCACGACGAGGGCCGCGAGCGGACCCGCCTCCATCGTGGGCTCCACGCGGCGGCTCCCGTCGGCCTGCAGGGCCCCGTCGCCGACGACGCCGTCGAGCAGTCCGGTGCGGACGTTGCCGATGTCGACCTGCGTGCAGGTGATCGCGTGGGGCCGGCCGTCGAGCTCGATCGACTTCGAGAGGCCGGTGATCGCGTGCTTGGTGGTCGTGTAGGCGACCGACCTCGGGCGCGGCGACTCGGCCGAGATCGAGGCGTTGTTCACGATGCGCCCGCCCGCGGGCTCCTGCGAGCGCATCTGCCGGAAGGCGGCGCCCGCGCAGAGCACAGCACCCGTGACGTTGACGGCGAGCACGGCCTGCCAGTCACTGGGATCGAGCTCGCCGACATCCGCCGTCGGGCCGAAGGAACCGGCGTTGTTGACGAGCAGGTCGAGGCGGCCGAACCTCGCGACGTGCGCGGCCAGGAGCGCGTCGACGCTCGCCGCATCCGTCACGTCGGCGACGACGACGAGCGCGTTGTGGTGGCCGCCGTGGTGCACGCCCGGATGGCCGGCGTGCGGGCCAGGATGGGGGCGCGGCGGCGCGATGCCCGTGTCGACCGTCGCGGCTTCGACGAGCGAGGTGCGGGTCCGGCCAGCGAGGGTGACGCCCCAGCCGTCGGCGAGGAGGGCGCGGGCGATCGCCCGGCCGATGCCGGTGCCGGCGCCCGTGACGATCGCAGCGCGCGCGGTCACGTCGCGACCGACGTGACGCGGGTCGCAGGCGTGGAGGTCGCGGTCGTGGCCTCGGGCGTCGCTGCTCCAGGAATCGCGACCTCGGGCGCCGCCTCGGCGGCCTCGGCGGGCGCGGTCGCCTGCGCCTCCTCGATGAGCTGCAGCATCCGCGCCGCCACGCTCACCGCGATGACCGCGGGCGCCTTGCCCGCGACCTCGGGGATGCCGATGGGCGTCGTGACGCGGGTGAGCGCGGCCTCGTCGTGGCCGAGGTCGAGGAGCTGCGTGCGGAACCGCGCCCACTTCGAGGACGAGCCGATGAGCCCGATCGAGCCGAGGCCCGCGGTGCGCAGCGCGGTCTCGGTGATCGCCAGGTCCTCCACGTGGTCGTGGGTCATGATGAGCACGTGCGCGCCGGGCTCGAGCTGCCCGAGCACGGCCTCGGGCACGGGCGCGTGGTGCACGTGCACGGTCGCCACGGCGTCGGCGAGCGGACCGTCGACGCCCGGCGTGCCGAGTCGCTCCGGCGCGAGCATGTCGGCGCGCGAGTCGACGAGGTGCAGGTCGAGCTCGTGGCGGGCGAGGATGCGCACGAGTTCGAGGCCCACGTGGCCGATGCCGAACACCGCGACCGACGGCACGACCCGAACCGGTTCGAGCAGCATCGTGACCTCTCCTCCGCAGCACTGCACACCGTACTCGGTCGTGGCCTTGTCGCTGAGCTTCAGCGTCAGCAGTTCGGGTTCCGCCGCACCGGACTCGAGCATGTCGCGCGCGCGCCGCACGGCGGTGGCCTCGAGGTTGCCGCCGCCGACGGTGCCGAAGAGCTCCGCCGGGGCGACGACCATCTTGGCGCCGCCGTTGCGCGGCGCGTGGCCGCGCACCATGGCGAGGGTCACGACGACCGCGGGCGTGCGCTCGTCGCGCAGGCGCCGCAGGGCGTCGAGCCAGTCCATGGTGCGCGCGACCATCAGGCGTCGACCGTCTGCAGGGGCGCGGATGCCCCGCCCTCGGCGTCCGCTGCGGCATCCGCCGGGACGTCGGCCGCGGCATCCGCCGTCGTGAGGGCCGATGCCGTCGCGACCGAGGCGTCGAGGTCGGATGCCGCGGCGCGGGCCGACTCGACGGCCCAGAAGACCGCCTCGGGCGTCGAGGGGGAGCCGAGCTCGACGCTGTGGCCCACGGGGCCGAACGCGCCGACCGCCTCGCGGAGCGCCTCGCGTGCGCTGAAGGCGAGCATGAACGGCGGCTCGCCGACGGCCTTGGAACCGTAGACGGCGCCGGACTCCGTGGCGCGCTCGAAGAGGCGGACGTTGAACTCCTCGGGCATCTCCGAGAAGCTCGGCAGCTTGTACGTGCTCGCCGACTGCGTCTGCAGCCGGCCGCGGTGCGGGCCGTCGGTCTCGTCCCAGCGCAGCTCCTCGAGGGTCAGCCAGCCGAGGCCCTGCACGTAGGCGCCCTCGACCTGGCCGATGTCGATCATCGGGGAGAGCGAGTCGCCGACGTCGTGCACGATGTCGACGCGGCGCACGCGGTAGGCGCCCGTGAAGCCGTCGACCTCGACCTCGGTCGCGGCGCAGCCGAAGGCGAAGTACTTGAACGGCGAGCCCTGCATGATCTCGGGGTTCCAGTGCAGGCCCTCGGTGCGGTAGTAGCCGGCGGCCCAGAGCTGCACGCGCTGCAGGTAGGCGGCCTCCACGACCTCGGCGAACGGCAGGCGCTCGGGCTTGCCGAGTCCGGTGACGGAGCCGCCCTCGAAGCGCACGTCGCGTTCGTCGACGCCGAGGAGGCGCCCGGCGACCTTCGCGATGCGCTCGCGGATCTGCTCGCAGGCGTTCTTCACGGCACCGCCGTTGAGGTCGGCGCCCGAGGATGCCGCCGTCGCGGACGTGTTCGGCACCTTGTCGGTGCGCGTGGGGGCGAGGCGCACCTGGTGCAGCTCGAGCCCGAGCGCGGTGGCCGCGACCTGCAGCATCTTCGTGTGCAGGCCCTGGCCCATCTCGGTGCCGCCGTGGTTGATGAGCACCGAGCCGTCTTTATAGACGTGCACGAGGGCGCCGGCCTGGTTGAACGCGGCGAAGTTGAACGAGATGCCGAACTTCACGGGCGTGATCGCGAGCCCGCGCTTGACGTCGGGGTGCGCCGCGTTGAACGCGTCGATCCCGGCATGGCGGGCGGCGAAGTCGCTCTCGGCGAGCAGCTCGCTCCAGATCGCGTCGATGCGCTCGGCGTCCTTCACGACCTGGCCGTAGGGCGTGGCCTGCCCAGGCCGGTAGAAGTTCCGTCGGCGGAGGTCTGCGGGCTCGAGTCCGAGCTGCGGTGCGACGCGGCCGAGGATGTCCTCGATCAGGAAGACGCCCTGCGGCCCGCCGAATCCGCGGAACGCGGTCTGCGACGTCTTGTTCGTCTTCGCGATGCGCCCGTCGGCGTGCACGTTCGGGATCCAGTACGCGTTGTCGATGTGGCAGAGCGCGCGGCCGAGCACGGGCTCGGAGAGGTCGATGCTCCATCCGCCGTCGGCCGTGAGCATGGCCTCGAGGGCCTGGATGCGGCCGTCGGCGGCGAACCCCGCCTTCCAGCTGATGTGGAACGGGTGCCGCTTGCCGGTCATCGTGATGTCCTGCGTGCGGTTCAGCCGCAGGCGCACGGGGCGCCCGGTGAGCTTCGCGCCGAGCGCGGCGATGGCCGCGAACCCGTGCGGCTGCATCTCCTTGCCGCCGAACGCGCCGCCCATGCGGAGCGACTGCACGGTGACCTCGTTGCTCGGGATGCCGAGCACGTGCGCGACGATCTCCTGCGTTTCGGAGGGGTGCTGCGTCGAGCACTGCACGAAGTACTGGCCCTCGGAGTCGCGGATCGCGAACGACGCCTGCGTCTCGAGGTAGAAGTGCTCCTGGCCGCCGAACTCGCTGACGCCCTCGAACACCCGGTCGGATGCCGCCATGGCCGTCGCCGCGTCGCCGCGGACGACCGTGCGGGCGATGCCCTGGAACGACCCGGCGGCGATGGCGTCCTGCACGGAGACGTACGACGGGAGGGGCTCGTACTCGACGCGCACGGCCTCGGCGCCGAGGCGCGCGGCCTCCTGCGTCTCGCCGAGCACCCAGACGAGCGCGTGGCCGTGGAACATGGCCTCGCTCGGGAACAGCGGCTCGTCGTGCTTGATGCCGGCGTCGTTGATGCCGGGCACGTCGGCGGCGGTGAGCACGCGCACGACGCCGGGCACGTCGTAGGCCGGGGCGACGTCGATCTCGACCCGAGCGTGCGCGTTCGTCGACTGCACGGGCCACGCCGTGAGCGTGCCGACGGTCTGCGCGGCGAGGTCGTCGGTGTACATCGCGGCACCGGTCACGTGCAGCTTCGCGCTCTCGTGGGCGGCACGGAGGCCGACGACGGGGTTGGCGGGTCGTTCGGCGAGGGTGCTCATGCCGAGACCTCCTTCGATTCGATGACGGTCGCGCTGTAGAGCTTCAGCAACGAGGTGCCGAGCATGAGCGAGCGGTACTCCGAGCTCGCGCGGTGGTCGGACATGGGCGTGCCCTCGGCGCGGAGCACGGCGGAGGCCGCGCGCACGGTCGCGATGCTCCACGGCCGGCCGATGAGCGCGGCCTCGGTGGCGAGGGCGCGGAGCGGGGTCGCGGCGACGCCGCCGAGGCCGATGCGGGCATCCGTCACCACCCCGTCGCGGATGTCGAGGGCGAACGCGATGGCGACGCTGGAGATGTCGTCGAACCGGCGCTTGGAGATCTTGTGGAACGCGGTGACCTCGGCGAGCGGCAGCGGGATGCGGATGGCGCGGATCAGTTCGTTGCCCGCCCGCACCGTCTGGCGGTAGCCGGTGAAGTACTCGGCGAGGTCGACCTCGCGCTCGCCGTCGACCGACGCGAGCACGACGCTCGCGCCGAGCGCGAGGAGCGCCGGCGGGGTGTCGCCGATGGGGGATCCGGTGCCGAGGTTGCCGCCGATCGTGCCGCGGTTGCGGATCAGTCGGGAGGCGAACTGCGGGAACAGCTTGGCGAGCAGCGGCACGCCGCCGTCGAGGCGCTGCTCGATCTCGCTGAGGGAGAGCGAAGCGCCGATCTCGATGACGTCGTCGCCGACGGTGAGCGTGCGGAGCTCGTCGAGCTGCTCGATCGCGACGACGAGCGGGGCACGGCGGCCGCGGAGGTTCACCTCGACGCCCCAGTCGGTGGACCCCGCGACGAGCACGGCGGTCGGGTCCTCGTCGAGGATGCGCATCGTCTCGGCGAGGGTCGCGGGGCGCACGAAGCGGCTGCCGTCGACGTCGACGTCGGTGGGCACGGGTGCGGGCGCTGGCCGCGAACGCCGCTCGGCGAGTTCGTCGCCCGCTTCGGGGAAGCCGAGCGCGTAGGCGGCGTCCCGGATCGGGCGATACCCGGTGCAGCGGCAGAGGTTGCCGCTCAGGGCGTGCAGGTCGAATCCGTTCGGCCCGTGCTCGGCGTCGTGCCCGTCGTGCGCACCGTCTGCGGGGCAGCCGTCGTCGTGGCCCGAGGTCGCCGTCGCGGCATGCGCCGGCGTTCGATCCTCGCGGTAGTACTCGCCGGCCATGCTGCAGGCGAAGCCGGGGGTGCAGTAGCCGCACTGGGACCCGCCGGCCTCGGCGAGCTCGGCCTGCACGGGGTGGAGGTGCTCGGGGTCCCCGAGGCCCTCGGCCGTGACGATCTCCTGCCCGTTCAGGGCGGCGACGGGCACGAGGCAGGCGTTCACCGGGGTCCAGGCGGTGCCGCCGTCGGCGGTGGGGGTCGCGAGCAGCATCGCGCAGGCGCCGCACTCGCCCTCGGCGCAGCCCTCCTTGCTGCCGGGAAGCCCGGTCTCGCGGAGCCAGTCGAGGGCGGTCGTATGGGTGGGCGTTGCGTTCAACGGGCGAGCGACACCGTTGACGGTGACGACGATGTCTGGCATCGGATCTCCTCGGATTCGGCGTCAGCAGCGACGCCTGCGGCACCGGGGCCCCGATGGCCCCACCTCGCGCCGCGCCTGCCTCGGGCAGTCATCTCGATGATACTGCGTCCGCAACAGGAAGTTCTTGCGCTCCGAAATCAGGATTCCGTAGAGCGGATATACGGCGACTCAGGTCGTGAGCCACCGGAGCACCGGCACGTGGTGCAGCAGGCGGGCGAGCCGGCCAGGATCCCGTCGAGCGGGCATGTGGATGTCGGGATCGATCACGTTGGAGGCCGTGAACGCGTAGGGGCGGGCGACGCCCGCGGTCTCCTGGCGGTGGTGGGACATGTCTCGCTCCTCTCCGATGAGGTGATTCCGACAGACGGAATCTATTTTCTGAACTACGGAAAGCGTAGGCGACGACCTGCGAGTCGTCAAGGGTGCGCGACGAGCGGATGCCGCGGTGCATCATCGTCTGGACGGGTCGGCGAAGCGCCGCCGGGCGAGCCTTCGGCGGGAGGGAGATGGCGTGGGTCAGGCCGTGACGGCCGCGATCTCCTGGACGACCTCCCGCAGCACGGGGATGGCGCGCGCCGCGAACGCCTCGTCGACGCGGGCGACGGGGCCCGAGACCGACACGGCCGTCGGCACCGGGGCGCCCGGCACGGTCATGGCGTAGCAGCGCACGCCGATCTCCTGCTCGCCGTCGTCGATGGCGTAGCCGCGCTCGCGGCTGAGGTGCAGGTCGTCGAGGAGCGCGTCGAGCGAGTCGATCGAGTGCTCCGTGGTCTTCGGCAGTCCGGTGCGCGCGACGATGTCGCGGACGACGTCGTCGTCGAACTGGGAGAGGATCGCCTTGCCGACGCCGGTGTTGTGCAGGCCCGAGCGGCGGCCCACCTCGGTGAACATGCGCATGGCGTGCGGCGACGGGGCCTGCGAGACGTAGATGACCTGGTCGCCGTCGATCGTGGCGAGGTTGGCGGTCTCGCCGAGGCGAGCGACGAGGTCCTTAAGCTGCGGCTTCGCGAGCTGGCCGAACTGGCGGTTCGCGACCTCGCCCAGGCGCACCAGTCGGGGGCCGAGCGCGTAGCGGCGGTTGGCGAGCTGGCGCGCGTAGCCCAGCGAGACGAGCGTGCGGAGCAGCCGGTGGATCGTCGGCAGCGGGAGCTCGGCCATGGTCGAGAGCTCGCTCAGGGTGACGTCGCCGCCGGCGTCGGCGATGAGTTCGAGGAGGTCGAAGACTCGGGCGACGGATTTGACGCCTTCGGTCGGGCTGTCCGCCATCCGTGCTTCTCCAGTTCGGGGTGTGCGGCACGCGATATCCGCATCGCGGAAACATGCCGGGGTTCAGCCAAGATACCGCACGCCGTGGCGGCCACCATGGATATTCGCCGTGCGGGGTTGTGTTTCCGAATTGCAGAGAATAATGTCCATCATACGAAAACTTGTCCCAAGGGTTTTCACGACCGCGGGTGGCCCTGCCATCCGGGAAGGATGTTTCGATGGCGAACCCGAGTCCCGGCTATTCCATCCAGCTGCGCGTCGAGGCGCCTGCGGGCGTCACGGCGACGAGCGAGCTCGTCGTCACGGTCGCCGATGCGGGCGCCGTGGTCACCGCCGTCGACGTGAGCGAGTCCACGGGCGATCGCGTGCTCGTCGACCTCACCTGCTACGCCGTCAGCGCCGAGCACGCGTCGCAGGTCGCCGAGGCGCTCGCCGCCCGCGACGGCGTCGTCGTGCACGACGTCGCCGACCGCACCTTCCGACTCCACGCCGGCGGCAAGCTCGAGATCGTGCCGAAGACCCCGCTGCGCAACCGCGACGACCTCTCCCGGGCCTACACCCCGGGCGTCGCCCGGGTCTGCCTCGCCATCGCCGAGCAGCCCGCCGACGCCCGCCGGCTCACGGTCAAGGGCAACACCATCGCCGTCGTCACCGACGGCTCGGCCGTGCTCGGCCTCGGCAACATCGGCGCCCTGGCGTCGATCCCGGTCATGGAGGGCAAGGCCGCCCTCTTCAAGCAGTTCGCCGACGTCGACGCCTGGCCGGTCGCCCTGGACACGCAGGACACCGAGGAGATCATCCGCATCGTCAAGGCCCTCGCGCCCGTGTACGGCGGCATCAACCTCGAGGACATCGCGGCGCCGCGCTGCTTCGAGATCGAGCGTCGCCTCCGCGAGGAGCTCGACATCCCCGTCTTCCACGACGACCAGCACGGCACCGCGATCGTGACGCTGGCCGCGCTCGTGAACGCCCTCCGGCTCGTGGGCAAGCGCCTCTCCGACGTGCGCATCGTCGTCTCGGGCGTCGGCGCGGCCGGGTCCGCGATCATCCAGCTGCTCGTCGCCGAGGGCGCGCGCGACATCGTCGCCTGCAGCCGCACCGGCGCGATCCACCGCGGCGAGACCTACGACGACCCCCACCGCACCTGGATCGCCGAGCACACCAACCTGCAGGGCGTGCACGGCACGCTCGCCGAGGTGCTCGTCGGCGCCGACGTCTTCATCGGCGTGAGCGCCCCGAACCTGCTCGGCGAGGCCGAGATCGCCTCGATGGCCGAGGACTCGATCGTGTTCGCCATGGCGAATCCCGACCCCGAGGTCGACCCGGTGCTCGCAGCCCGGCACGCGGCCGTCGTCGCGACGGGCCGCAGCGACTTCCCGAACCAGATCAACAACGTGCTCGCATTCCCCGGGTTCTTCCGCGGCCTCCTCGATGCCGGAGCCGTCGACATCACGCCCGACATGCTCGTCGCGGCCGCCGAGGCGATCGCCTCGTGCGTCCGCGAGGAGGAGCTGAACGCGAGCTACATCATCCCGAGCGTGTTCGACCCGGACGTCGCCCGGGTCGTCGCCGAGGCGGTCGCCGCCGCCGCGCACCGCACCGCACTCGTACAGGAGGAATCCGCAGCATGACCACCCCAGCCGTCAAGGACGCGTCCGTCGGCGCCGTGCCCGTCGTCGAGATCACCCGGGAGTCGGGCATCACGGGCGCCGACGAGATCCTCACCCCCGAGGCGCTCGCCTTCGTCGCCGAGCTGCACCGCCGCTTCGCCGGCACGCGCGACGGGCTCCTCGCCGAGCGGCGGGAGAAGCGCGAGCGCATCGCCCGCGGCGGCACGCTCGACTTCCTGCCCGAGACGCGGGAGGTGCGCGAGGGCGACTGGCTCGTGGCATCCGCCCCCGACGCCCTGCTCGACCGACGGGTCGAGATCACGGGGCCGGCCGCCCCGCCGAAGATGGCGATCAACGCCCTGAACTCGGGCGCGCGCGTCTGGCTCGCCGACCTCGAGGACGCCACGAGCCCCACGTGGGACAACGTCGTCGGCGGCGTCAAGAACCTCCGCGACGCCGCGCTCGGCACGCTCGCCTACACGTCGCCCGCGGGCAAGCCCTACGCGCTCCGCACCGACGTGCGCCGCCCGACGGTCGTCACCCGGCCCCGCGGCTGGCACCTGCCCGAGCGGCACCTGCTCATCGACGGCGAGCCGGCCGTCGGCGCGCTCGTCGACTTCGGCCTGCACGTCTTCCACACCGCGAAGCTGCTCATCGCGAACGGCCACGGCCCGTACTACTACCTGCCCAAGCTCGAGAGCCACGTCGAGGCGCGGCTCTGGAACGACGTGTTCGTCTTCGCGCAGGAGGCCCTGGGCATCGAGCGGGGAACCATCCGGGCGACCGTGCTCATCGAGACCATCCCGGCCGCGTTCGAGATGGAGGAGATCCTCTTCGAGCTGCGCGAGCACGCCTCGGGCCTGAACGCCGGGCGCTGGGACTACCTCTTCAGCATGATCAAGGTGTTCCGCGACGCGGGCGAGGCCTTCGTGCTGCCCGACCGCGCCTCGGTCGCGATGACCGCGCCGTTCATGCGCGCGTACACCGAGCTGCTCGTGAAGACCTGCCATCGTCGCGGCGCCGCCGCGATGGGCGGCATGGCCGCGGTCGTGCCGAACCGCAACGACCTCGAGGTCACCGCGGCCGCGTTCGAGAAGGTGCGCGCCGACAAGACGCGCGAGGCGGACGACGGGTTCGACGGCTCCTGGGTCGCCCACCCCGACCTCGTGCCCGTGTGCCGCGAGGTGTTCGACGCCGTGCTCGGCGACCGGCCGAACCAGTTCGAGCGGCAGCGGCCCGAGGTCGAGGTCACGGCCGCGCAACTGCTCGACGTGGCATCCGCCGGTGGCGAGGTCACCGAGGCCGGGCTGCACGCGAACCTCTACGTCGCCGTCGCGTACACGGCCGTGTGGCTCTCGGGCAACGGCGCCGTCGCGATCCACAACCTCATGGAGGATGCCGCGACCGCCGAGATCTCGCGCTCGCAGGTGTGGCAGCAGCTGCGCAACGGCGTGGTCTTCGCCGACACGGGACGGCGGATCTCGCCCGAACTCGTGCGCACCGCACTCGACGAGGAGGTCGGGCGCCTGCGCGGCGAGGTCGACCCCGCGCTGTTCGTGCGCTGCTACGAGCCCGCGGCCGCGCTCATCGCCGACATCTGCCTCTCCGAGGAATACGTCGATTTCCTCACACTGCCCGCCTACGAACTGCTGGACTAGGGGCATGCCGAACGTCTTCACCGCCGCAGACCTCGATCGCATCGACGCCGGGCTCCGCGCCACCGACGACCTGCTCGCCACGGCGTACCCGGGCGACGACGGCTCGCGCCAGCCCGTGCACACCGTGTACGTCCCCGCCGATCGGTTCGCGCCCGACCTGCCCGCGCGGTGGGGGCGGGACGCGATCGACGCCGTCGACGCCGCGGGCGGTCTCGCGGCGCTCGCCGAGCGCGTGGGCATCCCGTCCGAGGTCGCCGACGACGTCGTGCCGCGCGTCGCGGCCAAGCTCGAGCGCGAGCCCATCGAGGACCTGCGCCTCGACTTCGAGGACGGCTACGGCGACCGGGGCGACGAGGCCGAAGACGCGGATGCCGCGCTCGCGGCCGCGCGCGTCGCCGACGCCGTCGAGGCCGGCGTCGCCCCGCCGTTCATCGGCATCCGCTTCAAGTGCCTCGAGGCGCCGACGAGGCGCCGCGCCCTGCGCACCCTCGACCGCTTCGTCGGCGGGCTCGTCGAGCGCGGCGGGCTGCCCGACGGGCTCGTGCTGACGCTGCCCAAGGTCACGACGGTCGCGCAGGTCGAGGCGATGGCGGATGCCGCGGCCACCCTCGAACGCGCGCACGGCCTGGCCGACGGCCGCCTGCGCTTCGAGGTGCAGGTGGAGTCGCCGCAGCTCGTGCTCGGCGCCGACGGACGCTCGCCGGTCGCGCAGCTGCCGCTCGCCGCCCCCGGCCGCATCAGCGCGCTGCACTACGGCACGTACGACTACAGCGCCTCACTCGCTATCGCCGCGCGCCACCAGTCGATGGAGCACCCCGTGGCCGACCTCGCGAAGGGCGTCATGCAGCTCGCGGTGGCAGGCACCGGCATCCGGCTCTCCGACGGCTCGACGAACATCCTGCCGATCGGCGACCGCACCGAGGAGGCGTGGGCGCTGCACGCGCGGCTCGTGCGCCGCTCCCTCGAGCGCGGGTACTACCAGGGCTGGGACCTGCACGCCCACCAGCTGCCAACACGGTACCTCGCGACGTTCGCGTTCTACCGCGAGGCGTACCCCGAGGCATCCGCCCGCCTGCGCGCCTACCTCGAGCGCACGCCGGGCGCCGTGCTCGACGAGCCCGCGACGGCCCGCGCGCTCGCCGACGTCGTGCTGCGCGGCGTCGCGTGCGGTGCGATCACGACCGACGAGGTCGCCGCCGACATCGGCATCGACCGCCGGGCCCTCGTCGGGCTCGCCCACCCGCGTCTCGCGGCGGACCCCGCCGCGGACCCCGTCGCCGGATGACGCCGGCCCGCGGCATCCGACTCCCGCCACCGTCCGACCGAGGTCGGCCCGCTCGAACAGGAACATCGATGAGCTATTACACCCCCGAAGGCGGGCTGCCGCCCCAGACCGACCTGCTGACCGACCGCGCCGTCGTCAAGGAGGCGTACACCGTCATCCCGAAGGGCGTGCTGCGCGACATCGTGACGAGCAACCTTCCGGGCTTCGAGAAGACCCGCTCGTGGATCATCGCCAGGCCCATCGCGGGGTTCGCGACCACGTTCGCGCAGCTGATCGTCGAGATCTCGCCCGGCGGCGGGGCCACCCGGCCCGAGCCCGAGGCGGGCGTCGAGGGCGTGGTATTCGTGACGACCGGCGAGCTCGCGCTGACGCTCGACGGGAGCGAGCACGTGCTGGAGGCCGGGGGATACGCCTACGTCGCGGCCGGGGCGTCGTGGTCGCTCGAGAACCGGGGCTCCGAGATCACGGGCTTCCACTGGATCCGCAAGGCGTACGAGCCGGTCGACGGCATCGCTCCGCCCGCCTCCTTCGTCACCCGCGACCAGGACGTCGCGCCGCGCGAGATGCCCGGCACGAACGGGGCCTGGGCGACGACGCGCTTCGCCGACCCCGACGACCTCGCGCACGACATGCACGTGAACATCGTGACCTTCCAGCCGGGCGGCGTGATCCCGTTCGCCGAGACGCACGTCATGGAGCACGGCCTGTTCGTGCTCGAGGGCAAGGCCGTCTATCGGCTGAACGACGACTGGGTCGAGGTCGAGGCGGGCGACTTCATGTGGTTGCGCGCGTTCTGCCCGCAGGCTTGCTACGCGGGGGGCCCGGGCCCGTTCCGGTACCTCCTGTACAAGGACGTCAACCGGCAGATCCGGCTGACGTAGGCGCGTTCCTCGGGGAGTCCGCTCCGCGAGGTGCGCGTCTCGGCGCCCGGCGATCCATGGGACATCGCCGGGCGCTTCGTCGTGCCCGCGAGGGCACCGCCGGCTCCGGGACATCCGTTGGCGAAGTGGTTGACGGGTGCCCGATCGTCGCTTACGCTTTTCACACAGCGGTAGGTAACTTCCGCAATACGAAATACAGACGCAAGACCACGAACCAGCACTGACGCTCGGACCCCGGGCGCACTCTCCGAAAGGCCCCGAGATGACGTACACGGTGAACTGCTCGATCCTCCTCACCGAGCTGCCGCTCCTCGAACGTCCCGCGGCCGCCGCGGCTGCCGGCTTCGGCGCCGTCGAGTTCTGGTGGCCCTTCGCCGAGTCGGTCCCGGCCGACCGCGACGTCGACGCGTTCATCGCGGCCGTCCGCGACGCCGGCGTGCAGCTCACCGGACTCAACTTCAACGCGGGCGACATGCCCGGCGGCGATCGCGGCCTCGTCTCGTGGCCCGCACGGGCCGCGGAATTCCGCGACAACGTCGACGTCGTCGCGGGCATCGGCCGCGAGCTCGGCACGCGCGGCTTCAACGCCCTCTACGGCAACCGCATCGACGGCGTCGACCCGGCCGAGCAGGACGCGGTCGCCATCGAGAACCTCGCGGCGGCCGCGGCGGGCGTCGCCGCCATCGGCGGCACCGTGCTCGTCGAGCCCGTGAGCGGCGCGGCGCGCTACCCGCTGCGCACCGCGGCCGACGCGCTCCGCGTCATCGACGGCGTCCGCGCCGCATCGGGTGCCGACAACGTCAAGCTCCTCGCCGACTTCTACCACCTGGCCGTGAACGGCGACGACGTGGCATCCGTCATCGAGTCCCACGCGGGAGGCTTCGGCCACATCCAGATCGCCGACGACCCCGGTCGTGGCGCGCCCGGCACCGGCACCCTCCCGCTCGACGCGTGGATCGCCCGCAGCCGCGAACTCGGCTACGCCGGCCCCATCGGCCTCGAGTACAAGGCCCCCATCGACACCGCGTTCGCGTGGCTCGCCGCAGAACCCGCGGCCGCCGGCGCCGACGCCCGCTGAGCGCCACCGCGCCACGGAATCCGGCCGGCCGCACCAGGACCCCTGCACGGCCCGCCGTCCCCACCACGCCTCACGATCCGCAAAGGACCACAGCATGACGAACATCGCAGTCATCGGACTCGGCATCATGGGCCTGCCCATGGCCCGAAACCTGCTGAAGGCCGGCCACGTCGTCGCCGGCTACAACCGCTCGGCCGAGCGCATCGAGCAGCTCGTCGCCGAGGGCGGCCGCGGCGCGACGAGCGTCGCCGATGCCGTCGCCGACGCCGACGTCATCATCACGATGGTGCCCGACTCGCCCGACGTGGCCGCGGTCGCCGGCGGCGACGAGGGACTCATCGCCAACGCGAAACCCGGCGCCGTCTGGATCGACGCGTCGAGCATCCGACCGGATGTCGCGCAGCAGGTCGCCGCCGACGCCCGCGCCGCGGGCCTCCGCCCCCTCGACGCCCCCGTCTCGGGCGGCGAGCAGGGCGCGATCGACGGCGTGCTCTCGATCATGGTCGGCGGCGAGGCATCCGACTTCGAGGCCGCACTGCCCGTGCTGCAGGCGGTCGGCAGGACCATCGTGCACGTCGGACCCTCGGGTGCGGGCCAGACCGTGAAGGCGGCCAACCAGCTCATCGTCGCGGTCAACATCCAGGCGCTCGCCGAGGCGATCCTCTTCCTCGAGGCCTACGGCGTCGACACGGATGCCGCGCTGCGGGTGCTCGGCGGCGGGCTCGCGGGCTCGAAGGTGCTCGACCAGAAGGGGCAGAAGATGCTCGACCGCGACTTCACGCCCGGGTTCCGCCTCGCCCTGCACAGCAAGGACCTCGGCATCGTCACGGGCGCCGCCCGCGAGGCCGGCATCGTCGTGCCGCTCGGTGCGCACGTCGCACAACTCGTCGGCTCGACCGTCGCCCGCGGCGACGGCGGCCTCGACCACTCCGGACTCTTCAAGCTCACCCTCGCCGCCGCAGGCCGCGAGTAACCGAAGGACAACTCCCATGACTCGCATGCGTACCGTCGACGCCGCCGTGCTGATCCTCGAGAAGGAGGGCGCCACCGAGGCGTTCGGCCTTCCCGGCGCCGCCATCAACCCGTTCTACTCCGCGATGCGCGCCCACGGCGGCATCCGGCACACCCTCGCCCGCCACGTCGAGGGCGCCTCGCACATGGCCGACGGCTACTCGCGCTCGGCCGACGGCAACATCGGCATCTGCATCGGCACGTCGGGCCCCGCAGGCACCGACATGATCACCGGGCTCTACGCGGCCATGGCCGACTCGATCCCGATCCTCTGCATCACGGGTCAGGCGCCCGTCGCGAAGCTCCACAAGGAGGACTTCCAGGCGGTCGACATCCAGTCGATCGCGAAGCCGCTGACGAAGATGGCGATGACCGTGCTCGAGCCGGCGCAGGTTCCCGGCGCGTTCCAGCAGGCGTTCCAGCTCATGCGCACGGGGCGGCCCGGCCCGGTGCTGCTCGACCTGCCGATCGACGTGCAGATGACCGAGATCGAGTTCGACATCGACACGTACGAGCCGCTGCCCGTCGCCAAGCCCGCGGCCACGCGCGCGCAGGCCGCGAAGGCGCTCGACCTGCTGACCGCCTCCGAGCGCCCGCTCATCGTCGCCGGCGGCGGCATCATCAACGCGGGCGCGTCGGCGCAGCTCGTCGAACTCGCCGAGCTGCTCGGCGTGCCGGTCGTGCCGACGCTCATGGGCTGGGGCACCATCCCCGACGACCATCGCCTCGCGGCCGGCATGGTCGGCCTGCAGACCTCGCACCGCTACGGCAACGAGACGTTCCTCGCGTCCGACTTCGTGATCGGCATCGGCAACCGCTGGGCGAACCGCCACACGGGCGGGCTCGACACCTACCGGCGCGGCCGCACCTTCGTGCACGTCGACATCGAGCCCACGCAGATCGGACGCGTGTTCGCGCCCGACTACGGCATCGTGTCGGATGCCGCGGCCGCCCTCGACGCGCTCCTCGCCGTGGCTCGTGAGCGGGCAGCGGCCGGCGACCTGCCCGACTACTCGGCCTGGGCCGACGAGGTGCGCGATCGCAAGGCGCGCCTGCAGCGCAAGACGCACTTCGAGAACGTGCCGATCAAGCCGCAGCGCGTCTACGAGGAGATGAACCGCGCGTTCGGCGCCGACACCACCTACGTCACGACCATCGGCCTCTCGCAGATCGCGGGAGCCCAGATGCTGCACGTGTTCGGCCCGCGCAAGTGGATCAACGCCGGCCAGGCCGGGCCGCTCGGTTGGACGGGACCCGCGGCGCTCGGCGTCGTGCGCGCCAAGCCGGGGGAGCGGGTCGTCGCCCTCTCGGGAGACTACGACTTCCAGTTCATGATCGAGGAGCTCGCGGTCGGTGCGCAATTCAACCTGCCGTACCTCCACGTCGTCGTGAACAACAGCTATCTTGGGCTCATCCGGCAGTCCCAGCGCGGCTTCGAGATGGATTACCACGTGTCCCTCGCCTTCGACAACATCAACTCGACCCAGGTCGAGGGCAGTCCCGGTCAGGGCTACGGCGTCGACCATGTCAAGGTCGCCGAGGGGCTCGGCTGCAAGGCCGTGCGCGTCGAACGGCCCGAAGACCTGGGCGCCGCGTTCGCCGAGGCGGCCGCCCTCCTCGAGGAGCATCGCGTGCCCGTCGTCGTCGAGGTCATCCTCGAGCGCGTCACGAACATCTCGATGGGCGTCGAGATCGACGGCGTCAACGAGTTCGAGGAGATCGCCGCCTCGCCTGAAGACGCGCCGACCGCGATCCTGTCGCTGCAGCGGGCCTAGCATGCGCGTCATCGTCGCTTCCGACAAGTTCAAGGGGTCGCTGACGGCCTCCGAGGTGGCGCTCCGCGTCGCCGCGGGGCTGCGGTCGGCCGACCCCTCGATCGACGTGGTGTCGGTGCCGGTCGCCGACGGCGGCGAGGGCACGCTCGAGGCCGCGGTCGCGGCCGGCTTCGACCGTCGCACGGCGGTCGTGGCCGGCCCGACCAGTGCGCCCGTCGAGGCCGCGTTCGCCGTTCGCGGCGAGGTCGCGGTCGTCGAGTTGGCGCAGGCCTCCGGTCTCGACGTGCTGCCGGGCGGCGTGCCCGATCCGCTCGGCGCCACCAGCTTCGGCACCGGCGAGCTCATTCTGGCCGCGCTCGATGCCGGATGCCGCGAGCTCGTGCTCGGCATCGGCGGCAGCGCCTCGACCGACGGCGGCGCCGGGCTGCTGGTCGCCCTCGGCTCCCGGCTGCTCGATGCCGACGGCGTCGACCTGCCACTCGGCGGCGGTGCGCTCGCGGGCCTCGCCTCGATCGACCTCGCGGGCCTCGACCCGCGGCTCGCGGCCGCGCACGTCGTGCTCGCGAGCGACGTCGACAACCCGCTGCTCGGTCCCACCGGCGCGGCCGCGGTGTTCGGTCCGCAGAAGGGCGCGGGCGACGCCGACGTCGCCGTGCTCGACGCCGCGCTCGCGCGTTTCGTCGAGGTGCTCGCTACGACGGATGCCGCACTGCCGGTGCCCGCGCGGACCGCCGCCGTCGCGGCGGGTGCGGGTGCGGCCGGCGGCGTCGGGTTCGCCGCGCTCGCGGTGCTCGGCGCGGAGCGCCGGCCCGGCATCGACGTCGTCATCGCCCTCACCGGGCTCGCCGACGCGCTTCGGGGTGCCGACGCCGTCATCACGGGCGAGGGCAGCCTCGACGCGCAGAGCCTCATGGGCAAGACCCCGATCGGCGTCGCCCGCGCGGCGGCCGAGGCGGGCGTGCCCGTCTACGCCGTCTGCGGCCGAACCACGCTCGACGCGTCCGACCTGCTCGCGGCCGGGTTCGCCGGCGTGCACCAGCTGCTCGACCTCGAACCCGACGAGGGGCGGGCCATGACGCACGCGCCGCAGTTGCTCGAGCGCCTCGCCGCCGAACTCGGCGGGCGCATCGCGCACGACCTCGCCGCGGCATCCGCACCGTTCGACCTGGTCGTGCGCGGCGAGCGCGTGCTCGTCGACGGCGAGTTCGCACCCCGCGAGGTCGGGGTCCGCGACGGCGTCGTGGCCCGCATCGCACCGCTCGGCGCGGGCCTCGCGGCGGCGGAGGTCGTCGACCTGGCCCCCGACGAGGTGCTGCTGCCGGGTCTCGTCGACACGCACGTGCACGTCAACGAACCCGGCCGCACCGACTGGGAGGGGTTCGCCTCGGCCACGCGCGCCGCGGCCGCGGGCGGCGTCACGACGATCGTCGACATGCCGCTGAACAGCGTGCCGCCGACCGTCTCGCTCGAAGCCCTCGAGACGAAGCGCGCCGCCGCCGACGGGCGCGTGTTCGTCGACGTCGGGTTCTGGGGCGGCGTCGTGCCGGGCAACCTCGAGCACCTCGCGCCGCTCGTCGACGAGGGCGTGTTCGGGTTCAAGTGCTTCCTGCTGCACTCGGGCGTCGACGAGTTCCCGGCGGTCACCGCAGACGAGATGGAGGGGGCGATGCGGGTCATCGCCGCATCCGACTCGATGCTCATCGTGCACGCCGAGGACGCGCACCTCATCGACGAGGCGCCGCACCCGCACAGCGTCGAGTACGCCGACTTCCTCGCGTCGCGCCCGCGCGCGGCCGAGGACGCGGCGATCGCCGACGTCATCGAGCGGGCCCGGCGCACGGGAGCACGCGCGCACATCCTGCACCTGAGTTCGGGCGACTCGCTCGGGCGCATCGCCGCCGCTCGTCGCGAGGGTCTCGAGATCAGCGTCGAGACGTGCCCGCACTACCTGACCCTCACCGCCGAGGAGATCCCCCAGGGCGCCACCGCGTTCAAGTGCTGCCCGCCGATCCGCGAGGCGGGCAACCGCGACGCGCTCTGGCAGGGCCTCGAACGCGGGGACATCGACTTCGTCGTCACCGACCACTCGCCCGCGACACCCGCGCTGAAGTTCGCGGGCGACGGAGACTTCGTCGAGGCGTGGGGCGGCATCGCCTCCCTGCAACTCGGACTCCCGGTCGTCTGGACCGAGGCACGTCGCCGCGGCATCCCGCTCACCCGCGTGGTCGAGTGGATGTCCGAGGCGCCGGCCCGTCGCGTGGGGCTCACGACGAAGGGGAGGGTCGCCGTGGGGGCCGACGCCGACTTCGCCGTGTTCGCCCCCGACGCGCGCTTCACCGTGGATGCCCGTGCCCTCGAGCACCGGCACCCGGTGACGCCGTACGACGGGCGCGAGCTCACGGGGGTGGTGCGCCGGACGTTCCTGGCCGGCGCGCCGATCGACCGCGAGCACGCACGCGGCAGGCTGCTGCGAAGGGGTCGCGCAGCCGCCGCCCGCGCGTCGGAGCCGGGTCGACGCCCGGCTCCGACCGCGACATCCGACGACCCGACGCCCGCGGCATCCGCCCCTCAGAACCGCACACACGAACGGAGCATCATGATCAACTCGTCCGACGAACTCGAGCCGGGTCAGCTCGCGCCCGACTTCGCGCTGCCGGATGCCACGGGCACGCGCCGCACCCTCTCGGAGTTCCGTGGCGGCCCGGTCATCGTCTACTTCTACCCGGCCGCGTTCACCCCGGGCTGCACGACCGAGGCCTGCGACTTCCGCGACAACCTGGCGTCGTTCCGCGCCGACGGCTACACCGTGCTCGGCATCTCGCCCGATCCGGTCGAGCGGCTCGCCGAGTTCGCCGCCGCCGAGCAGTTGGCCTTCCCGCTGCTGTCCGACCCCGACGCCGAGGTCGCACGGGCCTGGGGTGCCTGGGGTCAGAAGACGGTCGAGGGCCGCACCTTCGACGGCCTCATCCGCTCGACCGCCGTCGTCGACGCCGAGGGGCGCGTCGCCTCGATCGAGTACGACGTGAAGCCCGCCGGCCACGTCGCCCGACTCCGGGAGTCGCTGGGCGTGGCATCCGCCACCGAGGCGAGGACCGCATGAACGCGACGACCGTGACCGCGATCGACGCCTTCAACTCGATGACCCGCGAGGAGGCGATCACGACGCTGCGCCCGTGCGTCGACGTCGACCGCTGGTGCGAGCAGCTCGCCGACGCGCGGCCGTTCGCCTCCGCGGCGCTCCTGTTCGCGGCGGCCGAGCTCGCGGCGTCGCCCTTCGAGGCCGACGAGGTCGAGCAGGCGCTCGCCCACCACCCGCGCATCGGCGAGCGAGCCTCGGGTGCGCACGCCGAGGCCGCGCTGTCCCGCGCCGAGCAGGCCGGCATCGACCAGACGGATGCCGACGTGGCCGCCGCGCTCGTCGAGGGCAACCGGGCGTACGAGCAGCGGTTCGGCCGGGTGTTCCTGATCCGCGCCGCCGGACGCAGCGCGAGCGAGATCCTCGCCGCGCTCACCGAACGACTCGGCAACACCGACGCCGACGAGACGGCGATCGTGGCCGACCAATTGCGGCAGATCGCCGTGCTCCGGTTGAAAGGAATCTTCGCGCCATGAGCATCTCCCAGATCACCACCCACGTGCTCGACTCCACCGCGGGCATGCCCGCAGCGGGCGTCGTGGTCGAGCTCTCCGCACGCGACGGCGCCGGTTGGCGCCTCGTCGGCACCGGCACGACCGACCTCGACGGTCGGGCGAAGCAGCTCGGCCCGGCATCCGTGCCGACGGGGGAGTACCGGCTGCGGTTCGACACCGGCACCTGGTTCGCCGCCCGCGGCATCCCGACCTTCTATCCCGAGGTCCAGCTCGACTTCCTCGTCGAGGAGGAGGGACGGCACTACCACGTGCCGCTGCTGCTGAGCCCGTTCGCCTATTCAACCTACCGAGGAAGCTAGAGAGAAGAACATGACCGACATCCTCACCCGCACCGAAGACGCCGCAGTGAAGAACGCATCCAACGCATCGACCGCATCGAACGCATCGAGGAGCGCCGTGAACGACGAAGTGCACGCCAGCCCCGCCGGCATCGTGCTCGGGGCCAACCAGTACGGCAAGGCCGAGGTGCGCGTCGTCAAGGTGACCCGCGACACCGACCGCCACGAGATCGAGGACCTCAACGTCACCTCGCAGTTGCGGGGCGACTTCGCGGGCGCCCACCTCGACGGCGACAATTCGCACGTCGTCGCGACCGACACCCAGAAGAACACGATCTTCGCGTTCGCGCGCGACGGCGTCGGGTCGCCCGAGCGGTTCCTGCAGCGCCTCGCCGACCACTTCATCGGCTCGTTCGACTGGGTCACCGGCGGCCGCTGGCTCGCCGAGAGCTACGCCTGGGAGCGCATCGTCGCGCACGGCGAGCCGCACGACCACTCGTTCGTCCGCTCGGGCCAGGAGGTGCGCACCGCCGCGGTCGTCGCCGACGGCGACGTGCGCCACGTCTTCGCCGGGCTCAAGGACCTGACCGTGCTGAAGACGACGCGCTCGGGCTTCGAGGGCTACCCGAAGGACCGCTACACGACCCTGCAGGAGACGACCGACCGCATCCTCGCGACGAGCGTCTCCACCCGGTGGCGGTACGTCGACGGCGCCGAGGTCGACTACAACGCCGTCTACGGCAGCGTGAAGGCGATCCTGCTCGAGGCGTTCACCGAGAACTACTCCGCGGCCCTGCAGACGACGCTGTTCGAGATGGGCCAGGCGGTGCTCGAGGCGCACCCCGAGATCGCGGAGATCCGGTTCTCCATGCCCAACAAGCACCACTTCGTCGTCGACCTCGCCCCGTTCGGGCTCGACAACCCGAACGAGGTGTTCTACGCCTCCGACCGGTCGTACGGCCTCATCGAGGCGAGCGTCGAGCGCGAGGGCGCGACCAGCCCCGCCGAAGCATGGGCCAGCCTCGGCGCCTTCTGCTGATCCAGACCGTCGTGGGGGCCGGCGCCGCGCGTCGAGGCCGTGCGCCGGCCACCACGACTCCCCGCGGCCTCCGCCCGGGCCGAACCACGCCACTCACCGCAGCGTGAGCGCCCGCTCGCCGATGGCCGCCACCGCCGCCGAGCGCCTCTCGTCGTCGTCGATCGCGAACCACGTCGACGAGAGGGCGCACCAGGCGGTGAGCCAGTCGGCCAGCCGAGCCGGTTCGAGGCCGGTCGCGGCCACGACGACGCCGAACTGGCGCTCGAGGCGTCCGGGCTCGAGCGCACGTTCGTACGACGGGTTGCAGAGCAGGTTGCAGACGTCGAACGCCGCCTCGCCGGAGAGTCCCTTGGGATCGATCGCCAGCCATCCGCGCTCGCCGAAGTCGAGCACGTTGCCATGGTGCAGGTCCCCGTGCAGCACGACCGGATCGCGCTGGTCGTCGAGCAGCCGCGACGCCACGTCCGCGCCGCGGCGGTGGAAGGCGCCGAGCTCGACGCCCTGCGAGAACAGCTGGCGGAACCAGGTCGGGAGGTCGACGAGTTCTGGCGGCTCCTCGGCCGCGAGCACCTCGGCGGATGACGCGTGGATGCCGGCCGCGGCCGCGCAGATGATCCGCGTGGCGTCGTCGTCGTGCCCGTCGTGGACCATGCGCACGAGATCGCGCGCCCCGGTCGCCCGTTCGAGCAGCACGGCGGCACCGTTCCGTTCGAGCACCGCGGCGGCCCCGCGCCCGTGGAGTGCCGCGAGCAGGTCGGTGCCGCGCACCTCCTCGTCGGTGCGGGCCAGCTTCACCATCGCGGGCGTGCCGTCCGCCATGCTGACGGGCATGAGGGTGCTCGACGCCGTGGTGATCGGGTCGCCGTCGGGCCGAAGCCGCCATCGCCGCAACCAGGCGGCCTCCTCGGCGTGGCCGGGGTTGACGGGGCCGAAGTCGCTCACGACCGGTTCCACTCCTTGCCGGCCCACGGGTCGTAGTCGGCCAGGAGCTCGCCCTGCTCGGGACGCTCGGCCTCGGGCACGTGCTGCAGGTTGACGCGGATGCGGTACCAGAGCGAGCTCGAGCCGCGCATGCCGTCGACGAGCACGTCGGACGGATGCAGCAGCTCGACCACCTCGGGATGCTCCGCCTTCCAGCGCTCGAGCACCTCGAGCGCCTCGGGCTTCGTCTTCGTGCGGGCGATCTCGATGAGCGGCATGGTCGATGACCGCCGCCCCGAGCCGTCCTTCGAGGACGGCGGCTTCTCGGCCGGGCCGAGCTCCTCGGCGAGGCGCAGCAGCCCTTCGAGGCTGCCCACCGCGTCGTCGATGCCGGATGCCGCGTCCCCGCGCTCCGCGTACCGCTCGAGCACCGTCGGCACGGTGAAGCGCTCGGGGTGGGAGCCGCGCACCTCGCTCCAGTCGAGCGGCGTCGACACGCGGGCATCGGGCAGCGGACGCACCGAGTAGGCGGATGCCACGGTGCGGTCCTTCGCGTTCTGGTTGAAGTCGACGAACACGCTCTCGCCGCGCTCCTCCTTCCACCACCTCGCGGAGGCCATGCCGGGTGCGCGGTTCTCGACCTCGCGGGCGAAGGTCTCTGCCGCGAGTCTCACCTCGCGGTAGTCCCATCGCGGCTCGATGCGCACGTTGATGTGCAGGCCGCGCGAGCCCGAGGTCTTCGGCCAGCCGACGAGCCCGTGGTCCTCCAGCACTTCGCGGGCGACCATCGCCACGTCGACGATCTGCGCCCACTCGACGCCGGGCATCGGGTCGAGGTCCACGCGCAGCTCGTCGGGGTGGTCGAGGTCCTCCGCCCGGATCGGGTGGGGGTTCAGGTCGAGGCATCCGAGGTTCACGACCCACGCGAGCGCCGCTCGGTTGCGGATCACCGCCTCCTCGGCCGACGTGCCGCGCGCGTAGTGCAGTGTCGCGGTGTCGACGAAGTCGGGGTGGTTCTCGGGTACGCGCTTCTGGAAGAACGCCTCGGCGCCGATGCCCTTCACGAACCGCTTCAGCACCATCGGGCGTCCGCCCGCCCCGCGCAACGCCCCGTCGGCCACGGCGAGGTAGTAGTGCACGAGGTCGAGCTTGGTGATGCCGGGCTCGGGGAACACGACCTTGCCCGGGCTCGAGATGCGCACCTCGTGCCCGTCGACCTCGATGGTCGTGGCTTCGCCCTTCGACGGACTCACGGGTTCCACACTATGGCGGGCGCCGCTCGGGCGACAGGGGCAGCGAGGGGCGCCCAGGAGCAGCCGGGTGCGCCGCCGCTCGCCGTCCCCGCGTCAGCCGGGGCCGGCGGATGCCGCGGCGCGCGCGTAGCGCCTCGGCGTCTCGCCGATGACGGCGCGGAACTGCCGCGAGAAGTGCGCCTGGTCGGCGAACCCGAGGTCGGCCGCCAGCTCGGCGAGCGGGGGAGGGTCGGATGTCGCGAGCCGCTGCGCCGCCTCCTGCATGCGGTACCGGCCGATGAGCCACTTCGGCGTGAGCCCGAGTTGCTCGTGCACGAGCCGTTGCAGGGCGCGAGCGCTCACGCCGACCGCGTCGGCGAGCTGGTCGACGCGGAGGATGCCGCGATCGGTCTCGGCGAGGTCGACGATGCGCCGCAGCAGGTCGGCATCGGCGTCGGGCTCGAGCCGTTGGGCGCGGAGCCAGTGCTCGAACGCCGCGATCGCCACGGCGTCGTCGCCGGCGTCGACGGCCGCGCGGACCCGCTGCGGCAGCGAGGCGGTCGACGCGTCGTGCGAGACCCGGAGCGCGTCGAGTGGGATCGACGAGCCCACGAGCGCGCTCATGCGCCCCGCCACCAGCAGGTGCGCGACCCCCGGCTGCAGCAGCACGCCGAACGCCGCCCCCGACCCCTCGAGCCGCTGGAACCCGCGGCCGAGGGCCGGGCCGTGCAGCGCCGCCGAAGTTGCATCGATGACGAGGTTCGACGACGGGTACTCGAGCACGCCCTGCTCGATCACCACGCCGGGCGGCAGGTTCCATCGCGGGATCCAGACGTGCCGCACGAGGTGCGCGAGGTCGTCGCCCACGGCATGGCGGGCCAGGCGCACCGGCGCATCGGGGGAGACCGCCTGCTCGGCCGCGGCATCGGCCAGCGGCGCGATGCCGGGCTCGCCCGGCGCGTTCGCGAGCACGCCCTTCGTGGCGGCACCGCCCGCACGCCGGCGCCAGTAGTCGTCGCGCGCGTCGTCAGGCGCGTCGCCCGGCGCATCGCGCACCCCGCCATCCCGCATGCCCCCAGTATGGCCAGCGCCGCCGACGTCGCGTTTGTTCAAGACGCGCCGATGCGGTATCCGTACCGTGGCGGATGTCACGAGAACCCGTCACGACGACCGTCGCGACGCAGCACGAGGAGGAGACCATGACCGACTTCGACATGACCCTGTACGTCGCCGCCGACCCGGAGCGCGTGTGGAACGCCATCACGGGCGAGGAGGGCAGCCGCGCCGTCATGTGGGGTTCCGTGCTGCGCGGTGAGCTGACCCCGGGCGGCCGGTACGAGTACGTCGGACCAGGGCAGGACGGCGACGAGACCGTGCATGTCTACGGCGAGGTGCTGCAGGCGGAGCCCGGCGCGCTGCTGCAGCTGACCGAGCACCCCGGCCCCACCTACCGCGAGAACCACGCCGAGCTCACGAGCCGCATGACCTGGCGCCTCGAGGCCGCGGGCGAGAACCTCACGAAGCTCGAGTTCACGAACGACCAGTGGAGCGACGCGCACCCCTCCGAGGCGGAGAGCGAGGGGACGTGGCCGCTCGTGCTCTCGAGCTTCAAGTCGTGGATCGAGACGGGCAAGGCCCTGCCCTTCCCCTCCTGACGATTCCCGGCGACGCGAGCGGATGCCGCGGAGCAGACGGTGCCCGTCTGGGCTATCGTGATGCCACCGCGGCGTCCGCGGCACCGACCCGATCCGAAGGGCGAGCATGCGCCGCATCCCGGAGTTCCGCATCGTCCGCTGGGAGATCAAGGTGCTCTACGTCGTCCTGGCGTGGATCGTCGGGTACGTGGTCGTCGACCTCGTCCGTTCCATCGGGGCCCCGGTGGTCGTGGTCTCGCTCGTCGGCCTCGCGACGACCTTCGTGTCGTTCGCGCTCGCCGTGCGCATCTTCCGCGGCGCCGACGAGCCGGTCGAGCCGCCGCGGCCGTGGTGGCGCATGACGGCCTGGCCGACGCTGAGCCGCCGGCTCGGCATCCTGTTCACGGTCCTGGCCGTGGTGTGCACGGTCGGGATCACGCTGGCCGTCGCCGGGGTTCCCGGCACCGAGTCGACACTCGACGTGGGACTCGCCGCCGCCATCGAAGTCGCGGTGACGTGCGCGGCGCTCGCGTTCCTGTACCTGAACTCGGCGGTGCGGATGTCACGGCTCGGCATCGTGAAGCCCGTGCCGCTCCGCCCCGACGCCAGGCTGAAGTTCTAGCGGCTCCGGCCTTCGGGGCCCCGACGCCGGTGCGGAGGCCGCGACCGGCGGCTTCCGCGACCGTCGACGACCCCGTGGCTAGGATCGTGCCCATGGGGGACGACGCGGTCAGGCAGGCACAGGAAGCGGCGGCGGCAGCGGCCGAGGCGGCAGCGGCGCTGCAGGCACAGGCGGCGGAGGCGATCCGCAAGGCCGAGGAGGCGGCGGCACTCGCGCAGGCGGCGCTCGACGCGCAGCAGCAGGCCGCGGATGCCGCGGCGGCGGCCGTGCCCGCGGACGCCGGGGCATCCGCCCCTGACCCTGCTCCGGCTGCGCCCACCGCGGAGTCCGCACCCGCAGCAGGGCCCGCAGCGCCACCCGCGCCCGCAGCAGTGCCGGCCGGCCCGCTCGACGCCGACGCGGTCGCGGCGATCCGTGCCGGTTACGCGTTCGAGGGCGCCGCGCTCGAGATGGGCGCGCTCGTGAACGGCGAGGCGCAGCCCGACGTGCAGGTGCGCATCCCGCTCGCGATGACGAACCGGCACGGACTCGTCGCGGGCGCCACCGGCACCGGCAAGACCCGCACGCTGCAGGTACTCGCCGAGCAGCTCGCGGCCAACGGCGTCGCGGTGTTCGCCGCCGACATCAAGGGCGACCTGTCGGGCATCGCGACCCCCGGCGAGGGCAACGAGAAGCTGCTGAAGCGCACTGAGGGCATCGGGCAGGCGTGGGAGGCGGCATCCTTCCCGGTCGAGTACTTCTCGCTCGGCGGCATCGGCAAGGGCGTGCCCATCCGGGCGACCGTCGCGGGCTTCGGCCCGCTGCTGCTCAGCAAGGTCCTGGGGCTCAACGACACCCAGGAGTCGAGCCTCGGGCTCGTCTTCCACTACGCCGAGAACCAGGGTCTCGCGCTCCTCGACCTCGAAGACCTCCGCGCCGTGCTGCAGTACCTCACCGGCGACGAGGGCAAGGCCGAGCTCGAGGGCCTCGGCGGCCTCTCCAAGGCGACGGTCGGGGTGATCCTCCGCGAGCTCGTGGCGTTCGCCGAATCGGGCGCCGACGCGTTCTTCGGCGAACCCGAGATCGACACGGCGGAGTTCCTGCGCGTGGCATCCGACGGTCGCGGCGTCGTGAGCCTCCTCGAGGTGCCGGGCGTGGCCGACAAGCCCACGTTGTACTCGACGTTCCTCATGTGGCTGCTCGCCGACCTCTTCAACGACCTGCCCGAGGTGGGCGACCTCGACAAGCCCAAGCTCGTGTTCTTCTTCGACGAGGCGCACCTGCTCTTCACCGACGCCTCGAAGGACTTCCTGCAGCAGGTCGTGCAGACCGTGCGCCTCATCCGGTCGAAGGGCGTCGGCGTCTTCTTCGTCACGCAGACGCCGAAGGACGTGCCGGCCGACGTGCTCGCCCAGCTCGGCTCGCGCGTGCAGCACCAGCTGCGCGCGTTCACGCCCGACGACGCGAAGGCGCTGCGCGCCACCGTCTCCACGTACCCCAAGTCGGGCTACGCGCTCGAGGAGGTGCTCACGTCCCTCGGCACGGGCGAGGCGATCGTCACCGTCATGAACGAGAAGGGCGCCCCGAGCCCCGTCGCCTGGACGCGCCTGCGCGCCCCGCAGGCCCTCATGTCGCCGACGCCGGATGCCGCGATCGACGCCGCCGTGGCCGCGTCGCCGCTGCAGGCGAAGTACGGCGCCGGGGTCGACCGCGAGTCGGCGCACGAGCTCCTCACGGCCAGGATGAACGCCGCCGCGGCCGCAGCCCAGGCCGTCGAGGATGCCGCGGCGAAGGCGAAGGCCGACGCCGAGTTCGCCAAGCAGCAGGCGGCCGTCGAGAAGCAGCGCGCCAAGGAGGAGAAGGCCGCGCAGGCCGAGTACGACCGCATCATGAAGCAGACGAGCGGCTCGCGCACGACCTCCCGCAGCACCGGCGCCGGCCGATCGCGCGGCAGCACGGACTCGATGCTCGAGCAGGTGCTCGGCTCGAAGGCCACGCGCGACGTGCTCACGAGCGTCGTCGAGGGCATCTTCGGAACGCGCCGGCGCCGCTGATGCGCCGCTCCCAGCGCCCCAGCCTCATGTCGGACCGATGCCGTAGGCTCACCGATCGTGCCCGTTGAGTCGCCTGCGTCGCCCGAGTCCGCCGAGAAGCGGCATCCGTTCATCCGGGGCTATCGCCCAGAAGATCGAGCCGACGTCGCGCGCATCTGCCTGCTGACCGCGGCGGGCGGCTCCGACGCGAGCGGCGTCTACTCCGACGACGCGCTGATGCCCGAGGTGTTCGCACTGCCCTACGTGACGTACGCGCCCGAGCTCGCGTTCGTCGTCGACGACGGGGCGGGCCGCGCCGTCGGCTACATCATCGGCGTCGCCGACACCGCGGCGTTCATCGACTGGTGGAAGCGCGAATGGACCTCCGGCTTCGTGTCACGGCATCCGGCGCCCGGCCCTGCGACCTCGCACACGCCGACGTTCACCGAGGCCGACCTGCTGAAGGCGGGCGCCGACCCCGAGCGCATGCGCGTCGCCGGACTCGACGAATATCCCGCGCACCTGCACATCGACCTGCTGCCCGAGCTGCAGGGCAAGGGCTTCGGGCGTCGGCTCATCGACGTGCTGCGCGACGCGCTCGCCGCCCGCGGCGTGCCGGGGGTGCACCTCAGCATGGACCCGGACAACACGAACGCGCGGGCGTTCTACGACCGGCTCGGCTTCCACGAGCTCGCGGCGCACCGCCCGACGTCGCCGCTGCTCGGCATCGCGACCGCTCGCGCCGCCTGACGGTACCGCGTCAGCGGCTGAGCGAGCGGCGCTCGAACCAGTAGAGCAGGTGCGGGTCGGTCTCGCGCAGTTCCGCGAGGGTCACCGGTTCGTTGCGCACGATCTCGTCGACGTCGAGGATGCCCGCGATGCGGTCCATCGTCGACGTGTTCCAGAAGCGCCCGCGCATGCGGAACACGCCGCGGCCGTTGCGGCTCACGACGAAGAGCTCCTGCGTGGTCTCGAGGCTGTTGCCCTGGTAGAGCTGCACGCGGAGCACCGTCGCGATGTCGCGAGCCGGGATCGTGAACGTGCCGCCGAAGAACCCGCGCTCGACGATGCCGTAGCGGCTCACCGAGGCCTGCGTGCGCTGGTAGGCGATCCACGCGAAGGCGAGCAGGGCCGCGATGATCGCCGCACCCCAGACGAACAGCCACCAGGCGCTCGACGGATCGAAGATCCAGAGCTGCGTGGCGAGGATCGGCAGCAGCAGCGCCGCGATCGAGAAGCCGATGTTGCGGCCGAGGGTGCGACGCGGCCTCAGGGTGTACACCCTGAGGCCGTCGCCCCTTACTGCCCCGGATTCGGTGGAGGAGCCCCCTGCGTCCCCACTCCGTGTATCCACCTCTGCCGCTGACATCTCTGAAATGATGCTCGCGGCGGGGCCACCTGCGCTATTCGGCATTAATGAGGACACGGATGCCGCAGCGCAACGGGAGTGCGCTCGCAGGTGCCGGACATCCGTGGGCCTCGAACGCGAAACGGCCCGTTCACCAGGTGATCGGGCCGTTCGGTTCTGCTCTGCGGAGGATGGGGGATTCGAACCCCCGAGGGCTTGCACCCAACACGCTTTCCAAGCGTGCGCCATAGGCCACTAGGCGAATCCTCCTGATGACCCCTCACGCACCCGCCAGAGCCCGGTTACCCTTGCTGCGTTTCCGCCCTGGGGGAGTTGGCCTGGATGGCGCCACGTGAGGAGCCTCCGACAGTCTACCCGAGCCGCGGGTGCGAAATGACCGGGGCCGATTCCGCTCCGAGACGAAGGCCGGATGTCGGGCCACGCAGCGGCGTCCCCGATTCCGTGGATCGGCGGGGGATTCCCAGTCCGCTGGCGCTGCCCGCCCAATAGGCTGGGCGCGTGGCCCACCGCATTTACATCTGCTCTGCCGAGGGAAACACCGGAAAGTCGACGGTCGCCCTCGGCGCCCTCGACACGCTCACGCGGCGTACGACCAGGGTCGGCGTGTTCCGACCGATCGCCAGGTCGACCGACGAGCGCGACTACGTGCTGGAGTTGCTGCTCGCGCACGATGCCGTCGTGCCCCTCGCCTACGAGGAGGCCATCGGCGTCGACTACGACGCGGTGCACGCGAATCCCGACGAGGCGCTCGCCGAGATCGTGCGCCGCTTCAAGGCCGTCGAAGACCGGTGCGACGCGGTGGTCATCATCGGCTCAGACTTCACCGATGTCGGCAGCCCCACCGAGCTCGCCTACAACGCGCGCATCGCGGCGAACCTCGGCGCCCCCGTGCTGCTCGTGCTCGGCGGTCGCCTGGGCGGCGGTCGCCCGCGGGCCGAGCACATCGGCCACGCCGAGGCGCGCGCCCCCGACGAGCTCGCCCAGCTCGCCGACCTCGCGGTCGACGAACTGGCCCGCGAGCACGCGAGCCTGCTCGGCGTCGTCGTCAACCGCGCCGACGCCGACCGCCTCGAGGAGATCGTCGACGCCGTGCGGCCGGTCATGGGCCGCGTGCCCGCGCACGAGTCCGTGGGACACGACGACCGCGGCGCGGCATCCGTCGGGGTGTGGGCCATTCCCGAAGACCAGGTGCTCGTCGCCCCGTCGATGCGCTCGATCATGCAGGCCGTCGACGGCGAGCTGTACGCGGGCGACCCCGACCTGCTCGACCGCGAGGCGCTCGGCGTCGTGATCGCGGCGATGTCCATGGAGAACGTGCTGACCCGCCTCATCGAGGGGTCGGTCGTGCTCGTGCCCGCCGACCGCAGCGAGGTGCTGATCGGCGTGCTCACGGCGCACGCGTCGGCGACGTTCCCGTCGGTGTCGGGCATCGTGCTCGTCGGCGGGTTCCCGCTCACCGAGCAGGTCGAGCGACTCGTCGACGGCCTCCGCGCCGGGCTCCCGATCATCCGCACCGGCCTCGGCAGTTACGACACCGCGGTCGCGGTCACCCAGACGCGCGGGCGCCTCGCCGCCGAGTCCCAGCGCAAGCGCGACACCGCGCTGTCCCTCTTCGAGAAGCACGTCGACGGCCAGGCCCTGCTCGACCTGCTCGACGTCGCCACGCCCGAGGTCGTCACGCCGCTCATGTTCGAGTACGGCCTGCTCGAACGCGCCCGCAGCGCACGCAAGCACATCGTGCTGCCCGAGGGCTACGACGACCGCGTGCTCCGCGCCGCGGCCACCCTGCTCACGCGCGACGTCGCCGACCTCACGATCCTCGGCGAGGAGATCGAGGTGCGCTCGCGCGCGATCGGCCTCGGCCTCGACATCTCGCGGGCGACCGTGCTCTCCAACCACGACTTCGTGCACGTCGCGCGCTTCGCCGAGGAGTACCAGCGTCGCCGCGCCCACAAGGGCATCACGCTCGAGCAGGCCCGCGACACCGTGCAGGATGTGTCGTACTTCGGCACGATGATGGTCGAGCTCGGCCTCGCCGACGGCATGGTCTCGGGCGCGGCGCACACCACGGCGCACACCATCCGGCCGGCGTTCGAGATCGTGAAGACGAAGCCGGGCGTCGAGGTCGTCTCGAGCGTGTTCCTCATGGCGCTCGCCGACCGCGTGCTCGTCTACGGCGACTGCGCTGTGGTCCCCGATCCGACCGCCGAGCAGCTCGCGGACATCGCGATCTCGTCGGCCCGCACGGCGGCGCAGTTCGGCATCGAGCCGCGCGTCGCGATGCTCTCGTACTCGACCGGCGAGTCGGGGTCCGGAGCGGATGTCGAGAAGGTGCGCCGCGCGACGGCCCTGGTGCGGGAGCGCGCGCCCGAGCTCGCGGTCGAGGGGCCGATCCAGTATGACGCCGCCGCCGACGCCGCGGTGGCGCGCACGAAGCTGCCCGAGTCGGATGTCGCGGGGCGCGCGACGGTGTTCATCTTCCCCGACCTCAACACGGGCAACAACACGTACAAGGCCGTGCAGCGCTCGGCCGGCGCCGTGGCGATCGGCCCCGTGCTGCAGGGGCTCCGCAAACCCGTGAACGACCTCTCGAGGGGTGCCCTCGTGCAGGACATCGTGAACACCGTGGCGATCACGGCGATCCAGGCGGCGGATGCCTCGTGAGCATCGTCCTCGTCGTCAACTCCGGCTCGTCCTCCCTGAAGTACCAGCTGCTCGACGTCGAGGCGGGTGCTCCGCTCGCGAGCGGCCTCGTCGAGCGCATCGGCGCTGACGCCGGGCGTGCCACGCACAGCGTGCCCGCGGCATCCGGTGAGACCGAGAAGTTCTCCGTCGACGTCGAGGTCGCCGATCACGACGCGGCGTTCTCGCGCATGCTCGCGGCGTTCGCCGAGCACGGTCCCTCCCTCGAGTCGCACCCGCCCGTCGCGGTCGGCCACCGCGTGGTGCAGGGCGGCGCGCGGTTCTTCGAGCCGACCGTCATCACCGACCTGGTGAAGATCAACATCGACGAGCTCTCGGTGCTCGCCCCGCTGCACAACCCGGCGAACCTGGCGGGCATCCGCGCGGCCGAGCGGGCGTTCCCCGACGTCCCGCACGTCGCGGTGTTCGACACGGCCTTCCACCAGACGATGCCGCCCGCGGCCTACACGTACGCGATCGACCGCGCGCTCGCCGAGAAGCACCGCGTGCGCCGCTACGGGTTCCACGGCACCTCGCACCGGTTCGTCTCCCGCGCGGCGGCCGAGTTCCTCGGTGCACCGGTCGAGACCCTCCGCATGATCGTGCTGCACCTCGGCAACGGCGCGTCCGCGTGCGCCGTGGCCGAGGGTCGATCGGTCGACACGAGCATGGGCATGACCCCGCTCGAGGGCCTCGTCATGGGCACGCGTTCGGGCGACCTCGACCCAGCGGTGCTGCTGCACCTGCAGCGCCGCGCCGGGCTCGACCCCGACGCCACTGATCGGCTCCTCAACTCGAGGAGCGGGATCCTCGGCATGAGCGGTCACGCCGACATGCGCGACCTCGAGCAGGCGTACGAGGCGGGCGATCCTGCGTCGGTTGTCGCGTTCGACGTGTACGCGCACCGCATCCGCTCCTACGTGGGCGCGTACGCCGCCCAGCTCGGCCGGGTCGACGCGATCGTGTTCACGGCCGGCGTCGGCGAGAACTCGGCCCGGGTGCGGGCGGCCGCGCTCGCCGGGCTCGACTGGTTCGGCGTCGAGATCGACGAGGCCCGCAATGAGTCCCGCGAACGCGGCGCCCGGTACATCTCGACGGACTCCTCGCGCACCGCGGTGCTCGTCGTGCCGACCGACGAGGAGCTCGAGATCGCGCGCCAGACGCTCGAGGTCGTGCAGTAGGTCGCGCGAGCGCGTGGCCAGGCCCATGCGGCATCCGCAATTCTACAAGAACTGTTGTGCAATAACTCTTGTCGAATTAGCATGGCGGACATGGACACCCCAGCCGCGGCCGACCCGGCCGAACGCGACTCCACTCCGACGGATGCCCCGGATCGCCGCATCGGCGTGCACGACGCGGGCTCGATGCGCGCGCTCGCGCATCCGCTGCGGCTGCGCATCCTCGGCCTGCTGCGCGTCAACGGGCCGCACTCGGTCGGCATGCTCGTGCAGGAGACCGGGGCCGCATCCGGTTCCGTCAGCTACCACCTGGGCACCCTCGCGAAGCACGGCTTCGTGGTGCCCGCGCCCGAACGCGAGCGCGACGGCCGCGAGCGGTGGTGGAAGTCCGCGCACGAGATGACCGTGATGCACTCCGAGGAGTTCCTCGGCGACCCCGAACGGCGCGAGGCGTCCGAGGCGATGCGTCGCACGGTCCTGGAGTCCTACCACCGCGAGCTCCTCGACGCCCTCGACGCCGAGATCACGCTCGAGCCCGAGTGGGTCGCCGCATCCGATTCGAGCGACGGCGGTGCGCACCTCACCATCGACGAGATGCGCGAGCTCAGCGCCGAACTCGACGCCCTCCACGAGAAGTGGTGGGCTCGCGGCCGCGGCCGCGAGCCGAAGCCCGACACGCGCCTGGTGCGGTGGATGACGCACGTGTTCCCGCGGAGCGGGTCGTGAGCGCCGAGCCGCACGTGGCATCCGCGGCCCCCGCGCGCCCGACGATGCAGGCGCCTCGCCGCCGGCTGCCGATCCTCGCCCTGTTCGCGGCGCAGTTCTTCTCGCTCACGGGCAACGCGATCGCGCTCATCGCGATCCCGATCATCGCCCTGCAGCAGACCGGCTCCGCGCTCGCCGCGGGCGTCGCGGGCGTGTTCGCGACCGTGCCGCTCGTGATCGGCGGTGCGCTCGGCGGCGTGCTCGTCGACCGCTTCGGCTACCGCGTGTCGAGCATCGTGGCCGACGTCGCGAGCGGGCTCACGGTCGTCGCGATCCCGGTGCTCTCGGCCACCGTCGGCCTGCACTTCGGCGTGCTGCTGGCGCTCGTGTTCCTCGGCGGCCTGCTCGACCCGCCCGGCGACACGGCCAAGACCGTGCTCGTGCCCGACCTCGCCCTGCTCGCACGGATGCCCCTGGCCCGCGCCGCGGGCGTGCAGTCGACGGTGCAGCGCACGGCCATGATGATCGGGGCCGGCGTCGCGGGCGCGGCCGTCGCGCTCGCGGGGCCGATGCCCGCGCTCCTGTTCGACGCGGCCGGATTCCTCGTGTCGGCCGTGCTCGTGCTCGCGTTCGTGCCGAGGGCGGCGGCGACCTCGCCAGAGGCCCTCGCCGAGAACGAGGGCGCCGGGGGCGGATTCGTGGCCGGCATCCGCTTCATGGTGCGCTCGCCGCTGCTGCTCGCCGTGGTGCTGCTCGTCACGCTGACCAACGCGATCGATGCCGCGGGCATCACGGTGCTGAAGCCCGTGTACGCCACGGAGGTGCTGGGCGAGCCGGCGCTGCTCGGCGGCATGATCGCGTGCTTCGCCGGGGGAGCGCTCACGGGATCCGCGGTGTTCGGCTGGATCGGGCATCGCCGGTCGGGCCGGGTCATGTTCGCGTCCTGCTTCATGCTCGCCGGCGTGCCGCCCTACCTCGCGATGGCCCTCGAGGTGCCGCTTCCCGTGCTGCTCGTCGTGCTCGTCGGTTCGGGGCTTGCCGCGGGCATGCTGAACCCGATGATCGCCACGGCGATGTACCAGGAGGTGCCCGACGGCATGCGCGCCAGGGTGTTCGGCGCGATGACCGCGGGCGTCGCCGCGTCGATGCCGCTCGGCGCCCTGCTCGGCGGCCTCGCGGTCGAGCGCATCGGGCTGACGCCCACGCTCGTCGCGGCCGGATGCCTCTACCTGGTGCTCGGGGCGACCCCGCTGTTCGTGCGGGCGTTCAGCGGGCTGTCCGCGGGCGCCCGCGCCGGCGCGGGGGCGGCTGAGCGGACACCCGACGCCGAAGGGTCGCATCCGGTCGACTCGGGCGCCGCGGAGACCGCGGAACGCGACCTCTCGGCGTCGACGGGCGGCGTGCCTGCGCGCGGCGCGTCCGCGGACCGCGCCGCGGGCTGACTCAGCGCACGTGGCGTGCGCAGTCGATGCAGAGCTCCGCGGTGGGGCGTGCGTCGAGGCGGGCGACCGTGATGCGCTTGCCGCAGTTCGAGCAGATGCCGTAGCTCCCGTCGACGATTCGGGCGAGCGCGTGGTCGATGTCCGAGAGCTCGGCCCGCACGTCGACGAGCACGGCGCTGCGCTGGGACCACTCCTGCGTCATGGTCGGACCCTCGGGGTCGTGCTCGTCGTCGGCCGTGGCATCCGTCCTGGCGATGCGCACCTCCGTCATCACGCCGTCGAACTCCGCCAGTCGGTCCTCGGCCTCGGCGCGCTCGGCGCGCAGCCTGGCCTCGAATCGTGCCAGTTGTGCCGGTGTCATCATCGTCGCCGTCATGCCGCCCCCTCCGGTCATCGCATGCTACGCCCGAGCACGCCGGTCCGAGTGTCGGACGCGGCAACTAACATTGAGGCGTGGTCACCGCCCTGTATCGCCGTTACCGGCCCGAGACGTTCTCCGAGATGATCGGACAGTCGCAGGTGACCGATCCCCTCATGACGGCGCTGCGCACCGATCGTGTCAATCACGCCTACCTGTTCAGCGGCCCGCGCGGCTGCGGCAAGACGACGTCGGCGCGCATCCTCGCCCGTTGCCTGAACTGCGCCGAGGGTCCGACCGACGTGCCGTGCGGCACGTGCCCGAGCTGCGTCGAGCTCGCACGCGGCGGCGGCGGCTCGCTCGACGTGGTCGAGATCGACGCCGCGAGCCACAACGGCGTCGACGACGCCCGCGACCTGCGTGAACGCGCCGTGTTCGCGCCGGCGCGCGACCGCTACAAGATCTTCATCCTCGACGAGGCGCACATGGTCACGCCGCAGGGGTTCAACGCGCTGCTGAAGCTCGTCGAAGAGCCGCCCGAGCACGTGAAGTTCATCTTCGCGACGACCGAGCCCGACAAGGTGCTCGGCACCATCCGCTCGCGCACGCACCACTACCCGTTCCGCCTCGTGCCGCCCGGGCCGATGCTCGAGTACGTGCAGCAGCTCTGCACCGAAGAGGGCGTCGAGGTCGCGCCCGGCGTGCTGCCGCTCGTCGTCCGCGCCGGCGGCGGGTCGCCGCGCGACACCCTGTCGCTGCTCGACCAGCTCATCGCCGGGTCCGAGGGCACGAGCATCGACTACGAGCGCGCGGTCGCCCTGCTCGGCTACACGCACGGCGCCCTGCTCGACGAGGTCGTCGACGCCGTCGGCCGTGGCGACGCGGCCGAGGCCTTCGCGGCCGCCGATCGCGTCGTGCAGACCGGCCAGGACCCGCGTCGATTCGTCGAAGACCTGCTCGAGCGGCTGCGCGACCTCATCGTCGTCGCGGCGTCGACGCCCGAGGCGGCGTCCGCCGTGCTGCGCGGCGTGCCGGCCGACGAGCTCGCCCGCATGGCGACGCAGGCGGCGGCATTCGGGGCGGCCGAGCTCTCGCGCGTGGCCGACCTCGTCAACCAGACCCTCACCGAGATGAGCGGTGCCACGTCGCCGCGCCTGCACCTCGAGCTCATGCTCGCCCGTGTGCTCGTGCCCGCCGCCGACGACACCCAGCGCGGCGCGCTGGCCCGCGTCGAGCGGCTCGAACGCCGGGTCGGCGTGACGGATGCCGCGGGGTCGACGCCGTCCGCGGCGGCGGGCGAGCGCACAGCGCCTCCGGTCGCGCACGCCCCGTCGGCGTCGCCGCGCGCGGAGCAGCCCGCGGCGTCCGCCGCCCCTGCGACCTCCTCTTCGGGTGCCGGCGCCCCCGACGCCCGCGAGACGCAGGCCGGCGTCGCCGAGGCCGCTCGCGTGCTCGCATCGTCCGCCGTCGCTCCCGCCGTCGAAGCTCCTGCCGACGCCGCATCGACCGAGCCCGCCGCCGAGGCGACCCGCGCGGCGGCCCGCCCGGTCGGACCGGTCACGCTCCAGCAGATGCGGGATGCCTGGCCGGAGGTGCTCTCCTCGCTCCAGCGGGTCAAGCGCACCGCCTGGATGGCCGCCCTCACGGCGCAGGTCATCGAGTACCGGTCCGACGACGACGTGCTGGTGCTGGGCTTCCCGAGCCAGAGCGACGTGAACGACCTCAAGGGCGCCGCGGGCACCAAGAGTCCCGCCGAGCTCCTGCGCGCGGCCATCGCCGAGGTGCTCGGCGTGCAGGTCAAGTTCATCCCGCGGGTCGTCGGCGGCCAGGCGCCGCAGCCGACCGCGTCCGAGCCTCGGGCGCCGCGCGCGCCGTCCGATGCTCCGACCGCGTCGGTCGACATCCCGGCGCCGCCGCGGGCGGAGGCGCCGGCCCCGACGCGGTCGACGCCGGCGTCGTCAGCGTCCTCGACGTCGGCAGCTTCAACGCCATCCGCGTCCTCGTCGATGCCCGCACCGACGGGTCCGGTCGACTCCTGGGCGACGGTCGCGATTCCTCGAGACGAGCCCGCCGCGGAGGCATCCGGTGCATCGGCCACGGCCGTGCTGACGGCGGTGCGCGAGTCAGAGGCGCCGGCCGCCCGGCCGCAGACCGAGCGATCCGAGGCCGCCTCGTCCGACCCTCGAGGTGCCGCCGCCGAGCGGGCGACCGCCGGCGCGGCGCCGAGCGTGCCAGACGACCTCGACGCGCCCCCCTTCGACGAGGAGCCGCCGTTCGATCCCGACTTCGATCGCGCCGCGCCGGCCGACGAACCGGGCTCCGGTCCCGTGCCCTCCGCAGCGTCCGCGCGCCCCACGACGGCCGTCGCGCAGGCGCAGGCCGCCGAGGCGGGGGCATCGGGCGGCACGCCCGCGGCGCGCACGAGGCGACCCTCGTCGAACGCGTCGAACGCCGCACGTGACGGCATCCAGCGATACGGCGAGGCGGTGGTGCGCGAGGTGCTCGGCGCCACGTTCCTCGAAGAGGTCGAGGCGCCGCAGCGCCCCGGCTTCGGTGAACGGAGCTAGCGCGTGTACGAGGGCATCGTCCAAGAACTCATCGACGAACTCGGCCGGCTTCCGGGCATCGGGCCGAAGTCGGCGCAGCGCATCGCGTTCCACATCGTGCAGACCGAGCAGTTCGACGTGAGCCGGCTCGCCGAGATCCTGTCCGAGGTGCGCACGAAGGTGCGCTTCTGCGAGATCTGCGGCAACGTCTCCGAGCAGCAGACGTGCGGCATCTGCCGTGATCCCCGTCGTGACCCGGCGCTCATCTGCGTCGTCGAGGAGGCGAAAGACGTCGTCGCCATCGAGCGCACACGCGAGTTCCGGGGCCTGTACCACGTGCTCGGTGGCGCGATCAGCCCGATCGACGGCATCGGCCCCGACGAGCTCCGCATCCGGCAGCTCATGCAGCGCCTCGCCGACGGCACCGTCACCGAGGTCATCATCGCGACCGACCCGAACCTCGAGGGCGAGGCCACGGCGACCTACCTCAGCCGGCTGCTGACCACGCTCGAGATCCGGGTCACGCGGCTCGCGTCCGGCCTGCCCGTCGGTGGCGACCTCGAATACGCCGACGAGGTCACCCTCGGGCGCGCGTTCGAGGGCCGTCGGGTGGTCGGCTGACGCCGGCGATCGGCCTCCTGCAGCGCAGACACGCGGTCCGTGCGGCTTGACGCACGGCCGCGAGGCGAGTGGACTGGGGTCATGTCCGCCAGTCGAGGTGCCGAGTGGGTCGCGGGCTACGTCGCGGCCTGGCAGTCGAACGACCCCGCCGACATCGGAGCCCTGTTCACCGACGACGCGGTGTACCGCACCAGCCCCGACTCGCCGCCGCGGGTCGGTCGGGACGCCATCGTCGCCGGATGGCTCGAAGACCTCGACGAGCCCGGCACCTGGGCGTTCGACTGGAGCATCGCGCACGAACGCGACGACCTCCTGCTCGTGCAGGGGCGAACCGTCTACCCGGCCGCCAAGGACTACGTGAACCTCTGGATCGTCCGACTCGAACCCGACGGCCGCGCCACGGAATTCACCGAGTGGTACATGCCTCGAGACCACAAGGGCTGATCGCCCGCACGGCCACGGTCACGGTCACGGTCACGGTCACGGCCCGATGGCCGACCGCGCCGGCACGCGGCATCCGTCAGCGCAGCACCTCGATGAGCACGACCCAGGCCAGCATGATCGCGGAGGCGATCGCCACGATCGCGCCGATCGCGAGTAGCCAGAGTCCTGCCGTCGTCACGCCCGCGACGAGCAGGATCGCGCCCGCGAGGTAGACGAGCACGGGGAGCAGGGCCGCCGCGGACTTCGCCAGCCGCTCGCGGACGCTGCCGCGGTGCACCTCGTCGCGGAGGATGGTGCGCACCGCATGCACGGCGAATCCCGCGACGACGGCCGCCGCGACGAGCACCTCGAGCCCGAATGCCCACGCCGGCTGGCCCGGGGCGAGTGCGAGCGCCGTGACCGCGATCGCGAGCACGAGCGTCGAGATCGACGCCGCGGCCCGGGCGGGAAGGGTGCCGGACTTCATGATCGTGCCGATGTTCACCGACATCGCGACGATGAGCAGGCCGGCCAGTGCGGCGGTCGCGCCGAGCATGGCCACGTTGAACTCGGACCACTGATCCAGCGCCTCGGACATGCCCGCACTCTAGCGGAGCGGCATCCGACGATCGAAGGTGGCCGGGGCGATACGCCCCGGGCCACCTTCGATACCGACCCGGCATCCGGCGCCGATCGGCGCCGGACGGCTCCGTCTACGGGATGGTCACGCTCGTCGTGACGGTGCGCGTGTTGCCCGCGAGATCGGTCACCGCGGCGCGCGCGGTGTAGACCCCGGGGGCCAGGCCTGCCGGCAGCGCCCAGTCGCCCGTCCACTCGGTCGCCCCGATCGGCGTAGCAGCAGGCGTGGAGCCGATCGCCTTGAGCAGCTTCGCGTTGGCCGCGTCGTAGAGGTTCACTGCGGCGCGACGCAGGCCGGAGGCATCCGTTGCCGTGAGCGCGACCCGTCCGTCGGAGACGGTGACGGCCAGTTCGGGTCGGGTGTTGTCGACCACCACGCCGACCTTCAGTTCGTCGCGCAGTCCGTTCCGGCTCTTGGCGGAGAACACGAAGGTGTACGCGCCGTCCGCGAGCGCACTGAAGTCGACCGCGGGCAGGGTGAGGGCGTCGGTCTCCGGAGCCCAGGCGTAGCCCTTCACGGACGGGACCTGCGTGCCGGCCGCCGTGTAGAGCTGGGCGTGGAACGCCTCGAGGTCCTCGCCCGTGACCGTCATCGTGACGTCGGCCTTGCCGCGCAGGAGCGCGCCGGGAGCGATGGAGGCACTGATCGACGGCGCGACCGCGGCATCCGCGTGGATCTCGGGAGCGTCGACCGCCCAGTACCCGTTGTTCCCGCCGTCGGAGAGGCGCCAGCCGATCCGCACCCGGCCGACGTCGCCCGCGGGGGCGACCGTCGAGAGCGACACGGGCTGGTCGATCTCGAACAGCAGGCCCTGCGACGCGTCGCGGCTCCACAGCACCTGGCTGGTGCCGTCATCGAACTCTGCGACGACTTCGGCGTGCTGGGCGTCCTTCGTCGACTGCCGGTAGTGCTGGAGGAACGAGACGTCCACGGTGCCGCCGGGGCGCACTGCCTGCCACGGCGAGTACAGCGTCGAGTCGAACCGCGAGCCGCCCGCTGCGGGGTCGCCCAGGTCGTTCCACTCGTCGGGGTCGGCGACCGCGATCACGTCGCGGGCCCGCACGAACGATCCGCGGCCCTGACCCTCCTCGCTCGAGGCCCAGAACTCGCCGTCCATGAACGACCAGCCGCGGTACTCGGTCACGCCGACGGTCGGCGTCCGTTCGTCGATCTCCCAGCCGGTCGGCGCCTGCTTCGTCCACCCGATCGTGTCGGCCGGCTTGGCAGGCTCGTCGACGACGCCCTGGAGCTGCGCTGCGACGGTGTCGAACGGGTCGGATGACGGCGTCCCGATCGGTACGCCCTCGAGGCCCCATGCCGGGTCGATCTCGACGCCGAGGTGCTCGAGTGCGGTCGGGGCGATGTCGACCTGACGCCACTGGCGCGTCGCCGTGCCCGTGGCCGGCACGTCGCCGCCAGAGGCCAGAGTCCAGATCATCCGGGTGAGGTGCTGGTCGCCGCCGTGACCGTAGCCCGTGAAGCCGTGGTCGGTGGAGGCGAGGATCAGCCAGTCCTCGTCGGACGCCGCCTCGCGCGCTTCGATCGCGTCGACGAGCTGCCCGACCTGTCGGTCGAGTTTCTCGATCGTCGCCTTGTACTGCGGCGACTCGGCCGTGTACGCGTGACCCGTGGCATCGCCGTTGTGGAGGTAGACGACCATCGCGTCGGGGTCGCGGGTACCGAGCACCTCGACGGCGTCCGCGACGCTCTGCTCGTCGGTCGCCGCGGCGGAGGCGCCGGTCTGCTGCATCTTCACGTCGGGGCGGAGGATGAGGTGGTCGTTCAGCGGCTTCCAGTCGGCGGTCGAGAACGTCGAGAAGCCGGGGTTCACCTCTTCGAGCCGGGTGAGGAGGTCTGGGTAGGCCTCGATGTTCGGGTTCGTGAAGTTGTTGTCGGGGGAGTGGTGCTTGTCCACCCAGACACCGGAGAGGAGGTTCGCGTGGCCGTGCCCGGACACCGTCGGGCCGAGCGCGTTGTCCTGCATGAACCCGACGCCGATCTGGCCCTTCGCCGCGAGGGCGTCGATGTTCGGCGTCGCGTACTCGCGGAGCTTGTCGTAGCGAACGCCGTCGAAGTCGATGAACAGCACCTTGCGCGAGCTGATGCCGTCGGGCACGTCGGAGGGCTGCGGGCCGGGGTCGGGCAGGGGGGACTCGGCACCGGCACGCGGTGCGGCGTCGACGCTCACGTCGTCGACGGCCCAGTACCAGTCGTTGGTCGCCTTCTCGATGACCCAGCTCAGCTTCATCGAGGCGGCGCCCTGCGGCACGGCGACGGGTTGGGTCAGCGTTCGGTTCTGGAGGTAGACCTGGTCGCCGAGCACCGCGGTCGAGTACTCGAACAGGCGCTGCGGCGCCCCACCGTCGAACGAGACGTCGAGAGCGGCCACCTGCGGGCCGGTCTGCCGGTAGTTCGAGTCGAAGTTCACGTGCACGGTCGAACCGCCGGCCACGGCGATCGCGGGCGAGGTCAGGGTGCTCGCGTACAGCTGCTCGCCGGGGGTGTTGCCGTCGTCCCATTCGTCGTTGTCGGCGACCGCGATCACGCCGGAGCCCTTGGAGAAGTCCTCTCGGCCCTGGCCGCCCTGCGCCGCCGCCCAGAACGCCGGGGTCGCGAAGGTCCAGCCGCGCCACTCGCTCTTGCCCTTGGCGCCCATGGACGCGTCGTTCGTCACGGTCCAGCCGGATGGCGCGGTCGGCGTCCATCCGAGCGTGCTGCTCGGGATGTGCGTCTCGTGGACCGAGGGCCCGAGCGCGGGAGTGAGCGCATCGAAGTCCTCGGTGAACGACGACGCGGCGAGCGGCGCAGCGTCGGCCTCGTCGTCCTCGTGGGCGACGGCGGGCAGGGCGGGCAGCAGGAGCGCGACGCTCAGGCAGCCGGCCGAGACCGCGACTGCGCGGTGTCTTCTTCGCACGGGTGGTTCCTCTCTTCGTCGGGAATCCGAACCTGTCAGGCGGAGGTGGGGGATCGGGCCACGCGAAGGCGACGCGGAGGTGAAGTCCTTACGACGTGGTGGGGAAGTTGAGCGGACAACTCGGTTCCGCCCGACGTGCGCGTCGGGCCCGAGTCACTGGGGCGGGCCGCCGTCACATTGCGAGCGGCGTATACGCGCCGCCGTATGATGGGGGTTCCGGCGTTCCGAGGTGCATTCCGGCGCCATTCCTACCCCCTTGGAGACCACGTGAGCTTGATCGTGCAGAAGTTCGGCGGGTCCTCCGTCGCCGACGCGGAGAGCATCAAGCGCGTGGCCAAGCGCATCGTCGAGACCCGCAAGGCGGGCAACGACGTGGTCGTGGCCGTCTCCGCGATGGGCGACACGACCGACGAACTGCTCGATCTCGCCAACGAGGTCTCGCCGCTTCCGGCGCCGCGCGAGCTCGACATGCTCCTCTCCGCGGGCGAGCGCATCTCGATGGCGCTGCTCGCGATGGCGATCAAGAGCATGGGCCACGAGGCGCGCTCCTTCACGGGCAGCCAGGCCGGCATGATCACGGATGCCACGCACGGCGCTGCCCGCATCGTCGACGTCACCCCGGTGCGCCTCCGCGAGGCGCTCGACGAGGGCGCAGTCGTCATCGTCGCGGGGTTCCAGGGCTTCAGTCGCGAGTCGCGCGACATCACCACGCTCGGCCGCGGCGGGAGCGACACGACCGCCGTCGCCCTCGCGGCCGCGCTGAACGCCGACGTGTGCGAGATCTACACCGACGTCGATGGCGTGTTCACCTCCGACCCGCGCATGGTCAAGCGTGCGCACAAGCTCGACCGCGTGACGAGCGAGGAGATGCTCGAGCTCGCGGCATCCGGGGCCAAGGTCCTGCACATCCGTGCGGTCGAGTACGCGCGCCGCCACGGCGTGACCCTGCACGTGCGTTCGTCGTTCAACAACAACGAGGGGACCATCGTCTACGACCCCTCGCGTCTTCCCGAAGGAGCAGCTGTGGAAGAGTCCGTCATCGCCGGAGTCGCGGTCGATCTGTCCGAAGCGAAGATCACCGTCGTGGGCGTGCCCGACAAGCCGGGCGTCGCGGCGAAGATCTTCAAGATCGTCGCGAACACCAACGCCAACGTCGACGTCATCGTGCAGAACGTGTCGGCGGCCACCACGGGGCGCACCGACATCTCGTTCACGCTGCCCAAGGCCGACGGAGAGAAGGCGCTGACCGCCCTCGCCAACGCGAAGGAGATCGGCTTCGAGTCGCTGCAGTACGACGACCAGATCGGCAAGCTGTCGCTCGTCGGCAACGCGATGCGCAGCGCGACGGGCGTCTCGGCGAAGCTCTTCGAGGCGCTCTACGAGGCCGGCATCAACATCGAGATGATCTCCACGAGCGAGATCCGCATCTCGGTCGTGACCCGCGCCGACAGCGTCGCCGATGCGGCGCGCGCGGTGCACACGGCCTTCGACCTCGACTCCGACGTCGACGCGGTCGTGCACGGCGGCACCGGCCGCTGAGCGCACTCGGCCGAGCGCACTCGGCCGAGCACGGGGTCGCCCGGCGGGCGAGCGGATGCAGCGACATCCGCTCGACTGCCGCAGATGGGGCCGAACCTGCCAGAACAGGACGATTTCTCGGATTCCGTCCTGAACCGGCATCGGAGTCCTGCACACTGGAATGACAGTCGTACGGGCGCGGTGGCACCGCAGCCCGCAGAGATGGGAAAACGCATGGCACAGGGAGTGAACATCGGCGTCGTCGGCGCCACCGGTCAGGTCGGCGCGGTCGTCCGGCGCCTGCTCGAGGAGCGCGACTTCCCGGTCGCGTCCATCCGCTACTTCGCCTCGGCGCGGTCGGCGGGCTCGACGCTGCCGTGGAAGGGCGAGGACATCGTCATCGAGGACGCCTCGACGGCCGATCCGACCGGCCTCGACGTGGCGATCTTCTCGGCGGGCGCGACGCTCTCCAAGGCGCAGGCGCCGCGGTTCGCCGCGGCCGGCGTCACGGTCGTCGACAACTCGAGCGGCTGGCGCATGGACCCCGAGGTCCCGCTCGTCGTCAGCGAGGTCAACCCGCACGCGATCGACGAGGCCGTGAAGGGCATCATCGCGAACCCGAACTGCACCACGATGGCGGCCATGCCCGTGCTGAAGGTGCTGCACGACGAGGCCGGCCTCGAGCGACTCATGATCTCGACGTACCAGGCCGTGTCCGGCGCGGGGCTCGCGGGCGGCGAGGAGCTGCTCGAGCAGGCGCGTGCCGCGGTCGCGCAGGACGCCATCCAGCTCGTGCACGACGGCCGCGCCGTCGAGTTCCCCGAGGCGCAGAAGTTCCCGCGCACGATCGCGTTCGACGTGATCCCGCTCGCCGGCTCGATCGTCGACGACGGCGACCTCGAGACCGACGAGGAGAAGAAGCTCCGCAACGAGAGCCGCAAGATCCTCGAGCTCCCGGGCCTCCGCGTCGCGGGCACGTGCGTGCGCGTGCCGGTCTTCACCGGGCACTCGCTGTCGATCCACGCCGAGTTCGCGAACCCGATCACGCCCGAGCGCGCCACCGAGCTGCTGTCGGATGCCCCGGGCGTCGCCCTCAGCGACGTGCCCACGCCGCTCCAGGCAGCCGGCACCGACCCGAGCTACGTCGGTCGCATCCGCCAGGACCAGTCGGCGGCCGACGGCAAGGGCCTCGTGCTCTTCGTCTCGAACGACAACCTGCGCAAGGGCGCGGCCCTGAACGCCGTGCAGATCGCCGAGCTCATCGCCGCGAAGCTGCCCGCGGCGGTCTGAGCCCGCTCCAACGTGAACGGCCGGTCCTTCGGGGCCGGCCGTTCGTCGTTGCCGGTGGCTGATTCCGGGCAGGGCCCCGGGCACGCCACCACCGGCCCCGGCATCCGCCGGACCGGCGCCGCACCGGCCCCCGGCATCCGCCGGACCGATGCCGCGCGGGCGTCGAGATCCCCCCGGTGAATACACTGGCGCCATGAGGATCGCTCGACTCGACACCGTGGAGCGCGTGTTCCTCGTGCTGGCCGCCGTGGTCGCGATCGTCCTGGCCGCGGTTGCGATCGTCGAGGTCGCTCGCCTGCCGACCGGCACGATCTTCGTCGCCCTGCTCTTCATCGCCTCGATCGCGGCCGCCTCGGCGTTCCGGGTGCCGGTCGGCACGACCGCCGAGATGCCGAGCTTCGGCGGTGCGGTCGCCCTGCTCGTGCTCGTCGCGGGGGTCGTCGACCCGTTCGCAGCCGCGGGCGTGTACGCCATCGGCGTCTTCGCGGGCTACGCGATCACGTTGCGCCGGCCAGGACTGGCGCTCTACGCGGCGGGTCTCGGGGCGACGGCGGCGCTCGCGTTCCTCCTCGTGTTCGAGGCGGTCATCCGGGCGGGCGTGCTCCCGATCGCGGCCGCAGTCGCCGCGGCGACCGCCTACATCGTGACGCTCCTCGCGATCGAGTTCGGTCGTCGGAGCGGGCGCTGGGGCAGGGACGGCGGCGTCGGCGTCTCGGGCCTGCGGCCGATCGCGCTGCTTCGGCTCTGGGGCCTGGTCGTCGCGGCATCCGTGCTGCTGATCCTGCTGTCGACGTCGGTCGCCGACGCCTCGACGCTGAGCCGGGACGCCGCCCTCGCGGGCCTGCTCGCGGTCACCGTGGCCGCGGTGTTCGTCGTGCTCGCGCTCGCGGCTCGCCTCCGCACGCTCGCGCGCCAATTGAGGATCGTCCTCGGCGCCGCGATCCGCTTGCCATGGGACGACGTCGACGACGTCGACGCGATGCTGATCGACCTCGTGCGCGACGCCGCGGGCGCCGACGAGGTCACGATCGGGGCCGTCGCAGGGGAGCGACGCGACATCGACGCCGTGCTCTCCGACGACGGGAGTCGCCGCCTCGTGGCGCGTCGAGTGGTGAACGCGCCCGCGTTCGACGAAGGCGACCGACGGATCGTCGCCGCGCTCGTGCACATCCAGCGGCTCGTGGTGCGCTCGAGGGCCGACCTCCGCGACCTGCGACGACGCGCCCGTACCGACGGGCTCACGGGGCTCTCGAACTACCGCACGTTCCACGAGAACCTCTCGGCGCTGAACGCCGGTCGGGGCTTCGACGATGCGATGGCCGTGCTCTACGTCGACCTCGACGACTTCAAGCCGCTCAACGACCGTCACGGCCACGGCTTCGGCGACGAGGTGCTCACCCACGTCGTACGGCGCATCGTCGACTCGGTGCGACCGAGCGACCTCGTCGCGAGGGTCGGCGGCGACGAGTTCGCGATCATCCTCTCCCAGCTCTCGTCGCTCGGGCAGGCGGAGCTGATCGCGGAGCGAATCCTCGAGAACACCGCGCGCCCGCTGGAGATCGACGGCGTGCGGATCACGCCGCGCCTCAGCGTCGGACTCGCGTACTCCGAGCACCGCGAGGAGGACGTCTCCCGGCTCGTCGACGACGCCGACCGCACGATGCTGGCGGTGAAGCGCACGGCGAAGGAACGGGGCAAGGAACGCCGCAAGGGCAACCTCGGCGTCTCGAAGCATCGCTCCGCGCACCTCAACGACCTCGTCGCACGGGCGGTCGCGGAGCAGTCGTACACGATCGCCTACCAGCCGATCGTCAGCCTGGTCGATCAGCGCATCTGGGCGTTCGAGGCCCTCGTGCGCGTCGGCGACGACGTGGCCGGCGACCTCGCACCTTCGGAGTTCGTCCGTGCGGTGGAGCGGCTCGGGCTCCTCGACGAGTTCACCCGATCCATTACGAGGACTGCGCTCGAGCAGACCCGGGAGTTCCGCTCGATCACCGCCGAGGTCTCCTGCGTGACCGTGAACGTCGAGGCGCAGCAGGTGCTGCCGGAACGGCTCGGCGACTTCTTCGTCGAGATCGCGCGGGAGTTCGACGACGTCACGCTCTGCCTCGAGCTCAACGAGCGCTCGGTCGCGAGCGTGAGCGACCTGCTCCGGGACCAGGCCGAACGACTGCGCAGCCACGGCATCCTCATCGCGCTCGACGACTACGGTGCCGCCGACTCCAGCGTCGACGCGCTGGTGCGCATTCCGATGGACATCCTGAAGATCGACCGGAGCCTCATCAGCGACCTCTCCGACGTGCGCCTCGTCGAGGGCATCCGCTCGCTCCAGAGCTTCGGCGACCACGTCGACTACGCGCTCGTCGTCGAGGGGGTCGAGGATGCCGCGGCCGTGAGCGTGCTCGCCGGTCTCGGCGTCCGCAGCGCCCAGGGCTTCCTGTTCGGGCGGCCTGCCTCGGCGGAGGAGACGGTCGCGCGGCTCCGGCGCACGGGACCGGTCGCGGTCACTCCTCCGTGACGATGTCGGCGGCGTCGACCGCCGCCCACGGGGAGCTGTCGGGGTCGACCTCCGACTCGCGCGGGCTGTCGCCCTGCGTCCACCACTTCGCCTCGTACGGCAGGCCGTCGAAGAGCACCCGATCGCCCTGGTTGTAGATGACGTCACCCGCCCACTCCGGGTACGTGCCGGGCGGCACCGTCGGCACGGGAACCGGCGTCTCGCCGGGCAGCACCGGGCCGATCAGCGTCCACGGGGTCTCGGACTCCTGGAGCACGGGGTTGTCGGGCAGGTCGCCCTTCGTCCACCACTTCGCCTCGTAGACGTTCTGCCGCCAGACGACCTTCGATCCGGCGCGATACGACGTGTCCTCGTTCCAGATCGGGTACGGGCTGGTCGCCGGGTCGTCCGTCGGCACGGGCGGGAGCGATTCGGGTGCCGTGGTCGCGCCGACGCCCGAGAGCGGCAGGCCGTCGAGGTCGGCGCCGAGCACCCCGGCGAAGGTCAGGTCGCCTTGGTCGACCCCGCTGCACGAATCCGAGACGCGCTGCAGGTCGTCGTAGTTGGGGCCGCAGGTGACGTCGCGGTTCAGCGACCACATCGAGGTGCGCCCGACGCCCTCCTGCAGCACGAACGCGTTCACGGTCGAGGCGTCGTCGAGGGTGAAGACCTCGTCGACATCGTCGTTCTGGCCGATCATCGGCGTGACGCCGACCTTGCTCCAGAGCGTCGCGTCGGTGAGCGGCGTGTCGGCGCGGTCGTAGAGCACGCCCAGCTGGCGATGGGTCGACTGCAGGGCGTCGACGGACGCGTCGCCCATCGACTGCGCCTCGGGCTTGCTGTCGCCGAAGTTCATGGTCATCACGTTGAGGCCCGCGAGGTCGACGCCCGCGGCGAGCATGGTCTCCACGAGGGCGGTGCCGTCGGGGGTGAGGCCGTCGGGCGTGACCGGCAGCGTGAGCCACACGTCGACGGGCGAGCCGGCCGCGGCGCCCCGCGCCTGCACCTGTGCCACGGCGTCGGCGCGACGTTCGACGGACGCGGTGTCGGTGAGTGCGTCGCCCTCGATGTCGAGGTCGAGACCGGACGTGTCGTAGCGATCGAGCACCGCGGCGTACGCGTCGGCGAGGCGGGCCTCGTCGGTGCACGCGACCGCGAGCTCGTCGTTCAGGGCGCCGCCGAACGAGACGAGCACCTCGCCGCCCTGCTGCTGCACGCGCGCGACGCGACGATCGAGGTCGAGCGTCGTGTCGGCCTCGTCGAGGGAGTACGCCCCGCCCCAGGACGGCTCGCAGGGGTCGCCGGGATCGGCGACGACGAACGAGAGCACGACGTCGCGATCGGCATCGCTCCGCGGCTGCTCGAACGGGAAGAACGGCGTCGCGGTGACGTCGACGTATGCGGCGAACCACGGCTCGCTGGTCTCGGTGCGGCTGTCCTCGAACCAGCGCCAGCCCTGGAAGCCGGCGAAGACGAGGGCGGCGATCACGCCGACGAGCACGGTGAGGCGCAGCGGCGAGACGTGGCGTCCGGGGAATCGCTTCGACATGGCCCTCGCAGGGTTCGGTGTGACGAACGGCAGCGGGCAGCCGTCCGCACCATGCTCGAGCCCCCTGTCGTATCCTACAGACGTTGCTTTCGCAACGGTTACGGGGGGCCGGATGACCGACGAACAGCAGCTTCCGCGAGCTCGGAAGCGCCAATGGGGGGCCGAGCGGCGCTCGGAGCCGATGTCGATCGTGCACGCGCGACCGAGCGTCGCGAAGATCGCGTGGGGGCGCGTCGCGATCGTGCTCACGGTCGTGTTCTGGATCATCTACGTCGTGACGACGATCATCCGCGAGTTCATCGAGGAACCGGGCGGCTTCCGGTTCACGATGGAGGCGATCGGATACCTCGTCGTCGTCAGCTTCCTGACGTTCTCGGCCTCGATGTACCTGCTCGCCCGGCAGGGCGCGCTGTACCGGTTCCGCGATCATCGCCGGGTGCCCCGGGCCGAGCTGGACCGCCACTTCCGCGAGCACGCCGGCGGCATCACGGTGCTCGTGCCCTCCTACGCCGAGGAGCCGGGCGTCGTGCGCGGCACGCTCTGGTCGGCCGCGCTCCAGGAGTACGCGGACCTCCGCGTCGTGCTGCTCGTCGACGACCCCGTGGTCCCGGCATCCGAAGACGACCGTGCCCGCCTCGCGGCGACGCTCGCCCTGCCCGGTCAGATCGAGCAGGCCCTGCGCGGCCCCGCCCTGCACTTCGCCGAGGCGCGCGAGGCGTTCGAGCGCAGCATCCGCTCGGGTGGTTCGGTGACGCCCGCCCACCTCGCGGCGCTCGCCGACGACTACGAGTCCGCCGCCGTCTGGCTCGAGACCATGGCCGACGAGGAACCGGTGGTCGACCACGTCGACGAGTTCTTCGTCGACCAGGTGCTCATGGGCCTGGCGTCGGAGCTCCGGCTGAGCCTGCTCGCCCTGCGCGCGGCGATCGACCAGTCGGCGCTGCCCGACGCCGACCGCATGCTCGAACTGCACCTCAGGCTCGAGCGCATCTTCTCGGTGAAGGCGTCGTCGTTCCAGCGCAAGCGCTACGCGTCGCTCTCGCACGAGGCGAACAAGGCGATGAACCTCAACGCGTACATCGGGCTCATGGGCCGCGGCTGGCGCACCGAGGAGTCCGCCGGCGGCACGCTGCTGCGCCGTGAGGACGACCCGGCGCTCGCCGACCTGTACGTGCCCGACACGACGTACCTGCTCACGCTCGACGCCGACTCGCTGCTGCTGCGCGACTACTGCGTGCGCCTCGTGTACTTCCTCGAGGAGCCGGGCAACGAGCGCGTCGCGGTGACGCAGACGCCGTACTCGTCGTTCCGCGGCGCGCCCACCCGCATCGAGCGCATCGCGGGCGCGACGACCGACCTGCAGCACATCCTGCACCAGGGCATGAGCTACTACGGCGCCACCTTCTGGGTCGGCGCGAATGCCGTGATCCGCAAGCGCGCCATCGAGGACATCGTCGAGATCGAGACCGTCGGCGGCTTCGAGATCGCGACCTACATCCAGGACCGCACGGTCATCGAGGACACCGAGTCGAGCATCGACCTCGGCGCCCACGGGTGGACGCTCATCAACTACCCCGAACGGCTCAGCTACTCGGCGACGCCGCCCGACTTCGGCTCACTCGTGGTGCAGCGCCGCCGGTGGGCGAACGGCGGCCTGCTCATCATGCCGAAGCTGTGGAAGCAGGCGCGAGACCGCCGGTTCCGCAGCGAGCGCATCCTCGTGCGCGAGATGTGGTTGCGCACGAACTACATGGCCTCGATCGCGTGGGCGAGCTTCGGCCTGTTGTTCCTGCTGGCGTATCCGTACGACAGCCGGCTGCTCTCGCCGGTCGTGTTCCTCGCCGCGCTGCCGTACTTCATCGCGATGTCCAGCGACCTGCACTACTGCGGTCATCGGTACTCCGACGTGTTCCGCATCTACGGGTTCAACCTGGTGCTGCTGCCGGTCAACCTCGCGGGCGTGCTGAAGTCGATGCAGCAGGCGCTCACGGGCGAGAAGATCCCGTTCGTGCGCACGCCGAAGGTCAAGGACCGCACGGCCGCGCCCGCGATCTACATCGTCATCCCGTACCTGATCGTCGCGTTCTCACTGCTCACGCTGTGGCGCGACGTGCTCGCGCAGAACTGGGGCAACGCGGCGTTCGCGGCCTTCAACGCGGTACTCGCCTTCTACGCGATCCGCGCGTACATCGGCATCCGCAACTCGTTCGTCGACATCTGGCTGGGGTTGCTCAACTGGCTGTACGTGCCCGATCGCGCGAAGGCGAAGGCGAAGGCCGCGGCGGATGTCGCCGGGCCGGCCGCCGATGCCGCCCCGAAGCCGGTCGACTGGGAGGGCATCCTCTACCACGGCGACCGGCGCCTGAACCGGGACCTGCGCCGCGACCACGATCGTCGGCGGCGAGCGGCCGGGCGCCAGGGCTGACGGCCGAGCCGACGGCAGGTCTGCCGGCCGAACGGTGCGAGCGGATGCCGCGGGCGATGCGCCGCGGCATCCGCTCGGCCCCTTGGGCGGACCTTCGGGGCTAGGCCTGCGGGATCGCCGCGACCACGTCGATCTCGACGAGGATGTTCGCGAGGCGCGAGCCGACCGTGGTGCGCACGGGGTACGGCTCGGTGAAGAACTCGGCGTACGCGACGTTGTACTCGGCGAAGTCGGCGAGGTCCTCGAGGTGCGCGGTGACCTTCACGACGTCGTCGAACGTGAGGCCGTACTCGGCCAGCACGGCACCGATGTTGCGCAGCACCTGGCGGGTCTGCTCGGCGGCGCCGCCCTCGACGACGAGGCCCGTGGCCGGGTCCTGCGGGCCGAAGCCGGCGGTGTACAGGAAGCCGTTGGCGACGACCCCGTGGCTGTACGGGCCGGCGGGCTTGGGGGCGTTCGACAGGGTGACGGCGGTCTTGGACATGGTTCCTCCAGGTGGGGTTTCGGTGGTTCGGTGGTGGACGGCGGTGGGTGGCGGTGACCGGTGGCGGCGAACGGTGGCGGGCCGGTCAGGAGATCTCGGCCGAGATGGCGGCGGCGGCCTCGCGCAGGGCGGGCAGGAAGGTCTTCAGCCGGTCGAGGTCGGCGACGACGCGCACGGCGGTGACCGAGATCGCGCCGACGACGCCGAGCGGGCTGTCGATGGGCACCGCGAGGCAGTTGACGTACGGCTCGAACTCGCGGTCGTCGGTCGCCCACCCACGGGCGCGCACCCGCGCGAGTTCGTCGTCGAGCCGCTCGCGCGTGGTGATCGTGAGGTCGGTGAAGCGTTCCCAGGTGACGCCGTCGAGCACGGCGTCGCGGCGGGGCTCGTCGAGGTTCGCGAGGATCGCCTTGCCGACGGCCGAGCAGTACGGGATCACGGCCTTGCCGATGCGCGAGTACATGCGCACGCCCGACTCGTCCTCGGCCTTGTCGACGTAGACGATCGAGCGGTCCATGAGGGCGGCGAGGTGCACGGTGTTGCCGGTGCGGCGCTGCAGCCGGCGCACGTGCTCGCCGCCCGCCTCGCGCAGGTCGAGCGAGTCGAGCGCCTCCTTCGAGAGCACGGCGAGCCGGGTGCCGAGGCTGTAGCGGCCGGTGCTGCGCCGGCGCACCCAGCCGACCTCCTCGAGGGCCTGCAACTCGCGGAACATCGTCGAACGGTGCAGGCCGAACACCTCGGCCAGTTCGGCGACCGTGCGGGGGTCGGCGGCGATCGCGTCGATGATGTGCGCGGCACGCGTGACGGACTGCGACATGTCAGGCCTCCTTCGGCGCGGCCGTGGCGACGGCGGCCGCGGTCGGGCGAGCCGGGCGATTCGGGGCAGCCGAGCGACTCGGGTGATCCGAACGGCGGATGCCGCGGCCGGGCGTCGCCCCGGTCAGCCAGCCGCCCTCGAGCACGGGCACGCCGGCGACGAGCACGTCGTCGATGCCCTCGGCGAGGGCGAGCGGGTCGTCGTAGGTCGCGCGATCGGCGACGCGCGCGGGGTCGACGAGCGCGAGGTCCGCGACGGCGCCGGCGCGCACGCGGCCGCGATCGCCGAGGCGGAAGCGGTCGGCGGCGCGCGTCGAGACGAGGGCCGCGGCATCCGACCAGGAGAGGGCACCGCGTTCGGCGACGAGCAGGCGCAGGTACCGAGCGAACGAGCCTCGCGCCCGCGGGTGCGGGTGGGCGCCGATGAAGATGCCGTCGGATCCGCCCAGCGCGCGAGGGTGGGCGAGGATCGCGGCGAGGTCGGCGTCGTCGCGGGTGTAGCGCACCGCCATGACGACGTTGACCTCGAGCCGCGATGCGGCCAGCACGTCGAGCGCGAACTCGGCGGCGCTCGTGCCCGCCCGAACCGCGGCGGCGCCGATCGTGAGCCCGTGCGCCCAGTCGTAGGCGGGCGCGGCGACGTGCGCGAGGGTCAGCATCTCGGGCCAGTCGGGGCCGAGGCTCGGGTAGTCGACGATGGTCGGGAACCACTCGTCGAGCAGGCGCCGGCGTTCGGCCGGGTCGGTGATGACGCCCAGCACCTCGGCGGTCGGGCGCACGGTGAGCCAGGCGGGCAGCACGGGCATCGCGAGGATCGAGCAGCCGCGCGTGTACGGGTACGCGTCGAAGCTCGCATCGACGCCGGATGCCGCGAGCCGCCCCATGAGGTCGTGCACGATCGGCGGCTCGGCGTGGAAATGCGACACGTGCACGGCGACGCCCGCGTGCCGCGCGATGGCCTCGATCTCGGCGATGCCCGCCGCCGAGTTCGCCTCGTAGCCGCCGCGCATGTGCGACACGTACACGCCGCCGGCCGCCGCGACGGGTTCGGCGAGGCGGGCGAGCTCGTCGGTCGCGGCGAAGACGCCCGGCACGTAGTCGAGCCCCGTCGAGAGGCCGAGCGCGCCCTCGGCGAGGCCGTCGGCCACGAGCGCGCGCATCGCGTCGAGCTCGGCGGGGCCCGCGGCATCCGTCGACCGCCCGCAGACGAGGTCGCGCACGGTGCCCGCGGGCACGAGCAGGCCCTGGTTCACCGCGGCTGTGCCGTCGTACGACGCGAGGAGCGAGCGGATGCCGCCGCCATCGTAGCCCGGATGCGAGCCGTTGATCGCGGCGAAGTACTCGCTCGCGTAGCCGCCGTCGCCGGGGGCGTACGAGACGCCGTCCTGACCGCCGATGACCGTGGTCACGCCCTGGCGGAGGAGGGCGAGCTGCACGTCGTCGTCGAAGATCCGGCCGTCGGCGTGCGCATGGGCGTCGACGAAGCCGGGGAGCAGGAGGCGCCCGCCGCCGTCGACGACCTGTGCGGCGTCGGTGTCGGGCGTCGTGCCGCGCAGCTCGATACGCGCGATGCGCTCGCCGACCACGACGACGTCGACGGGCTCGGCGAGTTCGGCGCCGGCACCCGAGTCGCCGTCGACGGGGACGACGTCGCGGAGGATGCGCACGTCGCCCGACATCAGAAGAACGTCCGCACGAGGTCGACGACGAGGTCGCTGCCCGCGCGCTCGACGACGGGCAGCCAGCGGCGCTTGTCGAAGGCCGTGCACGGGTGCGAGAGGCCGAGCGAGACGACGTCGCCGACCTCGACGGGCAGGGACTCGCCGGGCTCGTCGGCGCGGAGGAACGCGTGCTGGTCGTTCAGCGCCGTGACGGATGCCGCGGCGAGCTCGCGTGCGTCCTCGCCACGGGTCGCTGCTCCGGTGAGGGCCGCGGCGACGCCGAGCGGCACGGGCAGCCCCTCGTCGTACGGGAAGTCGCGCTTGCCGCCGTCGAGCAGCGCGAGGCCGGGCTCGGGGTGGGAGACGACGCGGGCGTAGCCGCGCATGGCCGGCTCGAGCAGGTCGTCGAGGGGCGAGATGCCGCGGTAGAACCCGTGGTCGTGCAGCAGGGACGCGCCGGAGCGCAGGATCCATCGTGTGCGGCGGCCGGCCGCGGCATCCGCTTGGATCGCGGGGGCGAAGGCCTCGGCGACGAGGTCGAGGTAGGCGCTGCCCCCCGCGCTCACGATGATGTCGTCTGCGGCGGTCCTTCCGGGGGTGAGGAGCTCCCGGTCGAGCAGCAGGTCGCGGAGGGCGACGAGATCTGCGAGGTAGCCGCGCACGGCGGCCAGCGCCGACGGCGAGCGGTCGTGGCCGAGGCTGCCCTCGTAGCCTGCGACGCCCACGAGCCGCAGCGCGGGCGAGTCGATGACGCGCTGCGCCAGCTCGACGGCCTGTTCGAGCGTGCGGGCGCCCGTGCGACCGCCGGGCGCACCGAGTTCGACGAGCACGTCGATCCGGCGGGGGAGCGGGGTGTCCGTGCCGGGCAGGACTTCGGCCAGCCCTCGCTCCATGGCGTCGACCGTGGCGATCGAGTCGACCCAGCAGCGGAACGAGAAGTCGGGGTCGGCCAGCTCCCCGGCGACGAAGGCGAGCGCGCTCGGCGCCACGATGGCGTTCGCGAGCATGATGCTCGACACGCCGAACGAGCGTGCGGTGCGCACCTGCCCCGGGGTCGCGAGGGTGAGGCCGGTCGCGCCCATCTCGAGCTGCAGGTTCCAGAGGGCGGGCGCCATCGTCGTCTTGCCGTGCGGCATGAGTTCCATGCCCTTCGACTCGGCCCATGCCTGGATCGTCGCCGCGTTGATTCGCATCGCGTCGGCGTCGAGCACCGTCAGCGGCGTCCAGAACTCGCCGAGGCGGGGCGCCGTCGTGAGGAACTCGCGCACGGTCAGGCCGGCGGCGCGCGCCGGCACGCCGGTGTCAGCGGGCGAGAGCACCTCGTCGGCGAGGTCGTCGATTCGGCGTGGCATCCGCTGCTCCTCGGGGTTCTCGCGTTGTTCTCGCGCGCTTCGTCGTGCATCTGTTGCACATGCTGCAACAGAGTTGCGCTGCATCTGCACACCCTTCAGCATAGGGGCGTGACCGCGCGTCCAGAAGTCCTCACCGTCGGCGAGACGATGGTGCTCGTCGCGCCGTCGATCGCCGAGCCGCTCGAGTCCGCGACGAGCTTCCACCTCGACCCCGGCGGGGCCGAGTCCAACGTCGCCTCGCATCTCGCGGCGCTCGGCACGGCCACCGCCTGGGCGAGTGCCGTCGGCGACGACGCGCTCGGTCGCCGGCTCGTGGGCCAGCTCGCCGCGCGCGGGGTCGACACGAGCCTCGTGCGCTGCGATCCATCGGCCCCCACCGGCCTCTACGTGAAGGACCCCGGCCGTGGAGTGCAGTACTACCGCGCCGGATCCGCGGCCTCGCGGCTCGGCCCCGACTTCGTCGACGCACTGCCGATCGAGGGCCTGCGCCTGCTGCACGTGTCGGGCATCACGGCCGCGCTCTCGTCGTCGTGCGACGCGCTCCTCGACGCCCTCTTCGACCGCGCGTCCGCGGCCGGCGTGCCCGTCAGCTTCGACGTCAACCACCGACCCTCGCTCTGGCCGTCGACGGATGCCGCGGCGCAACGCCTGCTCGCCCTCGCGGCGCGTGCCGACCTCGTCTTCGTCGGCCTCGACGAGGCTCAGGGCCTCTGGGGCACGGCGACTCCCGCCGAGGTTCGCGCGCTGCTGCCCGAACCGGGCGTGCTCGTCGTGAAGGACGGCGGCGTCGGCGCGACCTCGTACGAGCGCGAGGGCCTCGGCGACGAGGGCCTCGACCGGTCCGCGACCGACGACGGCGTGCACGTGCCGGCGTTCGTCGTCGACGCCGTCGAGCTCGTCGGCGCGGGCGACGCCTTCGCCGCCGGCTACCTGCACGCCATGCTCGCCGGCGAAGCCGCCGCCGAGCGACTCCGAGCGGGGCACGCACGCGCCGTGCTCACCATCGCCGACACCGCCGACTTCCCGAGAGGCACCCCGTGACCACGACCCCCGCCCCCGTCTCCAACGCCGCGTTCGACGAGCTCTTCGCCGGACGCCCGCTCATGGCGCTCTTCCGCGGCCTCGGCGAGGAGCGCAGCCTCGAGCTCGCCCGCACCGCCTGGGACCTCGGCATCGACCTCGTCGAGCTGCCCATCCAGTCCGAGGCGGATGTCGCGGCCCTGGCCGCCGTCGCCGAGGCCGGACGCGCCGAGGGGCGCCTCGTCGGCGCGGGCACGGTGCTGTCGGCGCGGCACGTCGAGCTCGCGACATCCGCGGGGGCCGCGTTCACCGTGAGCCCCGGCTTCGACCCCGATGTCGTGCGGGCCTCGACCGCGGCCGGGCTCCCGAGTCTTCCGGGCGTGGCCACGGCGTCCGAGGTGCAGGCGGCGATGGCGCTCGGCCTCACCTGGATGAAGGCGTTCCCGGCCTCGCTGCTCGGCACGGGCTGGTTCCGCGCGATGGCGGGCCCGTTCCCGGCGGCGCGCTTCGTCGCGACCGGCGGCATCGACGCATCGAACGCGCGGGCGTTCCTCGACGGCGGTGCCCGCACGGTCGCCGTCGGCTCCGCGCTGGAGGACCCGGCGCAGTTGCCGGCGCTCGCCGCGCTGCTCGCCTGACGCCCGACGCTGCGCGCCGCACTGCTGGCCTGACGCTGCTCGCCTGACGCTGCCCGCCGGGCGCCGCCCGCAGCGCTGTTCGCCTGACGCTGCCCGCCGGCGCTGCCCGCCGGGCGTCACGGGCTCCGTCGAAACGTCGCAAATGGTCGGCATCTCGCCCCTTTCGCGACCGTTTGCGACGTCTCGCCGACGGCGGCGGCGTCGGTCGCATGCGTCCGTCGTCGCGGCATCCGAAATTATCTAGAAAGACTCTTTCCAGTTATCTTCTTTTCTGTTAGGTTCCCTTACAGTTACGCCGGACCGATCCTGCACCACAGCGGCGTCACCACTGCACCTTCCACGCAACGAAGCACTGAAAGGAACGACGCAACGATGAACCGAACGAAGCGTTCGACAGCCCTCGCCCTGGCTGCCGGTGCGGCAGCCGTCGCACTCGCCTTCACCGGCTGTGCACCCTCGTCCGACGACGGTGGATCCTCCGACAGCTCGGCCGCACTCCGCGTCTGGGCCGGAAGCCAGACCCCGATCACCGCGAACTTCAACCCGTTCGCACCCACCGTGCTGCACGCCGCGCTCGGTCCGATCTACGAGACCCTCTTCTTCTACAACAAGACGGCCGACGAGGCGCCCACCGGGCTCATCGGCGACTCGTTCGAGTTCAACGAAGACGGCACGGTCATCACGATCAAGCTGAAGAGCGGCGTGACCTGGAGCGACGGCGAGGCCTTCACGGCCGACGACGTCGTGTTCACCTTCGACTACGAGGCCAACGGCTACGCCGACAAGGGCCTCGTGAGCGCCGAGGCGACCGACGACACCACCGTCGTGCTGACCTTCGACAGCCCGCAGTACACCCGCGAGTTCGCGATCCTCGGCTCGACCTGGATCCTGCCGGAGCACATCTGGAGCGAGGTCGACGACTTCGCCACCTTCACCGACGAGAACCCGGTCGGCACCGGCCCCTACGTGGTCGACTCGGTCACCGAGGCCTCCTACACCGTCGTCGCGAACGAGAACTACCGCGAAGAGGGCAAGCCCGCCGTCAAGAAGGTGCAGTACATCGGCCTCGACGCCAACCAGTCGGCGCAAGACCTGCTGAGTGCGGGCGAGCTCGACTGGACCGGCATGTTCATCCCGAACCCCGACGACGTCACGTCCAACGGCATCATCTCCACGATCAACACGCCGCAGGACCCGACCGTGCTCTACACGTGCGCGAACGCCGCCCTCGGCTGCGTCGGCGAGCAGACGGACGTCGCGGTGCGCCAGGCGCTGAACGTGGCGATCGACCGCTCCACCATCAAGGAGAAGGCGTTCGTCGGCCTCACCGGCGACATCTCGCCGACCTTCGCGCTCCTCCCGCGCGACGAGAAGTGGCTCGCCGACCCGGCGAACGCGGTCAGCCCGCAGTCACCGGATGTCGCCGAAGCCGGCTCCATCCTCGAGGCGGCCGGCTACACGAAGGACGCCGACGGCTTCTACGGCAAGGACGGCGCGGCCATCGAGCTCGACCTCATCTCGGTCGACGGATGGACCGACTACAACGACGCCGCGAAGCTCATCGCCGAAGAGGCGGGTGCCGCCGGCATCAAGGTCAACGCCTCGACCGTGCAGTGGCAGGAGTTCTCCGACGCACGCCAGACCGGCCAGTACGAGCTGATCATGGGCGGCGTCATCGGCACCTCGGTCGCCGACCCGTACCAGATCTACAACGACTGGTTCTCGGGCGCCTCGACGGTCAAGGTCGGCGAGCAGCTCGCACCGGGCACGTGGAACTTCAGCCGCTACGACAACCCGATCGTGAACGACGCCGTCGCCGCGGCCGCAGCCACGAACGACGAGGCCGCGAAGCAGGCCGAGTACGCCAAGATCCAGACCGAGGTCGTGCGCGACCTGCCGTACATCCCGCTCGTGATCAACGCCACGCAGACCTTCACCAACTCGAAGGACTACACCGGCTGGCCGACCGAGAGCGACCTCTACGCCTTCCCGCCCGCATGGGGCGCGTCGGCCGCAGGCGTCATCCTCGCGAACCTGACGCCCGCGAAGTAACCGTCACCCTGTCGGAACCCAGGACCGAGCCCGAAGAAGAGCACACTCCATGAAGTTCTACGCACGACGGATCACGATCTACCTCGTGACCCTGTGGGCGACGATCTCGCTCAACTTCCTCCTCCCGCGGCTGATGCCCGGGGACCCCGCCGAAATCCTCATCGCGAAGATGCAGCGTGCCGGCGAGGTCTCCGAGACCACCATCCGCAACATCAGGCTCATCCTGGGTTCCGGCAGCGACGTCCCGCTCTGGGAGCAGTACCTCGGCTACTGGGGTCGGTTGCTTCAGGGAGATCTCGGCATCTCCGTGACGAAGTACCCGACCCCGGTCACCGAGCTCATCGCCAACGCGCTGCCCTGGACGCTCGTGCTCGTCGGCCTCTCGACGGTCATCGCGTTCGTGCTGGGCATCGGCATCGGCGCCTGGGTCGGCTGGCGACGCGGCACGTGGGTCGACCACCTCGTGCCGGGCACCACGGTGCTGCAGTCCATCCCGTACTTCTGGCTCGCCCTGATCCTCGTCGCCGTGTTCGCCGTGAACCTCCGATGGTTCCCGATCTTCGGCGGCTACGACGTGTTCGCGTTCCCCGAGGGCCCCGAGCCGACCCTCGCGTTCCTCAGCGACGCGATCTACCACGGCATCCTGCCCGCGATCACGATCGTGCTGAGCTCGGTCGGCGGCTGGCTGTTCGGCATGCGCAACATGATGGTCGCCACGCTCAGCGAGGACTACATCATCACGGCCGAGGCCAAGGGGCTCCGGCCCCGGCGCATCCTGCGCGCATACGCCTCGCGCAACGCCGCGATCCCGTCGATCGCCGGCTTCTCGATCACGCTCGGGTTCGTCGTCGCCGGGTCGATCGTCATGGAGCAGGTCTTCACCTATCCGGGTGTCGGCAAGCTCATGTTCCAGGCCGTGCAGAACAACGACTACGCGCTCATGCAGGGCGTGTTCCTCGTCATCACCATCACCGTGCTGGCGGCCAACTTCCTCATGGACCTCGTCTACGGATTCATCGACCCGAGAGCACGTCACAATGCCTGAGCCGCACGCCGCCGTCGACGAGGCCGTCGTCGACCGCACCCCCGCAGACACGTTCGTCGCCCCGATGGGCGTCATGAGCACCGCTCCCGGCGACGGCCGCGAGGAGGCCGAGGCCGCGAAGCGCGGCATCCGACGACGGATGCCGAAGCTGACGCTGAAGCTCGCGTCCGGCCTCGTGCTCGTGGTGGGCATCACCCTCTTCGGCATCATCGCGCCGTTCTTCACGCAGAGCCCGACGTTCAGCGGCAACCCGCCGCTCGAGCCGCCGAGCGCGGAGCACTGGCTCGGCACCACGAAGCTCGGCTACGACGTCTTCGCCCAACTCGCGCAGGGCACGCGGGGCTCGCTGCTCATCGGCATCGTCGCCGGCACCATCGCGCTCGTGCTCTCGGTGCTGTTCGGCGTGCTCGCCGGCTACCTCGGCAACTGGTCCGACGAGATCCTCTCGCTCATCACGAACATCATGCTCGTGATCCCGGGCCTGCCGCTCGTCATGGTCATCGCGACCTACGTGCCCGGCCGCAGCTGGCTGCTCGTGGCCATCGTGCTCGGCATCACCGCGTGGGCGGGGCCTGCGGTCGTGCTGAGGGCCCAGTCCCGCTCGCTCCGGGCCCGCGAGTACGTCGCGGCATCCCGGGTCGCGGGCGAGCGCACCCACCGCGTCATCCTCGTGGAGATCCTCCCGAACCTGCTGCCGCTGCTGACCGCCCAGTTCCTGTTCGCGATCATCTTCGCGATCCTCGGCGAAGCCGGCCTGTCGTACCTGGGCCTCGGCCCGACGGGCTCGATCACCTGGGGCACGATGCTGAACGACGCGCAGACCGGCCAGGCCATCGGCACCGGCGCGTGGTGGTGGTTCGTGCCGCCGGGCCTCATGATCGCCCTGCTCGGCGCCGGGCTCTCGCTCATCAACTTCAGCATCGACGAGATCATCAACCCGAAGCTCCGCATCGCGCCGGAGTACACCCGCCGCGTGCGCAAGGCCGCGCGCGAAGGCCGCGGCATCGCCGCAGAGGGGAGCGTCGCATGACCGCCGCCGACCCGGTGCTCACCGCAACGGACGTCTCGATCGAGTACCTCGTCGACCCACCCGTCGAGGCCGTGAAGCATGTCTCGCTCACGCTGCACCGAGGCGAGATCCTCGGCCTCGCCGGCGAGTCCGGATGCGGCAAGTCGACGCTCGCCTACGGGCTCAACCGCCTGCTCAAGCCGCCGGCGATGATGAGCTCGGGCGAGGTGGTCTTCCACGATCGCGAGGGCCACGACATCGACGTGGTCGGGCTGAACGGCGAGCAGCTCCGCGCGTTCCGCTGGGACAAGGTCTCGATGGTGTTCCAGGGCGCCATGAACTCGCTCAACCCGGTGCTCAGCGTCAAGGAGCAGCTCGACGACGTCTTCCGCACGCACCGCCCGAAGATGCGCAAGGCCGAGCGCGTCGCGCGCAGCCGTGAACTGCTCGAGCTCGTCGGGGTCGATCCCGACCGGCTCACGAGCTTCCCGCACGAGCTCTCCGGCGGCATGCGGCAGCGCATGATGATCGCCATGGCGCTCGCCCTCGACCCGCAGGTCATGATCATGGACGAGCCCACCACCGCGCTCGACGTGGTGGTGCAGCGCGGCATCATCCGCGAGATCATGCGGCTGCGCGAACGGCTCGGATTCGCCGTCATCTTCATCACCCACGACCTGCCGCTGCTCATCGAGATCAGCGACCGCATCGCGGTGATGCTGCGCGGTGAGATCGTCGAACTCGGAACCGCCGACGACATCTACAACCACGCGCAGCACGACTACACCAAGCGCCTGCTCGAGAGCTTCCCGAGCCTGCGCGGAGACCGCGGCGACTTCATCCGCACGGGCGCCATGCCCGTGGCATCCGCGCTGACGACGAGCATGGAGGCACTGTGAACCAGCCCATCCCGAGCCTCGAGGCCCGCAACCTCGTCAAGGACTTCCGGCTGCGGAACGGACTGAAGTTCTCGACCCTCCACGCGGTGAAGGACGTCTCCTTCACCCTCGAGGCCGGCAAGACGATCGCCCTCGTCGGCGAGAGTGGCAGCGGCAAGTCGACGATCGCCCGCATGATCGCGAAGCTGGAGACGCCGTCCAGCGGCGATATCCTGCTCGACGGCGCACCGAGCGGCACGCGTGGACGCGCGCTCGCCGCATATCGCGGCGACGTGCAGATGGTCTTCCAGGACCCGTTCGCCTCGCTGAATCCGTTCCACTCGATCGAGCACCACCTCGAGCGCCCGATCCGCATCCACCACCCCGAGCTCGGGCGCGACGAGGTTCGCGACCGGGTGATGTCGTTGCTCGAGCGGGTGCGGCTCACGCCCGCGTCGCAGTTCGCCGAACGCCGCCCGCACGAGCTGTCGGGCGGGCAGCGCCAGCGCGTCGCCATCGCCCGTGCGCTCGCGCCCGGTGCGCGCTTCATCGTGGCCGACGAGCCCGTCTCGATGCTCGACGTCTCGATCCGGCTCGGCGTGCTGAACCTGCTCGCCGCGCTGCAGCGCGAGGAGCGGCTCGGCGTGCTGTACATCACGCACGACCTCGCGACCGCCCGGCACTTCTCCGACGAGATCCTGGTGATGTACCGTGGCGAGATCGTGGAGCGGGGGCCGGCCGACGCCGTCATCCTCGACCCCCAGCACGACTACACGAAGCGGCTGCTCGAGGCGGCCGCCGATCCCGAGCGGCTCGGCGCGTTGCGCGACGAGGTCCGCAACGCGGGCTGATCGCGGCCCGAAGATGGACCAGACCGTGCGAACGCTGCCGACGCAGCAGAGAGGGGAGAGCGTGAGCCAGATCGATCCGGGCACGCCCACCTGGCTGCGTGCGCACAACGACCGCACCGCCTTCCGGCTGCTGCTCGAGCACGGACCGCTGACGAGGGCCCAGCTCGGCGCGTTGTCGGGCATGTCCAAGCCGACGGCCGCCCAGATGCTCGCCCGCCTCGAGCGCGTCGAGCTCATCAGGCCGGTCGGCGAGGTCTCGGCCGGTCGCGGTCCGAACGCCGTGAGCTACGGCGTGCGCGACGACCGCATCACGGGGGTCGCGGTGAGCATGCTCGCCGATGCCATCCACGCGGTCGTCGTCGATGCCACCGATGCCGAGCATCCGATCGCCGAGATCCGCCTCGACGACGGCGGGCGGACGCCAGAAGCCGATGTGCGGCGCGCCGTCGAGGCGGCCTGCGTCGCGGCGGGCGTCGACGAGGCGACGGTGAGCAACGTCGTCGTCGGAGTCCAGGCCGCGGTGAACGTCGCGGGCGACACGCTCTCGCTCACCGACACGCTGCCCGGCTGGCCGGCGACGGGTTCCCGGGCTCGCATCGAGGAGCAGCTCGGACTCACGGCCGTGCTCGAGAACGACGTGAACCTCGCGGCGATGGCCGAGCGCGCCGCGGGTTCGGCGGCGGATGCCGCGACCTCGGTGCTGTTCTGGATCGGGCACGGCCTTGGCGTGGCGCTCGATTTCGGGGGCACCGTGCATCGCGGCGCCGCCGGGGGCGCGGGCGAGGTCGGCTACCTGTCGGTCCCACGCGGGGCCGGCGCCATCGAGCCGGATGCCGACGACCTGACCGCGCTGCTCGGCGGCCGCGCGGTTGCGCGACTGCTCGGCGCGACGGCGGGTCAGGGGCTCGCCGACGTCCTCGACCGGCTCGACGGCGACGAGGCCGCCCTCGACGCCGTCGCGGATCGGGTCGTCGTCGCGCTCGAACCCGTGCTCGCCATCGTGGATCCCGACCTGGTGGTGCTCGGAGGCCCCACGGGGTCGGCGGGCGGTGCCCCGCTCGCCCGGCGCGTGGCGGCGCGCATCGACCGGCAGTCGCATCCCGATCTCACGGTGCTCCCGAGCGCCACCGGCGACCAGCCCGTGCTGCTGGGCGCACGGCGGTTGCTCGTCGAGCGCATCCGGGACCTGCTCGAGGCGGACATCAACCCCGCCGCCTGACGCACCGGGCCGCGCCCCGGCTTCCACGTGCTCCGACGCCTCGTCGGCGCGCCGTTCGGCGATCCCGCGCGCCCTGAGACGCCATCCGCACGCCGGCGAGCCGACTCCGACCGACCTCGGCCGACATCCACCGACCAACCCATCCGCACCGACGCACCGAAACCCAGGAGGACGCATGAAGCTCACGATCGTGGGAGGCGGCTCGACCTACACGCCCGAGCTCATCGACGGATTCGCGCGACTGCGCGACGTACTGCCGATCGACGAGGTCGTGCTCGTCGACCCCGACGAGCACCGGCTCGCGCTCGTGGCGGGAATGTCGCAGCGCATGTTCGCGCACGCCGGACACCCCGGCCGGGTGACCGGCACCACCGACCTCGTGGCGGGCGTCGCCGACGCCGACGCGGTGCTGATCCAGTTGCGGGTGGGCGGACAGGACGCGCGGCACGCCGACGAGACCTGGCCGCACGACGTCGACTGCATCGGCCAGGAGACCACGGGGCCGGGCGGGCTCGCGAAGGCGCTCCGCACGGTGCCGGTGGTGCTGCGCATCGCCGACGTCGTGCGCGAGCACGCGAAGCCCGACGCCTGGATCGTGGACTTCACCAATCCGGTCGGCATCGTCACGCGCGCCCTGCTCGAGGCGGGGCACCGCGCGGTCGGCCTCTGCAACGTCGCGATCGGGTTCCAGCGCCGGTTCGCACGGCTCTTCGAGGTCGAGCACGACCGGGTGCAGCTCGGGCACGTGGGCCTCAACCACCTCACGTGGGAGCGCAGCGTGCTGGTCGACGGCCGCGACGAGCTTCCGAACCTGCTGCGCGACCGGCTCGTCGAGCTCGCCGACGACGTGCACCTCGCGCCCGAGCTCGTCGCGCAGCTCGGCGCACTGCCGTCGTACTACCTGCGCTACTTCTACGAGCACGACGAGGTGCTGCGCGAGCAGCTCGCATCGCCGACGCGCGCCGAGGCGGTGCAGGCCATCGAGCGGGAACTCCTCGAGGTCTACGCCGACCCGACGCAGCGGGTCAAGCCCGCGGCGCTCGAGGGTCGCGGCGGCGCCTTCTACTCCGAGGCGGCCATCGAACTGCTCGCCGCGATGCGCGACGACACCGGCCGCCCGCGCGTCGTGAACCTCCGCAACGACGGCGTGCTCCCGTTCCTGCCCGACGACCACGTGATCGAGGTGCCCGCGGTGTTCCGCGGCGGCCGCTTCCACACCGAGCCGGTCGCACCGCTGGCCGACGACATCAGAGGGCTCGTCGCCGCCGTGGCCGGGTACGAGCGCCTCGCCCTCGACGCGGCGGTGCACGGCGGGCGCGACCGCGTGCTCCGCGCCATGCGGGCGCATCCGCTCGTGTTGCAGCACGATCGCGCCGAGCGCCTCACCGACCTCCTCCTCGCCGAGAACGCGCGTTTCCTGGGGTGGGCGTGAGCGCCGGGCGGAACGCCATCGTCGTCGCGGTCGACGGGGGCGGATCCAAGACGGATGCCGTCGCGCTGACCCTCGACGGGCGGGTCGTCGCGCACCGTCGCGGACCGGGTTCGAGTCCACAGCTCGAGGGGCTCGCGGCATCCGTCGCCGTGATCGACGAACTCGTGACCGCGGTGTCGAGCGGGCACCCCGTCGTGGCGATCGACCTCTACCTGTCGGGCCTCGACCTGCCGGTCGAGATCGAGCGGTTCCGTGAGGCGATCGACTGGCTGCCGTGGGCGGCGCCGTCGACGATCATCGACAACGACCTCTTCGCGCTGCTGCGAGCCGGAACGGATGCGCCCGACGCGGTCGCGGTCGTGTGCGGCACCGGGGTCAACGCCGTCGGTCGGCGGGCGGATGGCGCGACCGCGCGTTTCCCCTCGCTCGGCGGCATCTCCGGCGACTGGGGCGGCGGCTACGGGCTCGGCGAGCAGGCATTGTGGTTCGCGGCCCGCGACCTCGACGGACGGGGTGAATCCACCGCCCTCACGGCGGCGATCGCCGAGCGCCTGGAGTCGGGCTCGCTCATGGAGCTCATCGAGGACCTGCACTTCCGACGGCGGGCGATGACCGATCTCGCGCGGCTGGCCCCACTCGTGTTCGAGGCCGCTCGGGCCGGCGATGCGGTCGCCGGGTCGCTCGTCGACCGGCAGGCCGATGAGATCGTCGCTTTCGCGCGGGCGTGCCTCACGCGACTCGACCTGCTCGATCGTGCGGTGCCGATCGTCCTCGGCGGCGGCATCGTGCGGTCGGGTGATCCCCGGATGCTCGGGCGCATCGAGGCGGGGCTTGCCTCGATCGCGCCCTCGGCGAACCTCGAGTTCTTCGCGAGTGCACCGATCATCGGTGCTGCGCTGCTCGCGCTCGAGGCCGGGGGAGCCGGCCCCGCCGCCCTGGTGCTGGCCCGCGACGAGGTCGCGGCCGCGGCGGGTGCTCCGGTGCCGGTGGGGGGCTGAGCGGCCGCGCGCGTGGGGCGTCGCGGCCGCTCGGTCACACTCGGTCGGTGTCGGTGTCGGTGTCGGTGTCGGTGTCGGTGTCGGAGTCGGCGTCGGTGACGGCGCGTTCGCGACGCCGGGCGTCGACGCCGAGTCGTCGCACCGCGGCGTCCTGGTGGGCGAGGCGCCGGAGCGCGAGCAGGACGGGTTCGTAGAGCGCCGTGCCGAGCACGGTGTACTCGACGGCGGCGTGCGGCTCGTCCGGCAGGCGCAGCAGGTCGAACCCGGCGATGTCGCTCGCCGCGCGTCCGTACGCCGCGAGGCGTTCATCGGTCACGGGCAGGCCGGCATCGGCCGCCGCGCCGAGCGCGCCCTCGAGTTGGGCGACGGCGGCGAAGTCGGGGTCGTAGACCTGGCCGAGTCGTTCGAGCGCGGCCCGGGCACGAGGGTAGGGGTCGGATGCATCGCCCGGCGGCGCGGCGACGGGCGGCAGCGTGCCGACGGCACGGCCGAGCGTCTCGTAGAGGTCGTCTCCAGGCTGGTCGACGAGGTCGAGCACCGCCCGCGCCTGCTGCACGCTCAGCCCGACGGGTCCGAGCAGCGCACGAACGAGCCGCAGCCGGCGTACGTGGCTCTCGTCGTAGACCGCCTGGGTCGCGCCGGTCGCCACGCCCGCGTGCAGGAGTCCCTCGCGCAGGTAGTACTTCACGGTGGCCACCGGCAGTCCGGCCTCGCCGGCGAGGGCTGACATCCGCATCTGGACTCCTTGCATTGGATAGTGCAACTCTCTAATATTGGAGAGCACCACTATCCAACCATGAAGTCCGGAGGGAAATCGAGCATGAACCACGCGATCGACGTCATCCTGATCGGCACGCTGCTGCTCGCGCTCGTCACGGTCGAGAGCGGCGGGTACTTCCTCACGAGGGTCGTGCGCGGCCTCGCGCCGGCCAACCGCCTGCAGCAGAACTTCTTCCGCGCGGGGCACGCGCACGCCGGCGTCCTGCTCGTGCTGTCGGTCGCGATCCTCGGCGTGCTCGAGGTCGCGGCGCTCGACGACGGCTGGATGTGGGTCGCCCGGCTCGGCGCCCCCGTCGCCGCGATCCTCATGCCCGCCGGGTTCTTCCTCTCGGTGCTCGGCACCGACCCGCAGAAGCCCGGCCGTGCCATCGTGCTGCTCTGGATCGGCGCGCTCTCGCTCACCGTCGGCCTCGTCGTCGCGGGCATCGGGCTCATCGGCGGCGGCATCGCGGCGCTCTGACACCGAGCGGATGCCGCGCACGGCCGTCCAGACCCGCCGCGGCGGCCCGCGGCATCCGCTCGCCCTGATCGCTCCCGGTCAGCGCCGCATTCGGAGGTCTCTCGACGTCGAACGGTCGTGGTCCGAGGGGTCGTTCACGGCGCATACACTGGAATCCGTGAATTCAGAGGAAACCGTCGACGTCGTGCTCATCGGCGGGGGCATCATGAGCGCGACGCTCGGGTCCCTCATCTCGAGGCTGCAGCCGGATTGGTCGATTCGCGTCTACGAGCGCCTCGGCGAGGTCGCACAGGAGTCCTCCAACGCCTGGAACAACGCCGGCACCGGCCACGCCGCGCTCTGCGAGCTGAACTACATGCCCGAGAACGCCGACGGCACCGTGAGCGCCGCGAAGGCCGTCTCGATCAACGAGCAGTTCCAGATCAGCCGCCAGTACTGGGCGTACCTCGTGTCGATCGGCGCGCTGCCCGAGCCGCACAACTTCATCAACTCCACGCCGCACATGACGTTCGTGCGCGGCAAGGCGAACATCGAGTACCTGAAGAAGCGCGTCGAGGCGCTGAAGGGCCAGCCGCTGTTCCCCGACATCGAGTACACCGAAGACATCGAGCGCATCTCGGAGTGGACCCCGCTCCTCGCGAAGAAGCGCAACCCCAAGCAGCGCATCGCCGCGACCCGCATCGTCGCGGGCACCGACGTCGACTTCGGCGCGCTCACGAAGTACCTCCTCACCGACATCCAGAACCGCGGTGCGTCGATCCAGACGAACCACCAGGTCACGCGCCTGAAGCGCCAGAAGGACGGCACCTGGCGGCTGCGGCTGAAGCACCTCGTCGGCGGCACGCCGAAGACGGTGAACGCGAGGTTCGTGTTCGTCGGCGCCGGCGGCGGCGCCCTCGCGCTGCTGCAGAACTCCGGCATCCCCGAGGCCAAGGGCTTCGGCGGGTTCCCGATCTCCGGCCAGTTCCTGCGCACGACGAACCCCAAGCTCGTCGCCCAGCACCAGGCGAAGGTCTACGGCAAGGCCGCCGTGGGCGCCCCGCCCATGTCGGTGCCGCACCTCGACACGCGCGTCGTCGACGGTGAGACGGCGCTGCTGTTCGGCCCGTACGCCGGCTTCACCCCCAAGTTCCTGAAGACGAGCACGTGGTTCGACCTGCCGTTCTCGATCCGCGCCCACAACCTCGGCCCGATGATCCAGGTCGGCCTCAAGAACTTCGACCTCGTGAAGTACCTCGTCGGCGAGCTCATGGCCAACCGCGAGAAGAAGATGCAGGCCCTGCGCGAGTTCATGCCCACGGCGAAGTCTGAAGACTGGGAGCTCATCACGGCCGGCCAGCGCGTGCAGGTCATGAAGAAGGACCCCGAGAAGGGCGGCGTGCTGCAGTTCGGCACCGAGGTCATCACGGGCGCCGACGGCACCATCGCGGGCCTGCTCGGCGCTTCGCCCGGAGCCTCGACGGCTGCGCCGATCATGCTCGATGTGCTCGCCCGCTGCTTCCCCGACCGCATGGCCGAGTGGGAGCCGCAGCTCCGCGAGATGATCCCGAGCTACGGCACGCAGCTCTCGGGCGACGCGGCGATCGCCGAGGCGTCGACCGCGGCCACGGCCGAGGCGCTCCAGCTCACCGCCTGACGCTCGGCGGTTCCGCTCCCGTCGCGCCGGCGGAGTCCGGCCGCGACAGCGAAGTCCCGCCGCGCCGGCGGAGTCCCGTTGTCGCGCGGGAGTCCCGTACGTCGCGGACTCCAGCGCGACAACGGGACTCCTGCGAGACGACGAGCCGCGCGGCATCCGACACGCCCGGGCGTGCATTCGTCGCCGACCTCTGCTATCGTCGACCCCGCTATGAAGTGAGTACACCCCATCGTCCCGCGCCTGAGGCGCCGTAGACCACGGGTGTGCACCTTCCACTGATCGCGACGGTGATCGCGTGCACCCATCTCGGCAATGCCCGGCGGGACTCACACTCCGCTCCCGGGTCGTCGGCGCTGCTGCGCGCACGCGGCGGTTCCGGCGGTGCATCGCCCGACCTGCCGCCTCTGGCGCGGTGGCGTCGGCGGCCCGGGGGCATTCGTGAAAGGGCGTCCGCATGTCGGTACACGTCTCCTATTCCTCCTATCTCCGCGTCGACGACCTGTCGGCGCACTATCCCGATCGCCGCGTCTTCAGCGATCTCGGCTTCTCGGTCTCTCCCGGCCAACGGCTCGGCCTGATCGGCGAGAACGGCGTCGGGAAGTCCACCCTGCTTCGGCTGATCGCCTTCTCGCAGGCGGCGGATGGCTCGGGCGATCGCCCGACGCCGGCGCTCCACGTGACCGGCGAGGGCCGGATCAGCCGACCGATGCGAACCGGCCTGCTGACGCAGGAGCTCCCGTTCGCACCGAGCGACCGCATCGGCGACGTCCTCGAGCATGCGCTCGAGGACGTCCGGGCGATCGAGCGCGAGCTCGACGCGGCTGCGGCGGCACTCGCGGACGGCGGGGCGGGAAGCGGCTCGCCGTTCGACGAGGCCGCGGCCGCGGCATCCGCCGATCGGTACGCCGCCGCACTCGACGCGGCCGAGCATGCCGATGTGTGGGGCGCCGACGCCCGGCGGGATCAACTGCTGGACGGGCTCGGCGTCGGCGAGCTCGGCCTCGATCGTCGAGTCGACGAGATGTCGGGCGGCCAACGCAGCCGCTTCGCGCTCGCGGCCCTGTTGCTGCGCGCGCCCGATGCGCTGCTGCTCGACGAGCCGACGAACCATCTCGACGATGCCGCCGCGTCGTTCCTCGAGTCGAGGCTGCGCGCGTGGCGCGGCCCGGTGCTCTTCGCGAGCCACGACCGGGAGTTCCTCGACCGGGTCGCAACGGGCCTGGTCGACCTCGATCCGGGGCGACGGGGCGCGCTGGCCGTGGCCGAACCGCAGGCGACGCGGGGCCGCTCGGGTCCGTCGACCTACGCGAGCACGCGTGTCACCCGTGACGATCTGCTCGCGGCCTCGGGCGGCACCGTGTTCGGAGGCGGATTCAGCGAGTTCCTCGCGGTGAAGGCTGACGAGCGGCTCCGCTGGCAGCGGCAGTTCGACGCCGAGCAGCAGGAACTCTCGGCACTGCGTGCGCAGGTCGGCGCCAGCGGCGGGGCGCGGTCGGTGGCGCACGGTCGGGCGGCGACCGACAACGACAAGTTCCTGAAGCACTTCAAGCGCGAGGGGGTGGAGCACGCCGTCGCACGGAGGGTGCGCAACGCCGAGCAGCGTCTCGAGGTGCTCGAGCGTGAGCAGGTGCAGAAGCCGCCTGCGCCGCTCGCGTTCGCCGGAATCCCGTCGGGCTCGCAGGCGTTCGACGACGAGTCGGGTCTGCTGGTGCAGGTGACGGATGCTGCGATCGAGGGTCGCCTCGAGCTGCCGTCGTTGCGGGTGGCGCCGCTCACGCGGCTGCTCGTGACGGGCGCGAACGGGGCGGGCAAGTCGACGCTGCTGAACGTGCTCGCGGGCGTGCTCGCAGTCGATCGCGGGGCCGTGCAGCGGCGCAAGGGATTGCGCGTGCAGTTGCTCGAGCAAGACGTGCGCTTCGCCGATCCGGGTGCCTCGGCACGCCGCGTCTACGAGCGCACGCTCGGTGAGCGTCGGGCCGAGCAGGTGCCGCTGTCGGGCCTCGGGCTCGTCGCCCGGCGCGACGAGAACCGCCCGGTCGGGGCGCTCTCGGTCGGGCAGCAGCGCCGGCTCGCGCTCGCGCTCGTGATCGCGCGGCCTCCGCACGTGTTCCTCCTCGACGAGCCGACGAACCACCTCTCGCTCGCGCTCGCGACCGACCTCGAGGAGGCGCTCGGCACCTATCCGGGTGCGGTCGTCATCGCGAGCCACGACCGGTGGCTGCGGCGGCGCTGGGCGGGGGAGACCCTCGAGCTGGCGCGCGGGCGGGCGGTCGGGGCATCGGTCGAGCCCGTGCTGCAGCGCTAGTTCGACGAGCGGATGCCGCGGCGAGACTCGACCCGCCGCGGCATCCGCTTGCCTGAGATTCGAAGATGTGTTCGAATGGAGGCATGCGGTGGAGCGGACAGGAGTTGGGGGTCGATCAGGCCGGCACGCTGCCCGGCCTCGCCCGCCTCAACAACCTCGTGCGGTCGGTGCAGACGCCCGACTTCGCCGGCATCACGTTCCACGAGGTGCTCGCCAAGTCGGCGCTGAACCACGTTCCGGGTCCGTCGTCGATGCCGTTCACCTGGACGGTGAACCCCTATCGGGGCTGCAGTCATGCATGTGTTTATTGCTTCGCCCGCCCGACGCACACGTATCTCGACCTCGACGCGGGCGACGACTTCGACCGCCAGATCATCGTCAAGGTCAACGTCGCCGAGGTGCTCGGCACCGAGCTGGCGAAGCGCACGTGGCGGCACGAGCCGGTCGCGCTCGGCACGAACACCGATCCGTACCAGCGGGCCGAGGGGCGCTACCGGCTCATGCCGGGCATCATCGACGCGTTCGTGTCGAGCGGCACGCCGTTCAGCATCCTCACCAAGGGCACGCTGCTGCGACGCGACCTCCCGCAGATCGCGGAGGCCGCGCAGCAGGTGCCGGTCGACCTCGCGATGTCGATCGCCGTCTACGACGACGAGCTGCAGCAGTCGATCGAGCCTGGCACGCCGAGCACGAAGGCGCGGCTCGCGACGGTGACGGCGGTGCGCGAGGCGGGGCTCGACTGCAGCGTGTTCCTCATGCCGATCCTGCCGTACCTCACCGACACCCGGGCGCACCTCGACGAGGCGCTGCGACAGGTCAAGGCAGCGGGGGCCACGAGCGTGGTGTACTCGGCGCTGCACCTGCGGCCCGGCGTGAAGACGTGGTTCATGCAGTGGCTGGCGCTGGAGCATCCCGAACTCGAGGCGAAGTACCGCTCGATGTACTACGGCCAGAACAGCTACGCCCCGAAGGAGTACCGCACGTGGCTCGCCGCGCGCGTCGCGCCGCTGGTGCGCGCCCACGGACTCGAACGCGGCAGGGAAGACCCGGTCACGGGCGGAGTCCGGTCGGGCGCCGGCCGATTCGAGCGGCACGCGCCGCAGGCCGCATTCCCCGCCGACCCGTCGGCGTTGTTCTGAACCAAGCCGCCCGCCGACGGGGCGGCTTGCGCTCCGACCCGCCCTAGCTGGCATAATCCGGTGAACCCGTGTGAACCCCGATCACGCAGGCGCGGAACACCGGAGGACACCATGACGCTTGGGTTACCGGGCGACCTCTCGAGGGATTCCGTGGGGCGCGCCATCGTGCATGCGGGCCACGTCGGCGCCTGGGTGTACCTCGCGATGGGCGGGCTGACCTCGATCGCGGTGGCGCTGACCGGCATGCGCTCGTCGTGGATCGCGGCCTCGCTGGCGGCCGCGATGGCGGTGCTTCTCGTGCTCGTGGCGCTGCACCGCACGGTCGTCACGACCCTCGTCTACCTCGTGCTGGGCGGCGCCGCGACGGTCGCCATGACCGTCCTGGCGATGGCGCCCGGGTACGACCTCGGCACCACGAACAACTCGATCGTCGCGATCCCGTGCGTGGCCCTCGTGCTGGTCGGCGGTGCAGGCGCCGGGTCGGTCGCCGCGATCGCCTGGGTGGTCGCGGGCTTCGCCGTCGGCCAGGTCGCGAGCTGGATCGGCGCGTGGATCGCGGAGGCCCCGTTCGAGGTCAACGTCGCGGCCGTCGGCACGGCGCTGCTCGTGATCCTCATCCGCAGCTTCGACGGCCTGAACCGCCGCTCGGGCCTCCGCCGCCAGACCGCGCTCGTGCGCGCCAATGTGCGGGCGCGCGAGGCCGTGGCCCGCCGCGACTACGAGCTCGAGGCGATCACGAGCCTGCACGACATCGCGATGGGTCACCTGCTCGCGATCGCGTCGGCGGGTTCGGGGCCGATCGACGAGCGTCGTCGTGCCGACATCCGTCAAGACTTGGGGCTCGTCGTCGGGCGTGACTGGATCGACGAGCACGGCACCGGCGCCACGACGGATCCGGTGCCGGTCCTCGGCGGCCACGACGGCCTGCCGACGCTCGACCACGCGTTCAACGCGGCGGCCGACGAGGGGCTCGACGTGCAGATGACCGGCGACCTCGCGGTGCTCGGCGTGCTCGGGCCGGTTCGTGCGGCCGACATGGACGAAGCCGTCGCCGAGTGCCTTCGCAATGTCGCCCGTCATGCCGGCGTGACCGAGGCGGAGCTCCTCCTCGGCCACGGCGGCGGCGAGGTGACCGTGGCCGTCATGGATTCCGGCACCGGGTTCGACCCCGACCTCGTGCCGGTCGACCGGCGCGGCATCCGCATCGGCGTGCGGCAGCGGCTGGGGCGGCACGGGGGTTCGGCGCAGGTGTGGTCGGCGATCGGCATCGGCACCACGGTCGTGCTCACGGTTCCGGAGGGCGGCGAGTGAGCACCAGGCGGCTGACCCAGCAGGACATCGACCCGATCGCCGGCGTCACGTCGGCCGCGATCGCGCCGCTCAGCGCCGTGCTGGCCATGGTGATCGCGATCGCCCTGACGATCACCCACTGGGCCGAGGTCGACTCGGAGGTCGCGGCCATCGGGGCGATCCTGCTCGTCGCGATCGCGGGCGCCTTCGCGGTGATCGCGACGCGACCGGCGCGCGCACCGGTCACACCCGAGCGCTTCTGGATCGTCGTCGTCATCGGCGTGGGTGCGGCGGTCTCCGAGTACCTCAGCACGATCGGCAACGACCGGTACCTCTACGACGACTTCGGGCCGCTCGTGATCGGCATCCTCGTGATGGCGTTCGCCCCGTTCTGCAACTGGGTCTCGCTGCTGGCCGCGGGCGTGCTCTCTTCGGGGGTGCTCGCGGTGCTCATCGGCGGGGCGGTGAACCCGATGTGGGACGGCATCCCGGTGGCCGCGATGATCTTCGTCTACGTGGCGCCGACCCTCGTGATCTCGGCGGCCTCGGCCGGATACTCCTGGGCGATCGTGCGGGTGACCCTCGAGTGGCAGCGCAAGGCGAACCGGGTCGTGCTGGCGCGCGACGCCGAGCTCCGCGCGGGGCTGGCCCGTTCGCTCGACCACGGCCGCGTCGCCGTGCTGCGCCGCGAGGTGCTCCCGTTCCTGGCCGGCATGCTCAACGTCGAGCGGGTCTCGGTCGCCGATGCCGATCGTGCTCGGTCCCTCGCGGAGTCGCTTCGCGCGACGTTGATGAGCGAGATCGCCTCGACGTGGCTCGGAGACCTGGCCGCCGAGCTCGAACGCCGCCGGGGCATCGTGGTGCGGGTCGTCGACCCGGCCTCCGCCGCGTCGACCCTGCACGAGGGGCAGCGTGCTGCGCTGACCGCGTTGGTGAGCTGGCTCGCGAGCGACCAGCGGGTGACGGCCGTGCACATCGACGTGACCGTCGTGCCGAACGAGCGGGAGATGCTCCACGGGCGCGTCGTGGTGATCGACGTGAGCGGGCCGCTCGGCGCCGAACCGCCGCAGCGGAGGGCCGTCGAACGCTTCGCCTCGGTGGCACGGGCGGTCGGCCTGGTCGCCGAGGCCGAGGTCACAGGGGAGAATGTCAGGGTGGAGTTGCGTCATGAGATCAGTTGAGCCCCGCCCGACGATGAGCCTCGAGATCCGGGTGGCGTGATGGCGAAGCTGTACTTCCGCTACGGCGCGATGAACTCCGGCAAGTCGACGGCGCTCCTGCAGGCGGCGTTCAACTACGAGGAGCGCGGGCACAGCGTGCTGCTGGCCAAGCCCTCGGTCGACACCAAGGGCGACGGCGACATCGTGTCGCGCCTCGGCGTCGTGCGCCCGGTCGACTTCGTGATCGCGCCCGACGCGAACGTCCGTGAGCTCTTCGAGCAGCGGCGCGCGGTCGCGGCCGCCGAGACGGGCCGTGATGTCAGCTGCCTCCTCGTCGACGAGGCGCAGTTCCTGACGTCCGACCAGGCCGACGACCTGCTCCGCATCGCGCTCATCGAGGGCATTCCGGTGCTCGCGTACGGCATCCGCACCGACTTCCAGACGGTGGCCTTTCCCGGCAGCCGTCGCCTGCTCGAGATCGCGCACAGCCTCGAGGAGCTGAAGACCATCTGCCGTTGCGGTCGCAAGGCGATCTTCAACGGGCGCACCATCGACGGCCGGTTCGTGTTCGACGGCGATCAGGTCGCCATCGACGGCGAGGCCGTCACCTACGAGTCGCTCTGCGGGGTCTGCTACCTCGAGGAGTCGGGCGGCGTGCTCAACGGCCGCCACTGACGACCCGAGCCGATCGAGCGAATCGAGCGGATGCCGCGACGAGCGGATGCCCCGGAGCGGTCAGCGCCGCGGCGGCGGCGCCGTCACCGCCTGCGCCGTGTTCGCGGCCGCGGCGGCGAAGTCGGTGGCGGTCGGCTTGGCGATGCGGAAGCGGCCGACGAGCAGTGCCAACGCGATGCCGAGCGCGCACCAGATGCCCATCGCGATCGACGACCAGGCCAGGGCCGAGGCCACGGCATCTCCGGCCGCCGCACCGTCGGCCGCCTGGTTCGTGCTCACCGACGAGTAGACGGATGCGACGATCGCCGTCATGACGGCGGCGCCGACGTAGCGCGCCATGTTGGAGATGCCCGAGGCCGAGCCGACCTGGTTCGGCTCCACGCACGCCGTGGAGATCGAGGATGCGGGGCCGTTCTGCAGGCTCATGCCGGCGGCGACGCCGATGAGCGGCAGCACGAACAGCGCGTAGACCCACGAGGCATCGACGAATGCGAGGGCCGCGAACGACGCCGTCATGATCACGAAGCCGAGCGCAATCGTCGTCCGAGCGCCGATGCGTGAGACGACCGGTGCGATCACGGGCGCGAGCACGATCGCCGCGCCGGCGACGGGAAGCGTCGCGAGGCCGGTCTGCATCGGCGAGAGGGCGAGGGTCGACGGGTCCTGGAAGTAGAGGCTGACGACGAACATGATGCCGTTGATCGTGCCGGAGCCGAGCAGGATCGCGAGCGTCGACCCCACGAGGATCTTGTTCCGCAGCAGCGCGAGATCGAGCAGCGGCGCCTTCACGCGACGCTCGACCGCCACGAACGCGAAGATCGCCGCGATGGAGACGGCGAAGCATCCGATGGTCTGGAGCGAGGCCCAGCCCCACGCCGACCCGTTGGTGAGGCCGAAGATCAGCGGGGCGAGGATCGCGGCGATGAGCACCGTGCCGCCGAGGTCGATGGAGCGCGAACGCTTCGGGTCTCGCGATTCGGCGACCGAACGCAGGGCGATCGGGATGCAGATCGCGGCGATCACCGCGTCGATCCAGAACAGGCCCTGCCACCCGGTGGTGGAGGCGAGCACGCCGCCGACGAGTGGGCCCGCCGCCGCGCCGATCGCGGAGGCCGCACCCCAGAGGGTCACGGCGCGCAACTGGGCCTTGCCCGTGTTCGCGGCGGCGATGAGGCTCATGCCGCTCGCGAGGATCGCCGCGCCGGCGGCGCCCTGGATGCAGCGTCCGGCGATCACGAAGGCGCCGTCGGGCGCGAGGGCGATCATCACGCACGAGAGCACGAACAGCACGAGGCCGTAGAGGAAGATGCGGCGGCGGCCGAAGACGTCGGCGAGGGCGCCCGAGGTGACGATCGTCGCGGCGCCGACGAGCGAGTACCCGGTGACCGCCCACTGGAGCGTGTCGATCGGCATGCCGGTGTCTTCAGAGATCGCGGGCAGCAGGATCGAGACGGCCGACGTGTTCGCGTTGACCACCAGGGTCGAGACGCTCGTCACGAGCAGCGTGGCGCCGGCGGCGGCCGTGACGGCGGTCGCCGGTCGAACGTCTTCGGTATTGCCGGTCATGTCGTTCCCCCTCGACGAGCACGGTTCCTGCTGGAACTGTAGTGGCTCAGCGGGCGAGAACGGCGGCGACGAGCAGGCCGTTGAACACGACGTGCGCGATGATCGCCCCGCCGATGCGGCCGGTGGCCACGGCGAGCACCCCGGTCGCGAGCCCGAGCACGAGCGCGCCGGTGAAGGTCATGGCCGCCGCGGCGGGCGAGACCACGCCGCCCACGGCGAGGTGGGCGAGCGCGAAGACGAGCGCGCTCACGAGCACAGCGACGGATGCCGCGACGCGGCGCCCCCCGCCGGTGCGTCGCGCGACGGCGCGAAGCACGAGCCCGCGGTAGAACGTCTCCTCGATGATCGGCCCGAGCACGACGGGCGCGAGGACGACGCCGAACCAGAACGTGAACCCGGACGGCAGGGCGAGCACACCGCCGTCGAGCGAGGTGCGTCCGGTGGCGGCGACCTCGATGAGCGTCACCGCCCCGCGGGCGAGCAGGCCGATGCCGGCGCCCCACAGCAGGTCGATCCAGGTGAACCGCAGCCCGAAGTCGCGCCAGTGCGAGCGACGCCCGCGCGCGGCATCCGCGACCTGGAGCACGACGACGAGCGGCACCCAGATGGCGAGGAACGCGCCGAGCACCTGCAGCCATTCGGGGAGCACGACGGTGCGCGTGAGCCACGCCCAGCCGAGCGAGCCGGCCGTCGAGAGGAGGATGCCGATCGCGGCATCCGTCACTCCCCAGCGCTGGTCTCGCGTGTCGAACACTCCGAATGGGGGAGTGTCGGTTGTTGACAGCCCCCTATCAGGCGGGGCATCTTGAGAGGGTGCCACGGGGCTTAGCGTATCCGTGTCACGTTTCAGCACGCTGTGGGGACGGGGACTGAACAACGTGGAGCTACGCGATTACATCCGCATCCTGCGGCAGAGCTGGGTGTTGATCGTGTTGCTCACGCTCGTCGGCGTCGCAGCCGGCGCCGTCTTCTCGATCATGCAGAAGCCCATGTACAGCTCGTCGGCGAAGGTCTTCGTGTCGACGTCGAACGGCGGCTCGATCGGCGAGATGGCGCAGGGCAACGCGTATACGCAGCAGCGGGTGACGACGTATGCCGACCTCGCGACGACGCCCATCGTGCTGCTGCCGGTGATCGCCGACCTGCAGCTCGACATGACGAGCGACGAGCTCGCACGCGAGGTCGTCGCGACGACGCTTCCCGACACGACGCTCATTGGCATCACCGTCACCGACGAAGATCCGGCGCTCGCCGCGGAGGTCGCGACCGGCGTGTCCGAGAGCCTCACCTCGGTGGTGGCCTCGATCGAGACGACCGGCGCGACCGATGAGGAGGGCAAGCCCGTCGAGGCGTCGCCGGTGCGGCTGACGCTGGTGCAGCACGCTGCGGTGCCGCAGAAGCCGGTCAGCCCGAACGTGCCCCTGAACATCGCGCTCGGCGGCCTCATCGGCCTCGCGCTCGGCATCGGCGCGGCCGTGCTCCGCGAGACGCTCGACACGCGCATCCGCAACGAGCGCGACATCGAGCTGATCACCGACATCCCGGTGATCGGCGGCATCGTGTTCGACCCCAAGGCGAGGGACCGCCCGCTCATCGTGCACGCGGACCCGCATTCGCCGCGGGCCGAGTCGTTCCGCGCGCTGCGCACGAACCTGCAGTTCCTCGATGCGGCCCGGCCCGATCGCTCGTTCGTGGTGACGTCGTCGATCGAGTCCGAGGGCAAGTCGACGACGGCCGCCAACCTGGCCATCGCGCTGGCGGATGCCGGTGCGCGGGTGCTCCTCGTCGACGCCGACCTGCGGCGCCCGAAGGTCGCCTCCTACCTCGGCATCGAGGGCGCGGTGGGCCTGACCGACCTGCTCATCGGCCGTGCCGAGCTGCAGGACGTGATCCAGCCCTGGGGCCGCGGCCAGCTGTACGTGCTGCCGGCCGGACGCGTGCCCCCGAACCCGAGCGAGCTGCTGGGCTCGGCGGCGATGGCCGACACGATCGTCGAGCTGAACCGTGCGTTCGACGTCGTGCTCTTCGACGCACCGCCGCTGCTGCCGGTGACGGATGCCGCGGTGCTCTCCCGTGCAGCGGGCGGCGCGATCCTCGTGGTGGCCGTGGGCCGTGCGCACAAGGGCCAGGTCAAGGGCGCCTTCTCGGTGCTCGAGAACGTGGATGCCAAGGTGTCGGGCATCGTGCTCACGATGCTGCCCACCCGCGGCGCCGACGCCTACGGGTACGGCAAGTACGGCTACGGGTACGGCTACGGATACGCGCCCAAGGAGGAACCGGTGGTCGGCGCGTGAACGTGCTCGTCGTCTGCACGGGCAACATCTGCCGGTCTCCCATGGCCGAGCGGATCCTCGCGGCGCGGCTCGCGGCGGCCGGCATCCGCGACGTGCGCGTGTCGAGCGCGGGCACGATGGCGCTCACGGGGCAGCCCATGACGCCCGAGGCCGCGGCGCAGGCGGCGCGCTTCGGCGCCGACCCCGACGGCCACGTCTCGCGCCAGCTCACCGAGCAGACGGTGCAGAGCGCCGACCTCGTGCTCACCGCGACGAGGGCGCACCGGGCCGAGGTCGCCGAGCTCGTGCCGCGTGCGGCCCGTCGCGCGTACACGCTGCGCGAGTTCGCGCGCGTGCTCTCCTTCCTCGCCGCCGAGGGCTCCCTCGACGTTCCAGAACCCTCCGAAGCCGGTTCCGTCTCCCGCCTGCAGCGGGCGACGGATCTCGCTGCCAGGTCCCGCGGTTTCGCACCACCGCCGTCCGACCCGAACGACGACGACATCCTCGACCCGTACCGCGCCCCCGCCGCGGTCTACGACGAGGTCGGCGCGCTGATCGATGACGCTGTCGATCAGCTCGTGTCCGCGCTCGCCACTCCGTCGGTCTCGGGTGGTCGCGGTGCCACGTAACGAGACCGTGAACGCGCGTCACGCCGTGGCCCCCTGGGCCGTGGTGGCCATCGTCGTGTTCGTGATCGTCGACGCGGCGCTCGTGTGGTGGGCGCTCGCGTCGGTGCGCGCCGATTCCGGCACCCCGCAGGGCGAGGTGCTGCCGAGCGTCCCGCCGGCGCAGACGACCGAGCCGACGCCCGAGACATCCGCTGAACCCGATGCGACCGCGGCATCCGCGTCGTCTGCGCGCCCGACCGTGGTGCTGGCCGCACTCGACGCGAACCTCGCGTACCGGGGGCTCGTCGGCCGCTGCCCCGATGCCGCGGCCACCCTCGAGGTGACGACCGACGGCGGTGCGACGTGGGTGCCGGCGTTCACGGCGGGCCTCACCGACCTGCAGTCGGTGGAGCCGGCCGACGCCGACATCGTCTCGATGGTCGCCCGCGACCCTGCGGGCTGCGGCATCGGGAGGTACCGCAGCTATGTGCAAGGCGCCGACTGGGAGCCGACCGGCGAGCTCGAGCCGACGTGGTACCTCGACGGCGCGGTCGTCTTCGGTCCCGGTGGTGACTCGAGCCAGTGCCGTCCCGACGACGGCGAGGCCGTTCAGGTCGCCGGTGCCTCCGAAGGCGCGGCCGCGGTGCTCTGCGCATCGGGTGCGGTGCACACGACCACGGACGGGGGCGGCACCTGGTCGTCGGCTCCCGTGCCGGACGGCATCGTCGCGATCACCTCGGCATTCGACGGCTTCATCGTGGCGATCACGGGTGACGGATGCCGCGGCATCCGCACCGTGGCCCTCGCACCGGATGCCACCCCTGGCGCATGCCTCGAGGCCGACGTCGCCCCGGGCACGACCGCGCTCGACGTCGCATCCGACGGCACGGTGTGGGTGTGGTCCGGGCGAGCGTTCGCCCGCTCGGACGACGGGGGTGCGACGTGGTGATGGGCCGGTTCTACGCGGCCGCGACGATGTCGACCACGGCATGGTCGTCGAAGCTCGCGTCGCGCGTGCGCATCACCGACCTGCTCGTGCTGCTCTGGGTGGTGTTCGGCACGCAGATCGCGTGGGTCGGCATCGACTACAACACCCCTGGATACGGCGGTTCACGCGGGGACATCGAGATCAGCTACACGGTCGTGTCGCTCATCATCGTCGCCGCGTGGATGCTCGCGCTCGAGCTCTACGACACCCGATCCATGCGCGTGCTCGGCCTCGGCACCCAGGAGTACCGTGCCGTCGCGGATGCCACCCTTCGGCTGTTCGGGCTCGTCGCGATCGTCGCGTTCCTCTTCAGGATCGACATCGGCCGCGGGTACATCCTGATCGCGTTCCCACTCGGTGTGCTCGTGCTCATCTTCTCCCGCTGGATGTGGCGGCAGTGGCTCGGGGTCATGCGCAAGCGCGGCGAGTACTCGTCACGCGTGCTGCTCGTCGGCTCCGAGGCATCCGTCACGGTGATTGCACGGGAACTCCAGCGGATGCCGGCGGCGGGCTACCGGGTCGCGGGTGCGTGCCTGCCGGGCCACGGCGAGCCCTACCTCGCCGGCACGAGCATCCCGGTCGAGTACGGCATGCAGCACGCGCTCGCCGTGATGCGGGACTTCGGCGCCGACACCGTGATCATCACGAGTAGCGATGAGCTCGGCCCCGAGCGCGTGCGCGAGCTGAGCTGGGGCCTCATCCCCGGCGCAGAGCACCTTGTGGTCGCACCGAGCCTCATCGACATCGGCGGCCCGCGCATCCACACCAGGCCGGTGGCCGGCCTGCCCCTCATGCACGTGGAGACGCCGAAGTTCGAGGGGCGCAAGCTCGTGGCCAAGCGCGTGTTCGACCTCATCGTCGCGTTCGCGCTGGTGGTCGTGCTCGCTCCGCTCTTCATCGTGCTGGCCGTGATGGTGAAGCTGTCGTCGCCCGGGCCGGTGTTCTACCGGCAGGAGCGGGTAGGCCTCAAGGGCACGCCGTTCATGATGCTGAAGTTCCGCTCGATGAGCGACGGCGCCGACGCCCAGCTCGCCGGCATGCTCGCCGCGAGAGGAACCGATACGGCGCCCCTGTTCAAGATCCAGAACGATCCTCGTGTCACGCGCATCGGCCGAGTGCTGCGCAAGTACTCGCTCGACGAGCTGCCGCAGCTGTTCAACGTGCTGCACGGCACCATGAGCTTGGTCGGGCCGAGGCCGCAACGCAGGGCCGAGGTCGCGCTCTACGAAGGGGCGGCGGGTCGTCGCCTGTTCGTACAGCCGGGCATGACAGGCCTCTGGCAGGTCAGCGGACGCTCGACGCTGTCGTGGGAGCAGAGCGTTCGCCTCGACCTCTACTACGTCGAGAATTGGTCGATCACCGGTGACTTCGCGATCCTCTGGCGGACGTTCCGTGCGGTCATCAGTCCGGGCGGGAGCGCAATATGAGCCAAGGAGATGCGACGCTGAGCCGATCGACCGTCGCCCTCGACATCGTGATCGTCACGTACGGCAGGAGTGATCTGGTGCGGGACTGCCTCGACTCGCTCGAGTCCGCGATGCCCGGGGTTCCGACTCGCGTGCAGGTCATGGACAACGACTCGCCCGATGACACCGCAGATGTCGTCGAGCGCGAGTACCCGAGCGTCCTCCTGACCAGGCGAGCCGGCAACGACGGGTTCGCGGTGGCGAACAACGCTGCGCTACGGGCTTCGGAGTCGACCTACGCGTTGTTGCTCAACCCCGATACCCGGGTCGAACCCGGCACGATCGACCACCTGATCGACGTCCTCGAGCGCGAGCCCGACATCGGGATGATCGGATGCCGCCTGCTGACCGCGGACGGTTCCCTCGACCATGCCGCGAAGCGGAGTATTCCCTCGGTCGCAACGGCGGCGAAGTACTTCGTACTTCGTGCTCTCGGTCGCACCGGCTCCGACTACGTGCGCCCCGACATCGCCGATGACGCGGTTGCGGACGTCGACGCCGTCAACGGCGCGTTCATGCTGGTGCGCGGATCCGCGCTCGCCGAGGTCGGCCTGCTCGACGAGCGCTACTGGATGTATGCCGAAGACCTGGACTGGTGCGTGCGCTTCCGGAAGGCCGGATGGCGGGTCGTCTACGACGGTCGCGTGATCGCGCACCACCTGAAGGGCGGGAGCTCCGACGGGGCGCGTGGACTGGCGCTCAACTACCAGTTCCACCGGAGCATGGCCCTGTTCTACCTCCGGCACCTCCGGTCGGGGAGCACCGTCGTCGATGTCCTCGTCGTCGCCGCGATCTGGGCCAGGTTCGGGCTCTCTGCCCTCGCGAACGGCCTGAGCCGAGCGACGGGACGACTTCGTGAAACGACCCCGCATGGGTGAGGCCGTCAGCGTGGTGATGCCGACCTACAACCGGCGCCAGGTGCTCCCGAGGGCCATTGACAGTGTGCTCGGACAGACCGTTCCGGTCGCCGAGCTCATCGTCGTCGATGACGGATCGACCGACGGCTCGATCGACTACCTCAGGGAACGCGCGGTTCTCGATTCTCGTATACAGATCGTGGAGACGGCGCATTCGGGGGCGGCCGTGGCGCGCAATCACGGGATCGATCTCGCGCGGGGCGAGTACATCGCGTTTCAGGACAGTGATGATGAATGGGCGCCCGAGTTCATCGAGCGGCTGCTTCCACATGTCACGGGCCGGTCGGATGTCGTCGCGTTCGCCTCCCATCGAGTCCGCCATCGCGACGGATCGGACGCGGTGGTGCCTGGGAAGCAGATCCGTCGACCTGAACGTGAACTGCTCTTCCGGAGCATCGCCTCGACGCAGACTCTCCTGATCCCTGCTGCGCTACTGCGAGCCCGCCCGTTCGACGCCCGACTGCGCCGGTTCCAGGACTGGGACCTCTGCTTGAGCATCCTCGAGCGAGAGGGCACCGAATTCGTGCACGAGCCAACCGTCGCGGCAACGCTCTACCGGCTCGACGACAGCATCTCCGAGGGCAGCCCCGCGGTGCGATCGGCGAGCCTGCGGCGCATCCTCAAGCAGCACCGTTCGCTCTTCCTTCGTCACCCGTTCGCCCTCGCTCGCATCGTCGCGCGTGCGTATCTGCGACCGAGCGCGGGCCCGCGCGGGGCCGTTGGCTCGAGGGTGAGTCCGACATCCTCCTCCGGTGCGAGGATCACGTGACCGCGTCCACGCCGCATCGCCGCCCGGAGCAGCCGATGACGGCGCTATCGCCGACTGCGGCGAAGGGAATCTCGGTCTCCGTGGCGATCGCGGTACTGGGCGCGCTCCTGAGCTACAAGATCGATGGGCGCTTCGCCGTGTCGAATGGCGCGCAGATCCTGGCGCTCATTGTCCTGTTCGCATCCGTCCCCAAACTTCTGCGCTCGCGCGACATCATCTTCCTGTTCCTAGGGCTAGCGGGAGTGTTGCTCGCTGCGGTTCTCGTCTCGAACTCGTACAACTATCGGATCGCACCCGAATTCACGGCCTATTACGCTTTGGTCGCGATCTGGCTCGTGGCCGTCTACAGGGCGACGAAGGAGCATGGCGCGACCGATGCGCTGACACGCGGGTTCCGCTGGGCTATCCCGATCGCACTCGTGTACCTCGTCATTCAGCTCGGCATCGACCTCGGTAGCGGGACCGATCGCCGCCGGCTGGGGTTCGACGACAAGTCACATGCATCTGTCTACGCCTGCTTCTTGGCATTCGCATCGCTGCGATTCCTGCGAGGCCGCCTTCGCCTCGTGATCTCTCTCGCCTTCTTCGTCATGGCGTTCCTGACGATCTCACGCCTCCCGTTCGTGTTCGCCCCGGTCTACGTGCTGGCGTTCCTTGTCGAGTATCGGAAGGTTCGTGCTGAGGCACGAACCCCACTGGACGTCTACTTCGCACACCTCACACTCGCGGGCACGATCCTGACTCCGTTGGTACTCGCGGCACGGGCCGCTGGGTTTTTCCGTTCGTTCGAGCGTGTCTTCGATTCCGGTGACTTCACGAACGCGTCGACGACCGCGCATCTCCTGCTAATCCAGTACGCGGTGGAACTCAAGCTCGAGAATTTGGGAAATTTCCTGCTTGGCATCACCCCTGGAGGTTTCGCAGGGGTGCTCTATCGAAGCCGAATTGACGTCAGCCAGTTTGCGAGCACTGATCCTCCCGGCTACGAGAAGATGATGGAGGGCACAGCGCCGATGCACTCGAGTTTGGGGTCGATCCTGCTGGAATTCCCTATCTGGGTTTCCGTCTTGTACCTCGTCTTGGTGGGTTGGGCGGTCGTCCGTCTCTACCGCAACCGCGAATGGGTCATGCTCTGGTTCCTCATCGGATTCTTCGCGGCTACGTTGTTCTACAGCAGTCAGACGGAACTGTACTTCTGCGTGGCCTGGACCGGGATCATCGCGGTCGCAGCCCACTCGCGGCCAATTCGAGATGATCCGCGAGTCAACAATCCACCGGCCCGCGCGACTGCACGGACTGGGGTTCGATGAACGCCGCCTCGGGTAGGCCGTCGGCCGTATTCCACACCAAACACCAGCCCCTCGTTCATGCATGGCTCAGCGGGCAGGCTGACAATGTTGGCGATTCGATGCTACGTCGCGTGTACGCCGACCGGCTCCGAATGATGGGCCGGATGGAGGTATGGGCCGGTGACCCGAACGCTGGGTATGCATCCGGACTTCGACTTGCGCCAGGCGAGCTCGCGCCGAGTTATCTCCAGTGGGCATTGGGTTTCGCTCGAACAGCCGTGGTGGGTGATGGCATCTTCGCCTTCAACGCTGGCGAGTTTGTACCGACTCGGCGATATGTCGCGGGCATTGTGACCCTGCTCCCGCTCATCGTGCTGCACAAGGTCCGAGGCGGTCGAATTGTGTGGCTGGGCGCAGGGGTGCGAGGGATCCGTCGCGGGTTCACCTGGCCATTTGCGATTATCGCGCGGTTGAGCGACCAACTGATGTGGCGCGACGAAAGATCCTCGCAACTCATGGGCTGTGGGGGACTAATGCCGGACTGGGCGTTCGCGTCAGGCGAGGAGATTCTGTCGGTCGAAACTGGCGGCCGCGCGGAGGGCAGCCCCCGGCAACGGTTGGCCGTCGCGCTGCGAGGAGATCGGCCGCCCCCGAGCGATCGTTGGATCCGTTCGGTGCGCTCCACTGCTGCTCGATTCGAGCTCGAAATCGTCGTCGTCGTTCAGGTTGCCCGAGACCACGTCACGAGTGAAAGTCTTGCCCAACGGCTCGGGGCACGGCTGCATCCGTGGGCCACCGATGACCACTGGAAGCAAGAGCAGTCGGTGCGCGACGAGTATCGAGAGTCGCGAATTGTTCTCTCGGATCGGTTGCACGCGTTGGTAATGGGTGCGACAGAAGGTGCGATTCCACTGGGTTGGTGTGAGTCAACCAGCGACAAGATCGCCCGGCATTTCGACGTGATCGATGCTTCGTGGGTCAGCCCAGGGCCCACCGACCCGAGTGAATCGCTCGACGGACTCGACGAAGCTCGACTCATGCGGCTCGGGGTTGCGTCTGCAAACGCGATTGCCACGGCGCGATCCGACATCGACAAGGTTGCGCTCCAACTTGTGCGGCACGCCGAGGTCGGCGCATGATCCGGGTGCTCCACACTCTGGCCGCGCCGGACGGCACAACTAGGTACGTAGACCACATGATCGGTAGCGCAGCCCCAGACGTGCAGATATTGACATTCTCGTGGGGGCGAGCGCTGTTTGGGCGATACGACCTGCTGCACGTGCATTGGCCGGAGTATCTCGTGCGTCACAGGACTCACGTCGGGGCGTTCGCCAAGGCAATTGCTCTGAGATTGCTGCTGGCTCGTCTGGTTCTGCTGCACACTCCGATCGTGCGCACAGTTCACAACGTCATGCCTCACGAGCACGGCTCAGCGCGGGAACGGAACTTGCTCGAGGCGCTTGATCGACGCACCAGCTTGTGGATTCGACTCAATCCGACCACTGAACTTCCCGTGGGAGTCCGATCGGTGAACATCCCGCACGGGCACTATCGGAGCGTGTATCCCGGGGCGGACCATGAACCTGTTGCGGGGCGCATACTTCAGTTCGGGCTGCTGAGGCCGTACAAGGGCGTTGAGGCACTGATAAGGGCGTTTCGCGAACTCGACGACTCCTCGACGAGTCTTCGTATCGTCGGCAAGCCATACTCGCCGAGTTACGAGCGTCTCATCTGCGCTCTCTCCTCCGGAACGCCAGCCATCTCGACCAAACTCGAGTTTGTTCCCGATGCCGAGCTGGCTGAAGAAATCCGCCAGGCCGAACTCGTAGTGCTTCCATATGTTGAGATGCACAACTCGGGCGCGATTCTGGTTGCGCTGTCTCTCGGACGCCCGGTGCTTGCGCCTCGAACACATGCCAACGTTGTCTTGGCAGAGGAGGTGGGGGATGGGTGGATCTCATTCTTCACCGACTCACTCGAGCCGGGTGCGCTTGAACTCGCGCTTCTGGCAGCACGCTCATCGGAACGAAGCGCGGCTCCGGATCTTTCGGCGCGCGATTGGTCGATCGTGGGTCAGCGCCATCGCGATGCGTATTTGCAGGTCCTTGAGCAGAGGCACGCATGACTTCTCAACCCAGCTCGCTGTTCGTCGTGCGCTGCAGGAGACATGGTGAGTGAATCAACGCCTCCGAGGCTCGGAACGCTGGCATCCCGAGGCGCTGCGCAGACACTGAGCGGACAACTGGCGCGGCTTGTCGTGCAGTTCACGGGCGTTGTTCTTCTTGCCCGACTCTTGGCTCCGACCGACTACGGGCTGGTAGCCATGGTCGTGTCGATCATCGGAATTGCGGAGGTCGTTCGAGACCTCGGCCTTTCGCCTGCCGCCGTTCAGGCGCCGACCCTTTCACGACAGGAACGTGACAACCTCTTCTGGTTGAACTCAGCCCTAGGAGCGATCCTCACCGCAGCGACGGTAGCCGTTGGGCCGCTTATCGCCCAGTTGTACGACGAGCCGCGACTCATCGCCCTCACCACCGCGCTCTCCGCGGTGTTCCTACTCAATGGTTTGAGTGCGCAGTATCGCGCAGGCCTCAGCCGTGAACTGCGCATGGGCTCTCTCGCTGTGGCCGATGTTGCCGGTGCGGCCTCAGGCCTTCTCGCGGCCGTGGTGGTTGCATTCTCTGGCTTCGGTTACTGGGCGCTTGCGGTGCAACAGCTCACCCAAGCGCTGGTGGTGCTCATGATCGTTGTGGGCGCAGCACGATGGATTCCGGGCGGCATCCATCGTCGTGTGACCGTTCGACCATTCGTCCGCTTCGGGAGCGGCATTCTGCTTACTCAACTGCTGACGTATGCCAGCCGAAATGTTGACTCAGTTGTCGTCGGGACGGCGTTCGGGGCTCAGACACTGGGAACCTACAATCGCGCCTTCGAGCTCCTGATGCTGCCGCTGAACCAATTGAATGCACCTGCATCACGAGTTGCACTGCCAGTGTTGTCAAAGTTGCAGGCTGACCATGGTCGATACGGGCGATTCTTGCTTGCCGGTCAAACTGTGCTCCTCCAAATGATTCTCGCCGTGTTCTCGTTCGCGATCGCGTTGGCGAGCCCGCTGGTCGAGATCGTCCTTGGACTCAAATGGAGTGCGGTCGTTCCGATCTTCGAGATTCTCGCGATTGGCGGGGTCTTCCAAGCCTTGACGTATGTGAATTACTGGGTGTTCATGTCGCGTCGACTCACACGATCGATGATTACGTGGTCGATCGTCACCCGCCCGCTGCTCATCGTCGCTGTCGTATTCGGTTCTCTCTGGGGCGTTGAAGGAGTGGCGATGGCGTTCACCGTTGCGAATATCGCGTTCTGGCCGCTCAGCTTGCTTTGGTTCGCTCGTGATCCGGTCATTCCGACTTTGCGCCTGTTCTGGCTCGCCGCCCGGTCGCTCGTCGTATATTCGGCGGTGGGGATTGCGGCATTCAGTGCAAGCATGATCGCTTCGGGTTCGCCTTGGGGTGCGTTGCTATGGGGCGCGCTGGGATGGCTCATCGCGTTCGGACTTTCGCTCCTGGTGCCAGTCTGCCGACGCGACGCGAACGTCGTTCTGACTGTGCTCCGGAACAGTGTGGCGAAGGGTGACTCATGATCTGGTGGACGATTGGACGCACGGGATCGGGGATGATCCCGTGAGTGGAGGTCTTGTGCGCGGGGTCGACCGCATTGCAATGAAAGTCGCCGGTCGCCTCCACCTTGATGCCTTTCTGATTTCTAGGTGCTGGTCTCGGATCCGGCCGGCATCGCGTCGTTCGGTTGAGCTCGGCCGTGTCATTGTCATAGCGCCCCCAGCTTCAGGCAACATCGGCGATGAGGCTATGGTTCACGCAGTGGGGCAACGCATCGGTCCTCGGATGCGACTGGTTGTGACTGGCGAAACGATTCGGGCGGACCACCCTGATATGGACTCAGTCCACCTGCCAGACCTGGTCTACCCTCGACGCCTATCCGCTTTCATACGAGCGAACCGTGACCTCGCGAGACTCGTCGAGGCTGGCGATGCAGTCGCGGTGTTGGGCGCGGACATGATGGACGGCGGATACAGTCCAGGCGCGGCGCGGCGCCGATGGGCGATCGTGGGGCAGGCCGGGCGGGCCGGGCATGACGCTCGCGTTCTCGGTTTCAGCTGGAACGGGCGGGCGCCAAGGTCGGTCAAGCGAGCTGCCCGTCGTGCGGCCAAGCATCACGCTCAGCTGCTTGCCCGCGACCCTGTGTCACTTCGCAGGCTGCAGCGCGACTCAATCACGACAGCGACGGCAGCTGCCGATGTCGTGTTCAGCAGAGCGGGCATGCCCGGTGAGATGCACACAAGCGAGCTGGACCGTATCGCCGGCGTCGCTGCCGGTGCTTCATTTGCGATCGTGAATGCGAGCGCATTGGTCGCGCGCAAGGTCGATCGCCACGTCGAGCACTACGTTCGGATCATCGAATGTCTGAACGCACGCGGCTTGCACTGCGTTCTGCTTCCGCATGTGATTCGATCGAGCGGGAACGATCTCGAGGAGTGCGAAAGGATTGCCCGCGCTGTTGGACACGCCGGGCTGTCGATCGTCAAGGAGCAACTCGACCCCGAGACCGTGCGTTTGCTCGCGCGACGCGCGGACGTTGTGGTGAGCGGCAGGATGCACCTCGCAGTCATGGCACTAGGAGAACTCACGCCCGCAGTGACCATCGGAACTCAAGGCAAAGTAGAGGGTCTGATGGAGCTGATCGGCCGCCCGAGCCTGTGTATCGCGCCGTCGGAGTCGCTCGGAGATGACGTCATCCACGAGGTTGAATCCGTTCTCGCGGAGCCCGCTCGAATCCGAACACAACTGAAGCTCAATATTCCCGATATTCGTCGCCTTGCCGAACGCAACTTCCTCGGACTTGGAATCGCTGATGCGGCGACGATGGAGATACAGAAGGTGGGTGACTGATGAGTCTGGGTCAGATGCTGCGAGGTGTGGAGGTCCGCCCAATTCCCGGCGCGCCAATCAGATGGGCGCGTCGAATGAGGGATAAGCGACTACTTCGCCGTGAATTCGCCCAAGACTATTCTCGGTATGCGCGACAGAGTGTGGCTGTCGGCCCTGGTTCGCATTCCGCCTGGACGAACGAAAATCTCGAGTGCCAACTGACGAAGGACTACCACCGTGTCGAGAAGGGGCTCGCGCTACCGGCACCGAAGCGCCCGTTCGGTCACGATTTAGGTCGGCGTCTCGACAAGCTCATCGCACGCGCTCAGGAAATGAAGATCGACGCCCCATACGTCGGAGCAGCCCGAGAGGCAAGACAAGCCCTTGATCTATGGAACTCCACCGGCCAGATCGTCGATCAGGTCAGTCCGCTTGACTCCGGCAGGCCGGAGCGATTGGGGGTGTCCGACGAGTTCTTTCGTTCGCGCCACAGCGTCCGTGACTTCACTGGTGAGGCGATCGAACGGCGCACACTTCTTCACGCGGTTGAGCTCGCGACACAGAGCCCCTCCGTGTGCAATCGTCAGCCTTGGCATGTCAGGTTGCTGACGGATCGGCAATCGATTCAACGAGCTCTGCAGTTCCAGAATGGGAATCGGGGATTCACGGAGGTGATTCCTGCTCTGTACATCGTGACGGTCGACCAACGACTGTTCGCAGGTGCGGGCGAACGAAACCAAGCGTGGATCGAGGGCGGGATCTTTGCGAGCTCGTTGGTCTGGGCACTTCATGCTGAGGGCCTCGAGAGCTGCATGCTGAACATGAGCGTGGTGAATGCGGTGTCGACGCGTCTTCGCGCAGAGTTCGACATCGAAGACCAAGAAGTTGTCATTTGCATGATCGCGGCTGGCCACGGGCGTCCTGGCCACCGACGAGCAAGATCGCTCCGGAGAACGATCGAGGATCTGATGCGTCCATCGCCAGTTGAGCAGTCGTGAGGTCCGGGTGGTGACGTCCGCTGGAGGCATGATCGGGTTACGCTCTTCAACGTGACGCCGTCTTCCGGGGGTTCGGAGTCGTCGAGTCGGAACCATGGGGATGGGGCATCCGATCGGCGCCATGAGTCGAGCCGCTCGGGCGGGTCACACGAGTCCGGGTCCTCCCACCAGTCGGGTTCGAGCCGTTCGCATGGGTCGAGCTCGAGTCGCTCGCACGGCTCAGGCTCAGGCTCCGGCCGCTCGCACCATCACCATCGCTCGAGCAAGGCGCGCCGCGCCAAGCGTCGCAAACGCATCATCGTCTGGTCGATCGTCGGTGTGCTCGCGCTGCTCGTGTTCTGCGTGGCGTGGGTGGGTATCCGCGGGTTCCTGGCGGTGGGGGAGTTGCAGGCGGCCGTGCCGCTCGCCAAGGCGGCGCAGCAGCAGGTGGTCGCCGGTGACGCCGAGGCGGCGCAGAAGTCCGCCGACGAACTGGCCGGGCACGCGGCATCCGCTGCATCACTGACGGGTGATCCGATCTGGCGCGGCGCCGAGGTGCTGCCGGTGATCGGGCCGAACCTCGAGGTCATGCGGGTGGTCTCGGCATCCGTCGACCGAATCGCGCGCGACGCGGTGGTGCCGCTCGCGACGACGGCCGGCACCATCGACCTCGCGGGGTTCGCGCCGGCCGACGGAGCCCTCGACTTGCAGCCGATGATCGACATGCAGGCGCCGGTGCACGGGGCTCGCGTCGCGTTCGACAGTGCGGGAGCGGCGCTCGCGACGGTGGCCTCCGCTCCCGTCATCGGGCCGCTCGCCGACGCCCGCGACGAGCTCACGGCCCTTGTCAACGACGGTGGGGCCACGGTCACCGGGCTCGACAACGCGGTGCGCCTGCTGCCGGCGATGCTCGGCGCCGATGGCCCGCGCGACACCCTGCTGCTGTTCCAGAACAACGCGGAGCTGCGGTCGTTGGGCGGCGTCTCGGGTGCGCTCGCCCTCATCCACGCCGATGGTGGGGCCGTATCGATGACGCAGCAGGCCACCGCGCGCGACTTCCCGAAGTTCACGCCGCCGGTCGTGGAGCTGCCCCTCGAGACGCGGGCGCTCTGGGGCGACAACACGGCGAGCTACGTCCTCGACGTGAACTTCACGCCGCAGTTCCCGCTCGCCGCCACGATCGCGCGCGAGATGTGGAAGCGCCAGTTCGGCGCCGAGGTGCAGTCCGTCGTCGCGGTCGACCCCGTGATGCTGAGCTACCTGCTGCGCGCCACCGGGCCGATCACCCTGGCCACGGGCGAGCAGCTCACGAGCGAGAACGCCGTGCAGTTCCTGCTGACCGATGTCTACGCCAAGTACCCCGTGGAGCAGCAGGACGACATCTTCGCGGATGCCGCGGCATCCGCCTTCCGGGCCCTCACCGCAGGAGGTGCCGACCCGCAGGCGCTCATCGAGGCACTCACGCAGGCCGGCCTCGAACGACGCATCCTCATCTGGAACGATGACGTGCACGAGCAGGCGATCCTCGCCGGCACCACGCTCGCCGGCGGGCTGCCCGTGAGCGACGACGCCACGCAGACCTTCGGGGTCTACTTCAACGACATGACCGGGTCGAAGATGGACCCGTACCTCGACGTGCAGGTCGGGGCGGCCTCGGTCACCTGTCGCAACGACGGCCTGCCGAACTACGAGGTCGTCGTGAAGCTGACCAACACGGCGCCGGCGGATGCCGCGACGAGCCTCCCGGCCTATGTGACCGGTGCCGGCATGTACGGCACGCCGCCGGGGTCGATTCGCACCTCGGTGCATGTCTACAGCGCGCTCGGCACCTACAACCTCGGCGTCATGCTGAACGGCGAGGCGACGGGCTATCACCCCACGTCTGACACGGGCTACACGCTGAGCAAGGTCGTCTCGCAACTGGCCCCCGGGGAGAGCGCCGAGTACCGCTTCGGGTTCCTCGGCGGCGAAGCGGGGAAGAAGAATACCCGCATCGAGTCCACGCCACTCGTTTACACGCCCGAAACATTAGGGGTCGCGCTTTCCTGTGAATCTGCCCTATGGTGAGCAGGTGTCGTTTTTCGGAAGACGACACCTCCGGGGGATTTCCGAATTAGCGTCCCTCGGTGCTCATGAAGCACTACGAGGGGTAACGCAATCATGATCCGAAAGATTCTCGCAACCGTCGCCATCGCCGCCGTCGCACTCATCGCCGCTCCAGCGGCCGCGAACGCCGACGAGACGACCGGCTATGTCGGTCAGGGCACCGACGTCACGCTCACCGTCGGGGAGGTGGGAACCATGACGTTCAGCGGCCTCACGGCGAGCACGCCGTCCACGGCGACAGCCGACGACCTCGTCACGCTGGCGGTGCTGAAGGCGTCGACGGCCTCAAAGCCGACCGACGCGACCGGCACCGTGTCGTACCAGGTGTCCTCCAACACGCCCGGCACCTACACGATCACCGCCGTCGCGGGCGACTCGGTTGCGACCGGAACGCTCACGGTCGTCCCGGCTGACACCGCAGGCGGCACCGGAACCGGCATCGCCGACACCGGATACGACATGCCGGTGCTCTGGCTCTGGATCGGCGGGGGAGCCCTGCTGCTCGGTGCCGCGCTGATCGTGGTGCTCACCACCGTGCGCCGCGCACGCAACGAGAACTGACCGCGCCGCGGGGTCGGGCCGCACAGCCCCTACAGACGCGGTGACCTCACCACGAATGCCCGGATCGGCTGATCCGGGCATTCGTCGTGCCGTCCCGTCGGGCGCGCGGGTCGTCGGCGTCGACATCGCCAGGGGGCTCGCGCTCATCGGGATGTTCGTCGCACACGTCGCGCCGATGGCGCCCGATCCGGGCGTCGCCGCCCTCCTCGACATCGCCGACGAACGCCCCAGGCTGCTGTTCGCCCTCACCGCCGGCATCGGCCTCGGGCTGATCTCGGGCGGCATCCGCCCGACCGTCGAACGTCGCGATCGCGGCATCCTGCGACGTCAGATCGCGATCCGCGCCGTCATCCTCATCGCGCTCGGCCTGCTCATCGCGGTCACGCTGCAGCCGCTCGTGTTCATCATCCTCGACGTCTACGGGCTGGCGTTCCTGCTGATGCTGCCGCTGCTCTACCTTCCGCCGCGCGTGGCGCTCGGCCTCGGCGTCGGGCTGCTCGCCGTCACCCCGGGCCTCGCCGCGATCGCGGCTGCGACGCCTTTCGTGTCGCAGGCCCGGCTCACGCCCGTGCGCCTGCTCGTCGACTGGACCGTCAGCGGCGCGTACCCCGTCGTCATCTGGGTGCCGGTGATGCTCATCGGCCTCGCGCTCGTGCGCCTCGACCTCGGCTCGCGCACCACGGTCGCGGTCGCCGGCCTCGCCGGAGCCGCCGCGGCGTTCATCGCGCTGCCGCTCGCGTCGACGCTGCCGTCGCCGGCGATGGTGGCGGATGCCGCGTGGTCGGTGCCGTTGCGCGCCTCGCTCGAGACGTTCGGCAACACGGGGGTGGCCGCCGCCGTCGTGTCGGTGCTGCTCGCCCTCACGACCTTCGCCGCGCCGAGGGTGCGCCGCGTCACCGTCGCCGTGACCTCGCCCATCGCCGCGATGGGCGGCATGCCGCTCAGCATCTACACCCTGCACCTCGTCGTCCTCGCCCTCGCCATCCGGGTCGACCCGGCGACCGACACGCTGACGGATGACTCGTGGGGGCTGCTCATCGGCCTGGTCATCGGGTCCATGGCGTTCGCCTGGCTCTGGCGGCGCTACGTGGGGCGCGGGCCCCTCGAGACCATGCTCAGATGGGCGAGCGGACGAGGTCGCGCTCCGCGCGAGCCCGAACGGCCCGCCGACTGACGGCGGCGACCCACAGGCACCCGATGAGGGCGCCGAGCGTATTCGCGACGACGTCGGAGACGGTCGGGAACCGGGTCGGGAGCACGAACTGCACGAGCTCGATGCCGGCGCTCGTGAGCAAGCCGAGGGCGACCACCATCCACGGGCGGAGACCTGGGAACACCACGGGCACGAGTACGCCGAAGGGCACGAAGAGCACGATGTTCGCGAGGAACTCGAGCACCACGTACGCCTCGTACACCGGCACCCCGAGCCGGCCGACGAGGTGCGCCATCCAGCCGAGGATGCCCGAGACGCCACCCGAATCGGGCGCGGGCAGGAACACGATCAGACCGAGCAGCACGAGGTAGACGACCAACCCGATGCGGGCCGCCGAGACCCGGCGCCGCGGCATCCGATTCGTGTCCATGCAGCTCAGGGTACGTGATGCACGAGATCGTCCCACGTTCGTCATCCCCGCTTCACACGCGGTGGATACGGTCGCCGAATGGGGAGAACAACGATGAAAGCCGTGATTCCGGCCGCAGGTCTCGGAACCCGATTCCTGCCGGCCACCAAAGCAATGCCGAAGGAGATGCTCCCGGTCGTCGACAAGCCGGCGATCCAGTACGTCGTCGAGGAGGCGGTCGGGGCGGGGATCGACGACATCCTCGTCATCATCGGCCGCAACAAGAACGCCCTCGCCAACCACTTCGACCGCGTCACCGAACTCGAGCACACGCTCGAGGCGAAGGGCGACGCGTCCAAGCTCGAACGCGTCATGCACTCCAGCAGCCTCGCCGACATCCACTTCGTCCGGCAGGGCGACCCGCGCGGACTCGGGCACGCCGTGCTCCGGGCGCGCAAGCACGTCGGCGACGAGACGTTCGCCGTGCTCCTCGGCGACGACCTCATCGACGAGCGCGACCCGCTGCTCACGAAGATGATCGACGAGAGCACCGAGCGCGCCGCGACCGTGATCGCGCTCATGGAGGTCGAACCAGACCAGATCCACATGTACGGCGCCGCTGCGGTCGAGCCGACCGACGACCCCGACGTCGTGCGCGTCACGGGCCTCGTCGAGAAGCCCTCGGCAGCGGATGCCCCCTCGAACCTCGCGATCATCGGCCGCTACGTGCTGCGCCCCGAGATCTTCGACGTGCTCGAGGAGACGCCGCCCGGCAAGGGCGACGAGATCCAGCTCACCGACGCCCTGCAGGTGCTCGCCGCCGACGAGGCGATCGCGGGCGGCGTGTACGGCGTCGTGTTCCGCGGGCGCCGGTACGACACGGGCGACCGGCTCGACTACATCAAGTCGGTCCTGCTGCTCGCGCTCGATCGCGACGACCTCGGACCCGACCTCGCGGCCTGGCTGAAGCCGCTCGCCGCGTCGCTGCCGTGACCGGGTCGGCCCGGGACGCCCGCGCCGACGGTGCGGCGTCCGGGGCCGGCACGGGGCGCCCGCGGCTCGTCGCGTTCGACCTCGACGACACGCTCGCGCCGTCGAAGAGCCGCGTCGAGCCCGAGATGGCCGACGCGCTGTCCCGGCTCCTCGACGTCACCGAGGTCTGCGTCATCTCGGGCGGCCACCTCGGGCAGTTCACGGCGCAGGTGATCGACCCGCTCGCCGAGCTGGGTGCCGACCTCGAGCGGATGCACCTCCTGCCCACCTGCGGCACCCGCTACCTGCGGTTCGAGTCGGGGGACTGGCGGCAGGTCTACGCCGAAGACCTCACCGACGACGAGGCCGCGCGTGCCACGAGGTCGATCGAGGTGCGATCCGCAGAGCTCGGATTCGACGACGGACCCACCTGGGGCCCGCGCATCGAGCACCGTGGGTCGCAGGTGACGTTCTCGGCCCTCGGCCAGGAGGCGCCGGTCGACGTCAAGCAGCAGTGGGACCCGTCGGGCGCGAAGAAGTCGGCGCTGCGGGCGGCCGTGCAGGCCGACCTCCCCGACCTCGAGGTGCGCTCGGGCGGCTCGACCTCGATCGACATCACCCGCAAGGGCGTCGACAAGGCCTACGGGATGCGCCGCCTCATCGAGGCGACCGGCATCGAGGCGTCGTCGATGCTCTTCGTCGGCGATCGCCTCGACCCCGACGGCAACGACTTCCCGGTCATCGCGACGGGCGTGCCGTGCGTCGCCGTCGGCGGTTGGCGCGACACGCTCGGCGTGATCGAGGGCGTCATCGCGGGCCGGGAAACCGAATGAAGATCGTGTTAACTCTGGCGACCGCCCGGTTCGGTCGGGCGGCGCCGGAGGTACGTTCCAAGGAACGGGGGCACGAAGACGTCGTCGGCCCTCGAATCGAGCGAGGGAGACGGACCACACGTGCCTATCGAACATCCCACCGCGGGGAGTGATGGCGTTCGGCGCCGCACGATCATCATCGGCGCCGCAGCCGGCCTCGTGACCGCAGCAGCGTCGGCGAGTGCGCCGGCTTTCGCGGCGCCTTCCTACACGTCCATCCCGAAGCTGCCCTACGAGGTCTCCCGCCTCGACACGCAGGTCACCAGCATCGGCAAGAAGAAGTACGAGGCCATCGACGTCGTCTACGCGGGCGACCGCATGCGCCTGTTCGTGCCGCACGCGTCGCCGCCGAAGGCATCCGTCGGGGTGCTCTGGTACTACCACTCGAACGGCAGCGACTACACCTCGCTCACCAACGTCTACAAGTGGAGCGCCATGATGGCGGTCGACGCGGGTGCCGTGTGCATCTGCGCCAACTACGGCGGGAGCCTCTGGACCTCCGAGCCCTCGCTCGCCGCCCACCGCAACAGCGTCAAGTACATGAGCGCCGTCTGGAAGATCGCGGTGAGCTTCATGCGCGCCAACTCCGGCGGCGGGCCGCTGATGTCCTACGCCTACGGCACGAAGATGGTGCCCGCCGTGCGGGGCATGTACATGGCCAGCGCCGCGTACGACATGGAGGACCTGTACGACCGGGACCCCGTGCGCATCCCGCCCGTGTACGGCTACAACCGCGATCTCGCGGTCGCGACCAACCCCGCCCGGCTGCCGCAGTCGTCGTGGGCGGGCACCCGCATCCGCACCGTCGTCTCGATGTCCGACCCGCTCGTGCCGCCGCCCCAGCACACGCTGGCGCTCGTCGAGAAGGCCAAGCCGGTCGCGAGGGAGACGAGCGTGGAGTACCACGACGGCGGCCACAAGGTGCCCGACTGGACGAGCACCGACATGATCCAGACGTTCAAGCGGTGGCTCGCCGAGGGGTGAGCGCGCCGCGTCACGAGACCGACATCACGACGAAAGGGAGGCTCGATGTTCGACACGATCAAGAAGCCGCTGCGGGGGCCCGTGCGCCGCGCCAAGCGGGGCTGGCTGATGTACTCGGAGTTCCTGCGCGACTACCGGAGGTACCGGGACTCGGCCGCACCGTCCGATGAGGCGGTGACCGCCGTCGTCTCCGGGGTGAACCTCGAGGCCCAGCTCACGAAGGACTACCACCGCGTCGAGAAGGGGCTGAGCCTCAGGGAGCCGAAGCAGCCCTTCGGCGCGGCCGTCGAGCGGCGTCTCGCGATGCTGATCCCGGTCGCCGGCGCCCAGGCGTCGGAGGCGCCCTACCTCCGCTTCGCCGAGGACGCGCACGGCGCGCTCGGCTCGTGGAACGGCGGCGGCGGGGTCGACGACGAGGTGAGTCCACCCGCGATGCCCGCGCCGCTGTTCGGCGCCGTCGAGATGGACCGCTTCTTCGCGACCCGGCACAGCGTGCGGGACTTCGACGAGACGCGCCCGGTCGAGGCGGCCACCGTCGAAGAGGCGGTGCGCCTCACGACGTACACGCCCTCGGTCTGCAACCGGCAGGCGGGGCGCGTGCACGCGTTCAGCGGTGCCGACGACGCGGCACGCATCCTCGCCCACCAGAACGGCAACGCGGGCTTCCGCAGCCAGGTGCGGTCGGTGCTCGTGGTCACCGTCGAACGCGGGCTCTTCGCCGGCGCGACCGAGCGCAACCAGCGCTGGGTCGACGGCGGGCTCTTCGCGATGACGCTCGTGTGGGCGCTGCACGGGCTCGGCGTGAGCTCCTGCATGCTCAACTGGTCGATGACGAACGCGCAGTCCGATGCGCTGCGCCGCGAGGCGGGCATCCCCGACAGTGAAGACGTCATCTGCATGATCGCGATCGGCTACCCGCCCGAGCAGGGCTTCCGGGTCGCCCGATCGCCCCGCCGTCCCGTCTCGCAGGTGCTCACCACGCACTAGCGAGCGGATGCCCCGAACGAGCGGATGCCCCGACCGAGACCTCGGTCGGGGCATCCGCTCGTGTGCATCGCATCGCGCGATGAACGCGCCCGTGCGCGGTGCGGCTAGGGCCGGCCGAGCCCCTGGTACGTCCAGCCGGCAGCGCGCCACGCCTTCGCGTCGAGGCAGTTGCGGCCGTCGATCACGGAGCGCACCCCGACGAGTTCGCCCGCCCACACGGGGTCGAGGTGGCGGTACTCGTTCCACTCGGTCACGAGCACAACGAGGTCGGCGCCGCTCAGCACCGTGGCGAGGTCGTCGCTGAACGCGAGCTGCGGATGCAGGCGCTTCGAGTTCTCGATGGCCTCGGGGTCGATCGCGATCACGTCGGCGCCGAGCCCTCGCAGGCGCACCGCGACGTCGATCGCCGGAGAGTCGCGGATGTCGTCGGAGAACGGCTTGAACGCGAGCCCGAGCACGGCGACCCGCTTGCCGTTCGGCTCGCCGTCGAGCGCGTCGACCGCCAGGTCGACGACCCGCTGGCGGCGTCGCAGGTTGATCGCGTCGACCTCCTTGAGGAAGGCGACCGACTCGCCGCGGCCGATCTCCTCGGCGCGGGCGGTGAACGCCCGGATGTCCTTCGGCAGGCAGCCGCCGCCGAACCCGACCCCGGCGCCGAGGAAGCGGCGTCCGATGCGCTCGTCGAGGCCGATGGCGTCGGCGAGCTGGGTGACGTCGGCGCCCGTGACCTCGGCGATCTCGGCCATCGCGTTGATGAACGAGATCTTCGTCGCGAGGAACGCGTTCGCCGAGACCTTCACGAGCTCGGCCGTCGCGTAGTCGGTGACGATGAGCGGCGTCTCGGCGGCCAGCGCGGAGGCGTAGACCTCCGAGAGCATCGCCTCGGCGGTCACGGCGGCCTCGGGGTCGGCCGGCACGCCGTAGACCAGCCGGTCGGGGCTGATCGTGTCCTTCACCGCGAAGCCCTCGCGGAGGAACTCGGGATTCCAGGCGAGCATCGCCCCCGTGCCGCTCTCCGCGATCTGCGCCGCGAGGCGCTCGGCCGTGCCGACGGGCACCGTCGACTTTCCCACGATGAGGTCGCCCGCCGCCACGTACTCGAGGAGGCCGTCGATCGCGCCGTCCACGTACGTCAGGTCGGCCGAGTACGAGCCCTTGAGCTGCGGCGTGCCGACGGCCACGAAGTGCACCGACGCGCCCGCGACATCCGCCATGTCCGTCGAGAAGGTGAGCCGCCCCGAGGCGACCGCCGACCTGAGGAGCTCGGGAAGCCCCGGCTCGAAGAACGGCGCCTCTCCGGCGGCGAGGCGCGCGATCTTCGCGGCGTCGACGTCGATCCCGACCACGTCGTGGCCGAGCTCCGCCATGCTCGCGGCATGGACCGCCCCGAGGTATCCGCATCCGATCACTGAAACTCGCACGTAGCCGCCTCTCATCAAGGTGGGGCCACCGTTGGACGCCCCACCGACCCTGCCCCAGTTCTAGCAGAGCCCCGTGAAGGGTTGTTTCCTGACGGTTACATCTGGGTGTCGTTCCAGCGAACCCCCTCCGACGCGGCGCATCCGGCGGCTAATGTCGTGCTCAGGTTCACCGTCGTTCCCTGGTTCCCGCTCAACTGCTGACCTTTGGGGGTGTCGCGCTGTGCCGATCTCCGCGAAAACCGTGACCGACGATCGACCGTCCGAGGCGCGAGGCGCGAGCACCCGCGAGCTGACGGTCCTGCATTCGCTGCATCCGCCCGACGGCACCACGCAGTTCGTCGACCAGATGGTCGAGGGGGCGCCCGCCGAGGTCCGCATCGAGTTCTTCTCGTGGCGCACGGCGCTCTTCGGCAGCTACGACGTGTTCCACGTGCACTGGCCCGAGCTGCTCATCCGCCGGCGGAGCGCCGCGAGGCGCTTCCTCCTGCGGCGCGCCCTCGACGTGCTGCTGCTGCGCCTGCGCCTGAAGCGCATCCCGCTCGTCTGGACGGCGCATAACATGGAGCCGCACGAGCAGGGCTCCGCCGGAGAGCGCCGATCGCTCGCGAGGTTCACGAGGGCCGTCGACCTCGTGGTGCGGCTGAACCCGACGACGGTCCCGCCCGCGGGCGCCGAGGTCATCACCGTGCTGCACGGCCACTACCGGTCCAGCCTCTCGGCGTACCCGGCGGCCCCGGTCGAGCCCGGTCGCCTCCTCTACTTCGGCATCATCCGCCCGTACAAGGGCGTGCCGCACCTGATCGACTGCTTCACCGCCCTCGAGGGCGACGACCTCTCGCTGCGCATCGTCGGCAAGCCGCACGCAGGGCAGGGCGAGATCATCGAGGCGGCGACCCTCGCCGATTCCCGGGTCACCGCCCGGCTCGAGTTCGTCGACGACGACGTCGTGGTCGACGAGGTCACCCGTTCCGAGCTCATCGTGCTCCCGTATCGCGAGCAGATGCACAACTCGGGCGTGCTCCTCGCCGCGCTCTCGCTCGGCCGGCCGGTGCTCGTGCCGGCGTCGCCGACCAATCAAGCGCTCGCCGACGAGGTCGGCCCCGAGTGGATCATCCAGTACGAGGGCGACCTCGAGCCCGGGACGCTCCGCACGGGGCTCGCCGCCGCACGTCGGATCCCGGCCGGCACCGAGCCCGAGCTCGGCCTGCGCGACTGGGACCACATCGGGCGTCAGCTCTTCGACGGCTACGTCGCCGCGATCGATCGGCTGCGGGCATGAGCGAGCCGCACACCGCACGGAGCCTCGGCGCCAACGCCTCGCGCGGCGCGCTCGTCACGATGAGCGGGCAGGGCGTGCGCCTGGCGATCCAGCTCGCGGGCATCGTCGTGCTCGCGCGCCTGCTGACGCCCGCCGACTACGGCCTCATCGCGATGGTGACCGCGATCATCGGAATCGGCGAGATCTTCCGCGACTTCGGGCTGTCGAGCGCCGCGATCCAGGCCAAGTCGGTCAGCCGTGAGCAGAAGGACAACCTGTTCTGGCTGAACTCCGGCATCGGCCTCGTGCTGACGCTGCTCGCCTGCGGGCTCTCCGGGGTGATCGCCTCGATCTACGGCGACGATCGACTGCAGATGCTCACGATCGCCCTCGCGGCGACCTTCCTGCTGAACGGCGTCTCGACCCAGTTCCGCGCCGACCTGACGCGCAAGCTGCTGTTCCTCCGGCTCGCGGTCGTCGACAGCACCGCGCAGGCCGTCGGATTCACCGCCGGCGTCGTCTTCGCCGTGCTGGGATTCGGCTACTGGGCGCTCGCCGCGCAGCAGCTCGCGATCAGCCTCATCGGCCTCGTCATGCTGCTCGTGCTCACCGGCTGGTTCCCGGGATGGATGCACCGGCGCACCCCGATGCGCGGGTTCCTCGGCTTCGGCGCGAACCTGCTGGGCTCCCAGCTCCTCGGCTACGCAGCGGCCAACGTCGACTCGGTGGTCATCGGAACGCGCTTCGGCGCGAGCGCGCTCGGCTTCTACAACCGGGCCTTCCAGCTGATGATGCTGCCGCTCACGCAGTTGAACGCACCCTCGACGCGCGTCGCGCTGCCGGTGCTCTCGCGCCTGCAGGACCAGCGCGACCGGTTCAACGCGTTCATCTCGTTCGGCCAGTCCATCCTCCTCATGGCCGTGAGCTTCACGTTCGCGTTCCTCGGCGCGCAGGCGTCGTCGGTCGTCGAACTCGCCCTCGGCCGGCAGTGGCTCGAGGTCGTCCCGCTCTTCCAGGTGCTGCTCGTCGCGGGGTTCTTCCAGGCCTCCAGCTACGCCGTCTACTGGGTCATGCTGTCGAAGGGGCTCGCCCGCGCCAACCTGCACTACGCGCTGGCGACCCGGCCTGCGATGATCCTGCTCATCATCCTCGGGGCGAACTGGGGCGTCGGCGGCGTCGCGGTGGCCTATACGACGGCGATCGTGCTGATCTGGCCGGTGGGCCTCATCTGGATCTCGAGGGTCTCCGACGCCCCGGCCAAGGTGATGTTCCTGAACGGCGTGCGGATGCTCCTCGTGTTCGGGCTCGGCGCCGGCGTCTCGTGGGCGTCGACGCTCGCGCTGCCCGTCGACGCGCTGGTGCTCCGGCTCGTCGTCGGACTCTCTTCGCTCATCGGATGGGTCGTGCTCGTCGCGCTCATCTGGCCGCGCTTCCGTGCCGACCTCATCACCCTCGCGCAGGCCCGGCGGCACTTCGGCCGTCGTGCCGGCGGCGCGACCACGCGGCCCGTCGACCCCGATGCGTCGCCTGAGGCGGCATCCGATGCGGCATCCGAGGCACCCCAGGCCGATGCCGACGCGTCGGCATCCATCGTCGTGCGCGAACCGCACTAGGAGGAACCATGATCGATCGAACCGTCCGCCGTGCTCGCCGGGTGCTCCGCGAGGCGTACCTGACCAGCGGCATCCCCTCGGGGATCGACCACCGCCGCATCCTGCGGACCGCGCGCGCGGGATGGCGCCCCGGTGCCCGCCTCGACGGCGAGCACCTCCTCCTCGCGGCGCCGGGCGGCGGCAACATCGGCGACCAGGCGATGTTCGAGGCGTTCCTCGAGGGCACCGCGGGTCGCGTCACGGTCATCGTGCGCTCCGCCGCGGAGGTCACTGTCCCGGCGGCGCACGCGAGCCGGGTCACGGTCGCCGAACTGCCCGACCTCGTCTACGGCGCCAGGCGCGCCCACGCCGCCGACATCGAGCGCTTCGGGGTCATGCTCCGCACCGCCGCGAGCTTCTCGGTCGTCGGCGCCGACATCATGGACGGACGCTACGTGCTGCGCCCGTCCGTGCGACGGTCCGTGCTCGCGGGCGCCGCCGCAGCCGCGAAGGTGGACACGCGCATCCTCGGCTTCAGCTGGAACGGCCAGGCCCGCGTGGCGGCCCGCCGTGCGTTGGTGGCAGCGAGTCGTCGGGGCGCGGTGCCGATGCTCAGGGACCCGATCTCGGCCGAGCGTGCGGCCGGCGACCGCGTCAGCGGCATCCGCGACGTCGCCGACATCGTCTTCTCGGCGACCACCGTCGACCCCGCCCTCCTCGAAGGACTCGGCGACCTCGATCGGCCGTACGCGATCGTGAACGTCAGCGGACTCATCGGCGGGCAGGTCGACCAGGCGGCGGAGTACGTGCGCATCATCCGGCACCTCGTCGACCGCGGCCTCGCGGTCGTCGTGCTCCCGCACGTGTCCCGACCCGACGCCGACGACCTCGCCGCGTGCGAGGAGGTCGTCTCCCGCCTCGACGGCACGCCCGTGCGATTCATCCGCTCGCTCGGCACACCGGCCTCGATCAGGGGGCTCGCCGAAGGGGCGTCCGTCGTCGTCACCGGCCGCATGCACCTCGCGATCATGTCCATCTGGAGCGGCAAGCCCGCCCTGACCCTCGCGACGCAGGGCAAGGTCGAGGGCCTCATGCGCATGCTCGGCACGCCCGAGCTCTGCGTGGAGCCGCGCGCCGGGTTCGCCGACGAGGTCATCCGCGTGATCGACGACGTGCTTCCCGACGACTCGTCGGCGCGGAGGTCGATCGCGCGGGCGCTGCCGCTCGTGAAGGAGCGTGCACGAGCCAACCTCGCCGGACTCGCCGGTGCCGCGGAACTCGCCGAACCCGGCGTGGTCGAGGACGAAGCCGTCGACGTGACGGCGGCCTGAGGATGGCAGGTCGTGCCGCGGGAGCGTTCGCCTCGCTCGTCGGGGGCAGTCCGGTCTGGTCCGAGCGGATGCGGCGACGGATCCTCAAGCTCGCGGGCGTCGCCCTGGCGCATGACGCCCGGGTCCACCCCTACGTGCGGTTCGTGGGGTCGCCGCATCGCCTCACGATCAGGTCGGGGGCGTTCGTGAACGTCGGCCTGCTCGTCGGAGGCAACGCCGACGTGGTCATCGAGGAGCGGGCCTCGATCGGCCCGAACGTGCAGCTCATCCCGACGACGCACGAGCTCGGCGGCCACGAGCAGCGGGCGGGGGCCACGAAGAGCGCACCGATCCGCGTCGGGCGCGGAAGCTGGCTCGGCGCCGGCGTGATCGTGCTCGGCGGCGTCGACATCGGCGACGGATGCGTGATCGCCGCCGGCTCGGTCGTGACGCGCGACTGCGAACCCGACGGCCTCTACGGCGGCACGCCGGCGAAGCTCCTGCGACAGCTCTGACAGCTCAGACAGCTCTGAAGGCGAGGAACGCATGTCACCACGGGTCAGCATCATCGTGCCGGTCTACAACGCCGCGGGCTTCATCGCCGAGGCGCTCGAGCACACGCGCACCCAGACCTTCGAGGACGTCGAGATCGTCATCGTCGACGACGGGTCGCGCGACGACACGGCCGCCCTCGCGGCGGCGTTCACGCAGCGCGAACCGCGGGCGAGGCTCATCCGCATGCCCGAGAACGGCGGCGTCGCTCGGGCCCGTCGTCGCGCCATCGAGGAGAGCCGTGGCGGGTACCTCTGGTTCATCGACGTCGACGACGGCTGGGACGAGCGGGCGCTCGAGCGCCTCGTCGCCGCGGCCGACGCGGGGCCCTTCGACGTCGTCGTCGCCGGGGCGCGCTTCGTCTACGACGGCGGCGCCTCGACGCGGGCGATTCCGGTGCCCGACTCGCCGCCGGTCGACAACGTCGGGGCCATGTCCATGCTCCTGTCGGGGCGCATCACCGGGCACCTCTGGAACAAGCTCTTCCGCCGCGACCTCATGACGCGGATCGACCTCGTGCCGGCGCGCGTGCACTCCGACCTCGCGATGGTCGCCGACGCGCTCTCCCGTGCGGGCTCGGTGGCCTTCCTCGACGCGAACGTGTACGACTACCGGCTCCGCAGCGGGTCGATCATCACCTCCGGAAGCCGACGTGCGGAATCCCTCGCGCTCGTCGGCGACGCGGTCACGGCCGCGGCCAGGCGTGCATCGCCCGAGCTCGTCGAGAGCGAGGACCACCGGTACTTCGTGTGCCGCTACATCGTGCTCTCCGGCACGAAGGACGCCGTGCTCGCGCCGTACGAGCCGGCCGAGGGGGAACGCCTCTTCCGGGAGTTGCGCGGTCGCATCACCACGCGCGACCTGCTCGAGCTGGCACGCCGACGAGACCTGCGGCGCCTCGCGCTGGCCACCTCGGCACGGTGGTCGAAGCCCGTCTACCGCCGTCTGCTGAAGCTCGCCGAGCGCTGATGCCGCGGCTCGCGGAGGCCACGCCGAGCGGCTCGCGGAGCGGGCGCGTGAAGTCTGGGTTACGTCTCTGTAAATCCCCACACGCCGGAGAAACCCCGGGTTAGTCTCATCGCGAGAAGGCCACCGCCGTCTTTCGATTCCGAATCCAAGATCTCGAAATCGTGAGCAGGGGGACGTCCATGGCTTCACCATCCGTCGAAGTTCGGGCAGCGCGAAAGCTGGTACTCGCAGCATCGACCGGGGGTCACCTCGTCGAACTCGTGCGGCAACTGCCGTTCCTCGGGGCATCCGACGACTCGCTCTTCATCACGTTCCGCACGCCGCAGAGCGAATCGCTGCTCAGGGGCCGCCGCGTGCTCTACGTGCCCTACGTCCGGCCGCGCGACTACGCCGGCGTCGTCAAGGCCGTGGGGCTCGTGAACCGCGCCATGGCCGCCGAGAAGTTCGACGGGGCGGTCAGCACCGGGGCCGCGATCGCGCTCTCGGTGCTCCCGGTCGCCCGACTGCGGGGCATTCCCGCGACCTACATCGAGAGCGTGTGCCGGGTCGACGGACCGTCGACCACCGGTCGTGTCCTCGCCGCCGTGCCGAGCGTGTCGTTGCGTACGCAGCACGAGTCGTGGTCGGGGCGGCGCTGGCGGATGCAGCCGAGCGTGCTCTCGACCTACGGTTCGGCGCCCCGCGAGTTCCCGACCGACACCCAGCGGCTGTTCGTCACGCTCGGCACGATCGAGGGGTACCGGTTCGACTCGATCGTCGACGCCGTGCTCGCGAGCGGTTCCGCGAACGAGGACACGGTGTGGCAGCTGGGCTCCACGAACAACAGGCCCGACCTCCCCGGCCGGGTGTTCGGGCAGATCGCCCCCCACGAGTTCGAGCGGTACGCGCGAGAGGCCGGGGTCGTGGTCACCCACGCCGGCGTCGGCACCCTGATCGGGCTGCTCGGCCACGGCATCTACCCGCTCATGGTCCCGAGGCGGTTGCACCGCGGCGAGCATGTCGACGACCACCAGCTCCAGATCGCAGAGCTTGTGAACCGACTCGGCATCGGCCACGCCGTCGAGGTCGAGGAGTTCGATGCCGAGGCCATCCGCCTCGTCGCCGATCGCCGCATCGTCGACTACGCCATGCCGCCCACCACCGCTGACGAGAGGGACCTCGAACCCGCATGAACAAGATCTTCGCAGTCGGACGAGGGCAGTACGAGAACGTCGGGGACATCATCCTCCGGCGTCCGCTGCTCGACTGGGTTCGCCCCCTGGGCGAGCTGCACGTGTACGTCGGGCACTCGCCCGCCGGCTACGACGAGGGGCTCGGGCTCGCGCCCGACGACGTCGTCTACCGATCCTTCACGACGTGGTACCGCGCGGCGATGGCCGCGGCCGTCGCGGGCGAGGCCTCGTACGTGTTCAAGCCGGGTGAGATCCAGCTCACGCTCATCGGCATGAAGGAGCACGTGTCGATGCTGCCGCTGCTGGCGACCATCCGCCTGCGCGGCGGCCGCGCCGTCCGCGCCGGCGTCGGAACGCGCAACTACGCGCCGGTGCCGCGAGCGATCATGGGGCCCTCCATCGCGCTCTCGGACCTCACCCTCTGGCGCGACGTCACGACGGCCGCGTACATGCGGCGCGGCGAGGCGATGCCCGACCTCGCGTTCGGCGAGGGTGCTCCCGACGAGCTCGTTCCGGGGTTCGCCGCCGGCGAGGGCGACCGCGACGTGATGGTCGTCTCGATGCGAGCGGATGACCCGTCGCGCCCGTATCCGACGTCCGAGTGGATCCGTGGCGTGCGGAGCTACGCCGACCGGCACGGCCTGACCATCTGGGCCGTGACCCAGGTGCAGGTCGACAACGAGACGAGCTACCGGCTCGCCCGCGATCTCGGCGGCGAGGTGCTCGCGTGGGACGAGCTCTCCGGCCACGACGTGCAGGAGGCGAAGCTGCGCGAGCTCTACCGCCGAACGGCGATCGCCCTCAGCGATCGGCTGCACGTGATCATCGCGGCGTTCACCGAGGGCGCGATCCCCGTCGGGTCGCTCGTCGACGGATCGGACAAGATCGACCGCCACTTCGCGACGATCGGCATCGCCGACATCACCATGGCCACCCGGAACATGTCGGCCGACGAGATCGTGGCGAGCCTCGAGGCCCTGTCCGGGCGCCGTGCCGAGATGTTCGAGCAACTGGTCGACGCGCGGGCCCGGCTCGCCGTGCGACGCGACCAGGTGCAGCAGACCCTCCGAGGCGCGGCATCCGCCGAAGGCCTCGTCGACGCCCAGGCCGAGTTGGCACTGCCGTGAGCGCGCCCGCCGTCACGACCTCGGCGCGCCGGCCGATGGTGCACCACCTCGGTCGCGGCGGCGAGGTCGCCGGCGGCATGACGCAGGTCGTGAACGGGTACCTCCGGTGGCCGTTCGAGCACGTCGACACGCAGGTCATCGTCACGCGCGGCGATCCCGGCGACTCCATCGCCGCGGCGCGACTCGCGGCCGGGGCGGCCGTCCGCATCTGGGGCATGAAGCGGTCGACGCCGCAGGTGGTCGTCGGGCACCTCTCCGAGGGCGGTTCGTTCCTCCGCGAGGGCTCGCTCCTGCGCCTGGCGAAGGCCCGCGGCATCCCGACGATCGCGCACCTGCACGGCAGCTCGTTCGCCGAGTTCGCCGAGCGCAGGCCGGGGATCGTGCGCGGCGTGCTCCGAGCCTCGGACCGGGTCATCTCGCTCTCCGAGGAGAGCACGGAGGTCGCGGCCCGCTTCATCGACCGCGATCGCATCGAACTCGTCCCGAACGCCATTCCCGGCAGCATCCCCACCGCCAAGCGGCCCATCGTCGCCTTCGGCGGCGTGGTCGGGTATCGCAAGGGCATCGACGTGCTGCAACGCGCGTGGGCCGACCTCGGCGCCACCAGGCAGGGGTGGCGGCTCGTCGTCGCCGGCCCCGTCCGCGACGAGCACCTGGTCGATCGTTCCGCGGAGGGCGTCGAATTCGTCGGCTCGCTGCCGCACGACGAGCTCATGGCGCTGCTCGACGAATCGCTCGTGGCGGTGCTGCCTTCTCGCGAGGAGGCGATGCCGATGTTCATCCTCGAGGCGCTCGCTCGTCGCTGCTGCGTCATCTCCACCGACGTCGGCGGCATCGAGGCGGTGCTCCGGGACGGCGCCGGCGTCGTCGTCCCGCCCGGCGATGCCGCCGCCCTGGGCGAGGCGCTCGCCTCCGTCCTCGGCGACCCCGGCCGACTCGACGCCATCGCGGCCGAGGGTGCACGGGTCTTCGACGAGCGCTTCTCCGCGAGCGCCGTCTTCCCTCGCGTGGAGTCGCTGTGGCTCGACGCGATCAACGGCCGCCGGACGCGAGCACTCGTGCCCGGCAGCGCAGCAGGATGACCGAAGGAGGGGACCGATGACGACGGAGACACCGCGACGGCGGCTCATCGAGCCGGACACGGGCAAGCGCGCCTGGGTCGACTTCGCCAAGGGTGCCGCGATCGTGATGGTGGTCTACTACCACACGGCGCTCTACCTCCAGGCGGCCGGCATCGCCGGAACCCCGTGGCTGGTGAAGGCCCCGCTCGAACTGTTCCCGATGCCCGCGTTCTTCCTGATCGCCGGATTGTTCGGCAACAGGATCGGCACCTGGGGATTCGCGGACCTCTGGCGGCGGCGACTGCTTCCGCTGCTGTACCTCTACGTCCTGTGGTCCGTCATCCGCTTCGTGTTCTACCTGGTGGTGCCGGGCGTGAACGGCGAGCTCGGCGAGTTCCCGGCCACGAACCCCATCGGACTCCTGCTCATCGCGGTCTGGCCGAGCAGCAGCTACTGGTTCATCTACGCGCTGTTCCTCTTCACGCTCGGCGTCTGGCTGCTCCGCCGGGTTCCCGCGGGGGTGCAGGTCGCAGCGGCCGCCGTGCTGTCGGCCCTCGTCACGTCGGGGATCCTCGATGCGAACAACGTCGGCTGGAATCGCGTCGGCGGACTCTTCGTGTTCTTCCTGGTCGGGGCGCTCTACTCGAAGCGGCTCTTCGAGCTCGCCACCCGGGTCCGGCCGTGGATGCTGCTGACGGCGTTCGCCGTCTTCACCGCCGTGGTCGTCGCCCTCATCCTCTTCGGGCTGCGTCCCGTGCCGGGCGGCGTGCTGCTGGGCCAGGTCTCGGCGGTGGTCTTCGGCATCATGCTCTCGACCTACCTCGTGCGGCTGCGGCCGCTTCGGTTCGTGTCCACGCTCGGAGCCACCAGCCTGCAGATCTACCTCTTCCACCTCTACGTGATCGTCGTGATCGCCGCCATCATCGCGGCGGTCGGCATCGAGGTGCCGAGATGGGTCGGCATCCTCGTCCAGCTCGCCGTCATGACGATCGCGATCATCGCCTCGGTGCTCCTCACGCGCCTCACCTCGCGCGCACGCTGGCTGTACGTGCCGCCGTCCTGGATGACGAAGCGACGCGGCTCGCGCATCGCCGGAGCGGCGCGCTACCCCGCCGCGGCTGCCGTGGTGCACCCGGCCCCGGCCCAGCCGACGGGGGAGACCCCGTGACGGCCGTCGGGACCACCACCGTCCGGCGCACCGCCCGACGCCGCGATCTCTCCATCGAGTCGCTCCGCGGCCTGGCGATCGTCCTCATGGTCGCCGGTCACGTGATCGGCGGCGACGCGACGCGCGGAATGACGGTGGCCGACGACTCCGCCTGGCGACTCTCCTACGTCTTCCTCGAGGACATCCGGATGCCGCTCTTCGCGGCGCTCTCCGGATTCGTGTACGCGTTCCGCCCCGTCTCGACGCGCACGGGGTACGGCCGCATGGTCACCGGCAAGGTGCGACGACTGCTCGTGCCGCTCGTCACGGTCGGGACGGCCTTCTTCATCCTGCAGTCGTTCGTGCCGGGCACGAACGTCGCGGGGTCGCCGAGCGAGATCTGGCGGGTGTACGTCTACGGCACCGGGCACTTCTGGTTCCTGCAGGCCATCTTCCTCATCTTCCTCGCGGTCGGCCTGCTGGACCTCTGGGGGCTGCTGCGCACTCGCAGGGCCTGGCTGATCGCCGTCGCGGCGACCGCCCTGCTCTACGTGGCCGTGCTGCTGCCCGAGGCGTGGGACGTCTTCAGCGTGAACGGCGCCATCCGCCTCCTGCCGTTCTTCCTCCTCGGCTACGGCGTGCACCGGTACGTCGCCAACCCCGCGCCCGTCGGCCTCATCGCGTCGATCGCCGTCGCGTTCGTCGTCGTGTACGCGCTCCGGGTGTTCGACATCGTCGACGTGCTCGCCATCACCGGCGCAGGGGAGCGGGCGTCCAGGATCGCCGTCGGCCTCGCCGCGACGCTCCTGCTGCTCCTCGTGCGCGACTGGATCCGCGTGGGCGCCCTGGCCTGGCTCGGGCAGTTCGCGTTCGCGATCTACCTGCTGCACGTGTTCGGTTCCGCCGCCGCCCGGCTCGCACTCGGCCGCATCGGCGTCGACGGCGAGCTCGCGGTGTTCGTGGTCTGCATGATCGCCGCGCTCGGGCTGCCCGTGCTGTTCGAGGTCACCCTGGGCCGCATCGGCTGGGTGAGCTGGGCCTTCCTCGGCCAGAAGCCGTGGAAGCCGCGCGTGCAGACGCGCGGGGGCGCCGAGGGCCGAACGCAGGAGCGTGTGTGAGGGCGCTCGCCGACGCCGCGCCCGCAACCCGCGTGAGCGTGCGGTCACGGTCGAGCGCGGTGTTCAGGCGCCGCCTGCTGGTCTCGCTCGGCGCCCTGCTCGGCGTCGTGCTGCTCGTCGCAGGCCTCGGCGCTCCGCTCTACGTCTTCCCGCCTGTCGCGGCCGTGCCCGAGCGGGCCGACGCCGTCTTCATCCTCGGACCGGCGCGTGGCGAGCGCTTCGAGCTCGCCCGCCAGCTCATCGACGACGGCGTGACGGACCGGATGGTCGTCTCGGTGCCGACCGACGTGCTCGAGTCGCCCCGCGAGACGGGGCGGTACCGCAACTGCAACCTCCCCGGCGGTGACGTCACCTGCGTGGACGCCGAACCGTCGACGACCCGCGGCGAGGCGCAACTGCTCGCGGCACTCGCGAGCGAGCAGGGCTGGGACAGCGTGATCGTCATCACCCGGACACCGCACATCGCCCGCACCAGGGTGCTGTTCGACCGGTGCTTCGACGGCGCGATCGCGGTGATCGATTCGAAGGAGCCGATCACGCTCGCCGGATGGGCGCGGGAGTACGCCTACCAGTCGGCGGCGTTCGCCAAGGTGCTGATCACGACGGACTGCTGACGGCTCGACCCGCGATCACGAGATCGACGGGATCCCCGACGTCTGCCATGCGTAGCCGCTGATCCGGGATCCGGTGTCGAGCAGGGCGATCTCGGGTCGCCCGCACGGCACGCTCACGAAGGCCTGCGGCGTCGTCGCGGTCGTCGTCGCGAACCGCCAGACGAGCAGCTCGCACGGCGCCGCGTCGGCCGAGACGCTCAACCGCACCGAGCCCCTGGACGACACCGTGGCGCTGGCGCGGGCCGACGCCGTGCCGCGGTCGCCGGCGGCGTTGCGCGCGGCGACGCGGTACGACGGCCGCGTACCGTAGCCGAGCGCGGCGCCGGTGACCTCCGTGCTGCCGCTGACCGCACTGATCGTCGGCACGGGGGCCGAGGCGTCGGCGTGTCCAGCGTCGCCGTCGAGGCCGATGACCCGCCACGCGCCCCCACGACGTTCGATCGAGAACGATCCGCTCGCGAGCGACGCGTTCGAAGCCGCGAGTGCGGTGCCCAGGTCGCCGTCGGCGGTGATGCGCGGGCCGGCGGTCGCGGTCCAGACGCCGGCGGTGCCGGCGGTCACGTGCTGGGTCGAGAGGTCGTGGGCGGTCACCCGCGTGTTCGGCATGGCGCCCGTGATGCCGATGAACGACCCGAAGGTCTGGTCGCCCGAGTTCGGGTAGCGCATCTCCATGCAGTGCTCGAGCGTCAACTCCGAGTGCGAGCCGCCCGCGGTGTCGTCGATCGAGATCGACGGATGGATCGCGGCATCCGTCGTTCGCGGGGTGTAGAACACGGACGTGTCGATGTGCACGTGCGAGTTGCGGATCACGAGCATCGGGCCCTTGGCGTTCTGGCCCTCCTCGTGCACGGCCCTGAGGTGGATGCCGGAGCAGTTGTCGAGCTCGATGCGCCCGGAGACGATCGCCGTGAACTCCGCGCCCCTGCAGAACTTCAGCCGCGCGAGCCCCACCGGGGAATCCGCCTTGCAGCCGAGCATGAGCAGCCCGTCGCCGTTCGAGATCTGCTCGACGAGCACCGAGCCTTCGGGGCCGCCCGACCGGTTGTAGCACCCGATGAGGATGTTCCCGTCGCAGTAGTCGGTCCATGACAGCATGGCTCGAACGCCGTACTGCACGAGGTTCTCGAGCCGCACCGCGGTGCGGTTGGAGAAGATCACGCCGACGTTCGCACCCGCTCCCGAGATGGCGCCGTCGCGCAGCACGAGGCTCACGATCGCACCCACGGATGTCCCGGTGGCCCGGTTCGCCTGTGTGGCGTCGACCGTGCCCGCCGTGCGGTTCCAACCGACGCGCTTCGTGTTCGCGAAGAACGCCCACTTCGTGGCCTTGTCGCGCCAGAACGCGTCGGTTCGGGGAAGGGCGGGCCCGAGGGCGAACGACGCGCCGTTCATCTGGATCGTGAAGAGGGCGTACGGGTCCGTGCGGTCGAGGAAGATCGGCGTGTTGAGCAGGTAGGTGCGCCCCGCCTCGAGGGCGAGGCCGGTGCCGCCGGCGTCGTACGCGGCCTGGATGGCGGGCGCGTCGTCGGTCGTGCCGTTGCCGACCAGGCCCGCCTCGGCGGCGGACACCAGCGGCACGATCCCGGCGGTGCCGGCGCCCGACGCGAAGGCCGAGGCGCCCAGCGCCGTGGCGGTCAGGAAGGCGCGGCGCGTGGAGCTCATGATGCGGCGACCTCCTCGCGCAGCCCGACCGGCTGCTGCGGTACCTCCTCCGTCTGGTCGATGTTCCTCGCGCGATCGCGGAACGACGCGATCACCCCGGCCGCCGCGAAGGCGAACGGGAACGCCGGCGCCGAGACGAAGACCGGCGCGCCGACCGACTCGATGATGATCAGGATGAGCCACGCGATTCCGGCGACCCGGAGCCAGCGCACCAGGACGTGCTCGTCGGCGGACGTGCGCCGTGCGAGCGAGACGAAGACGGTCACGATGCCGGCCGCGAAGCACGCCGCGCCGAACCATCCGGTCTCACCGAGGATCGCCGGCCATTGCGTGTCGTTCAGGAACATCCCGTCCTCGCCCCGTCCGAGTCCGTACACGTCCTCGAATCCGAGGTTCACGTACTCGGGACTGTAGTACAGCGAGGCGTAGAAGCTCGCGTATCGTCCGAACCCGGCTCCCCACGGGAAGTGGTCGGCGGCGACCTGCAGCGAGCCGGTGGTCAGGAGCGAACGCGCGGACTCCTGCACGATGTAGATCTCGACGTCGCCGCCCACGAGTTCGATCAGCGGCGGCAGGACGAGCATGGCGAGCAGCGGTCCGAACGCGAGGATCGCGATGTAGCGGATCGGTCCGCCGTATCGGAGCAGGAGCAGGCCCATGGTGCTCAGCAGGCTCACGATCGACTTCACCTGGAAGGTCAGCAGCGCCATCGCGCTGGAGAACACGAGCAGCACGGCGCTCGGCCACGATCGGCGTACCAGCAGGCGGTAGCTCAGCACCCCGACTGCGAGGATCGAGCTCAGCCGGCCGAACGCCGCCGGATGCTGGAACGGGCCCTGCAGGGCCGGGATGCCGTTCACGATGGCGAACGGCGGGCGGTTCGCCACGAGCTGGCTCCACGGGCCGGGCGCGATGAGGTTGGCGACGGCGGTGAGCACGAGCACGCCGCCGGCGATGGCCCCGAGGCGCACGAGCACCTTCAGGTCCTCGACGTTCCATCGCAGCTGCGCGAGTGCGAAGGCGAACACGAGGCCCTTCACCGCGAGGAACATCGCCTGCACGCTGATCGAGAGCGAGACGGCGCCCACGAGCGAGCTCAACAGGCCCACCGCGACGAACGCGAGGAACCACCACATGCCGGGGAGCGCGATCAGCCGGCGCTCCGTGACCAGCCGGCGCGTGCTGAACGCGACGAGGGCGAGCACGATGACCGCCTCGTCGGCGATGCTCCCGGCGCTCCCGAGGAAGGTCTGCGCCAGCGTCGAGAGGATGATCGTGCACAGCGCCGCGAACGCGAACGCCTTCGGCAGGAACGCCGCGAGCACGACGAGCACGAAGCCGCCCGCGACGACCGCGATCAGCGGCGGTGCGACGAGCATGAGCGGGGTCGCGGCCAACGCCACCAGCACCCCGACGCCGGCCCAGATCGCGGTCGTGGCGCCGGGGCCGAGCGTGCGTCGGCGCAGGTACGTCATCGCCATGCCCCCGTGCCGATCACTCGATCGCATCCGCACCGCGACTCGGCGCGGCATCCAGCACGATGCCGGCGATGGGCGCCCCGAGGCTCTTCAGCGCCTCGAGCGACTGCCGCAGGTCGGCGATCTTCGAGTGCCCGGCGCGGACCACGACGAGGTAGGCGTCCGCGTGCGCGGCGAGGGCCGCACCGTCGGCGACGGGCAGCAGCGGCCCGGCATCCACGACGACCGCGTCCGACGTGCGCCGGACCCGGTCGAGCACCTCGGCGAGTTCCGTGGACTCCAGGTGCTCGCTGAAGTCGCCTTCGAGCTGCGCGGTCGGGATCAGCGTCAGGTTCGCCGAGACCGTGGTGCCCACTGCGGCACCGACGTCGCCGCTGAGTCGATCGGAGAGACCTCCCGCGGCGTCGACGCCGAAGACGCGGGCCAGTGCGGGCGTCCTCAGGTTGGCGTCGATGAGGGTGACCCTGCGGCCGGCCTCCGCCAGCGAGAGCGCGAGGTTCGCCGCGACCGTCGACTTGCCGTCGCCGTACTCGGGCGAGGAGACCACGATGACCGGGGCGAGCCCGGCGGATGCCGCGGGGATGCGCTGCCGGAGCAGGCGGAACGATTCGGAGAAGGCCGTGAGCGGCTTCGCCGTGAACAGCAGCGGCCGCGTGCGCACGGCCCGGTCGCGCGGAACGGCGGCGAGGAGCGCGACATCCGTCGCCTTGTGCAGGTCGCGGGCGCCCCGGATCCGGTTGTTCAGGCTCTCGCGGAGCACGACGACGATGAACGCGATCGCGAGGCCCGCGGCGAACGCGATCAGGATGTTCACGATCGGAGCGCCGGTGACCGGGAGGTCGACGAGGGGCGGCTCCTGCAGCACGGTGGGCTTCAGGGGGACGGCGCTCTGCAGGCCGTTCTCCGGGTCGTCGATGGTCGCGAGCAGGCTGTCCATCACGGCGTTGACGAGTTCGACCGCCTCCTGCGCCGAATCGGCGGTTCCGGAGACGAACATCACCGGGGACTCCTCCGTGATGCCGGCCGCGACACGCTCGGCGAGGTCGGACGGCGTCTCGTCGAGCGCGAGGTCGTCGATCGCCGGCTGGAGCACCAGCGGCGTGACCGCGACCTGCGAGTACAGCGCGGTCATCTGGATGGCCACCGCGTTCGCCTGCACCACCTCCTGCGTGCTCGTCGCCTCGGCCGTCGGCGTGAAGAGGAGCTGACCGGCGGTCTGGTACTGCGGCTTCACCGACGCCGAATACACGACTCCCGCAGCGATCGCGGCGAGCAGGATGGCGACGATGACGATCCAGTTCCGTCTGATCGTCCGCATGCTGTCATGGAGTTCCACTCGGTCCCCTTTGTGTTGTCGGTCGGCAAGGTGTCGTCGATCGGGATGGTTCGGTCACGCGGTTCCACGGTTCGATGGCGGATGCCGGCAGCGTCGGGGGCCGCCTCGATCGAGCGCGGTCATCGGAGGGCCTCGTCGAAGAACGCGAGGACCTCGTCGCTGACGTCAGGTGAGAGCAGGGCGACGCCGTGGGCGCCCGTGCGACCGATGATCACGTCGGACTCCACCCCCGCGGACTCGAGCGCCGCCTGCATGGCCTGCGCCTGTTCGGCCGGCACGAGCTCGTCGCGGCCGTTCACGAGGAGCATTGGCGGGTCGGTCGGGTCGACGTGCAGTGCGGCCGACGCCTCCGCCGACTGCGGGCACACGTCGACCGCGGGGCTCTCGCAGTCGAGGTAGGCGAGGATCATGTCGATCGCGTCCTCGGACGGGGTGCCGAGGGTGAGCGCCTCCTCGGTCATGAGCGAGACTCCCGAGAGCGACGCCACCGCGGCGACCCGGGTGCCGTCGTCGAGCGGTCCGTCGCCGGACGTGCCGACCTCCTGCGCCAGGATCGCGCCGGCCGAACTGCCGAGCACGCCGATGCGGTCGGCATCGATGCTGAAGCGCTCGACCTGCTCGGGTTGTCTGAGCCACGTGATCGCGGATCGGACGTCGTCGACCTGACCCGGGAACACGGTCTCGGGCACGAGCCGGTAGTCGATGGAGAAGGCGGCGAACCCCGCGGAGGCGAAGCGGACGCAGAGCTCGCGCATGCCGCCGCCGACCCGGTTGCCCTCGGTGAAGCCGCCGCCGTGCAGCAGCACCACCGCGGGGACCGCCACTTCGGAGTCGGGAAGGCAGGCGTCCAGCAGGAGTTGCTCATCGCCGACGGTGGCGAACGGGACCTTCTCGATCACCGAGGAGTCCGAGCCCGCGTCGGCGCCGGCCGTGCCGGCCGCGCATCCGGTGAGCAGCAGGAGCGCGAGCATCGGAGCCGCGGCATGACGAGCACCGATGCCACTGGCTGATCGCATGTGTCCCATCGGCGTCGCCCCCTCGGTCGTCTCGCTCGCCGAGGATCGCTCGCGAGCAGTTCCTGCTCCGCGGCATCGCGTCCGTCGCAACCCATTCCATCGTCGTGATCGTGCCGGTCGGTGACGGGCCCGTGTCGAACGTGTTAACTCTGGAACTCATCCCGCCGGCGCCGGTCGGAGGCCCATTCCGAGCCGAACGTGACGGGTGTGTTAACTCTGCGTGAGATGCGTGACCCGCGGCGGGACTTCCTCATAGATTGAGGCCCAATCGAGGGAGACGCTCTTGACCCAAGCCATTTCAACGCAGATGGCGAGGAGTTCGAGGGGGACGCGGCATCTGACTTGGGCGCAACGCTACGGTCGCATGCTGGTCTCCACCGATCTGCTCGTCGTGACCGTGACCGTGTTCGCAGCGCAGTACTTCGGGGGAGTGCGAGCGCCGGAGCGGGATGCATCCCCGTTCGAGCTCGCCGCCTACATCCCTCCATCGTTCGCCGGCGTGCTCACCTTCGGCACGATCGCCGTGTGGATGCTGGCGCTCAGCGTCTCGGGGAGCCGTTCTCCGCGCGTGGTGGGAACGGGCGCCGCCGAGTACCGGCGTGTGCTCCACGTGACCTTCGTGGTGTTCGGCACCGCCGGGCTCCTCTCGTACCTGCTGTCGATCCCCGGCCTCGAGTGGTTCTTCGCGATCGCGCTCGTCGTCGGCGTCGCCGCGCTCGTGGCCAACCGCTGGATCTGGCGCACCTGGCTCGCACGTCGCCGACGCGATGGTCAGCTCTCGAGCCGTGTGCTGCTCGTCGGATCCGAGGCGTCGATCGCCACGATCGCTCGCGACCTCGGCAAGAACCCCGAGGCCGGCTTCAAGGTCGTGGGCGCGTGCACGCCGAGCGGCATCGTCAGCGGAACGATCCCGGGCACCGACATCCCGATGTCCGGCTCCATGAACAACCTCATCGAGGCGCTCGATGCCGTAGAGGCCGACACCGTCGTGATCACGAGCTCGAACGAACTCGCGGCCGACAAGGTGCGCGAGCTCAGCTGGAAGCTAGAGCCCGGACGCCACCACCTGGTCGTGGCACCGAGCCTGACCGACATCGGCGGACCGCGCCTGCACACCCGACCCGTGGCCGGACTCCCGCTGATCCACGTGGAGACCCCCCGCTACGACGGCGGCAAGCTCTACGCGAAGCGGCTGTTCGACATCGTCGTCTCGGGTGCGCTGATCCTGTTCCTCTCGCCGGTGCTCCTCGGCATCGCGCTGTTCGTCAGGCTGAGCACGCCGGGCTCGGTGATCTTCCGGCAGGACCGCATCGGTCGCCGCGGCGAGCACTTCCAGATGCTGAAGTTCCGGAGCATGTACGAGGACGCCGAGGACCGCCTGGCGGACCTCGCCGCGCTCGACCGGGACGAGGGCAACTCGATCATGTTCAAGATGAAGGACGACCCGCGGGTCACGCCGATCGGCAGGATCCTGCGCCGGTACAGCCTCGATGAGCTCCCGCAGCTGTTCAACGTCTTCCTCGGGTCCATGTCGATCGTGGGACCGCGGCCGCCCCTCGAGCGCGAGGTGGAGCAGTACGCGCGTCACGTGCACCGCAGGTTCCTCGTCAAGCCGGGCATCACCGGCCTGTGGCAGGTGAGCGGGCGATCCAACCTCGACTGGGACGAGACCGTACGGCTGGATCTCTTCTACGTCGAGAACTGGACCATGACGGGCGACCTCCTGATCCTCTGGAAGACCTTCCGGGCCGTGGTCGGCAGCGACGGCGCGTACTGAACCGGCGGAATCCACCGCGCAGGAACCACCGCCGAGCCCGCATGCGGGCGTAGACTCTCCTCACCGTGGCCCCCCTTCGGGTGACGGCACCGGACTCGAGGAGGAGTCGATGATGGAAGGCCTGCTGCCCTTCGTGCTCGTGGCAGCCGCGTGGATCGCCGGCGCCTGCGTCGTCGCGGTGCTCATCGGTCGCGTCATCCGTCGTTCGCGGCGAGACGAGCGCCCGTTCGTCGAACCGCTCATGAACGCCCGTGTCGGCGAGGACCACCGAACCGACCGCTGAACCGCCTACGGCGTCGACGGGGGCTCTGCTGCGCGGAGCCGCCGTGGTTCGTGGCGCCGGGGCGCCGGCTGCGGGCGGAGGACCGGGTGCCGCGGACTCGGGCGACTGGCCCCGGAGACGACGAAACCCCCTCCCGAAGGAGGGGGTTTCATCTGTGTGTCGGGGTGACAGGATTTGAACCTGCGACCTCGTCGTCCCGAACGACGCGCGCTACCAAGCTGCGCCACACCCCGGTGCCCTCACGGGCCTCAACAAGAATAGCCGATAATCCGGACGGCGCTGACCACGCGTCGATCACGGCCTCGAGTGAGGCCATCCGCCGTCGTTTGGGTGGACCCGGAGCAGGTCAGCTCGCGGCGACCAGGGTGATCAGCGTGGCCTCGGGCGGGCACGCGAACCGCACGGGCGCGTAGATCGAGGTGCCGAGCCCGGCCGACACGTTGAGGTACGCCGAGCGGAGGCCGTGACGCCAGACGCTCAGGCCCTTGACCTTCTCGCGCGGGATGTCGCAGTTCGTGACGAGCGCCCCGAAGCCGGGCACGCAGACCTGGCCGCCGTGCGTGTGCCCGGCGAGCATCAGCTGCGCGCCGTGGTTCACGAACGAGTTCAGCACGCGCTGGTACGGCGCGTGCGCCACCCCGACCGTGACCGTGGGGCGCGGCTGCGAAGCGGATGCCGCGTCGGGCCACGACTCGTCGCCGAGCGGGTCGTCGGCGCGCAGGTCGTCGATGGCGCTCGCGATGAGGTCGAGCCGGTCGAAGCCCTTGTGCGGGTCGTCGACGCCGAAGAACTCGAAGTGCGTGCCGCGGAGGTCGAGGCTCGTGGCCGTGTTGTCGAGATCGGTCCACCCGAGCTCGGCGAAGTACGCGTGCAGCGCGGCGATGTCGAGTCGCGAGCTGCGGGGCACGTGCCCCGAGGGGCCCGAGAAGTAGAGGAACGGATTCTTCAGCACCGGTCCGAAGTAGTCGTTCGAGCCGTTGACGAAGACGCCCGGGATGCCGCGGAACGGCTCGAATGCCGCCCGGATTCCCTCGAGGCCGCGCTCGTGGCCGAGGTTGTCGCCGGTGTCGACGACGAGGTCGGGCTCGAGCTCGGCGAGGCTGCGGACCCAGGCCTGCTTCTCACGCTGCCAGGGCGCCATGTGGAGGTCGGACAGGTGCAGCACCTTGATGGGCTGCGAGCCGCTCGGCAGCACCGGGACCTCGACGCGGCGGAGGGTCCAGCGCTTGCGTTCGACGAGCGAACCCCAGGCGAACGCGGCAGCGCCGGCCGCGCCGATCGCGAGTGCGATCTGCGCGGCCGGCGCCAGACGTGCGCGGGTCAACCGCCGCCGCCGGGAAGCTCGGCGTCGGTGTCGGTGCCGCTGTCGTCATTACCGCCACCGCCGGACTTCTTGCCGACGCTGATGGTGATGGTGTCACCGGGCTTCGCCGTTCCGTCGGCGCCCGGGTTCTGCGAGATCACGATGCCGACCTTGCTGTCGTCGGTCGTGTCCTCGCTCGCGCGCTTCACCCGGTAGCCGGCCTGCTTCAGCGCGGCCTCGGCTTGGTCGGCCTGCTGGCCGACGACGTTCGGCACCGCGGTCAGGTTTCCGCGGCTGACCTTCAGCATGATCTGCGAGCCGCGAGGCGCCGTGCCCGATGCACTCTGCTCGCCGATGGTGCCCTTCGGCTGGGCCGAGTCGACCTCGCCGTCGAGGGCGACGCCGAAGCCGGCGTCGGTGATGGCCTTCTGCGCGGCGTCGGGCGCGAGCCCGATCACGCTCGGCACGTTGGCCTGCGGTGCGGTGAGGTACTCGCTGTTCGGCTCGGGGAACGCGTCGCCGCCGTACTTCATGTTCGCGAAGTCCATGACCCGCGGCCAGACGTTGTGGCGGAGCACGGCCGCCTGCTCGCCGTTGATGTACGTGTTGCGGAGGTTCACATGGCCCGTGGCGTTGTAGACGCCGACCACCGTCGCGACCTTCGACGAGGCGCCGCTCATCCACGTGGCCTCGTTGTTGTCGGTCGTGCCGGTCTTGCCGATCATCGGGGTGCCGGAGGTGTCCATCTTGTACAGCGAGGACGTACCGGTTCCCTGGGTCATGACCTTGTTGAGGGCGTAGTCCATGCCGGCCGCGACCTCGGGCGTGATCGCCTGGGTGCAGGTCGACTTGGGCGCCTCGATCGGGTTGCCTTCGGCGTCCTCGATCTTGTCGATCGCGATCGGCGTGCAGGAGACGCCGCCACCGGCGTACGCGGCGAACGCGGTCGCCATCGAGAGCGGGGCGACCTCTTCGGTGCCGAGCACGGCGGAGGGCTGGAACGTCCAGTCGGTGCCCGCGGGCGTTCCGAGTTCGCCGCCGTCGGCGCGGCCGGCGCTCATGAGTGCGGTCGCGGTGTTCTTGATGCCGCAGAGGTCGAGCTGCTTCGCCATCGCGATGAAGCCCGTGTTCTCGGAGTTGATGGTGTTGAACAGCGCGGTCCAGTAGCCGCCGTTGCCGCCCTCGTCGTTGCCGGGATCCCAGCCGTCGACGTTCACGGGTCCGTTGCAGCTGTCGTTGAACGTGCCCCAGTTGTTGCGCTTCGTCGCGTTCATGCTCTCGTTGAGCGAGTGTCCCTCGATGAGCCACTCGGCCAGCGTGAACGTCTTGAACGTCGAGCCGGGCTGGAAGCCGCTCGATCCGCCGTAGTCGATGCCCGAGTTGTAGTTGACGGCGGAGTAATTGTCGCCCGTCACCTCGGGGTCGACGTTGTAGTCGGTGTTCTGCACCATCGCGAGGATTCGCCCGGTGCCCACCTCGACCGAGACGACCGAGCCGCCGAGATCCATCTCGGGGATCGACGAGGGGACGTTGTCCCTCAGCGCCTGGGTCGCGACATCCTGCATCTGCATGTCGATGGTGGTGTAGATGTTCAGGCCACCGCGCGAGAGCATCTCGGCGCCCTCGTTGACGTCGGGAGTGTCGGCCTTGTCGAGCTTGTCCTTGATCTCCCACGTGACGTAGTCGCAGAAGTAGGCGTAGTAGGGCGAGGCCTGGCATCCGCTGGTCGGCTCGTGGATGTCGGGCTGCACGGGAGTCGCGACGGCGGCGTCGTAGTCCTCCTGCGTGATCTTCTTCTCGGAGAGCATCTCCTTGAGGATGTAGTCGCGTCGGGACTTGTTGTCGGCGTACGGCACGTTCTCGCCGTCGACGACCGTGTTCGCGCCGTTCGTCTCGCTGTCGGGGTAGTCGAGGCGGAACTTCTCGGGCCAGTTGACGATGGCGATGAGGCTCGCCGCCTGCGGCAGCGTGAGGTCCTTCGCATTGGTGCCGAAGTAGTACTCCGCGGCCGACTGCACGCCGTACACCTGCCCGCCGAACGCGGCGATGTTCAGGTAGCCCTTGAGGATGTCGTCCTTCGAGTACTTCTTGTCGATGGAGATCGCGTAGCGCATCTCCTTGAGCTTGCGCTCGGGAGTCGTCGCGGTCGCCTCTTCGTAGGCGGCCTCCTTCTCCTCTTCGGTGGTCGCCTCGTTCATGCCGTTGTTGATGAGCACGTTCTTGACGTACTGCTGCGTGATCGAGGACCCGCCTCGCGTCGAGCCACCCGGGATGAACTCGTTCGCGACGGCGCTCAGCGTGCCCTTGATGTCGATGCCGCCGTGCTCGTAGTACCGGGGGTCCTCACCGGCGACCGCGGCGTCCTTCAGGTACTGCGAGATGTAGTCGAACTCGACCTCTTCGCGGTTGTCGTCGTAGAAGGACGTGACGGCGGCAGGGCTGCCGTCGGGCTGGATGGCGTAGATGGTCGACTTCTGCGCGAGGTCGTCGATCTCGAGGAAGCCGGGCAGGTTCTCGAACATCGTGATGCTGTTGTTGGCGGCCAGTCCGGTGACGGCGAGCGCGGGGGTCACCGCGGCGGTCACGAGCACGCCGGCGAGAGCGCTCATCCCGACGAATCCGAGGATTCCGGAGCCGAGGTCGCTCATCGAACGTTTTTGGGCAGACATATAGTGGAGCGTAACGGAGAAGGCTGACAAACCTCGGCACGGACGCTGGGTGTACCCGAAGTGTCCGCGGACGAGCGCGCCATGGCACCAGCATCCCCGGAAATTCCGCACCCCTGCCGACGTCAGAGACGAGGATCCCATGGTCACCTGGGAGTACATCACCACCCCGCTGCTCATCCACAACACGGCGGCCATCCTGAACAACTGGGGCTCCGAGGGCTGGGAACTCGTCCAGATCGTCCAGGGTCCCGAGGGCGGGCTCGTCGCCTACCTGAAGCGTCCGTCGGGCGACCAGGCGTCGGCCGCGGCATCCGCCGGCGCCGCCGCCGCAGCCCAGGCCGCGAAGGCCTTCGAGGGCGAGGGTCGCGCCTGATGGCCGGCTTCGAGGCCCGACTGGCCGAGCTCGGCATCGAGCTGCCGGATGTCGCGCCGCCCGTCGCCGCGTACATCCCCGCCGTGGCCACCGGCTCTTACGTCTACACCTCCGGCCAGCTGCCGTTCACGGCGGGCGCACTGCCCGCGACCGGCAAGGTCGGCGACGGGCACGGCCTCGTGCCCGCCGACGACGCCAAGGCGTACGCCCGCACGAGCATCCTGAACGCCCTCGCCGCCGTGCGCGCCGAGATCGGGTCGCTCGACCGCATCACGCGCATCGTCAAGGTCGTCGGGTTCGTCGCATCCGACCCGTCGTTCACCGGCCAGCCCGGCGTGATCAACGGTGCCTCCGAGCTCCTCGGCGAGGTCTTCGGCGAGACCGGCCGCCACGCCCGCTCGGCCGTCGGCGTCGCCGTGCTCCCGCTCGACTCGCCCGTCGAGGTGGAGCTCGTCGTCGAGTTCGCCTGAGCGCGCGACCGCGACCTCGCGCCGCTCGGGCGCGAGGTCGCGGTGTCGGATGCCGCGCCTAGACTTGTCGTGACATGACGCTGATCCTCGACCCCGACGACCCGGCCGGCTGGCGCGAGGCGCCCGCTGCATCCGTGGCATCCGGCGCGCCCGCTGCATCCGGCAATCGCTTCACCGAAGGCCTCAATCCCGAGCAGCGCGAGGCGGTCGAGTACCGCGGCCAGGCGCTCCTGATCGTCGCGGGCGCGGGCTCCGGCAAGACGCGCGTGCTCACGCACCGCATCGCGGGGCTCATCGACAGCCGCGAGGCGTGGCCGAGCCAGATCCTCGCGATCACGTTCACGAACAAGGCCGCCGCCGAGATGCGCGAGCGTGTCGAGAGCCTGCTCGGCGAGGGCGCGTCCGGCATGTGGATCTCGACGTTCCACTCCGCCTGCGTGCGCATCCTGCGTCGCGAGGCCGAGGCCATCGGGCTGTCGTCGACGTTCACCATCTACGACTCCGCCGACACCCGCACGGTCCTGAAGCGCATCATCAAGGAACTCGACGCCGACACCATGGGCTTCACGCCCGCGAGCGCGCAGTCGAAGATCTCGAAGCTGAAGAACGAGCTCTCCGACGTCGAGTCCTACGCGCGCAACGCGAACATGAACGACCCCCAAGAGGTCATGTTCCTCGAGATCTTCCGGCAGTACACGCGGCGACTGCGCGCCGCGAGCGCGCTCGACTTCGACGACCTCATCGCCGAGACCGTCTACCTCTTCCGGGCGTTCCCGAACGTCGCATCCCTCTACCAGCGACGGTTCCGCCACATCCTGGTCGACGAGTACCAGGACACGAACCACGCGCAGTACTCGCTCATCCGCGAGTTCACGCAGCCGGTGTCGCCCGAGCGCGTCGCCGAGATGGGCGAGCACGGCTTCAACATCAGGGGCGTGGTCGACTCCACCGGCGGCATCCCCGGTGCGAGCCTGACCGTCGTCGGCGACTCCGACCAGTCGATCTACGCGTTCCGCGGGGCCGACATCCGCAACATCTCGGAGTTCGAACGCGACTTCCCCGGTGCGAAGGTGGTGCTGCTCGAGCAGAACTACCGGTCGACGCAGAACATCCTCTCCGCGGCGAACGCCGTCATCTCCAACAACTTCGACCGAAAAGACAAGAAGCTCTGGACCGCGGTCGGCGACGGCGAGAAGATCACGGGCTACACCGGATACACCGCGCACGACGAGGCGCAGTTCGTCGCCGACGAGATCGAGGCGCTGCACCGCGCGGGCGTGGCCTATCGCGACATGGCCGTGTTCTACCGCACCAACGCGCAGACGCGTGCGCTCGAAGAGATCTTCGTGCGCTCGGCGCTGCCGTACCGGGTGGTCGGCGGCACGAAGTTCTACGAGCGCGCCGAGATCAAGGACGCCATGGCGTACCTCATCTCGGTGGCGAACCCCCTCGACGAGCTCGCGCTGCGCCGCATCCTGAACACGCCCAAGCGCGGCATCGGCCCGGCCACCGAGACGGCGCTCTCGGGCTTCGCCGAGGCCAACGGGCTCACGTTCCGCGAGGCCATGCGCTCGGCCGACGCGCTCGGGCTCGGGCCCAAGGTCACCGGGGCGATCATGACCCTCGCCACCGTGCTCGACGAGGCCGCGGCCATGCTCGTGCCGTCTTCGGCCGGCGTCGCGGCGGGCACCAACGAGGGCGCCTCGAAGGTCTCCGACGTGCTCGTGTTCCTGCTCGAGCGCTCGGGCCTCATCGACGCGCTGCGCAACAGCCGCGACCCGCAAGACGAGACGCGCGCCGAGAACGTCGACGAGCTCGTCGCCCAGACGCGCGACTTCGACCGCGACAACCCGCTGGCCACCCTCGTCGACTTCCTGACCCAGGTCTCGCTCGTGGCCGCGGCCGACGAGCTCGACGACGCATCCGGAACCGTGTCGCTGATGACCCTGCACACGGCCAAGGGACTCGAGTACCACGCCGTGTTCCTCACGGGTCTCGAGGAAGGGCTCCTCCCGCACCAGATGTCGGCCTCCGAGCCCGGCGGCCCCGCCGAGGAACGCCGCCTCTTCTACGTCGGCATCACCCGGGCGAGGCAGCGCCTCTTCATCTCGCTCGCGATGAGCCGCGCCCAGTTCGGCGAGGTGGCGGTCGCGATGCCGTCCCGCTACCTGCAGGAGATCCCCGAAGGACTCGTCGACTGGAAGCAGTCGCCCGGCATGGCCACCTCCCGCGGCGGCACGCGGCCCCGCGCGCTGAACGCCAGGCCCGGCCAGGGCGGTGCGTGGGGCACGCGCGATCGAGACCTCGAGCGCTTCAGCGTCACCGCCTCCGCGAAGCCCAAGGCCGAATGGGCCAACCGCGTCACGGGCACGGTTCGCGACAACGGCGACCTGACCCTCGAGGCGGGTGACCGCATCCGTCACGTCGACTTCGGCGAGGGCCGCGTCAACCAGGTCACCGGCGAGGGCACCAAGCGCATCGCGCACGTCAGCTTCGACACCGCCGGCCAGAAGAAGCTGCTCATCAAGATCGCGCCGATCGAGAAGCTGTGACCTGGCCGATCCGCGCCACGCGCACGGTCTACGAGAATCCGTGGATCCGCGTGGTCGAAGACGAGGTCGAGCGACCCGACGGCGAGACCGGCATCTACGGGGTCGTCGAGATGCGCCACGATGCGGTGTTCGTCGTGGCGATGACCGATGACGACGAGGTGCTGCTCGTCACGGTCGACCGGCACACGGTCGGCGCCTCCGTCGAGGTGCCCGCGGGCGGGTCCGACGGCGAGGACCCCCTGATCGCCGCGAAGCGCGAGCTCCTCGAGGAGACCGGGTACGAGGCTCTGCACTGGGCCCCCATCGGAGTCATGACCGCGCTCAACGGCATCGCCAGGGCGCCCGAGCACGTGTTCCTCGCCACCGGGCTCCGCCCCGCGGCATCCGCTGCGCACTCGCAGCACGAGGAGGGCATCAGCGATACGCGGGCCGTGCCCTGGCGAGAGGTCTGGCAGGCCGTGCGTTCGGGCGAGATCACCGACGGCGAGACCATCGCCGCGCTCGGGTTCGCGGCGGTGCATCTGGGCCGGGTGTCGTGAGCCCGGTGCGCGGGGTCGAGCACTGGTGGCGGGAGTTCCGCACGCTCGATGTCGAGGTCGCGTTCCGAGCCGCCGTGGCGGCGGTCGTCCCGCTCGCCATCCTCGTCGCGGTCGACCGTACCGAGTGGGCCGCGTACGCCGCCTTCGGTGCGATGACCGCGATCTTCGGGCGCAGCGAGCCGTACGCCACCCGGGTCCGCACCGTCACGACGGCCGCCGGTGTGCAGCTCACTGCCACCGGCCTCGGCATCCTCCTGGCCGCGACCGCCGCCCCCATCGGCGTCGAGGCGGTCGTGCTCGCGGGCCTGATCACGGCCGTGATCGTCGCCTTCAACCTGCTCGGCGTCACGCCGTCCGGGCCGCTGTTCGCGGTCTTCGGCCTGCTCGTGTGCGCCGCGCAGCCCATCGACGACGGCACGGGCTGGCAGCGGTGGGGTGTCGCGTGGGCGGCCGCCGCCTTCGCCTGGCTGCTCGCCATGTCGGGCTGGATGCTGCGACGGGTCGCGCCCGGGCGCTCGGGGGCCGTGTTCCGCGACCTGCCGAGGCGCACCCCGATGCGGTCGAGGGTCTGGTCCGACCCGCGGCTCTGGCTCAACGTCGTGCAGAACGTCGCGGCCGCACTCGTCGCCGGAGCGGTGGCCACGGCGCTCGGCGCGGGGCATCCGTACTGGGCCGTGGTGAGCGCCATCGCCGTGATCCCGCCCGCGAGAGCCGCGCACACGGCCCAGCGCGCCGTGCATCGCGTGGTCGGCACCCTGGTCGGCGTCGTCGTCACGGGCCTGGTGCTCTGGCCCGATCCGCCGCCGTGGGCGCTGATCGTCGTGATCGCCGTGTGCCAGTTCGGCGCTGAGATCCTGGTCGGCCGGCACTACGGCGCGGCCCTCGTCTTCATCACGACCCTCGCGCTCACGGTCGTGCACCTCGCATCCCCGGCGCCGGTCATCGGGCTGCTCGCCGACCGGGTGCTCGAGACGGTGCTCGGGGCCGCCGTCGGCCTGCTCGCGGTGCTCGCGGCCCGGCGCTTCGTCGAGGTGCGGCCGATGCCACCGCCCACGGGCACGATGCCGAGCGTCGAGCCGCCCGGCCCGACACGTCGCTGAACGGCTCGACGGAGCGTTCACCATCCGTACGACCGCACGATTCTGAGGCGTCCGACAAGCGGAGTAGCATGGACGACGGTCCCGTATCTCTCGACTTCGAGAGACTTTCGCGGGACGACACCCACCAGCCACTGTGCGCGGTCGCGCGTGCGGACCGATTGGAAGTAGAGCGTGGATCTTTACGAGTACCAGGCCAGAGACCTGTTCGAACAGTACGGGGTGCCGGTGCTCCCCGGCATCGTCGCCGACACGGCCGAGGAGGTGCGCGCAGCGGCTGAGAAGCTCGGCGGCGTGGTCGTCGTCAAGGCCCAGGTGAAGACCGGCGGTCGCGGCAAGGCGGGCGGCGTCAAGGTCGCGAAGAACCCCGACGAGGCGTTCGAGGCGGCCCAGGCCATCCTCGGCCTCGACATCAAGGGCCACGTCGTCAAGCGCGTCATGGTCGCGGGCGGCGCCCGGATCGCCCAGGAGTTCTACTTCTCGGTGCTCCTCGACCGTGCCAACCGCTCCTACCTCTCGCTCACGAGCGTCGAGGGCGGCATGGAGATCGAGCAGCTCGCCGTCGAGAAGCCCGAGGCCCTCGCCCGCATCGAGGTCGACCCCGGCACCGGCATCGACGCCGCGAAGGCCCGCGAGATCGCGGTCGCCGCGAACTTCCCGGCCGAGCTGGTCGACAAGGTCGCCGACGTCTTCGTGAAGCTCTACGAGGTCTACAAGGGCGAGGACGCGACGCTCGTCGAGGTCAACCCGCTCATCCTCGACGAGGACGGCAACGTCATCGCCCTCGACGGCAAGGTCACGCTCGACGAGAACGCCGAGTTCCGTCACGCGGGCCACGCGCTGCTCGAAGACAAGGACGCCGCCGACCCCCTCGAGGCGAAGGCCAAGGAGCTCGAGCTCAACTACGTCAAGCTCGATGGCGAGGTCGGCATCATCGGCAACGGCGCGGGCCTGGTCATGTCCACGCTCGACGTGGTCGCCTACGCGGGCGAGAACCACGGCGGCGTGAAGCCGGCCAACTTCCTCGACATCGGCGGCGGAGCCTCCGCCGAGGTCATGGCCAACGGCCTCGGCATCATCCTCGGCGACCCGCAGGTCAAGAGCGTGTTCGTGAACGTCTTCGGCGGCATCACGGCGTGCGACCAGGTCGCCAAGGGCATCGTCGGCGCGCTCGCCGAGCTCGGCTCGACCGCGAACAAGCCGCTCGTCGTGCGCCTCGACGGCAACAACGTCGTCGAAGGCCGCCGCATCCTCGAGGAGGCCGCGCACCCGCTCGTCACCCTCGCCGAGAACATGGACCAGGGCGCCGACAAGGCCGCCGAGCTGGCGAACGCCGCGTAGTAGAAGAAGGACTGCAGAGCAATGACGATCTTCCTCAACAAGGATTCCAAGGTCATCGTCCAGGGCATCACCGGCGGCGAGGGCTCCAAGCACACCGCGCGCATGCTCGCGGCGGGCACCCAGGTGGTCGGTGGCGTGAACGCGCGCAAGGCCGGCACCACGGTGCTGCACAAGGATGCCGCGGGCACCTCGGTCGAGCTCCCCGTGTTCGCATCGGTGGCGGAGGCCATCGCCGCGACCGGTGCCGACGTGTCGATCGCGTTCGTGCCGCCGGCGTTCACGAAGGACGCCGTGGTCGAGGCCATCGACGCCGAGATCCCGCTCCTCGTGATCATCACCGAGGGCGTGCCCGTGCAGGACTCCGCGGAGTTCTGGGCGTACGCCAAGGAGAAGGGCGACACGACGCGCATCATCGGCCCGAACTGCCCCGGCATCATCAGCCCCGGTGAGTCGCTCGTCGGCATCACCCCGGCGAACATCACGGGCAAGGGCCCGATCGGCCTCGTCTCCAAGTCGGGCACGCTGACGTACCAGATGATGTACGAGCTGCGCGACCTGGGCTTCTCGACCGCCATCGGCATCGGCGGCGACCCGATCATCGGCACGACGCACATCGACGCCCTCGCGGCGTTCGAGGCCGACCCCGAGACCAAGGCGATCGTGATGATCGGCGAGATCGGCGGCGACGCCGAGGAGCGTGCGGCCGACTTCATCAAGGCCAACGTCACCAAGCCGGTCGTGGGCTACGTCGCGGGCTTCACCGCCCCCGAGGGCAAGACCATGGGCCACGCCGGTGCGATCGTGTCCGGCTCGGCCGGCACCGCGCAGGCGAAGAAGGAGGCCCTCGAGGCCGCCGGCGTCAAGGTCGGCAAGACGCCGTCCGAGACCGCAGCGCTGCTCCGCGAGGTCTACGCGGCCCTCTGATCCGGAGGCCGCGACGGCGCGTGAGCGTCGCCGCGGCGCCGGGCCGCCCGTACGCCCGTCCCGCCCGTCCGTGCCCAGCACGACGGGGCGAGGCGGGCGTTCGTCGTCCCCGTCGAACAACTTGCTGCGGTGCGACCGCGCCCGCCGATATGGTGTGGGAAGGCGAGTCCGAGGGGGACGGCATGGCACAGGTGCAGGACGACGAACTTCTGGCCAGGATCGCGGCGCTCGAGGCCGAGAACGCGCGGCTGCGCGTCGAGGCGGAGGCGCCGCTCGCGGCATCCGCCCCGGCTCCGCGCACGCGCTCCTCGGGTCGTGCCCGTGTCGCCGTGGCCACGATCCTCGTGCTCATCGGCGCGATCCTCACCCCGGTGGCCGTGCTCGGCGGATGGGCGAAGAACCAGCTCGTCGACACCGACACGTTCGTCGCCACGTTCGCGCCCCTCGCCGACGACCCCGCCGTGCAGGCGTACGTCGCCGATGAGGCGACGGAGGCCATCATCGCGGCAGCCGACATCGAGAACCTGACCTCGACGGTCTTCGACGGCATCAGCCAGCTCGGCCTGCCCGACCGCGCCGAGCAGGCGCTGAAGCTCCTCGAGGGCCCCGCGACGCAGGGCATCGAGACCCTGATCGGGCAGATCGTGAACCGGTTCGTCACGTCCGAGGCGTTCGGCGACATCTTCGAGCAGGCCTTGCGCACGACGCACACCGCCACGATCAAGGCGCTGCAGGGCGATCCCGACGCGGCCCTGCAGATCACCGATTCGGGCGAGATCGGCATCCAGCTGGGCCCGATCGTCGAGGCGGTGAAGGAGCGCCTGGTCGATGCGGGCGTCGGCTTCGCATCGGCCATTCCCGCGGTCGACAAGACGATCGTCGTGGCCAAGTCCGACTCGCTCACGACCGTCCAGCTCGCGTACACCCTCGCCGTCTCCGCCGGCACGTGGTTGCCGTGGGTCGCTCTGGCCTTCCTCATCGGCGGGATCCTGGTCGCCCCGCGCCGACGCACGGCCATCATCTGGACGGCATCCACGCTGGCCGTGATGCTCGCGATCCTCGCGAGCGGATTCGGCATCGGGCGGCTCTACTTCATCAGCACGGTCTCGCCGAGCATCGTCCCGACCGCGGCGGCCGAGGTGATCTACGACCAGATCGTCGATCGCATGTTCGCCACGACCATCGCCCTGGTGGTCTTCGCGGTCTCGGTCGCGCTGATCGCCTGGCTCAGCGGTCCTGGTGCGCTCCCGACGAGGCTGCGCGGGTTCGCCGATGCCGGGTTCGGGTCGGTGCGCCATTCGGCGGCGAGGCGCGGGCTGACCACGGGCTCGTTCGGCGCGTGGCTGGGTCGGCAGCGGGCGGTCGTGTTCAGCATCATCATGCTCGGCGCGGTCGCCGTGATCCTCTTCGTGCGACCCGTCTCCACCGGACTCGTCGTCTGGACGATCGTCATCGCGCTCGTGCTCGTGGCGATCGTCGAACTGTTGCAGCGCCCGCCGCTCGAGGTCGCCGAGGCCGAGGCCGAGGCGGAGGCCGCCGCACTCGAGGCCGAGATCGCCGCCGCCGCCGCGGCATCCGCTCCGGACGAGGACGAGGTGTCGACGGATGCCGCAGCCGACGGCGACGGCGACGGCGACACCGCCGTGCTCGTCGAGGCCTCCGGGGCCGAGGCTCCGTCGCCGACCGATGCCGACGCGAAGGCGACGGACGTCATCGACGTCGACGGGGGCCCGGCGGCGAAGCCGACCAGTCCGAAGAAGCGCGGGCGTCCTGCCGGGTGACCGGCGCCCTCCGGGCTAGGCTCCCGGAGGAATGAGACGGACCACCATCGCCCTGCTCGCCTCGCTGGAGGCGTTCGTCGCAGCGCTCATCGGCTTCGGCCTGGCCGTCGTGCCGCTGATGCTGCTCTGGGCCGTGCACTTCGGCATGGCGGTGGACGTCATGGCGTTCATGAACGCGGCCGGCGCCGTCTGGCTGCTCGGCCACGGCGTGAACGTGACGGTGCAGGTCGACGCGGTCACCGCGGCGCAGTCGGGCCTCGCGGGTGCGGGCGACCCGTTCCCCATCAGCATCGCCCTGCTCGGCATCGCCCTGCTCACGCTGGCCGCCGGCGTGCGCATCGGCCGCCGCTCCGCCGCCGGCGGGCACGCGCTCACGGGCGCGCTGGCCGCGATGGCCGTCTTCGCCGCGGCCGGTCTGGGCGCCGGGCTGCTCGTCGATACGCCTGCCCTCCACACGAACCCCTGGTGGGCGATCGGGCTGCCGGCCTTCGTCGTGGGACTCGGCGCGCTCATCGGCGCCGTCGAGGAGTCGGTGCGCAATCCGTCTCCCGACGTCGCGCGCGCGGGCTTCGTGCGTCGCGCCGTGCAGGAGATCCCCCCGCTCGTCGGCGAGATCACGGCCGCCGCGATCCGGATCGGCGGGGCCGCGGTGTTCGGCGTGCTGGCGGTCGCCGCGACGCTCGTCGCCGTTGTGATCGTCCTCGACTACGCGACGATCGCGAGTCTCTACCAGGCGCTGGATGCGGGCGTCGTCGGCGGCATCGCCCTCACGATGGCCGAACTCGCGGTGCTGCCGAACCTCGTGATCTGGGCGGCGGCGTGGATGCTCGGGCCGGGGTTCGCGATCGGTGCGGGCACGTCCATCGCGCCCGGCGGCATCCTGCTCGGCCCGGTCCCGGGGATCCCGCTGCTGGGAGCGCTGCCGGGCGAGGCCCCGCTGCTGGGCGCGGTGCTCCTCGTCGTGCCCGTGCTGCTCGGCTTCGCCGGAGCCTGGATCGTGGGCAGCGCGCGGCGCCGGGCCGGAGCGCCGACCGAATGGTGGCGGCCGCTCGCCGTCGCGGTCGCGGCAGCGCTCGTCGGGGGAGTCGCGCTCGGCCTGCTCGCGCGCTGGTCCGGCGGGGCGATCGGGCCGGGCCGCCTCGCGGTCGTCGGGCCCGACGGGCTGGACGTCGCCCTCGTCGCGGCGATCACGATCGGGCTGGGCGCCCTCGCAGGCGGCTACGCGGCCTTCCTCGGCCGAGCCGATGCGACCGAGCCCGGCACGACCGTCGCCCGCCACGACGACGGGGCTTGGCGGGCGGATGCCGCGTCGACGGACCGGTACGAGCCGGTGCCGCCGCCCCGTGCCGAGCCCGTCGTGCCGTCGCCACCGGCCGAGCCGGCCGAGCCGGCCGAGCCCGTCGCGCCGACGCCGCCGGCCGAACCCCGACGCGACGACGAGGACGCGCCGTGGTGGCGCCGGGGCCGCACCGACGGCACGTCCGGCGGCGCGCGCGACGAGGATCGCAACGCCACCGAATCCTTCGAGCGCACGGGGCCGATCGACCGCTGACGCGGACCGGCGGCATCCGCTCGGGGCATCCGGTGGAGGCCGCGGCATCCGCTCGGAACGGCGCGACGCCGCCCACCGGGTAGGCTCGGATGGTGCTGAAGCTCGTCGTGCTCATCTCTGGCACCGGATCGAACCTGCGGTCCCTCCTCGAGGCCTCGGAAGACGCCCAGTTCCCCGCCCGTGTCGTCGCCATCGGCGCCGACCGCGATGCCGACGGCCTCGCACTCGGCGAGGAGTTCGGCATCCCGACGTTCACGGTGCCGTTCACCGCCTTCCCCGATCGCGATGCGTGGGGCGCCGAGCTCATCGAGCAGGTGCGGCTCTGGCAACCCGACCTCGTGATCCTCTCGGGGCTCATGCGGCTCGTGCCGCCGGCCGTGGTCGACGCCTTCTCGCCGCAGCTGATCAACACCCACCCCGCGTACCTGCCCGAGTTCCCGGGCGCGCACGGCGTGCGCGACGCCCTCGCCGCCGGGGTCGACCAGACCGGTGCGAGCCTCATCGTGGTCGACAACTCCGTCGACGGCGGCCCCATCATCGCCCAGGAGCGCGTGCCCGTGCTGCCGGACGACACCGAGTCGTCGTTGCACGACCGCATCAAGCCCGTCGAACGGCGCCTGCTCATCCAGGCCGTGCTCGACATCGCCAACGCCCACCTCGACCTGAAGGAGCTCGCCCGATGAGCGGTGCCACGATCGACCCGAGCCTCTACCGACCCCGCGACGTCGTGCCCGTGCGGCGCGCCCTCATCGCCGTGAGCGACAAGCGCGGGCTCGTCGAACTCGCGACCAAGCTCACCGAGGCGGGCGTCGAGCTCGTCTCCACGGGCGGCACCGGCAAGGCGATCGCCGACGCCGGCCTCCCCGTCACCCAGGTGGCCGAGGTCACCGGCTATCCCGAGCACCTCGACGGACGCGTGCGCACGCTGCACCCCGCCGTGCACTCGGGCCTGCTCGCCGACCTGCGGCTCCAGCACCACGAGACCCAGTTGGCCGAACTCGACATCAAGCCCTACGAGCTCGTCGTCGTGAACCTCTACCCGTTCTCCGAGACGGTCGCCGCCGGCGCCGCGCCCGACGAGGCGATCGAGCAGATCGACATCGGCGGACCCGCCATGGTGCGCGCCTCGGCCAAGAACCACGCGAACGTCGCGGTCGTGGTCTCGCCCGACCGCTACGACGAGATCGCCGCGGCCGTCGTCGGCGGCGGCACCACGCTCGCGCAGCGCCAGGTGCTCGCGCGCGAGGCGTTCCGCCACACGGCGTCGTACGACGTGGCCGTCGCCTCGTGGATCGGCAGCGTCGTCGCACCCGACCAGCCTGCCGAGGAGTCGCCGTTCCCCGCGTGGGTCGGCGGCACGTGGTCGAAGGACGCCGACCTCCGCTACGGCGAGAACTCGCACCAGAAGGGCGCGCTCTACGCCTCGAACGGCGGCCGCCCCGGCATCGCGCAGGCCGTGCAGCTGCACGGAAAAGAGATGTCGTACAACAACTACGTCGACGCCGACTCCGCGGTGCGCGCCGCGTTCGACTTCGCCGAGCCCGCGGTCGCGATCATCAAGCACGCGAACCCCTGCGGCATCGCGGTCGCCTCGGCCGGGGCATCCGACCCCATCGCCGACGCCCACCGGCGCGCGCACGAGTGCGACCCGGTGTCGGCCTACGGCGGCGTGATCGCCGCGAACCGCACCGTCACCCTCGAGATGGCCGAGACCGTCTCGGGCATCTTCACCGAGGTGCTCATCGCGCCCGCCTTCGAGGCCGAGGCGCTCGAGCTGCTCACGAAGAAGAAGAACATCCGGCTGCTCACCCTGCCCGAGGGGTTCGAGCCGACGGCCGTCGAGCTCCGCCAGGTCTCGGGCGGCATGCTGCTGCAGCAGGCCGACCGCCACTTCGCTCCCGCGTCGCAGTGGACCCTCGCTGCCGGCGAGCCCGCCGACGAGGCCACGCTCGCCGACCTCGAGTTCGCGTGGCGCGCCTGCCGCGCGGTCAAGTCCAACGCGATCCTGCTCGCGTCCGGCGGCGCCTCCGTCGGCGTCGGCATGGGCCAGGTCAACCGGGTCGACTCGTGCAAGCTCGCGGTGGAGCGCGCCGGCGAACGGGCCGCGGGCTCGGTCGCGGCATCCGACGCCTTCTTCCCCTTCGCCGACGGCCTGCAGATCCTGCTCGACGGCGGCGTGCGCGCGGTCGTGCAGCCCGGCGGCTCGGTGCGCGACGACGAGGTCGTCGAGGCCGCGCGCGTCGCGGGCGTCACGATGTACTTCACGGGCGAGCGCCACTTCTTCCACTGATCGCCGGTGGTGAGCGGATGCCGCGGGGTCGTCCCTGCGGCATCCGCTGATCCTTCGGCGGGCATCCGACGGGCGGTATCCTTGGGGGAGCGGCGCTCATGAGGCGCCGGCCACCGTTCCGCCCACAAGGCGGATGATGAAGGAGACCGATCGATGACGATCACCCACGACCTGTCCGAGCCCTCCACGGCAGGTGCCACCACCCGACGCGGCGCGACACCCGCGGCCGCCGCACTCCCGCTCGACTCGCCCGACCACGAGCGCGTGCTCATCTCACGCGGGCGACGTTCCGGGCTCACCATCATCGTCGCGGTGCACTCCACCCGCCTCGGGCAGGCCCTCGGCGGAGCGCGACTCTGGCAGTACGCGCACTGGACCGACGCGCTCGCCGACGCGCTGCGCCTCTCGCAGGCGATGACCATGAAGAACGCCGCAGCCGGTCTCGCGCGGGGCGGCGGCAAGTCGGTCGTCGCGATCCCGGCCGGGATGCACCTCGACGCCGCGACCACGCATGCCGCGATGCTCGACCTCGGCGACGCCGTCGAGTCCCTCGAGGGCGCCTACATGACGGCCGAAGACGTCGGCACCAGCGCCGAGCTCATGGCCGTCGTCGCCGAGCGCACGGCCCACGTCTGCGGGCTCCCGCCCGAGCAGGGCGGGGTCGGCGAGCCCGCCGACGCCACGGCGGCCGGCGTGCACGCCTCCATCCTCGCGACCCTCGAGCACGTCTTCGGCACGCGCGACCTCACCGACCGCCACCTCGTGATCTCCGGGCTCGGCCAGGTCGGCGGTCGCCTCGCTCGCTCGCTCGCCGCCGGCGGCGCCCGACTCACGGTGACGGATGTCGCCGAGGGCAAGCGCGCCCTCGCCGAGGAGCTCGGCGCGGCCTGGGTCGAGCCGGCCGACGCGCACCTCATCGACGCCGACGTGTTCGTGCCCTGCGGGCTCGGCGGCGTGCTCACGCCCGAGGTCGTGGCGGAGCTGTCCGTGCGCGCCGTCGTCGGCGCGGCCAACAACCAGCTGGCGAGTCTCGACGTCGCAGGCCTGCTCACCGAACGCGGCATCGTCTGGGCGCCCGACTTCGTGGTGAACGCCGGCGGCGTGATCTACCTCGACGTCGCGAGCGGGCCCGACGCGGTCCAGTCGGAGCTCGACGCGCGCATCGCGGGCATCGGCGACACCGTGGCATCCGTGCTGCGATCGGCCGACGAGCACGGCACGACGACGCTGGCCGCGGCGGAACGACTCGCGCACGCACGCCTCGAGTCCGCGGTCTGATCGGTGGGGCGGGGGCCGCTAGGCTCGTCCGCATGACGTCCCCCGCCGCCACGCCCGTGAGCCCTGCCCGGTTCAAGCCCGCGCCGACCCCCGGGCGCCGTGTGGTCGCCGTGTTCGCCGCGTCGGCGGCCGCCGCCGTGCTCGCCGGGCTGACCGCGCTGTTCGCGTTCTTCATCGGCAACGGGCAGTCCCCGCAGACGTTCGGGCAGCTCACGGGGCACTTCACGCTCGTGGCGTTCATCGCGTTCGTGCTGCTGTCCGTCGCCAATGCCGCGGGCGCCACGCGAGCGTGGTTCCTCACCCTCATCACGGGATTCACGTCCGCGTGCCTCGCGGCGCTGCTGGCGACCACGGTGACTGCGGCGGCGGTCGGCAACCCGCTCTCGGGGCCGCTGTTCATGTTCGTGGTGGGTTCGCTGGTGAGCCTCAACCTGGTGTTCATCCTCGCCCTCATCGCGGGCGAGATGTTCCTCGCGCCCCGCGTGATGCGCGCCATCCTCGAGTACGCCCCGAACCGGGCGGCCCGGCACATCGCGCTCGTCCGCATCCCGGCGACGAACCTCGACGAGGGGCTGCTCACGCACCTCGAGCGGCGCCCGGTCGACCACGCGCTCGCCGACGAGCAGTGGGACAACTACTGCGCGGCCCTCCTCGCCGAGGGGTGGGAGACCATCGAGGTCGACGCCGCCCCCGAGCTCGCCGACTCCGTGTTCGTCGAGGACACGGTGGTCATGTTCGGCGACCTGGCCGTGCTCGCCCACCCCGGTGCGCTCTCGCGCCGACCCGAGGTCGAGGCCGTCGAACGCGCCATCCGGTCGATCCCCGGCATCAGCGTCGCGAGCATCCTCGCGCCCGGCACCCTCGACGGCGGCGACGTGCTGAAGGTGGGGTCCACGGTGTACGTCGGTGCGGGGTCGCGCACGAACGCCGAAGGCATTCGCCAGCTGCGCGCCCTGCTCGCGCCGCACGGCTACGAGGTCGTGGCCGTGCCGCTCACGAAGGCCCTGCACCTGAAGAGCGCCGTGACCGCACTGCCCGACGGCACGGTCATCGGCGACCCCGAGCGCATCGACGTGCCGAGCCTGTTCCCGCGCTTCCTGCCGGTGCTCGAGCCCGAGGGCGTCGCGGTCGTCGCGCTCAGCGACGAGTCGCTGCTCATGTCGTCGGCCGCACCGCAGACGGCGGCCATGCTCTCCAACCTCGGCTACCGCGTCGTCACGGTCGACATCAGCGAGTTCGAGAAGCTCGAGGGCTGCGTCACGTGCCTGTCGGTGCGGGTGCGCTGACCGACCTCACCCGGCCGTCGTGCAGGTCGAGCACACGGTCGGCGCGCCCGGCGAGCGCCGGGTCGTGCGTCGTGACCACGGCCGCGACGCCGCGCGTGTGCACGAGGTCGCCGATGAGGTCCATCACGGTCGCCGCCGTGCTGCTGTCGAGCTGGCCGGTCGGCTCGTCGGCGAGCAGCAGTCGCGGCCGAGCCGCGATCGCCCGGGCGATGCCGACGCGACGCTGCTGCCCTCCGGAGAGCTCGTAGGGACGCTGCGCCCCGTGGGCGCCGAGCCCGACCGCGTCGAGCGCCTCGGCCACCCGCGCATCGCGCTCGGCGGGCGACATCCGGAGCAGCCGCAGGGGCACCTCGACGTTCTCGGACGCCGACAGCACCGGGATCAGGCCGAACGACTGGAAGACGTACCCGAGCTGGTCGCGGCGCATCGCCGCGAGCTCGTCGTCGCCCAGCGTGGAGAGGTCGGCGTCGCCGAGCAGCACGCGACCGGAGGTCGGCCGGTCGAGGCCCCCGAGCAGGTTGAGCAGGGTCGTCTTGCCGGCACCCGATGGGCCGGTGACGACGAGGAGCTCGCCCGGCCGCACCTCGAGGGAGACGCCGGCGACGGCGTGCACGAGGCCGGCGGCCGTCTCGAAGTCGCGACCGACGTGCTCGGCTCGGAGCGTGCTCATCGCGGGTCCTCCGTCGTGGGGCGGTCATCGTCTGGGGCGGCCGTCTCGGCCGTGCGCGGCTCCGCGGCGTCGCCCTCCACCGCATCGCGAGGAACGGGATCGGCACCGCCGGCGGTGCGGGTCCCGGGCCAGACGCCGACATGGTCGGGCTCGAGCGCGAGGCGCACCCGGTCGTGCAGCTCGAGCCGCTCGACGAACTCGTGCGGCAACTGCAGGCGACCGACGCGATCGAGCACCGCGAACTCCTCGGCGATGTGCTCCTCGGCGCCGTGCTCGTCGACGCGGGTCGATCGGAGCACCTCGGTCGACGTGCGCCCGTCGCGGATCTGCACCGTGCGCCGTACGTGCCCCGAGACGGTCGGGTCGTGGGTCACGATGAGCGTGGTGACGCCGAGCTCCTCGTTGACGCTGCGCATGGCCTCGAGCACGCTGGCGGAGGTGGCCTCGTCGAGCTCGCCGGTCGGCTCGTCGGCGAGCAGCACCAGCGGCGCGTTCGCCAGTGCGACCGCGATGGCGACGCGCTGCTGCTGGCCGCCCGAGAGCTCCGCGGGCCTGCGGTCGCGGAACTCGCCGACCTCGAGCAGGTCGAGCAGGTCGCCGATGCGGGACGCGCGGGCGGCACCCGCGAACGTGCGTGCGACGTTCATCGCGAGGGCGACGTTCTCGGCGGCGGTGAGGTAGGGGAGGAGGTTCCGCGAGGTCTGCTGCCAGACGAACCCGACCGTGCGCCGGCGGTACTCGACCCGTTCGCGCGATCGCATCGCGAGCAGGTCGTGGCCGGCCACGCTCGCGCTTCCGGCCGTGGCGGTGTCGAGGCCCGAGAGGATGGTGAGCAGGGTCGACTTGCCCGAGCCGGAGGCGCCGACCACGGCCACCATCTCGCCCGGGTCGACGCGCAGGTTCAGGCCCTGCAGCGCCTGGATCTCGACCCCGTCGGCCGTGAAGATGCGCACCAGGTCGCTGCACAGGATGTGCGGGTGGGTCAGCGTGTCTGCCACGTGTTCATCCTTCCTCCTCCTTGCGCATCGCGCGCGCCACGTCGATGCGGGACCCGAGCGAGGCCGCGAGCGTCGACGCGACGACCGTGACGATGACGGATGCCGCGAGCACGGCCGTGATGAGCCACGGGTCGTAGGCGACGTCGGGCGGTGCGTCACCGCCGGTGAACCTGCTGAGGTCGATGCCGCCGAGCACGACGTGGGGCAGCACAGCGCCGAGCGCCGCGCCGACCACGAGCGAGACGGCCGTGACGGGTCCGATCTCCCAGGCGACGAGCGCGCGCTCGCCTCGACGGTCGAGCCCGAGCGTCGCGAGCAGGGGGAGCAGCCGGTCGCGGGCCGGACGCCCGACCACGAGCGTCAGGACGATCGCGAGGGCGGTCAGCAGGCTCGAGAGCACGATCGCGGCGACGAGTGCGGCGGTGAGCCCGCGCACGGTCGTCGTGGAGCCGAGCTGCTCGGCGAGGCTCGCGGGGGTCTGGACCGTGGCACCCTCGCCGGCGATCGCCGCGATGGCGGACACCGCGGCGCCGTCGTCGACGCCCGTTTCGAAGCGCACGAGCACGGTGCGCGGCACGAGCGTGGACACGTACGGATCGGCGTTCGATCGATCCATGAGGATCCAGTTCACCCGGGGCGAGTACGCCGTCGTCCCGTCGACCACGCCCTGGACCGCGTACGGGTCGCCGTCGATCGTGACGTCGGTCGCGCTCGACGCGAGCTCGTCGACGAGGCCCGAGACGAGCACCGGGACGCCGGCGTCGCCGGGCGGCTCGGCGAGCGAGTCCGGCAGCGGCGTGGCATCCGCTCGCCCGGCCTGGACCGCCTGCATCTCGGCGACGTCGATCACGACCAGGGTCGTCGCGCGCTGCCGGCCGTCGACTGAGAGCGAGACGTTGCGGGTCGAGTACACCGGCGCGATCGCCTCCACTCCGGGCACGTCGAGCATCTCGTCGAGCTGCGCCTGCGTCAGCGGCGGGCCTGAGACCGAGGCATCCGCCCCGACCCGGTGGGATGCCGCGTCGCCGACGCCCGAGCTGATCGTGCCGAGCATCACGGAGGAGAACACCGCGACGGACACGCCGACGACCACCGCGAGCACGGGCACGAGGCCGGCCGACGGATCCCGCAGGGCCCGAGCGGATCCGAGGAAGCCGACGAGGCCCGGGCGGGCCGCGAACCCGCGGACGATCCGCGCGAGGGGAATCGGGTAGAGCCGGAGCACGAGGATGCAGGCCACGAGGGAGAGCAGCAGCGGCACGGCCGCGAGCAGCGGGTCGACGCCGATGTCGGCCGCCGACGTCGTGAGGCCCCGGCGCAGCAGGACGACGACGGCCGCCGCGGCGAGGAGCACGACCACGAGCTCGCCGATCCAGCGCAGGCGGCTCCCGCCGGTCGTGCCGAGGTCGACGCGCGCCCTGCGGAGCGGGCTCAACGACGGCGCGGAGGCGATGAGCAGGGCCGCCGGGGTCAGGGCGAAGAGGGCGGCGACGGCCGGGCCCGCCGGACCGGCGTCGGCGTCGAACGCGAGGGTTCCGAAGATGCCGCCGAGGAGGGCCGCCGGGAGTCCGATGACGAGTCCCTCGAGCGCGAGGATGCCGCGCAACTGACCCGTCGACGCGCCGCGCGCGGCGACGAGCTCGAGGCCCTCGCGCCGTCGTTCGAACACGACCCGCGCACCGAGCACCAGGACGGCGATCATCACGCCGATCGGCCCGGAGGCCACGGTCGCGAGCAGGGCATCGCCCGCGGCCGCCGCGGCCGCCGCGGCGACGAGTTCGTCGCGCAGTCCGCTCGAGAACGACAGGTCGCCGACGGTCGCGTACTCGCCGACCCAGGCGCCGGAGCCGACCGCGTGCGGGTCGCTGGCGAATCGACCGAGCTGGACCTGCAGCTCCGCCGCCGCGTCGGCCGTGATGAGCTCTGGATCGACGGGGATCCAGACCGTGAGCGTGAGCGGCACGCTCGCACTCGCGAACTGCGACCACGAGCCGGGGTCGACGAAGGCGATCGCGGTGATCTCGGGTGCGGAGAGGCCGTTGTCGACGACGGACGGGTCGAGGGCGGGCAGGATGTGCGTCCAGGCGCCGTCGTCGGCGTCGACAGGCGCGACCGTTCCGGAGAGGACGACCTGCTGCGCGCTGCCCGCGACGTCGATCGTGCGCGCCTCGCCGACCGGCCACTCCATGCGCTCGGCGACCGGGTCGGTGAGGACGATCTCGATGGGCGCGGAGGACGGCACCGGGGCATCCACCGGCGCGGGCCAGGCGCCGGACGTGAGCTCCAGGTGCTCGCGCATGAGCGGATCGAAGCCGGTCATGATCCGGTACGTCGGCGAACCGGGCCCCGCGCCGTCGACCTGCGCGCGCACCGGCGAGATCGCGAGCATGGCGCGGGGCGGCCGCGTGACGGCTGCGAGCTCATCGGGCATGTCGTCGACGATCGCCGCGAGGCGCTCCTCGGTCGCGCCCCACACGGTCGCGACGTCGGCGTCGAGTTCGGTCGGACCCGTGCCGGGGCCGGTCTCGGGTCGCTCCCGGGACGTCGCGGTGAGGTCGAGCTCGGCGGCCGGGAGCCCGGCGACCTGTTCGTGCAGCGCATCCGTGTGCAGCACCGTGGCCGCACGCGGCACCGCCGTGGCGAGGAACGCGCCGACGAGGACGAGCAGCGCGAGCGCGATCGATGCGCCGGGGGCGGTGCTCAGGTGCCGGCGGAGGAGCCCCGACGACGACGTGCGGGAGCGATGCCGAGCGCTCATCGTTCCTCCTCGCGGATGCCCGGGGTGGCGGCCAGTCGGCGCACGGACGCCGCCGCGACCCAGCCGATCGCGGCGGCGGCGGCGAGGAACGCGGCGATGCCGACCGCCCACGGGAGCAGGTCGAAGCCGAAGGCGACGGGCAGCGCGCCCGGGGCATCGGCGACGGCCGCCCTGGCGAGGTCGCGGACGGTCGCGACGGCGGTGATCGCGCCGACGACCGCGCCGACGAGGACCGCGGTGCCGAGCGACACCGCGAGCTCGGCGAACCGCGCCCGGCCCTGCAGCGCGGCGGGCATGCCGAGCGCGCGGAGCACGACGACCTCGCCGAACCGGGCCCGTGCGAGGGCGGCCGTGAGGGCGGCGAGTGCCACGGCGGCGAACACGAGCGCGCCGGCCGCGCCGGCCCAGAGGGCGTTCACGGCCGGACCGATGAGCGGTGCGGACGACACGTCGGCGCGGGTGGTCGCGGTGGCCGCGGCCGCGGTGTCCCGGCGGAGGTCGTCCGCGATCGCGGCGGGGGTCGTGGTCGCGAGCCAGCGCTCGGTGAAGGCGGGCACGCCCTCGTCGGCGTCGAAGGCCGCGAGGGAGATCTCCGAGAGGTCGGCGAGCAGGCCGGCGTCGCCCGCGCCGGGCACCGTCGCGACGATGTCGGTGACGATCGCGTCGACGCTCGCGCCGCCCGTGAGGATGCGGAACGTGAACGCGTCGCCGGGCACCGCCCCGATGCGCTCGGCGAGGGCCGCGCCGAGCACGGCCGAGACGGGACCCGGGTCGCCTGCGCCTGCGCCGGCGACGCCGACGCGGGCGGTGGGCCGCTTCGAGCCGACGGTGGCGTCGCCCTCGGGCTGCAGCTCGGATGCCGCGATCGTCCCGTCGACCGAGACGGGACCGAAGCGCACCTCGACCTCGCCGAGCCCCTGCGTGCCGGTCGCGGTCGCGTCGAAGCCGAGCAGGCGCAGGCCCTCGGCCTCGGGGAGCGCGACGTGCGCGGCGCCGGCGCCGGCGTCGACCCGGACCGTGCCCGCGGGCAACCGGCTGGCCTCGCCGTCGGCGCCGAGGATCCACACCGACACGGCGACCTCGCCGGGCGTGCCCTCGGGGGCCGCGAGCCGCACCTCGACGTCGAGCGTCGCGCCCGCCGGCAGCGCGGGCGGCCCGGATGCCGGCGACAGCGTCGCGGCGGCCGCGGCGATGGCCGGGCCGAACGCCGCGGCGCCGGAGCTGGGCACGGCCACGAGCATCGTCGGGTCGGAGCCGATCCGCGCCTCGCCGCGGAACACGGGCAGGCTCGCGTCGACGGAGGCGACGTCGGCGAACGGGTCCTCGATCGCGAGCGGATCCGCGTCGTGCACGACGGAGCGGCCCGCGTACGTCACGCGCACCTCGCCGCCGACACTCGCTGCGGAGACCGCCCGGTCGAAGGCCTGCCAGCTGCCGGCGAACGCGGCCGCGAGCGTGAGGGCGCCGACGGCCAGCATGGTCATGAGCGACGCCGACGCGTACAGGCCGGCCCGCCTCGCGAGCTGCCGCATCGGCAACGCGGGGACCAACCCGGGACGGGCCGCGGCGAGGCGCTCGAGCAGGCGCGCGACGGGCCGGACGAGCCCGTTGCCGACCAGCGCGAGCGCGACGAGCACGAGCATGGGGGCGAGCACCGCGACGGGGTCCACCTCGCGCACGCCCGACGCACCGGTCACGAGCGGCGAGCCGTACAACCGGAACTGCCAGAGCGACACCGCGGCCGCGATCACGACGAGGAGCACCCCGCCCGCGGCGGCAGCCCGCGGCATCCGCCCGACCTCGTCGCCCGACCCGCGGAGGACGGGCCGCGTCGCCTCCCACCATGCCCGCCCGCCGAGCAGCGCGGCGGCGCCGAGCGCGCACGCGAGGGCGACCGCCGCCGCGACCGCCCACGACCTCGCCTCGCCCGGCCGGAGGAATCCGAGCACCGCCTCGGCCAGTGCGGCGCCGGCGGCCGCGGCCGGTACGCCGACCACGGCCGCCTCGACGACCGAGAACCGGGTGAGCCTCGCCGCCGACGCCCCGCGGGCCCGCAGCAGCAGCGTCTCGCCGCGGCGGCCCGCGGCGAGCAGGGCCGAGAGACGGTCGAGCGCGGCGAACCCGGCGAACGCGATGAGCAGCACCGGCAGCGGGGCGATCGCGCGCACCGCCGTGAGCCCCGCCGACAGGCGGTCGAGCGTGAGGACGAGCCCGCCCGAGGTGCCGAGCCCGTCGGAGCCCAGGTCGTCCTGCGCGCGCAGCACGGGTTCGACGTCGGGCAGCGCGGCGCGGAGCCCCGCGGCGAGGGCGGGCGTCATCGCGTCGGCGTCGGCGGTCGCCGTCCACCGCACGAGCACCGCGGCGGGCATGCCCGCGAGGTCGGCGTCGTCGGCCACGACGAACGGGCCGGCGGCGTCGTCGACGACACCGGCCGAGACGATCGGCTCCGCGAACCAGGCGGGGTCGGCGGGGTCCGATGCCGTCCACGTGCCGACGACCTGCAGGCGCACGGGATCGGCGTCGTCGACGACGAGCACGTCGCCGAGCCCGAGCCCGAGCGCCTGCGCGGCGTCGGATTGCACCGCGGTCGCGACGGTGCCGGGCTCGATCGCCACGGCGCCCGCGACGTCGGCGTCGTCGGGCCACGCGCCGCTGACGAGTTCGGCACGACCGGGCACGGCGTCGTCGACCAGCAGCACAGCGCCGAACGCGTCGCCGGTCGGGTCGGCCTCGGCGCCGACGCGCCTCACGTCGACGGGCGAGGTCTGCACCGAGCGGGTCCACTCGGCGCCGTTCGGCACGAGCATGCGGTCGAGCACGGATGCCGCGGCCTCCGCCTGCGCCTCGGCGTCGGCCGCCATCCGGATCTGCCATCGGGCGGCGCCGTTGGTGCCGGTCGCCGACGCGAGCCCGTCGCGGAGCCCGCCGAGCGAGGCGTTCGCGAGCGAGTCGAGCACCGCGGTTCCGAGGAACGCGAGCGCCAGGACGACGGCGGCGATCGCGGCGAACACCCCGCGGTGCGCGTTCGCGCGCGCCACAGCGGTCGATGTCGCTCCCACGCGATCTCCTCGTTGGTCGTTCGGGCCTCGCCGTCGAGGTCCCGTGCAGGGCGGACGTCGAGCGGATGACGAGTTCGCACAGCCTACTCGCACCGTCGCTCTTGCAGTCGAGGCCGAAGGTGCCATAGGCTACAGGGCTGGCTGCGCTCGCGCGGTCGCATGGAATGAAGACGACGACGACGCAGGAGGACACCATGCAGACAGACAGCTACACCCGCCCGTTCGTGGCCGGTAGCGCTCTGCGTCCGGTGCTCCACGTCACGGGCATCTCCGGGTAGTTCGCACCCCGCCCCGCAGGCTCGACCTGCACTGACTGATCAGCGGTAGCCCCGCACCCACGTCGCTCGCGACGTCATTCAGCGCTCGACGCGCTGCCCGACCGACTCCGTCTGCGGTCGTCTCGCACCACTCTCGAAAGGGATCCGGCTTGTCCGCCATCCAGCATCACCACGAATCCGCTCCGCCGCGCCTCGGAACCGTCCCGGCGCTCTGGCGCCTGCGCCGGTACGTCGGGCGTTCGGCGCCGGCCTTCGCGCTCAGCGGGCTCGCCGCGCTCGTCGGCCAGCTCATCGCCCTCACCATCCCGCAGGTGCTCGAGTCCATGGTCGACGGGCCGCTCGCCGACGGCGACGCCGACGCGGTAATCCCGTTCGCCCTGCTCGTCTTCGGCCTCGGCACCATCGAGGCCGTCATGTACGGCCTTCGCCGCTGGCTCGTCGTGGGCCCGGGCACGCGCGTCGAATCGCGCATGCGCAACGCCCTGTACGCGAAGCTCCAGGACCTGCCGGTCAGCTTCCACGACCGCTGGCCGAGCGGCCAGCTGCTCTCGCGCGCGGTCAGCGACCTCGGCCTGATCCGCCGCTGGCTCTCGTTCGGCCTCGTGCTGACGGCCGTGAACCTCGTGACGATCATCGTGGGCGTCGGCATCCTCATCTCGATGAACTGGATGCTGGGCGTCGTGTTCCTCGTCTGCTCGCTGCCGCTGTGGATCGTCGGGTACCTCTTCGAGGGGCGCTACTCGGAGATGTCCCGGCGCAGCCAGGACCAGGCGGGCGACCTCGCGACGGCCGTCGAGGAGTCGGTGCACGGCATCCGCGTGCTCAAGGCGTTCGGGCGCGGCAAGCACGCCCTCTCGACCTTCCGGGCGCAGGCCGAGTCGCTGCGCAGCACCGAGATCGCCAAGGCGCGCCTGGACTCGAACATCTGGGTGTGGCTCATCCTGGTCCCGGCCGTCGCGCTCTCGATCTGCCTCGTGCTCGGCGTGTGGCTCGCGGCGAACGGCGTGATCACCGTCGGCACGCTCGTGGCCTTCTTCGCGACCGCGACCGTGCTGGCCTGGCCGATCGAGTCGATCGGGTTCCTCCTCGCCTTCTCGCTCGACGCGCGCACGGCGACCGACCGCTTCTTCGAGGTGCTCGACAGCGAGAACCAGATCGTCGACCCCGAGACGCCCCGGGTGCTCGGCGAACCGCACGGGGCGCTGAGCTTCACCGGCGTGCACTTCCGCTACCAGGACTCGCCCGAGCGCTTCGGCGACCTGCTCGACGGCGTCGACCTCGACATCCGTCCGGGCGAGACCATGGCGCTCGTCGGGCTCACGGGCTGCGGCAAGACCACGCTCACGGCGCTCACCACCCGCCTGTACGACGTGACGGCGGGCTCGGTGACGCTCGACGGCGTCGACGTGCGTGCGTTCACGCGCGACGAGCTGCGCCGCCACATCGCCATGGCGTTCGAGGATGCCACGCTCTTCAGCGCCTCGGTGCGCGAGAACGTGCTGCTCGGCCGACCCGAGCTCGAGGGCGACGCGGCCGATGAGGTGCTGCACGAGGCGCTGCGCATCGCGCAGGCCGGATTCGCCTACGACCTCCCCGACGGCGTCGACACGAAGGTCGGCGAGGAGGGCATGAGCCTCTCCGGCGGCCAGCGGCAGCGCCTCGCGCTCGCTCGCGCGGTCGCGGCCAAGCCGGCCGTGCTCGTGCTCGACGACCCGCTCTCGGCGCTCGACGTCACGACCGAGGCCCGCGTCGAGGCCGAGCTCCGCGCGGTGCTCGCCTCGACCACGGCACTCATCGTGGCGCACCGCCCCTCGACGGTCATGCTCGCCGACCGGGTGGCGCTGCTCGAGGCCGGGAGGGTGACCGCCGTGGGCACCCACTCCGAGCTGCTCCGCGAGAGCGAGCACTACCGCTTCGTCATCTCGAGCCTGGAGGACGAGGCCGATGCCCAGGCGATCGGGCCCGGGCCCGACGAGGCGAACGACACCAGGCAACCCCAGACCACGAGAGGAGCGGCGTCATGAGCGTCACCGGTGTGCAGGGCGAGGAACGCCTCGACTACACGAAGTCCGAGTCGCGCGAGATCCGCGCGCGATCGGCACGCCTGCTCGGCTCGCTCCTGCGCCCGCAGCGCGCGAAGCTCTGGCTCACGGCCGCGGCGATCGTCGTGTCGTCGGCCGCGCAGGTCGCGGGCCCCGCGATCATCGCGTTCGGCATCGACCAGGGCATCCCGGCGCTGATCGACCAGAACTGGTACCCGGCCGCCCTCGCGGGCCTCGCGTACCTGCTCACGGGCGTGGTCGGCGCGTTCCTCATCTCGACGTACATCCGGCTCTCGGCGCGCATCGGCCAGGCGATCCTGATCGACCTGCGCACGCGCGTCTTCCTGCACACGCAGCGGTTGAGCCTCGAGTTCCACGAGTCGTACACGTCGGGGCGCATCATCTCGCGCCAGACGAGCGACCTCGACGCGATCCGGGAGCTCCTCGACGAGGGGCTCACGCTTCTCGTGCGCGGGCTCATGTACATGGTCTTCACGGCCGTGGCGCTCGTGCTCATCGACCCCACGTCGGGGCTCGTGCTGCTCGTCTCGCTCGTGCCGCTGGGCATCCTGACGCGCTGGTTCCAGGTGCGCTCGCAGGCGCTGTTCCGGCGCTCGCGCGTGGCATCCGCGAACCTCATCGTGAAGTTCGTGGAGACGATGACCGGCATGCGCGCCGTGCAGGCGTTCCGCTCCGAGAAGCGCAACGAGGCGGAGTTCGGCGGACTCGTCGAGGACTACCGCGACGTCAACGCCCGCGTGCTCGGCCTGTTCGCCGTGTACAACCCGGGCCTGGCGTTCATCGGCAACACCGCGGTCGCGGCGACGCTGGTGCTCGGCGGGTTCCGGGTCGTCGACGGTGCGCTCGAGATCGGCGTGCTGCTCGCCGCGGTGCTCTACACGAAGCGGTTCTTCGACCCGATGGAGGACATGGCGATGTTCTACAACGGGTACCAGTCCGCGTCGAGCGCGCTCGAGAAGATCTCGGGCGTGCTGGAGGAGGAGCCGAGCGTGCCCGACCCGGCGCACCCGGTCGACCTGCGCAGGGCGAAGGGACGCGTGTCGTTCGAGAGCGTCGAGTTCGCGTACACGCGCGACCGCGTCATCCTGCCGCGCTTCGACCTCGACCTGCCGGCCGGCCAGACGGTCGCCCTCGTCGGGTCGACGGGTGCGGGCAAGACGACGCTCGCGAAGCTGCTCGCGCGCTTCTACGACCCGAGCGACGGCGTCGTCGCGCTCGACGGCGTCGACCTGCGATCGCTGCACCCGAAGGACCTGCGCCGCGCGATCGTGATGGTCACGCAGGAGGCGTACCTCTTCTCGGGCTCGGTGGCCGACAACATCGCGCTCGGCAAGCCGGACGCCACGTTCGACGAGATCGTGCAGGCGGCGAAGGCCGTCGGCGCGCACGAGTTCATCGAGGGCCTGCCGAACGGGTACGACACCGACGTGAACAAGCGCGGCGGCAGGGTGAGCGCCGGCCAGCGGCAGCTCATCTCGTTCGCGAGGGCGTTCCTCGCGAACCCGGCCGTGCTGATCCTCGACGAGGCGACGAGCTCGCTCGACATCCCGAGCGAGCGCCTCGTGCAGGAGGCGCTGCAGACCCTGCTCGCCGACCGCACGGCGGTCATCATCGCGCACCGGCTCTCGACGGTCGCGATCGCCGATCGCGTGCTCGTCATGGAGCACGGCCGCATCGTCGAGGACGGCGCACCGGCCGACCTCATCGGCGGTTCCGGCCGGTTCGCGGCGTTGCACGCGGCCTGGCGCGACTCGCTCGTGTGATCCTCCGCCGGTCGCGGCATCCGTTCCCTCGAGCGGATGCCGCGACCGGCGCCCGCGCGTCCGCGTGAGCTGCTCAGGTCGAGGCCCGCAGGCCCGCACCCGAGAGGGCGTGGACCGCGGCCGGCTCGATGCCGTCGAAGCGGGTCGCGGGCGCCCAGGTGTACGCGCCCATCATCGGGCTCACGAGCAGGTCGCCGACGCCGAGCCTCGGAAGCCGCAGGCCCCGGGCGACGACGTCGACGCCGTCGTCGGTCGGGCCCGCGAGGGTCACCGGCTCCGAGGAGCGCTCCCGCAGGCGCCTGACGGCGCGTTCGGCGTCCTCGTCGGTCACCGGGCGGTCGGCGAGTTCGGAGGCCGCGAACACGAGCGGGCGCACGCCCTCGGCCGGGATGTTCGAGTACGCCCCGTACACGCCGTCGTCCAGGTGCACCCACCGGCCGTCAGCGCGATCCTCACTGCCGATGACCCGGGTCACGAGGGTCATCGCCGGGGCGGCGACGAAACGGCCCGGTTCGGCGATGACGCGATACCGTGCCGGGGCCGACGCGAGGGCCTCGCGGATGCCGTCGGCGATCTCGGCCAGCGCCGGGACCGGCTCGTCGTAGGCGACCGGGAACCCGCCGCCGATGTCGAGCGTGTCGAACGTGGTGCCGAAGCGGCCCTCAAGCTCGTGCATGAGCTTCAGGGTGCGACGGATGGCGCGCCTCCACGGTTCCGCGCTCGTCGTCTGGCTGCCGACGTGGAACGTGAATCCGGCTACGGGACGCCCCGCCGCGAGGCAGTGCGCGACGAGGGCGGACGCCTGCTCCGGCGGGACGCCGAACGTCGAGGACAGGTCCGACGCGGCATCCGGATTCGGGAACGAGAGCCGCACGAGCACGCGGGCGTCCGGCGGCAGTCCGTCGAACTCGTCCACCTCGGCGGGGTCGTCGACCACGAACGTGCGAATGCCGCGCAGGTACGCGCTCGTCAGCTCGGCGATCGACGTGACGGGGTGCGTGTGCACGCAGCGGCGGATCGCGACGCCCTCGTGCTCGAGCAGGTCGAGCTCGGCGCGGGAGGCGACGTCGAAGCTCGCCCCGAACGCGTCGACGGCGCGGATGAGCGCCGGGTGGGGGAGCGCCGCCAGCGCGACGTGCAGCTCGACACCGGGCAGCCGGCGGCGCAGCTCGAGCAGCTGGGCCGTGACCCGGTCGGCGTCGAGCACGAGGAGCGGGGTGCCGTGCCGTTCGGCGAGCCCGGCCAGGTCGAGGCGCCGCGCGTCCGCGGCGAGTCGGCGGCGCACGAGCTCCCTGGTGCGGCGGGCGTTCGGGGGCGACCGGGGCGGGGGACTCGGTCGCGCGACCCGTCTCCGCGCGGTCGAGGCGGACGTCGGCGCGTTCGCGGGCGCGGTCGCGTCGCGCAGCCCGGCGGTCGGCGCGTGCCTGACGGCGTCGGTCGCCGGCGGAAGGCGTCCGGTCCGCGTGGCGGCCGTGTTCGGTGGTGGTGACGGTCATCGTGGGGCTCCAACGGGGAGAGGTCGGCCGACCGGCCGAGGGGCGGTTCCTGGCAGGGGCGGGGCGGGCGCCGCGGCGGGCAGGGAGCGGCGCAGCCACGCCCGTGCCCTGCCGCCGTTCCTGCTCATGGCCCGAGCCTGCCGGGGGTGCGGCGGTGCGGGATCCGTGCCCGCACCTGACCTCCACCGGGGCCAGCACTGACCACCCGGTCGGGACACCCGGTCGAGGCACCCCTAGTTTGGGGGTACAGGGCGGCTCGGTGCGCGCGGTATGTTCGCGGGAGCGGCTGCCGCCGTGTTCACGTGCCTGACGACCGGAGGGTGCCATGAACGACGCCTCCCCCCTGCGCGTCGCCATAGCCGATGATGCCCTGCTGCTGCGCGAGGGCATCGCGAAGGTGCTCGAGAGCGGCGGAGTCGACGTCGTGGCCTCGGTCGGCACGGGCGACGAGCTCGTGGAGATCGTGCGCGCCGGCGGCATCGACGCGGCCGTGCTCGACATCCGGATGCCGCCGACCCATCGTGACGAGGGCATCGTCGCGCTCGAGCAGATCCGCGCCTCCGGGTCGGAGATCGGCGTGCTGCTCCTCTCGATGTACGCCACGCCCGAGTACGCGCTGCGCGTGATGCAGGCCGGCAGCGGCACCGGGTACCTCCTCAAGGAGCGGGTGTCCGAACCCGAGACGCTGGTGCGCGCCGTCGAGACCGTCGCGGGCGGCGGTTCGGTCGTCGACCCCGAGGTCGTCGAGCAGCTCGTGAAGCGCTCGCGCGCCGACGACCCGATCTCACGGCTGACCGAGCGCGAGCGGTCGGTGCTCGAGCTGATGGCGCAGGGCTACTCCAACGGCGGCATCGCCCAGACGCTCTTCCTCGGGCTGAAGACCGTCGAGACGCACGTCCGCAGCATCCTGCAGAAGCTCGACCTCGAGGAGTCGCCCGAGCACCACCGGCGCGTGCTGGCCGTGCTCACCCTCCTCGGCGAGAGGTGATGGCGCCCGGCCGCAAGGGCCGGATCATCAGGCGCACGATCACGATCACCCTGGCCGTGGCATTGAGCCTCGCCATGGAGATCGGCGGCTACCTCGCCACGCCCGAGGCCGAGCGACCCGAGCTCTCGTACTCGACGCTGCACGCGATGGTCCCGCTGGTCTTCGCCGCCTGCGCGGGGGTCGCCTGGCACATCGGTCCGGCGCGCACGCCGGCGCGGCTCATGATCGCGTTCGTCGTGCTCTGGATCCCGCAGTCCATCTACCGGATCATCGGCGAGTGGGAATGGGTCTGGCCGATCGTGCGCGGCGTCGACCTCGCCTGGGCGGTGATCGCGGGCATCCTGGTGCTCGTCTACCCGAAGGGCACCTTCAGCGGCCGCTTCGAGCGCACCATCGCCGCGATCGCGCTCGGCTCGTTCCTCGTCAACCTGGTCGTGGTCGTGCTCTTCGCCGGCCCCGAGGCGAACCCGTGCGACTGCTCCCCGAACGCGTACCGCATCGGCGAGGCCCCCGTGCTCTTCGCGGCGGTCGACATGGGATACCGCGTGGTCGGCGGCGCCCTCGCGCTCGTGATCGCCGGCCGCCTGCTCGTGCGGTGGATGCGGGCGAGCGTCCCGGCGCGCACGGTCGCGTTCCTCATGCCGGTCGCCCTGCTCGCGTGGGCGCTCACCCTCGCGGCGCAGGCCGTGAACTACGCGACCGCCGCCGAGGACGGCGTGCTCGCCACGGTGTCCCTCGTCGCGATCGCCTCCATCCCGGTCAGCTTCGACGCCGGAATCGCGCACACCCGCAACATGCGGGCACGGGTCGCCGACCTCATGCGCATCACGCGCGAGGGCGCCGATCGCGGCCTCTGGGCGGAATCGCTCGCCCGGACCCTCCGCGACGAGTCCGTGCGCGTCTACTGGTGGGACGACGCGAAGGGGCGGTACGCGGATGCCGCGGGCAGCCCGATCTCCGAGGCCGACGCCGATGGACAGCACGGCCACGGGCTGCTGCCCGTGGCATCCCCGCTCGGCGCGCCGATCGCCCTGATCCGGCACGACCGGGTGCTGACCGACAACATGCGCCTGCTCGACGGGGTCTCCAGCGCATTGCGCCTCTCCGTCGACAACGGGCGGCTGCGCTCCGAGATCGAGCGCACGCTCGAACATGTGCGCCAGTCGCGCCAGCGCATCGTCGAGGCGGGCGTCGAGGCGCGGCGGCGCATCGAGCGCGACCTGCACGACGGCGCCCAGCAGCACCTCGTCTCGCTCGGCATGCGCCTGCGGCTCGCGGCGAACGCCGCCCGCGACGCCGGCGAGACCGGGCTCGCCGAAGACCTCGAGGAGACGATCGCCACGCTCAACCAGGCGCTGCGGGAGCTGCGCGAGCTCGCCCACGGCATCCACCCGAGCCTGCTCTCCTCTGGCGGGCTGGCGCTCGCCGTGCCGGAGGTCGCCGGACGTTGCCCGGTGCCCGTCGAGGTGGAGGTGCAGGCCGAGGGGCGCCTGCCCGAGATCATCGAGTCCACGGCGTACTTCGTGCTCGCGGAGGCGCTCGCGAACGTGGCGAAGCACTCGCGGGCGACGCGGGCCTGGGTGCGCGCGAACGTCGTCGCCGACGAGCTCGTGCTCGAGGTGCGGGACAACGGCGTGGGCGGGACGTCCGTCGATGCGGGAACGGGCATGCTCGGCATCGCCGATCGCGTCGACGCGGTCGGGGGAACGATCGAGGTGACGAGCCCTCCGGGTGCCGGCACGACGGTGTCGATCAGGATCCCGTTGGCCGGTCCGCTGGTCGAGTAGGCGTCGCAGCCGTCCCGCAGTCGGTCGTGCTCCGGCGCCGTGTCGGGGCCGGAGCTCCGCGACCGCCGGTCAGGGTCGCCAGCGCGCGACCGCGAGGTCGATGCGGTAGCCGTCGTCGTCGCCGCTGGGCAGCAGCGGCGTGCCCTCGCGCTCGTAGTGCACGCGCGCGGACTCGGCATGCCCCGCCGGCGGACGACCGCCCGCACGGATGACCCGCCACCACGCGACATCCGACCCGTACCGGGCCATGACGCCGCCGACCGCGCGGGCTCCGCGGGTTCCGAGCAGCGCCGCGACGTCGCCGTAGGTCGCGACCTGCCCGGACGGGATGTCGGCGACGACCATGAGCACGGCCTCGACGAACCCGACGGGCTGCTGCGTCATGGTCGCTGCGCTCGCTCGAGCGCTCAGAGCTCGAGCGCGCCGATCACGTCGCCGTACGCCGTCTCGCCGACGTCGGTGAAGCCGATGCGGTGGAAGAACGCCTCGGGGCCCTCTTCGCCGGGCTCCCAGAGCACGGTGATGCGGTCGAACCCGCGACGCTTGGCCTCCTCGGCGAGCGACTCGGCGAGGAACCGGCCGACGCCCCGGCCCTGCACGTCGGCGTCGACGTTGATGCGCCAGATGCAGGCTCGGAACTCCTCATGGGTGTTCTCGGGATCGAAGTTGCCGTGGATGAATCCGACCACGCGGTCTTCGAGCGTCACGATGCGCTGCCACGACGTGGCGGGGTTCACGACCGTGGCCTCGGCGGAGTAGGTGACCGGGGCGATGAACTGCTCCTGGCCGGGCTTGAGTGAGAGCGTGTTCGCCGCCACGATGTTCGACGCGTTCAGTTCTTCCAGTCTCAGCTCACCCATGCTGCCAAGGCTAACCTGTGACGCGCCGGAGCCGGTAGCCGCGATGTCATGAACAGCGGGTTGCCCTGTCGGGCCGGCCCGGAATGTCTCGATGTCAAGATACTCGGGGGGACGCGGTAAACTCGTCGACGGCGTTCGCGCGCCCTCTCGAGACTTCCTCGATTTTTCCCGAACGACCGCAAGGAGACCACGCACCGTGTCCAAGATCAAGGTTGAAGGCACCGTCGTCGAACTCGACGGCGACGAGATGACCCGCATCATCTGGCAGGCCATCAAGGACCAGCTCATCCACCCGTACCTCGACGTGAACCTCGAGTACTACGACCTCTCGATCCAGAAGCGCGACGAGACCGACGACCAGATCACCGTCGACGCCGCCCACGCCATCCAGAAGCACGGCGTCGGCGTCAAGTGCGCGACGATCACGCCCGACGAGGCGCGCGTCGAGGAGTTCGGCCTGAAGAAGATGTGGCGTTCGCCCAACGGCACGATCCGCAACATCCTCGGCGGCGTGATCTTCCGCGAGCCGATCATCATCTCGAACATCCCGCGCCTGGTCCCGGGCTGGAACAAGCCGATCATCGTCGGCCGCCACGCGTTCGGCGACCAGTACCGCGCCACCGACTTCCGCTTCGAGGGCGAGGGCACGCTCACGATGACCTTCACCCCGAAGGACGGCTCCGAGCCGCAGCAGTTCGAGGTCTTCCAGTCGCCGGGCTCCGGCGTCGCGATGGGCATGTACAACCTCGACGAGTCGATCCGCGACTTCGCGCGGGCCTCGCTCAACTACGGCCTCTCGCGCAACTACCCGGTGTACCTCTCCACCAAGAACACGATCCTGAAGGCCTACGACGGCCGCTTCAAGGACCTCTTCCAGGAGGTCTTCGAGTCCGAGTTCAAGGAGGCGTTCGACGCCGCCGGCCTCACCTACGAGCACCGCCTCATCGACGACATGGTCGCGGCATCCCTCAAGTGGGAGGGCGGCTACGTCTGGGCCTGCAAGAACTACGACGGCGACGTGCAGTCCGACACCGTCGCGCAGGGCTTCGGCTCGCTCGGCCTCATGACCTCGGTCCTGGCCACGCCCGACGGCAAGGTCGTCGAGGCCGAGGCGGCGCACGGCACCGTCACGCGCCACTACCGCCAGCACCAGCAGGGCAAGCCCACGTCGACGAACCCGATCGCCTCGATCTACGCCTGGACGCGCGGCCTCGCGCACCGCGGCAAGCTCGACGGCAACCAGGAGCTCATCGACTTCTCGCTGACCCTCGAGGACGTCGTCATCAAGACGGTCGAGTCGGGCGCCATGACCAAGGACCTCGCGGCCCTCGTCGGCCCCGAGCAGGCCTACCAGACGACCGAGGAGTTCCTCCAGTCGCTGGCCGACAACCTCAAGACGCGTCTCGCGGCGTAGTCGAACGGTTCCACACGAGGGGGCGGATGCTGCGGCATCCGCCCCCTCGTCGTCTCGCCGGGCGGCGGTCGGGGGCCGATCACGAATCGGTAACGAGGCGGAAAAGCTCGGTCGGACTCTTGCAATTCATTTGTTCGTAAGCTTTACTAACAAACATGTCAACGGAGGCGCAGCGAGGTCAGACCCTCGAGAGCCCGACCCCCCAGGGGGTCGGCGCCGACGTGCTGACCACGCCGTTCGTCAACGCCCCGATCTTCACCAGGTCGCGGGCCCTCCGCCCCACCGGCAAGGTGCTCCCCGAGCATGCGCGCAGCCACAATCGCGCCCTCGTCCTGCAGACGCTGTACACGGCCGGCGCGCAGAGCAGGGCGGATGTCGCCCGCGAGACCGGGCTCACCCGCGTGACCATCTCCGACCTGGTCGCCGAGCTCATCGCCGAGGGCCTCGTCATCGAACTCGGCCAGCGCGAGACCGCCCGGCCGGGCAAGCCCGCGATCCTCATCGACGTCGACCGGGCCGCGTTCCAGATCATCGGCCTCGACCTCTCCGACCACGAGCGCTTCCTCGGCGCGATCGTCGACCTCGACGGCGGCATCGTGTCGCGCGACGAGGTCTCCCGCGACGGCGCGACGGGCGAGGCAGCCGTCGCCCTCGTCGACGCACTCGTCGCCCGGCTCGTCGCCGCCGCGACGGCCCCCGTGCTCGGCATCGGCGTCGGCTCCCCGGGTGTCGTCGACCCCAACGGCGTCATCCGCTCGGCGCCCAACCTCGGCTGGCAGGGGCTCGACCTCCAGGGCCGACTGCACGCCGAGTTCGCCCTCCCTGTGCATGTCGGGAACGACGCCAACGTCGCCGTGCTCGCCGAGCACGGCGCCTCCACGAGCGACGACCTCCTGCTCGTCAAGGTCGGCCACGGCGTCGGCGCAGGCCTCATCATCGGCGGCCGCCCCGTGATCGGCAGCGGATTCGCCGCCGGCGAGATCGGCCACGTCATCGTCGGCACCGACGGCGGCCCGCGCTGCGCGTGCGGCAAGTCCGGATGCCTCGAGACCTGGCTCGCCGTGCCCCGGTTGACGGCGCAGCTCGACGCCCTCGGCGACGCCGAGCACGCGGCATCCGATCGCGAGGCCATCCTCACCGAGGCCGGGCGTCGCCTCGGCATCGTCCTGGCACCGGTCGTCGGTGCCCTCAACCTGTCGGAGGTCGCGCTGAGCGGCCCCGCCGAACTGCTTGACGGACCGCTCGCCCTGGCGGCCGTCGAAACGCTCCGGACGCGGACGATGGCGGAACACAACCGTGATCTGAGGCTCCGGATGACCGAGCAGGCGCAGGACATCGTCCTCCGCGGCGCGGCCGTCATGGTCCTCTCCGGACAACTCGGGGTCTTCTGACCGGGACCCCACGCACCAAGGGTGCAGCGAACCCCCGCTGTCGCCCACACCCCATGAAAGGAAACGCAAATGAGGAAACTCGGCATTGTGGCGCTCGGCGCCGCTGCTGCCCTGACCCTCGCCGGCTGCAGCACCGGTGGCAGTGACTCGGCGTCGTCCGACGGCGGCGACATCACCGTCTGGGTCGTCGGCACCGACACCCCCGACGACGCGCGCGCGTACCTGAAGGACACGTTCGAATCCGAGAACGAGGGCTGGACGCTCACGGTCGAGGAGAAGACCTGGGCCGACGTGAGCGACACCTACGCAGCTGCGCTCCAGTCCAACGACTCGCCCGACGTGGTCGAGGTCGGCAACACCCAGACCGCGAGCTTCGCGGACCAGGGCCTGTTCCTGCCGCTCGACGACTTCAACACCGACGACTACCTGCCGGGCCTCGTGCAGTCGGCGACCTACGACGGCGACCTCTACGCTGCTCCGTACTACGCCGGTGGCCGCATCGTCTTCTACAGCCAGCAGATCCTCGGCGACACGGCTGTCCCGACGACGCTCGACGAGTACGTCGCAACGGGCAAGGCGCGCAAGACCGACACCCTGTCGGGCATCTGGGCACCGGGCCGCGACTGGTACAACGCCCTTCCCTACGTCTGGGCGCACGGCGGCTTCATCGCCGAGCAGGACGGCGACGCCTGGAAGGCCGGCTTCTCCAGCGAGGGCGGCATCGAAGGCCTGACCCAGCTGCAGGACGTCTACCTGAACGCGTCCAACGCGGCCAAGGACGGCGACGAGACCGACCCGCAGGTTCCCTTCTGCGCCGGTGAGGACCTCTTCCTCTCCGCTCCCGCATGGGTCCAGTGGTCGATCACCGCTCCGGCCGACGCCGAGGCGCCCGGCTGCCCCGACACCTACGGTGCCGACCTGCACGCCTTCGCCCTGCCGGGCCTCGAGGCGGGCGAGACCGCCCCGATCTTCGCCGGCGGCTCGAACGTCGCCGTCGCGACGAAGAGCGCGAACCCCGAGCAGGCTCGCGCCGCGCTCGACATCATGGCGAGCGCCGGCTACCAGGACCTCCTGGCCGCCGGTGGCCTGACCCCGGGCCTCACCGCTTCGGCGGCGAACCTGCCCGACACCGAGATCGCCAAGGCCCAGGCCGTGGCGCTCGCGAACTCGCAGGTCACCCCGACGACCCCGAAGTGGGCCGAGGTCGAGGCTGCGCAGATCATCCAGGAGGCGCTCGTCAAGATCGCCCAGGGCGGCGACGTGACGTCGATCGCCACCGACCTCGACAAGCAGATCGAGGACATCCTCAACAGCTAGTCCTGTTGACCCAGCGCGGGGGGCGGAGTCCCACACAGCTCCGCCCCCCGTTCCCCTGCCGGGATCACCCCACGACCGGCGTACCATCAGTCCCACCGCGGTCCGCCGCGCACCACCCGAGGAGCAGCCGATGAGCGCAACCCTCACGGAATACGACGCAGCGCCGCGCACGCCCGGTACCCGCCCTCCACGACCCGATGCCGCCGCAGGTCGTGCCCCCAAGAAGAAGAAGTTCCCGTTCGCGCCGTGGATGCTGCTCGCCCCCAGCATCGTGTTGCTGGCCGTGATGGTCGTCTACCCGACGATCGTCATGTTCATCACCTCGTTCACCGACCTCGAGATCAAGAACAAGATGCTCGACACCCCGGCGAACTTCGTCGGATTCGACAACTACCTCGAGGTCTTCACCAAGTCCGACTTCCCGGCCGTGCTCGCCCGAAGCCTCGGCCTCATGGTCGTGCTGACCGTGCTCATCGTCGCGGTCGGCATGCTGATCGCGCTGCTCATGCTGCGCCTCACGAAGGGCTGGCGACTGCTCGTCTCCGTCGGCCTGCTGCTCGCCTGGGCGATGCCGCCGCTGTCGGCGACCGTCGTCTGGGGGTGGATCTTCGACACCGACTACGGACTCGTCAACTGGGTCCTGAACACCCTCACCGGCACGCAGGACTTCCGTGGCCACAGCTGGCTCGCCAACCCCTGGTCCTTCATGATGGTCCTCGTCATCATCATCGTCTGGCAGAGCATTCCCTTCGCGGCCTTCACGTTCTACGCAGGGTTGGGCCAGGTGCCCGACGAGGTGCTCGAGGCCTCGCAGCTCGACGGCGCGAATGGGCGGCAGCGGTTCCGGCTCATCGTGCTGCCGTACATGCGCAACGTGCTCACGGCCGTGATCGTGCTCGAGACGATCTGGAACCTCCGCATCTTCACGCAGGTCTACGCGTTGCAGCAGCAGGGCGGCCTCGTCTCCGAGACGAACGTGCTCGGCACCTACCTGTTCCGGCAGGGGCTCGGCGAGTTCGGCGTGACCGCCGCCATCGGCGTGTTCATGGTCATCCTCCTCATGGGCATCTCCTACTACAACGTCCGTTCCAGCCTGAAGGAGGAGGAAGCGTGACCACGCAGATCTCTCCCGCCGTCCAGCTCGCCGAGACCCCGGGGCGCATGACGCCCGGCACCCTCAAGGACCGCCGCACGCATCGCCGCCGCGCTCCGAAGGCCCTGATCAACACCGTCGCGATCCTGGTGTTCCTCTGCTCGGTCTTCCCGGTCTACTGGATGGTGAACATGTCGTTCACCCCGTCGAACCAGATCATCAGCCGCAATCCGAGCTTCTTCCCGCTCGACTTCACGTTCAAGAACTACGTGACGGCCTGGTCGCGCGAGGCGGCCCCCGGCCAGACGGACTTCCCGCACGCGCTCGCGTCGAGCCTGATCGTCGCGCTCTCGGTCGTCGTGGTCTGCGGCATCTTCGCGTTCCTCGCGTCGATCGCGCTCGCCCGCTTCGCCTTCCGTGGTCGCTACGTGTTCATCGTCAGCGTGCTCGTCGTGCAGATGGTGCCCGGCGAGGCGATGATGTACACGATCTACAACATGGTCGACGACTGGCGCCTCATGAACACCCTCATCGGACTGTTCATCGTGCACCTCGCATCCGTCGTGCCCTTCACGATCTGGACCCTCCGCGGCTTCGTCGCCGGCGTGCCCGCCGAGCTCGAGGAGGCCGCCCAGATCGACGGCTGCACCAAGGCGCAGGCGTTCTGGAAGGTCACGTTCCCGCTGCTCGCACCGGGGCTCGTGTCGACCGGCATCTTCGCCTTCATCCAGAGCTGGAACGAGTTCCTCATGGCGCTCCTCTTCCTCAAGGGCTACAACCTCACCCTGCCGCCGTGGCTGAACTCCTTCCAGTCGGCGACCGAGGCCACCAACTGGGGTGCCGTCATGGCCGGGTCCACGCTCATCGCGCTGCCCGTGGTGATCTTCTTCCTCTTCGTGCAGGGCCGCATGACCGGCGGCCTCGTGAGCGGAGCCGTCAAGGGATGAACGCGTCGCACCACACCGACGCGGCCTCGGGGCTGCGTCGGGACATCCACACGACCCTGCTCCCGGGCTTCGTCGGCACGACCGCGCCGGAGTGGCTGCTCGCCAGGCTCCGCGACGGACTGGGCGGCGTGTGCGTCTTCGGGCCGAACATCGTCGACGCCGAGCAGTTGCGCTCGCTCAACGCGAGCCTCCGTGAGGCCAACCCGCTCGCCGTCGTGGCCATCGACGAGGAGGGCGGCGACGTCACGCGCCTCTTCTACGACCGCGGCGCGCCGTACCCCGGCAACGCGGTGCTCGGCCGGCTCGACGACACCGGGCTGACCGAGCGGGTCGCCCGCGAGGTCGGCGCGGCGCTGGCGGCCACGGGATGCACCGTGACGTTCGCCCCCGACGTCGACGTGAACTCCAACCCCGACAATCCCGTCATCGGCGTGCGTAGCTTCGGCACCGACCCCGAACTCGCCGCGCGGCACACGTCGGCATGGATCCGCGGCGTGCAGTCGACCCGCGTCGCCGCGAGCGCCAAGCACTTCCCGGGCCACGGCGACACCGCGACCGACTCGCACCTCGCGCTGCCCGTCGTCGACGAGCCCCTCGAGGTGCTCCGCGAGCGCGAGCTCGTGCCGTTCCGCGCGGCGATCGCCGCGGGAACGCGCACCATCATGACCAGCCACATCCTGCTCCCGCAGCTCGATGCGGAGAACCCGGCCACCCTCTCTCCTCGCATCCTGCAAGGCCTGCTCCGCGAGGAGATGGGGTTCGAGGGCGTCATCGTCAGCGACGCCCTCGACATGAAGGGGGCGAGCGGCGTGCATGGCATCCCCGAGGCTGCCGTGCGCGCGCTCGCCGCCGGTTGCGACCTGCTCTGCATCGGCTCGGAGAACACCGACGCGCAGATGGACGACATCGTCGCGGCGATCGAGGCCGCCGTCTCGGCCGGACGCCTTCCGGCCGAGCGCATCGCTGAGGCCGCCGCACGCGTGCGCGCCCTCAGCGCCGACGTTCCCGCGGTCCCCGAGACGGTCGCGGGCCTCGAGCCCCTGCACGATGAGGGCGAGCTCGCCGCCTTCGCCGCGTCCTTCGAGGTGACGGATGCCGCGCGCACGCGCCTCTCGGCCGCCGACCGCATCGGCACGATCGTCCGCATCGACACCGTCGCGAACATCGCCGTGGGAGTGGCCCCGTGGGGACCGTTCGCGTCCTCATCGGTCGACGGCGCCCCCGCCTGGTTCGCCGACGCCCAACTCGTCGCCGTCTCCGACGGGCGGCGGCTCGACGAGGTCGACGCACTGGCGGGTCCCGTGCTCGTCGTGGGCAAGGACCTGCACCGGCATCCGTTCGCGGTCGATGCGATCGAGCGGCTGCGCGCGTCGCGCGACGACGTCGTGACGGTCGACATGGGCTGGCCCTCCAACGATCGGGCGTACGCCGACGTCGCGACGTTCGGCGCCTCGCGGCTCCTCGGCGAGGTGCTGCTCTCGTTCGTGGGCACCGCGCTCGCCCCGGCTCCGGTGGACGTGGCATGAGGCTCGGCATCGACATCGGCGGCACGAAGACCGCGGCCGTCGCGATCGGCGCCGACGGCGAGCTCAGCGACCTCGTGCGCCTGCCCACCGGGTTCGGCGGTCCGGCCGTGCTCTCGACGGCGCGACAGGTCGTGCGGCGCATGAGCGAGCTCGCGGGCGTCGACGCGTCGTCGTTCGACTCGATCGGCATCGGCATCCCCGGGGCGGTCGACACCGCGACGGGCCGGGTCGAGCACGCCGTGAATCTCGGGCTCGAGGGCCTCGACCTCGGCCCGCGCCTCTCGGCCGAGCTCGGGGTCGGCGTCCGCGTCGAGAACGACGTGAAGGCCGCCGCCCTGGGGGCGCATCACCTCCTGGGCGTCGCCGACGGCGTGACCGCGCACTCGATGGCGTACCTGAACCTCGGAACCGGGCTCGCCGCGGGCATCGTGCTTAACGGTGAACTCCTGCGCGGCGGTCACGGCGTCGCGGGCGAGATCGGCCACATCCCCGTCGATCCCGCGGGCGTGCTCTGCAGCTGCGGCCAGCGCGGCTGCCTCGAGACCCTCGCCTCCGGTTCCGCGATAACCCGCATGTGGCCGACCGAGCACCCCCTCCCGGCGCGCGAGCTCTTCGACCTCGCCGAATCCGGCGATCCGCGCGCCGTCGAGGTGCGCGAGCAGTTCCTCCGGGGCGCGGCATCCGCGGTGCGCCTGCTGGCGCTCACGACCGACGTCGACGACATCGTCATCGGCGGCGGACTCGCGGCGCTCGGCGAGCCGCTCCTGCTCGGCGTTCGCCGTATCCTGAACGAGTGGTCGGGGGACTCCGCGTTCCTCGCCTCCACCGACCTCGCGGATCGCGTGCAGGTCATTCCCCTCGGATTCCCGGCGGCCGCCGTTGGCGCAGCGCTGGTAGGAGAACCCTCATGGCAGAACTCGTAATCGTCGCCGACGAGCAGGCCGCCGGCGCGCTCGTCGCCGACGCGATCGCCTCGCTCATCCGACGCAAGCCCGATGCCGTCCTCGGGCTGGCCACGGGCTCGACGCCGCTGGCGACGTACCGTGCGCTCGCGACGCGCATCGCCGATGACGCGATCGACGTCCGCGGCGTCCGCGGCTTCGCGCTCGACGAGTACGTCGGGCTGCCGGCCGGACACCCCGAGAGCTATCGCGCGGTCATCACGCGCGAAGTCGTCGAGCCGCTCGGGCTCACGCCCGAGCTCGTGCGCGTGCCGAACGGCGATCCGTCCACGGTCGAGCACGCCGGCGCCGACTACGAGGCGGCGATCACGGCGGCGGGCGGCGTCGACCTGCAGATCCTCGGCATCGGCCGCACCGGGCACATCGGCTTCAACGAGCCGGGATCCTCGCTCGCCTCGCTCACGCGCGTGAAGACGCTCACCGAGCCGACGCGGGCCGACAACGCACGATTCTTCGACGCTCCCGAGGACGTCCCGATGCACTGCATCACGCAGGGCATCGGCACGATCCTGCGCGCCCGGCACCTCGTGCTGCTCGCGTTCGGCGAGGCCAAGGCCGATGCGATCGCGGCTGCCGTCGAGGGCCCCGTCACGGCGAGCCAGCCCGGTTCGGCGGTGCAGCTGCACCCGCACACGACCGTGATCGTCGACGAGGCCGCGGCCGCGAAGCTCGAGAACCTCTCGTACTACCGCCACGCCTGGAACAACAAGCCCGCCTGGCAGGGCATCTGAGCCCACCGGCGACCCGACCGGGTCGGATGCCGCGGGGCGTGCGCTGAGGCGCCGCACCGCGGCATCCGTCGTCTCCGGCCCGCACCGCGGCGTGGTTCGCGAATCGGCGCCGGGCGCCACCAGCTCCTGCGCCGGGCGCCATCAGCTCCGGCACCGTGGACGCCCGACCGGCTCAGCGGGGGAGGAGCTCCCGCATCGCCTCGATGTAGGCATCGGCGTCGAAGCCGTCGAGCAGTGAACGCTGCAGGAGGAAGCCCGGTCCCATGCCGAGCACGGCGGGGGCGACGCGCGCCGCCCAGGCCTCGGGCGACCCGTCGACCCGGTCGGGGTCGGCCTCGGCCCACATCAGCAGGTTCGCTTCGATCAGGGCGCGGAGCCGGGCGAACACGCCCTGCACGAGCGTGCGGATCTCGTCGTCGGCGGCCGCCTCGCCCCAGAGCTGCACGATGACCTGCCCGAACGGCTCGCGGTCGATGCCGCGCAGCACGGTGGCCATGAGGTCGCCGGGGGAGGGCACGTCGCCGTCCGCCCGAAGGGCGTCGAGCTCGGCGCCGCGGGCGTTCAGCACGCGATCGGCCGTCGCGGAGAAGAGTTCCTTCTTGCCGGCGAAGTGCCCGTAGATCGCACCGGCCGATAGGCCCGACGCCTCGATGACGTCGGCCATCGAGGTGCGCTGGATGCCCCGTTCGCTGAAGCAGCGCAGCGCGGCATCGATGATCTCGTCGCGGCGAGCGGCGCGGTGGGCATCGGTGACCTTGGGCATTCGGGCTCCTCCTGAGAACCGGGCGGACGTCCTGAAACCGAACGGACGTTCTGAAACCGAACGGACGTTCTTTGACAAGCATACTGGGCGGGCGCATAATAAAGAACGAACATTCGCTTTTTATGGAGGAACCATGTCGCATCCCGACGCGATGAAGGCGCACACGCCGCTGCTGCGTGTCACGGCGATCGCACTCGCGCTCGTCGCCCTGGTCGGCGTGATCGTGCTGGCCTTCTCGTGGCCGACCGTCACCGCCGACCCGAAGGACCTGCCGGTCGCGCTCGCCGGGCCCGCCGAAGCCGTTGAGGCGGCATCCGAGGCGATCGACGAGAAGGCAGACGGCGCCATCGCGCTCGAGACCGTCGACGACCGCGCGGCCGCCGTCGAGGCGATCGAGCAGCGCGACGTCTACGGCGCCGTGATCCTCGGGCCGGAGCCCGAGGTGCTGATCGCCTCGGGCGGCAGCACCGTCGTCGCCCAGATGCTCACCGGGGTCGCCGCGAGCCTGCAGGAGGGCCTGAACGCGCAGATGCAGGCCGCCGCGGCCGCGGCAGGAGCGCCCGCACCGGCGACCGTCGAGGTCGTCGTCACCGACCTCGTCCCGCTCGCAGAGAGCGACCCGCGCGGCACCGGCATCGCGACCTCCATCTTCCCGCTCGTGCTCGGCGGCATGATCGGCGGCATCGCGATCTCGTTCCTCGTGATCGGCGCACTCCGCCGCGTCTTCGCGGTGGTCGTGTACGGCGTGGCGGGCGGCCTCGTCCTCTCGGCGGTCCTCGGCGGCTGGTTCGGGTCGCTGCAGGGCGGCTACTGGGCGGATGCCGCGGCCATCGGCCTCGCGCTCACGGCCATCGCCGCGCCGATCACCGGGTTCGTCGCGCTCATCGGTCGCGCCGGCATCGCCTTCGGGCCACTCGTGATGCTGCTCTTCGCGAACCCCCTCTCGAGCGCCAACGCGCCCAAGGAGTTCCTGGTGGCGCCGTGGGGCGAGGTGGGCCAGTGGTTCCCGCCGGGTGCCGCAGCGACCCTCCTGCGCGACCTGTCGTACTTCCCCGAGGCCGATGCCTCGTTCCCCTGGCTCGTCCTGGGTGCGTGGACGGTCGGCGGCCTGCTGCTGTCGATCATCGGGCACTTTCGCACGGCGGGCGGAGCCGAGCCCGACGCGGAGGCGGCGGTCGCCGTCTGAGTCCGGGTGTGCGAACGGCCCCGGGATCCATCGGATCCCGGGGCCGTTCCGCGTCTCGCGGCGACCGGTCAGTCGGCCAGTCGGCGCCGTCCGTGGATCAGTCCGCTGATCGCGGCGACCACCGCGAACACGACGGCGACGACCGGCTGGCCGAGCATCCACCATCCGATCGCGGCGCACGTGAAGATGACGATCTCGACGAGGGCCTGGCCGAACACGTCGATCTGGAACACGGCCTTCGGCGAGAGGAAGAGCGCCCACGCCAGGATCGCGAGGGCGGGGGCGCCGAGGCCGACGAGGATGCCGGGCCAGGGCAGCGGGAAGGCCAGGAAGCCCCAGATGCCGAGGCTGACGAAGGCGAACAGCTCCAGCAGGAAGCGGAGGATGTCGTTCGGGCCGATCTTGGGCTGGGGCTGCGATGGTGCGGTGCTCACGGGTACCCAGCCTACTTCGAGCCGGGCCGTGGTTCCGCCTCGCCCGGTTTCACCGAGGGCGAGGCGAGGGGCACGTTCGCGCCGTCGTCATCGGAAGATGATCGTGCGCGCCCCGTCGAGCAGCACGCGGCGCTCCGCGAACCACTTGACCGCCTGGCTGAGCGTGCGGCTCTCCTCGTCTTGACCGATGGCGACGAGTTCGGAGACCGAGCGCGAGTGGTCGACGCGCACCACGTTCTGCTCGATGATGGGGCCCTCGTCGAGGTCGCTCGTGACGAAGTGCGCGGTCGCGCCGATGAGCTTGACGCCGCGTCCGTGGGCCTGCCGGTACGGGTTCGCACCCTTGAAGCCGGGGAGGAACGAGTGGTGGATGTTGATGCATCGGCCGGCGAGCGCCTCGCACAGCTCGGGGGAGAGGATCTGCATGTACCGGGCCAGGACGACCAGCTCGATGGCGTGGGCGTCGACCGCCTCGAGCACGCGCGCCTCGAACGCGGACTTCGCCTCGGGGGAGGTCACCGCGACAGCCTCGAACGGGACGCCGTAGAAGTCGACGAGGTCGCGCAGCGTGCCGTGGTTGGAGAGCACGAGCGGGATCTCGATGGGCAGCTGGCCCGCGTGCTGGCGGAAGAGCAGGTCGTTGACGCAGTGCCCCGCGGTCGAGGCGAGCACGAGCGTTCGCAGGGGCCGGCCCACCTCGTCGAGGTCCCAGGTCATGTTCCAGCGGGCCGTGATGGGCAGCAGGGCGGCCTCGAACTCGTCGCGCTGCGCGGGCGACTCGATCTGCACGCGCATGAAGAACCGGCCGGTGTCGAGGCTCGCGAACTGCTGGCTCTCGGTGATGTTGCCCCGGGCGGCGACGATCGCGCCGCTGATGGCGTGCACGATGCCGGGCGAGTCGAGGCAACTGAGGGTCAGGACCCAGTGGTTCAGGTGTTCGTGAGCGGCGGCCGAGGTCATCCGCCCAGCGTACCGGGGAGGGCGCCGCCGGCCGTTCGCGGCGGTCAGCCGCGAGTGATGCCCGCGGCCGGCCCCGTGCGGTCTCCCGACGTGTAGCGCACGCTGACCTCGGCGAAGTTCGAGATCAACTCGATCAGGTTCCCGGATGCCACGGCCCGGCCGTTGCCGTCGAGGAGCACGTCGCGGCTGAGCCACCGGCCGATGCGCAGCTCGACCGTGGTTCCGGGCGCGCCGCGGTACTCGCCGCGCCAGCCGCCGCGATCGGGGCTGAGCACGAGTTGCGGGCTCGACAGCGTGATCGGGACGAGGGCGGCCGCGGAGCGGTTGCCCGCCGCATCCGTCTGGGTGAGCGCGAGCGTCGTCGTGCCGGCCGGCAGGTCGGGGAAGGCGAGCGTCCACCGGCCCTGAGCGTCTGCCGTCGTGGTCTGGAGGCGTCCGTCGACGGCGGCCTCGACGAGCGCGCCCGGTTCGGCGGCACCGGCCAGGATCGGGTCGACGAGCCCGCCGGCCGTGTCGGCCGAGTCGACGCTCGGGGGATCCGCCACCGTGTCGACGGGCGGCTCGGGCTCGGGCGTCGGCGTCGGTGTGGGCGTCGGCGTCGGGATCGGCGTCGGCGTCGGGGTGGGGCTCGGCGTCGGTCCGGGCGTCGCTCCGGGGTCGAGGGGCCGCGGAACCGTCGGCTCGCCCGGGGACGGGGGCGCCGTGGGTTCGGCCGGCCGGGTGCCCGGACGCGAGAACGGCGGGACCGGGACGACCGAGGGGCCGTCGGCCTCCGCGCCGGGCTCCGCCGGATCCACGATCGGCGTGGGCTGCGATTCGGGCGACGACGACGGAGGCGGCGCGGTGTCGACGGAGTGGTCGGGCGCCGCCGCGGCGGCATCCGGTGCGGTCCCCGCCTCGGCGGGGGCCCACGACGGCAGCACCACGGCGACCGCGACGACGGCGGCGGCGAGCGTCAGCACGCCGACACCCGCGCCGATCGCCGCGGCGCTCACGCCCGCTCCGCCCGCACTCGCTCCGCCGGCACCGACGCCGCTCGCTCCGGCGCCGCCGGTGCCGGTTCCCGTCGTCGCACTCGAGGCCGCGCCGCCCGCGCCGCCGTCGCCCGTGAAGCCGATCGGGGCCGCGCCGAGCGCGACGTTCGAGACGGGCGCGCCCTGCGACAGCCATGCGGAGTACGCCGTGGCGCCGCCGACGCCCGCCACGAGCGGGAGCAGCACGAGGGCGAGTCGGGAGCCGACCTCGCGCGCCTCGGCGGCGACGATCGTGCAGCGTGCGCAGTCGTCGAGGTGGGCCTCGAGCCGGGCGGTCTCGCGGTTGCCGAGCTTGCCGCGCGTGTACGTGCCGAGGCGCTGGATGCTCCAATCGCACTCGGGTTCGTTCTTCGCATCGCGCAGGTGCGCGCGGATCCACGCCTGGCGCAGGCCCTCACGAGCGCGGTACGCGAGCGCCGCCGTGCTGTTCGCGCTCATGCCCACGAGCGGGGCGATCTGCGCCGGTGACATGCGCTCGACCTCGGAGTACCAGAGCACCTCCTGCCAGCGCGTCGGCAGGGAGCGGAACGCCTGCGCGGTCGTCGACCGGTCGAGGGCCTCGAGCGTCGCGGCGTCGTTCGTGCTCGGATCCTCGAAGGACTCCAGCGTCTCGAGCGTCGTCTCGTGCCGAGCACGACCCCAGCTCGCGGCCGTGTTGCGGACGGTCGTGAACAGGTACGGACGGAACGCCCCCTGCGGACCGCCGCCCGCGAGCAGCATGTCGTAGATGCGCGTGAACGATTCCGAGACGAGGTCGTCGGGGTCGAGCGAGCTGAACGAGCGGGCGACGGTGCGCGCGGCCGGCGCGTGCCGCTGCCAGAGCTCGCCGTAGGCGGCGCGGTCGCCGCGGCGCGTTCGTTCGATGAGCGCGGCGTCGGCCGACGGCGCTTCGCGGACGCGAGGCATGCCGCCTCCTCGGGTATCGGGTGTTCGGGTGCTCCCGGCCGAGCGACGATGCGGGCTGATCACGGCGCGGTCGGGGTGGGCTGAAGCCCATTCCACCAGAAATCTCCGTCCACCGCGTCATGATTCGACACCGGGCGCGTCTCTCCAGTGAGGGCGACCGAGCGGAGTCCTTGCGGACGACGGTTCGGGGCTCGCCCCGGTCCGTGGTCTCGCTCGACCGGCACGGCCGTGGGAAGGGTGGCCGGTCGCCCGGAGCGGGTCCGGAGGCGAAGGGGAACACGCCTGCGGATCCGCTCACCGGGCTCGAGGCATGGCGGGTGCGGCGATGCACCGGGCGACAGGTCGAGCGGATGCCGCGTGCACGCCGTCGCGAGCCGCGACGGCGATCAGGCGAGTCGGACGCCGGCGCCCCAGACCGCCTCGACGGCGAGGTCGTCGCCGAGCAGGACGGCATCGGCGCCGTAGCCGGCCTCGAGGCGCCCGAGATCGTGTGCGCGGCCGATCGCGGCCGCCGGCACCTCGGTCAGCGCCGCGACGGCGACCTCGATCGGCAGCCCTGCGGCCTGCACGGCCTGGCGCAGGGCGACATCCTGCGTGAGGGTCGAGCCGGCGATCGATCCGCCCTCGACGAGTCGTGCGACGCCCTGCACCACGTCGACCTCGAGTGATCCGAGCAGGTAGCGGCCGTCGGCCGAGCCGGTCGCGGCCATGGCGTCGGTGATGAGCGCGATGCGCCTGGGGGCTCCGGCGAAGGCGAGGCGCACCACGTCGGGATGCACGTGCACGCCGTCGTTGATCACCTCGAGGGTGACGTGCGGCGCGCGCATGGCCGCGACGACGGGGCCGGGCATGCGGTGATGGATGCCGCGCATGCCGTTGAACGCGTGGGTGAGCAGCGATGCGCCGGCGTCGAACGCGGCGAGCGAGGTCTCGAAGTCCGCACCGGTGTGGCCGACGGCGACGCGCACACCGGCAGTCGTGAACCTGGCGATGGCCTCGGCGGCGCCCTCGTGCTCGGGCGCGATCGTGATCTGGCGGAGCGAACCGCCGGCCGCGTCGAGCAGGCGGTCGACGGATGCCGCATCCGCTGTTCGCAGCAGGCCCGGGTCGTGCGCCCCGCGGAACTCGGTGTCGAGGAAGGGGCCCTCGAGATGGGCTCCGAGGACGCGCGGGTCACGGGCCGCGACCGAGGCGATGGTCTGCAATTGGGCGACGAGGTCGTCGACCGCGGCCGTCACGAGCGAGAGGACGGTGCGCGTGGTGCCGTGTGCGCCGTGGACCGCGAGGATCCGTTCGATCGCCTCGGGGCCCTCGTCGGCCGCGGCACCGCCGGCGCCGTGGCAGTGGATGTCGATGAACCCGGGCGAGAGCAGCCGGCCCGCGGCATCCGTCGTCGCCTCGTCGGGCGCCGCTGCGGAGCGCCATCCGTCGCCGACGCCCTGGGCGAGCACGCGGTCGCCCTCGAATCGGACCCACGCGTCGTCGATGACGCCGGTCGGGCGGATCAGCCGTGCGGAATGGATGAGGGTGGAACGTGGGCTCACGAGGCAACGATAACGTCGTAGCCGTATTCGGCGAGACGTTGGCGTTGCTCGGCGGTCGCTCCGTCATCGGTGATGACGGTCGCGAAGAGCCGGCGGGGGCCGATCGCCGCGAAGGCGCGCTTGTCGATCTTCGAGGAATCCGCGACGAGCACCGCGTGGGTGGCCCGCGAGGCCATGAGCGTGTTCACGGCGGCCTCGCGCTCGTCGTGCGAGGTCGGCCCGACGACGGCGTCGATGCCGTTGACGCCGATGAAGGCCAGGTCGAGCGTGATGCTGCCGAGCACGGTGTCGGCGTACGAGCCGACGAGCTCGTAGGAGCGGGCGTGCACGACCCCGCCGGTGACGACCGTCTTGATCTGCGGGCGCACGGCGAGCTGCATCGCGATGTTGAGGGCGTTCGTGACGACGGTCAGGCCGGGATCCGTGGCCGGCTCCATGATGTCGGCACGCGACATGAGCGCGTCGGCGATGGCGGTCGCCGTGGTGCCGCCGCAGAGGCCGATGACCGCGCCGCGCGGCACCAGGGCGCTCGCGGCGCGGGCGATCGCGGACTTCGCGTCGGGATTCTGCTGGTTCTTGTACCGGATCGGCAGGTCGTAGGCGACCGAGTGGGCGACCGCCCCGCCCCTGGTGCGGGTGAGCAGCTGCTGCTGGGCGAGGGCGTCGAGGTCGCGCCTGGCGGTCGCCGGCGAGACGCCGAGCCGCTCGACGATCTGCTCGACCTCGACCTGGTTGTCCTCGGCGAGCAGGTCGAGCACGGCGCTGAGGCGCTCGGCACGGTTCATACGGTGCGATCCCTTCCTGCGGATCCGAAGAGGTCGAGCAGTCTCGCAGCCTCGACGCCGAGGGCGTCGCGGCCTGCGGCCAGGACCTTCCGCGAGTCTACGGTCGTGGGGTGCGCATCGAGGTAGGCGCGGATCGCGCCCGTGAACTGCACGTTGAGGTGCGTCGACACGTTGATCTTCACGAGGCCCGCCCGGATGCCCTCGACGATGAGCTCGTCGCCCACGCCCGAGGAGCCGTGCAGCACGAGCGGCACCGGCACGGCCGACCGGAGTCGGGCGATGAGGTCGAGGTCGATGGCGGCCACGCGCTCGACCATGGCGTGCGACGAGCCGACGGCGACGGCCAGTGCGCCGACGCCCGTCTCGGCGACGAATCGCGCCGCCTCGTCGGGGTCGGTGCGCACCCCGGGCGCGTGGGCGCCGTCCTTGCCGCCGATCTCGCCGAGTTCGGCTTCGACGAGCACCCCGGCGGATGCCGCGTGCGCGACCACTCGACGGGTCGTCGCGACGTTCTCGGCGAACTCGAGCTTCGCACCGTCGTACATCACGGAGCCGAAGCCGAGGTCGATCGCGCGGAGGGCGAGCTGTGCGTCCTCGGCGTGGTCGAGATGCACGGCCACGCGGGCGCTCGACGCGTCGGCGATCGAGAGCGTCGCCAGCGCGATGGGCTCGAGGGCGCCGTGGTAGCCCACGCAGTTCTCCGAGAGCTGCAGGATGACGGGACGGCCCGTCCGCTCGGCCGCGGCGACGAGCGCCTCGGCCGTCTCGAGGTGCAGCACGTTGAACGCGCCGAGGCCGCGGCCGGCCTCGGCGGCCTCGTCGAGGAGGGTGCGGGTGGGGGTGAGCGTCATGCGTGGTCCTCGGTGGGCGGGGCGGAGACGAAGACCTCGGACTCGAGGTCGCGGTGGTTCGGCGCGAGCGAGCCCGCGAGCGGGGCGAGCACGGCGGAGGCCGACCAGCCGGTCGCGAGCCGGGCGAGTCCGCGCCGGGCCGTGGCCGCCTCGGTCGTGTCGGCGTCGAACTCGACGGGCAGGCGCAGCGACGCCGCGATGGCGGCGACGGCCGCGTCACCGGCACCGGTCGCGTTGCCGCGCAGCGCCCGTGGAAGGCGCGCGCGCACGGGCACGCCGCGCTCGGCGCGGCTGACGAGCATCAGCCCGTCGGAGCCGAGCGAGACCACGACGAGGCGGGCGCCGAGGTCGAGCAGCGCGTGCGCGCCGGCCACGGGATCGTCGAGGCCGGTCGCCGCGGCGAGCTCATCGGCGTTGGGCTTCATGGCGTAGGCCCCGGCGCGCGCCGCATCGAGCATCGACGGACCGCTCGTGTCGACGATCACGCGGACGCCGCCGGCCGCGAGGTCGCGGACGAGCGCGGTCAGGTGCTCGGCGGAGAACCCTGAGGGCAGGCTGCCGGAGATCGCGGCGACGCCGGCGATCGACGACCCCTCGAGGGCGAAGCTCCGGGCCCGGGCGAGGAGGGTCTCGACCTCGTCGTCGCCGAGCGGGGCGCCGAACTCGTTCAGCACCGACGCCTCCGCGGCATCCGTGTCGACGATCGCGAGGCTGCGCCTGGTCGCGCCGGCGACGTGCACCAGGTGGTGCGGGATGCCGCTCGCGGCGAGGTCGGCGGCGAACTCGGCGCCCGACGTGCCGCCGACGGTCGTGAGGGCCAGCACGTCGTGGCCCTGCGCGTGCAGCACGCGGGCGACGTTCAGGCCCTTGCCGCCCGCCCGCGCGATGCCGGTGCCGACCCGGTGGGTCTCGCCGGGATGGAGCCCGGCGACCTCCCACGTCAGGTCGAGCGCGGGATTCGGCGTGACGGTGAGGATCATGCGCCGACCCGCTCCCGGGCGATGAGCGCGGCACCGAGCAGGCCGGCGTTGCCGCCGAGTTGCGCGGGCACGAGCTTGGGACGGCGGTGGAAGCTCAGCCGGGCGTCCACGCGCGCCGCGAGCGGGAGGAACAACGCGTCGCCGGCGCGGGAGAGCCCGCCGCCGATCACGACCGCCTCGGGCGCGAGCGTCGCGGCGAGCTGGCACACCGCGAAGGCGAGCGCGTCGAGCGCCCCTTCCCAGACGGCGATCGCGTCGGGGTCGCCGGCCTCGGCGCGCGCGAGCACGTCGCGCGCGCCGTCGACCGCGGTGCCGGTGCGCTCGGCGTAGCGCCGCACGATCGCGCCGGCCGAACCCACGGCCTCGAGGCATCCGGATGCGCCGCACGGGCACAACGGGCCGTCGGCGACGGGGGAGTGGCCGAGTTCGCCCGCGTACCCGCCGCCCAGGTGCGGCCGGCCGTCGAGGATCAGCGAACCGGCGATGCCGGTGCCGATCACGAGCACGACGACGTCGTCGAAGGCCCGCGCTGCGCCGAGGCGGTGCTCGGCGAGGCTCGCACCGGTCACGTCGTGATGGAACGCCACGGGCATGCCGAGTGCGCCCTCGGCGAGGTCCCTGAGCGGCGCGTCGCGCCAGCCGAGGTTGCTCGCGTAGACGCCGATGCCGCGCTCGGCGTCGACGATGCCGGGCACGAGCAGGCCGGCGCCCGCCGGTCGGAGATCGGGATGCCGCTCGCGGAGTTCGCCCGCCAGACGGGCGAGGTGCGCGGCGACGGCCTCGGCGGTGCGCTCCCCGTCGAGCGGGGTCGGCGTGCGGGTCAGGCCGAGCACGGTGCCGTCGGCGCCGATGACCGCGGACTTCGTGTCGGTGCCGCCGACGTCGAACGCGAGCACGACGGGGCCCGGCCCGAGCACGGAGACGTCTGCGGTGGCCATGGTCAGTCGTCGAGGATGACGGATCGGGTGAGGTTGCGCGGCGCGTCGGGGTCGAGGCCGCGCGCCACGGCCCGGGCGAGGGCCACTCGCTGGGCGCGTACGAGCTCGGCCATCGGGTCGAGCGTGCCGGCCTCGAAGTGGGCGCCCGTCGCCAGGACGTCGTCGGCCAGGCCGACCGGGGCCTCGCCGAACTGCCAGGTGACCCGGCCCGGGGCGGCGATCGCGATCGGGCCGTGGCGGTACTCCATCGACGGGTAGGACTCGGTCCACGACTGCGACGCCTCGCGCATCTTCAGTGCGGCCTCGTGCGCGAGGCCGACGGACCAGCCCTGCCCGAGGAACGAGTACTGCTCGGCGTCGACGAGGACCGGGTCGAGGGCCTCGGCGATGGCGGTCTCGGCATCGGCCACCGTGCGGCCGAGGTCCTCGCCGAGCGAGGCGCGGAAGAGGGCGAGCGCGGTCGTGGCGAAGCGGGTCTGCACGACCGACTGCTCGTCGGCGAAGGGGAGCGTGATCGCCTCGTCGACGAGGCCGACCAGCGGCGAGTCCGCGTCGCCGATGACGCCGATGGTGCGCACGCGGCCCTTGAGTCGCTCGGCCACCTGGAGCACCTCGGTCGTCGTGCCCGAGCGGGTGAGCGCGACGACGGCGTCGTAGCCGCGGTCGACGAAGGCCTCGGAGGCCGTGAACGCGTCGGTCTCGCCGTGGCCGCCCGATTCGCGGAGCCAGGCGTAGGACTGCGCCATGAACCACGAGGTGCCGCATCCGATGACCGCGATGCGCTCGCCGCGGGCCGGAAGGGCCGCCTGCTCGTCGGTGAGGCCGGCCGCTCGCGCCCAGGTCTGCGGCTGGGATTCGAGCTCGGCCGCCATATGCGCTGCAGCGGGGTGGATCGGCGTCGATGTCACGTGTACGGCTCCTGACGGGGTGGTTGGCTGACGGATGCATCAGCGTGATCGTTCAATGATTGCAGATGACCGTATCTGCTGTCGAACGATCATATCAATGCGGCTTTCCGGCGTACCCGAATCTGCCGGCCGAGTTTGTGAGGTTTCTGAACAAATTCGATAACGATCAATCACGAGGTCTTGACGGACCGTCGGCGCGCGTCGTAGGTTCTCGACACGGACTGAACGAACCTGCTCGTTTATTCCGAGAAACGTTCAGGAAACAGCATCCGTACCCGCTGCGCGATGCTCGATCCGACGTACGCGCCGTCGCGTGAGCAGTTCCTGCGCGGTGCACCATCCACCAGAGTGAGGAATCCATCCATGAAGAAGTCACTGCGCTTCGGCACGGCGTTCGCGATCGCGGCCGTCGCCTCGATGACACTCGCATCCTGCGGCTTCGGCGGCGGCGACGGCGACGACAGCGCCTCCGGCAAGACGACGCTGAACATGCTCGTCCCGAGCTACTCCGATGCGACCCAGGGCCTCTGGGAAGACGTCATCACCGGATTCGAGGACGCGAACCCCGACATCGACGTCGAGCTCGAGGTCCAGTCGTGGGACAACCTCGACAGCGTCATCGCCACGAAGATCCAGGGCGGCGAGGCGCCAGACATCTTCAACGGCGGCGCGTTCGCCGGGTACGCGGCCGATGAGCTGCTGTACCCCGCCGAAGACGTCGTGTCGTCCGAGACGTTCTCCGACTTCCAGGACTCGTTCATCGCGAACGCCGAGGTCGACGGCACGGCGTACGCCCTGCCGCTCATCGCATCGGCCCGTGCGCTCTTCGTGAACAACGCCCTGCTCGAGCAGGCGGGCGTCGCGGCCCCCACCACGTGGGACGAGCTGCTCGACGCGGCGACGAAGGTCTCGGCGCTCGGCGACGGCGTCGCCGGCTACGGCATGCCGCTCGGATCCGAGGAGGCCCAGGCCGAGGCGGCCGTGTGGCTCTGGGGCGGCGGCGGCACGTTCGGCGACGCCGACGCGATCACGGTCGACGACCCGGCGAACCTGCCCGGTGCCGAGCAGATCAAGAAGATGATCGACGCGGGCGCCACGCAGGCCGACCCGGGCTCGACCGACCGCTCGCCGCTCATGGACATCTTCATCCAGGGCAAGATCGGCATGCAGGTCGGCCTTCCGCCGACCGTCGGCCAGATCGCGGACGGCAACCCCGACCTCGACTACTCGATCGTGCCGATCCCGACCCAGGACGGCAGCGCGATGACCGTCGGCGTCATGGACCAGCTCATGGCCTTCCAGAACGACGGTGACAAGCAGGAGGCGATCACCAAGTTCTTCGACTACTACTACACGTCCGACGTGTACGTGCCGTGGGTGCAGGCCGAGGGCTTCCTCCCGGTCACCAAGTCGGGTGCCGAGGCGCTCTCGGGCGAGGAGACCCTCAAGCCGTTCCTCGACGTCCTTCCCGACGCGCAGTTCTACCCGAGCACCAACCCCAAGTGGTCCGCCACGGATGCCGCGTTCAAGGCGCTCTTCGGCCAGCTCCAGACGAAGCCGGCCCAGGAGGTCCTGACCGAGATCCAGGCCCAGGCCGACGCCGGCTGAGCCTGAACGCCTGAACCGACTGCACGAGCACGACCCGGAGGGATCGGTGACCACCGACTCATGAGCACCACGTCAGATGTGTCATCGACCCGGGCGGGGGCGGCCGACGGCCGCCCCCGCGCCGGGGCGTCGGCGGCCGGTTCGCCCGACGCGCAACCACCCAAGCGGAGGCGCGGCCGCGACCTGCTCCACTCGCTCCCGTGGATCGGGCCCGCCCTGATCCTCATCTTCGGCGTGGTGCTGTACCCCGCCGTCGTCATGTTCTACAACTCGACGCGCGACATCTCGATCTCCGGGGTCGACAAGGGCTCGGCCGGCATCGCCAACTACGTCGAGGTCTTCTCGTTCCCCTACTTCTGGCCGATCTTCGGCCGCACGATCGTCTGGGTCGTCGTGGTCGTCGCCGCGACCGTGCTCATCTCGCTCGGACTCGCCCAGATCCTGAACAAGGCGTTCCCCGGGCGGCGCATCGTGCGCCTCGCGGTGATCATCCCGTGGGCGGCATCCGTCGTCATGACGACGATGGTCGTCTACTACGGGCTCGAGCCCTACTTCGGCATCATCAACAAGTTCCTCGTCGACGTCGGGCTCGTCGACACCCCCGAGGGCTACGGCTGGACGCGCAATCCGACCACCGCCTTCGCCTGGTCGATCGTCGTCGCGATCTTCGTCTCGCTGCCGTTCACGACGTACACGATCCTGGCCGGCCTGCAGACCGTGCCCGGCGAGGTGCTCGAGGCCGCCAAGATGGACGGCGCCGGACCCGTGCGCACCTACTGGGGCGTCGTGCTGCCGCAGCTCCGCGGCGCCATCGCGGTCGCCGTGCTCATCAACATCATCAACGTCTTCAACTCGCTGCCGATCCTGAAGGTGATGACCGGGTCGATCCCCGGCTACGACGCCGACACGATCATGACGATGATCTTCAAGTACATCCAGAACCAGCACAAGGTCGATGTCGCGAGCGCCCTCTCGGTCGTCGCGTTCGTCATCGTCATCGTGATCGTCGCCGTCTACGTGCGCGTGGTCAAGCCCATGAAGGAGGTCTGATCGTGGCCGTCACCGCACCCGCGTTCGAGACGATCGACCCGCCCGCGGCATCCGCTCGGAAGCGCCGCTACACCGAGGACCAGGTGCCGCTCGGCAAGGTGGTGCTGCGCATGGCCGCCGGGCTCATCGTGCTCCTGATCTTCGTGCTGCCGTACACGATCATGTTCTTCGGCTCCGTGAAGACGAAGTCGCAGATCCGCTCGGTGGAACCCACCTACTTCCCCACGGAGTGGCATTGGGAGAACTACATCAACATGTGGTCCACCCCTGAGACGCCGCTGCCGCAGAACCTCATCTCGACGATCGTCATCGCGGTCTTCGCGACGCTCCTCGTGCTGCTCGTCGCGATGCCCGCGGCGTACTACACGGCGAGGTTCCTGTTCCCGGGCCGCATGGTCTTCCTCTTCCTCGTCATCGTGACGCAGATGCTCCAGCCCGCCGTGCTGACCTCCGGCCTGTTCCGGCAGTTCGTCGCGCTCGACCTCATCGACACGTGGGCCGCGATGATCCTCATCAACGCCGCGTTCAACCTCTCCTTCGCCGTGTGGATCATGCACTCCTTCTTCGCCGGCATCCCGAAGGAGGTCGACGAGGCCGCCCAGATCGACGGGGCGAGCCGGCTCACGGTGCTGTTCAGGATCAGCCTGCCGCTCGTCTGGCCCGGCATCGTCACCGCGATCGTGTTCACGTTCGTCGCGTGCTGGAACGAGTTCGCGGCCTCGCTCGTGATCCTCTCGACCGCCGGCAACCAGCCGCTCTCGGTCGCACTCACGAAGTTCGTCGGGCAGTACGAGACGAGCTGGCACTACGTGTTCGGCGTCTCGATCGTGGCGATCGTGCCCGTCGTCATCCTGTTCATGATCATCGAGAAGCGCCTCGTCGGCGGCCTCACGGCCGGCAGCGTGAAGTAGCGCCGGCGCACGCACCGAGCGGATGCCGCGGGCCGGCCCCGCGGCATCCGCTCGCCTCCGCGACTGCACCGCGCCCCCTACATCCGCGCTCCCGGCCCGCACCCTCTCCGCCGCCCGCCCTTGCGGTCCGCCCCTCGCCCCCGCACCCTCCCCGCCGCCCGCAGACATCCGAACGCTGCTCAGGCAGAATTCGTGCGAATCGGCCTGAGCAGCGTGCGATCTCCTGACGAGCGGATGTCGCGCGCATCGTGCAGCCCGATCGCGACGGCCAAGCGGATCTGGAGCTCGATCTCCTCCCAGCGGTAGAGCACCTGCTGGTAGTCGAATCGCAGGACGGTGAACCCCATCAAGGCGAGCCGCCGATCGTGTGCGATGTCTCGTCGCCGACTCGCGGCATCCTGATGGAACTCGAACCCGTCGATCTGGATCACGAGGTGCGATCCGATCAGTCCGTCGACGGCATGTCCCAGAAGCCGGACCTGCTGGCGCACCGGCAGCCCGATGCGTCGGAGCCGCGCGAACGCGATCGACTCGAGGCCCGAGTCCGAGAGCTGCGAGGCGCCGTCGCGCACGCGTCGTGCCGCGGCATGCCGCAGCGGCAGGCGTGCGAGATATCGGGCGTCGACCGCTCGTCGTCGGAGCGCGGACTCCCAGGTCGCGAGCGCGTGGTCGAGCGGGCGGCATTCGGCGACGTGCACGAGTGCGTCCACCACCGGTTCCACGAGCTCGAAGCGGTGGGTGCCGAGCGGGCCGGCGTTCCAATGGACATGGGCGCCGGCGGCGTCGAACCGCGAGGCCCCATGGGCGACGGCGACGTGCGGCCGGTCATCGTCGATGGTCCACAGGCCGTGGAGGCGAGCTGCGCTCACGCACGCCGCACGTCCGTTGATCGACGCCGCCATGCGCAGCAGCGGCGGCGCGCTCGACGTGGCGAGCCAGACGCGTCGCAGGCGCTGCACGGAACCTGCGGCGACCGCGGTGCGGATGGCGTACCTGGTGTGGCCCGCGTGCAGTGCCTGCTGGACGTGCCGGATGCCGCCCTCGGCATCGAGCCACTCCGTCAGAGATGTGCGCATCGAGCGAGTCTTGCGCCCGGCATCCGCTCGACGACCACCGGCGCACCTGCGCGAATGCAGATGCCGCGTCCGCGGCCCTGGGGAGGAGGGGTCGCCGACGACCGGGCCGTCGCGCGCTTCTCAGGCAATCGTGCGCTGCTCAGGCCGTTCCGCGTGGGATGTGCCTGAGCTGCGCGCGAGTGCCTGAGCTGCGCACGATTGCCTGAGCTGAGTGCGAGTGCGAGAGCGAGCCGCGACGCGCCGGTCAGTCCACCCAGGGCACCCCGCCGACCCGGCGGAAGCTGACGCCGAGCACGTCGAGGTGGGTGCCGAGCGCCGCGAGGCGGGCGTGGAAGTCGTCGACGTCGCGCGCACCGCCCTCGACGACGGGCGGGGCCGAGGCCAGGGCGTCGGCGGAGGGCGCCGGCGACCAGGCGATCTCCGCGACGGCGGCGAGGCGCGGGAAGACCATGAACTCGAGGTGGGGCGCCGTGCCGATGGTCTCCGTCCAGACGGGCGCCTCGACGCCGAGGATGTCGCCCTCGGCGAGGCCTGGGACGATCGCGGTGGGCTCCCACCCGTACGCCTCCTCGAGGGTCGTCGGCCCGTCGGCCCAGAGCTGGCCGACCTTGCCGCCGAGCGGGCCCTCGGGGTCGTCGGGGTACTTCATGTCGAGGTAGGCGACATCCGCGGGGGAGAGGATGACGCGTCCGCCCTGCTCGACGAACGAGGTCGTCAGCTCGGCGGCATCCTCGCGCGGGGCGACGAAGTCCCAGTACTGGCCGACGGTGCCGGCGGGCAGGTCGCGCGACGCGCCCATCTCGTGCCAGCCGATGAGGGTCTTGCCGGTGGCCGCGCCGGCGGCGGTGATGCGCCGCACGAGGTCGAGGTAGTCGGCCTCGGACGTGGCGAGCGACTCGTCGCCGCCGACGTGCAGCCACGGGCCGGGCGTCATCTCGGCGAGCTCGCCGAGCACGTCGGCGAGGAACCGGTCGGTGGCCTCGGCGCGATCGGGCGAGGCGCAGAGCGAGGAGAAGCCGACCTCGACGCCCTCGTACGCCTTCGGCGCGACGCCGTCGCAGTTCAGTTCGGGGTAGGCGTGCAGTGCGGCATTCGTGTGGCCGGGCAGGTCGACCTCGGGCACGACGGTCACGAAGCGCTCGGCCGCGTACTCGACGATGCGCCGGTAGTCCTCCTTCGAGTAGAAGCCGCCGCCGTCGCCGCCGGCCGAGGTCGCCGCGCCCGCGCCGGTGAGCTCGGGCCACGAGTCGATGCGGATGCGCCAGCCCTGGTCGTCGGTGAGGTGCAGGTGCAGCACGTTGAGCTTCAACAGCGCGATGCGGTCGATGTGCCTCAGCACGTCCTCGACGGGGAAGAAGTGGCGCGCCACGTCGAGCATCGACCCGCGGTAGGCGAAGCGGGGCGCGTCGGCGACGGAAGCCGCGGGCACCGTCCATCCACCGGCGGGCGTCTTCGAGGCATCCGTTCGCTCGATCTCGGCGGGCAGCAGCTGGCGCAGCGACTGCGTCGCGAGGAACAGGCCGGCGGCGGTGTCGGCCGCCAGGCGCACGCCGTCTCGCCCGGACTCGAGCGTGTAGCCTTCGGCGGCGCCGTCGGGTGCCTCGCCGTCGGCGACGACGAAGGCGATGTCGGATGCCGCGGCCTCGTCGCCCTCGAACCCGTCGACCACGGGCAGCTCGAAGCCCGTCGAGGTGCGCGCGAGCGCGGCGAACGTCTCGGCGACGGCTGCGGCGCCGTCGCCGTTGGCGACGAGCCGGCTGGACTCCTCGAGGGTGAAGGGCGCGGCGCCCTCGGGGTAGGCGGCGCTGACGGGCGCGGGGACGATGCCGGTCACGGCGTCTCCGTTCTGGGCTGGTGCGGGCGCGGTGCACGCGGTGAGGGTGGTGGCGATCGCGATCGCCGCGAGTCCGATGGCGGCGGCGGTGCGGGTTCGGCGTGGCATGCGTCCTCGGATGGTCCGACCGCCGGAATGCGAAGGATTCCTAACAGAGCGGTGCGCCTCCCATCCTGCCACCTGGCGAGGCCCGGCGACAGGGGCAGAGCCCGGCTCCGTGGACGGTTGCGACGAGCCGACCCGCCCGCGCGCGGCATCCGTTGCTATGCTTGCGGGGTCGCGACTGGCGTTGAGATGGATTCCCATCGGGGAGCGACTGGCAGGTATCGACCGCACGCCTGGGCCGGTACGGAAGCTTCGTCGCGCGAGTCGCACGAGGCAGAACCCTCGTTTGGTCCGTACCGTCACTGAAGGAGCCAGTCTTGGCCGAGTCCGTTTTCAACGCCCCCCTGTCCGAGGTCGATCCCGAGATCGCCGAGGTGCTCGTGCTCGAGCTCGGTCGCCAGCGCGACTACCTCGAGATGATCGCGAGCGAGAACTTCGTCCCCGTGTCCGTGCTGCAGTCGCAGGGCTCGGTGCTCACGAACAAGTACGCCGAGGGCTACCCCGGCCGCCGCTACTACGGCGGCTGCGAGTTCGTCGACGTCGCCGAGTCGCTCGCCATCGCGCGCGCGAAGAGCCTCTTCGGCGCCGAGTACGCCAACGTGCAGCCCCACTCGGGCGCCACCGCCAACGCCGCCGTGCTCAGCGCGATCGCGACGCCCGGCGACACCATCCTCGGCCTCGAGCTCGCCCACGGCGGCCACCTCACGCACGGCATGAAGCTGAACTTCTCGGGCAAGCTCTACAACGCCGTCTCCTACGGCGTCGACCCCGAGACCTTCCTCGTCGACATGGACGTGGTGCGCGACAAGGCCCTCGAGCACAAGCCGCAGGTCATCATCGCCGGCTGGTCGGCGTACCCCCGTCACCTCGACTTCGCCGCGTTCCGGGCGATCGCCGACGAGGTCGGCGCGAAGCTCTGGGTCGACATGGCGCACTTCGCCGGCCTCGTCGCCGCGGGCCTGCACCCGAGCCCGGTGCCGTACGCCGACGTGGTGTCGAGCACCGTGCACAAGACGATCGGCGGCCCGCGCTCGGGCTTCATTCTCTCGCGCGACACCGAGCTCGCGAAGAAGCTCAACTCCAACGTGTTCCCCGGCCAGCAGGGCGGCCCGCTCATGCACGTGATCGCGGCGAAGGCCACGGCGTTCAAGATCGCGGCGTCCGAGGAGTTCAAGGACCGTCAGGCGCGCACCATCCGCGGCGCCCAGATCCTGGCCGACCGCCTCACCGCCGACGACTCGCGTGCCGCGGGCATCGACGTGCTCACGGGTGGCACCGACGTGCACCTCGTGCTCGCCGACCTCCGCAACTCGAAGATCGACGGCCAGCAGGCCGAAGACCTGCTCCACGAGGCGCGCATCACCGTGAACCGCAACTCGGTGCCGTTCGACCCGCGCCCGCCGATGGTCACCTCGGGCCTGCGCATCGGCACCCCGGCGCTCGCGACCCGCGGCTTCGGCGACGCCGAGTTCACGCAGGTCGCCGACATCATCGCGCTCGCGCTCCAGGGCGAGGCGGATGTCGCGGAGCTCCGCGCGCGCGTCGAGGCCCTCACCGCGGCGTTCCCGCTCTACCCGGGCCTCGCCCAGTAGGCCGCCGATGACCGCCATCACCCTCGACGGGGTCGCCACGGCGTCCGCCGTCAAGTCCGAGCTCGCCGCGCGCATCGCCGCGCTGCGGGCGGCGGGCGTGGTGCCCGGGCTCGGCACGCTGCTCGTCGGCGACGACCCCGGCTCGCGTTCGTACGTCGCCGGCAAGCACCGCGACTGCGCCGAGGTCGGCATCGAGTCGATCCGCGTCGACCTCCCGGCCACGGCCACCCCGGCCGACGTCCGGGCGGCGATCGCCGACCTGAACGCGGCATCCGAGGTCACCGGCTACATCGTGCAGCTCCCGCTGCCGTCGGGGCACGACGAGAACGCCATGCTCGAGCTCATCGACCCCGACAAGGACGCCGACGGGCTGCACCCGACCAACCTCGGGCGCCTCGTGCTCGGCGTCGGCGGCGAGCTCGCCTCGCCGCTGCCGTGCACGCCCGCGGGCATCGTCGAGATGCTGCAGCGCTACGACGTGCCGATCTCGGGCCGTCACGTCACGGTCATCGGCCGCGGCATCACGGTCGGGCGCCCGCTCGGCCTCCTGCTCACCCGCAAGGGCCTCGACGCGACGGTCACGCTCACGCACTCGCGCACGGTCGACCTGGCCGCCGAGGTGCGGCGGGCCGACATCGTCGTGGCCGCCGTGGGCGTGCCGCACCTCGTGAAGCCCGACTGGGTCAAGCCGGGCGCGGCCGTGCTCGACGTGGGCATCACGCGCGTGCTCGACGAGACGACGGGCAAGGGTCGTCTCACGGGCGACGTCGACCCCGCGGTCGCCGAGATCGCCGGCCACCTCTCGCCGAACCCCGGCGGCGTCGGTCCGATGACCCGCGCGATGCTCCTCGCGAACGTCGTCAAGGCGGCCGAGCTGCGGCTGGCGCGCTAGCCGGCCCGACTCGCACACGAACGGCGGATGCCGCAGGCCTCGGCCCGCGGCATCCGCCGTTCGACGTGGTGGTCGTGGTCAGAGGCCCACCGATGACGCCTCGGCGAGCTTCTCGGCTCCCTCGGTGAACACCTTGCCGAGCTCCGAGTCGCCGAGACGGGCCCCGATGTTCGCGAACACGAGGGCGCCGACGGTGCGGCCGACGCTCACCTCGAGGTCGTCCCACTGCGGGCGCGGACGCGGCCCCGGCCACTTGCGCGGCCACGGCGTGCCGCACCAGTCGTCGATGAACTCCGTCACGAAGCCCGACGACGACTCGCCGCGGACCTCGGCGTCGATCGCGAGCGCGGCGACATGGCTCGCGGCCTCGGCCGCGGCGAACCCGACCTCGGCGATGGGCGGCAGCGGCTGCGGGTTCAGGGCGACCGCGTCGATGCGGGAGCGGAAGGCGCCCGCGGGCAGGTGGGTGTGCGGGATGATCGCATCCCACGCGGCCGGAGGGATCCGGCCCAGGTTGATGAGGAGATCGACGGCGCGCATTTCTGGCCTCCAGAGAGAGTGATCGTTGGTGCTCTCGGTCTACGCGCCGGGCACGATCGAGCCCAGCGGGCTGTCCCGGACCCCGGCCTCCGGAGAGGCACTGAGGGGTCGCCGTATCAGCGGATCGCGCCCGGCGCGTCACGGTGGCGCGCGTCGTCTCCCGGTCGCCGGCCGTTCACCGCCCGATCATCCCGCGGCAAGGCGTCGCCCGTAGCGTCGCAGCATGCTCGATGACGGGCGGCCTTTCGGCCGCGCCATGCACCCCGCCCCGCAGGTGATCGCGGTGATCCCCGCGCGGGGCGGCTCGAAGGGCCTGCCCGGCAAGAACCTCGCCGAGGTCGGCGGGGTCCCGCTCGTGACGCGCGCGGTGCGCGTCGCGAACGCCGCCCGCCATATCGACGCCGTGCTCGTCTCGACCGACGACGACCGAATCGCCGACGCCGCCAGGGCCGCGGGAGCGGGCGTCGTCAGGCGTCCCGACGAGTTCGCCACGGACACGGCGACCTCCGAGTCGGCGCTCCTGCACGCGGTGCACAGCGTCGCCGCCCACACCGGCGTCCGGCCCGAGGTGCTCGTGTTCCTGCAGGCGACCTCGCCGTTCATCGACCGCGCGGCGCTCGATCGGGCGGTCGAGCGCGTGCTCGACGGCCGGGACGACGTCGTGTTCTCGGCCGTGCCGAGCCACGTGTTCCTCTGGAGCGAGACGGGCGAGAACGCCGTCGGCGTCAACCACGAGGCATCCGCCCGCCCGCGCCGCCAGGATCGCACGCCCGAGTTCGCCGAGACCGGTGCCTTCTACGTCATGCGCGTCGACGGGTTCGTGCAGGCGAGCCACCGCTTCTTCGGCCGCATCGGCATCGAGCGGGTGCATCCCGACCACGCGATCGAGGTCGACGACGCCGCGGACCTCGCCCGCGCCGTGCTCCTCGCCCCGTCGATCGACGCGACCGGCGACCCGCGGCACCGGCATCCGATCATCGACGTCGACGCGCTCGTCACCGACTTCGACGGCGTGCACACCGACGACACGGCCTGGGTCGACACGCTCGGCCGGGAGTCGGTGCGGGTCAGCCGCGCCGACGGTGCCGGCGTCGCGCGGCTGCGGGCGGCGGGCCTTCCGGTGCTGATCCTCAGCGCCGAGGCGAACCCCGTCGTCGCGCGTCGCGCCGAGAAGCTCGGCGTCGAATGCCTGCACGGCGTCGATGCGAAGGGCGAGGCGCTCGCCGACTGGGCCGCGAGCCGCGGCATCCGCCTCGAACGCATCGCGTACGTCGGCAACGACCGCAACGACCTGCCGGCACTCGAGCTGGTCGGATGGCCGATCGCGGTGCGCGACGCCGTGCCCGACGTGCTCGTCGCCGCGAGGCACGTGCTCGATCGCACGGGCGGCCACGGTGCCGTGCGCGAGATCGCCGACCTCATCCTCACCTCACGGGAACTCGCCGCCCGGCGGGCAGACCACCGCGAACACGCCACCGCGCGATGACGAAGGAGCACCACATGTCGGTACGCATCGGACACTCGTTGATCGGCCCGGGTCAGCCCGTCTACGTGATCGGCGAGATCGGGCTGAACCACAACGGCGACGTCGAGATCGCCAAGCGCCTCATCGACGTCGCCGTCGAGTCCGGCGCCCAGGCCGTGAAGTTCCAGAAGCGCACGCCCGAGATCGCGACCCCCGAGCACATGCGCGACGTCGAGCGCGAGACCCCGTGGGGCACGATGACCTACCTCGAGTACCGGCACCGCGTCGAGTTCGGCGAGGCCGAGTACCTCGAGATCGCGTCGTACGCGATGCGCGCGGGCCTCGACTGGTTCGCGTCCCCGTGGGACGTGCCGTCGGTCGAGTTCCTCGAACGCCTCGACGTGGTCGCCCACAAGGTCGCGTCGGCCTCCCTCACCGACCTCGAACTGCTCGACGCGCTCGCCGCGACCGGCAAGCCGATCATCCTCTCGACCGGCATGTCCACGATCGAGGAGATCGACCGGGCCGTCGACCGCCTCGGCACCGACCGCCTCGTGCTCATGCACGCCACCTCGAGCTACCCGATGCCCGTCGAGGAGGCGAACCTCCGCATGATCGACACCCTCCACTCGCGGTACCCGGGCGTGCCGATCGGCTACTCCGGCCACGAGCGCGGGCTGCAGATCTCGCTCGCGGCCGTCGCGCTCGGCGCGGTCGCCGTCGAACGCCACATCACGCTCGACCGCGCCATGTGGGGTTCCGACCAGGCGGCCTCGCTCGAGCCGCAGGGGTTCGAGCACCTCGTGCGCGACATCCGCATCATCGGCGATGCCATGGGCGACGGCGTGAAGCGCGTGTTCCCCGGCGAGGAGGCGCCGCGCGCGAAGCTGCGCCGGGTCCCCGCGTGATGTTCGCCCCGAGGCCGGCGACGGATGCCGCGAGCCGACGCCTGCTCGTCGTGGCCGACTCCGACTCGTACGTGAAGTGGGGTGCGGCGCTCGCCTCGAAGCTCGCGAAGCCCTGGCACGTCGAGCTCGTGGTGCTCGCCTCGCCCGTGCAGCCGAGCCCGACGCAACTCGGGCACGCGCTCGCCGGCACGGGGTTCTCGCCGAGTCGTACGCGCGTGCTGCACCTCGACGACCTCGACGGGCTGCTCGACGTGTTCGATCCGCACGCGGTGCTGCTCTCGCTGCGCGGCCCGTTCGTGCGCGTCGTCGCCCCGCGCATCGAGCGCCGGCCGAACCGGCCGGTGCTCGTGAGCGGGTTCCCGGGCCTCACGATCCCGGCGGTGCCCAAGGCCGTGATCTACCGCGAGCAGACCGACCTGATCGTGCTGCACAGCCGCCGCGAGGTGCGCGAATTCCGGGCGAACGCCGCCGAGCTCGGGTTCGGCACGACGTTCGCGCTCGCGACGCTGCCGTTCCTCGGCTCCCCGCGCGAGCGCGACGCGGCGGCCGATCGCACGGACGTCGTCTTCGCCACGCAGGCGAAGGTGCCGACGGAGCGCGACGAGCGCGTGCACCTGCTCTCGGCCTTCGCCGAGCTCGCCCGACGCGAGCCCGACCGGCGCGTGGTCGTGAAGGTCCGCGCGCGTCGCGGCGAGGCGCAGACGCACGCCGAGACCTTCGACTACGCCGACCTCGTGCCCGAGGTCGACGCGCCTGCGAACCTCGTGATCGAGGACGGTCCGATGGCCGAGCGGCTCGAACGGGCGGGCGCCCTCGTGACCGTGAGCTCGACCGCGGCGCTCGAGTCGATCGCGCTCGGCATCCCGACGCTGCTCGTCGACGACTACGGCGTCTCGCCCGCCATGATCAACACGGTCTTCGAGGGATCGGGCCTGTTCGGCTCCACGGGCGACCTCGTCGCCGGGCGGTTCAGGACCGCGGATGCCGCGTGGCTCGCCGACAACTACTTCCACGCCGCGCAGGCCGACGACTGGGTCCGCCGGCTCGAGTCCTTCGTCGAGGCGCGGGGGGTCGTGCCGCTCCGGCGCCTCGTGCGTCGTCGCGACCTGTCGGGCGGCAGGCTGCGCGTCGCCTTCGAGCGGCGGCGGATGCTGGGCGAGCACGATCGGAGCCTGCTCGGCGCGCTCGCGTGGGGCGTTGGCGTCCCGGCGCGCGGCGTCGTCCGTCGACTGCGGAGGGTTCGCCGCCGACTGGCGGGCGCTCCCGCAGCGTTCGTGGCCCCGGTGCGCCGAACCGCGGTCGACGCGTCAGTCGACGGGGGCGGTGTGCAGGGCGACGTGACCGAGGTAGGCCTGCGCGTTCCGGTGCAGTGACGCCCGCTCGTCGTCGGTGAGCTCGCGGCGGACCTTGGCCGGAACGCCCGCGACGAGCGAGCCGGGCGGCACGACCGTGCCCTCGAGCACGACCGCGCCGGCGGCGACGAGCGAACCGGCGCCGATCACCGCGCCGTTCAGCACGGTCGCGCTCATGCCGATGAGGCAGCCGTCTTCGATCGTGCAGCCGTGCAGCACGGCCCCGTGCCCCACCGAGACGTCGGCGCCGATCGTGAGCGGGTAGCCGCGGTCGACGTGGCAGACGACGGTGTCCTGCAGGTTGGAGCGCTCGCCGAGCACGATCGGCTCGGTCTCGGCGCGCAGCACGGCGTTGTACCAGACGCTCGACTCGGCAGCCAGGCGCACATCGCCGACGATGACGGCTCCGGCTGCGACGAACGCCGACGGATCGAGGTCGGGGGCGGGCACATCGGCGATCGTGAGCACGCGGGAGGACGGATCGGCAGTCATGCCGACAGCCTATGCGGATGGATCGGGGTGCGCCCCGGGCGCTCGTAGGATCGGAGGATGCCGACCGATGCGATCCCCACCGAGTCCGTGTCCGCCGCCGCGACGCCCGTCCCGAGGCATCCCGCCGTCGACGCCGTCGTCGACGCGCTCGCCGCGAAGGGCGTCGAGCCCCGCGTGGTGTGGTTCGACGACGCCGTGACCACCGCGCAGCTCGCGGCCGACGCGCTCGGCGTCGAGGTGGGGCAGATCGCGAACTCGCTCCTGTTCACGCTCGACGGCGAACCGATCCTCGTGCTGACCTCCGGGGCGCACCGCGTCGACACCGAATGGCTCGGCCGGCGCCTCGGCGGCGAGATCGGCCGTGCGTCGAAGGAGACCGTGAAGACCGCCACCGGTCAGGTCATCGGCGGCGTCGCCCCGGTGGGGCATCCGGCGCCGGTGCGCACGTTCGTCGACATCGACCTCGAGCGCTACGACGAGGTGTGGGCCGCCGCAGGCCACGCGAAGACCGTGTTCCCCACCACCTTCGACGAGCTCGTCCGCATCACGGGCGGCACGCCGCATCCGGTCGAGGCGCCGAAGGCGGCCACGCCGTGACGGCCGGCGAGGTGGCCTGGCCGCGCCTCGCCGGGCCGCTCGAGCTCCGACCTCCGACGCGCGACGACCTCGAGCGCGCGCTTGAGTGGCGCAACGAGCCCGAGGTCACGCGCTGGCTGCTGCGCACCACGGTCGACCCCGAGGCGTACGTGACGGCGTGGCTCGAGAGCATCGACGATCCCGACCAGCACGCGGTGCTCGCCGCCGTCGACGGCGCGATCATCGGCACCGGGTCGCTCGACGTGAGCGACGGCATGGGACAGTTCGGCGGTGACGCCTGGCGCAGGTCCGAGGGGTTGCTCGGGTACCTGATCGATCCGGCGCACGCCGGGAAGGGCTACGCCACCGACATCGCCCGTGCCCTGCTCGACCTCGCGTTCACCGAACTCGGGCTGCACCGGGTCACCGCCGGATGCTTCACCGACAACCGCGCATCGTGGCGGGTCATGGAGAAGGTCGGCATGCGCCGCGAGCAGCACGGCGTGCGGGACTCGTGGCACGCCGAGCTCGGCTGGGTCGACGGTTTCACCTACGCGATCCTCGCCGAGGAGTGGCGCGCCACGAGCTGAGCCGGGCCCGGTCGATCGGCTCGCTCAGGCGTCGCGGCGTGCGCCCTCGCTCGGCCGGACCACGAACGTCGTGGGCGCCCGATAGCCCTGCTCGGCGAACGCCGCGCGCACCTCGCGCTCGATCACCGGGACGAGTGCGTCGATGACGAGCGCGATCGCGGAGCCGCCGAAGCCGCCGCCGGTCATGCGTGCGCCGATCGCGCCGTGCGCCTGCGCGGTGCTCACGGCCAGGTCGATCTCGGGCACGGTGATCTCGAAGTCGTCGCGCATCGAGACGTGCGAGGCGTCGAGGAGCGGTCCGATGGCGCCTGCGCCGTGTTCGCGGAGCGTGCGCACGGTGTCGAGGACGCGCTGGTTCTCGGACACGATGTGTCGCACGCGTCGGAAGGTCTCCTCGTCGAGCACGGTGGCGGCCCGGTCGAGGTCACCCACGTGCACGTCGCGCAGCGACTCGACGCCGAGCGTCTTCGCGCCGGATTCGCAGGACGCGCGCCTGGCCGCGTATCCGCCGGTGGCGTGCGCGTGCGTGACGTTCGTGTCGATGACGAGGATGGAGAGGCCGTCGGCGACGAGCCCGAGCGGGATCACCTCGGCATCGAGGCTGCGGCAGTCGAGGAACACGGCCGCGTCGGCGTGCGAGAGGAGCGAGGCCGACTGGTCGAGGATGCCGGTCGGCGCCCCGACGACGCGGTTCTCGGCGAGCTGGCCGACCTTCGCGAGGGTGGGGCGGTCGAGTCCGAGGTTCCAGTGGTCGTCGAGGGCGAGCGCGATCGAGCTCTCGATCGCGGCCGACGAGGACAACCCGGCGCCGACGGGCACCGAGCTCGAGATGTGCAGGTCGACGCCGGGCACCGTGGAGAGGTCGGCGCCGAACTGCCCGAGCGCCCAGGCGACGCCGAGCGGATAGGCCGACCATCCGTCGAGCGACTCGGGTGTCAGGTCGTCGAGGTGGATCTCGACGGCCTCGGGGGTGAAGGTGGAGGAGACGCGGACGACCCGGTCGTCGCGCGCACCGAGCGCGACCACCGCGCGCTGGTCGATCGCGAACGGGAAGACGAACCCGTCGTTGTAGTCGGTGTGCTCGCCGATGAGGTTCACGCGCCCGGGCGCCGACCAGACGCCGACCGGGGCGCGCCCGTAGCGCTCGCTGAAGCCTGCGGCGGTCTCGTCGATGGGCGTGGCCTCGGTCATGCTCGGGTTCCTTCGGTGGTGGTGGTGGCGGCATCGGCATCGGCGTCGGCGATGGCGCTCCGCAGGGCCTCGGCCGCGGCCTCGGGGGTGACGTCGCCGATCCAGGCGCCCTTGGCGGCCTCGGAGCCGGCGAGGTACTTGAGCTTGTCGGCCGCGCGGCGGGGGCTCGTGAGCTGCAGCATGAGGCGCACGTCGTCGCGGTGCTCGTGCACCGGTGCCTGGTGCCACGCGGCGATGTACGGCGTGGGGGTGTCGTAGAGCCGGTCGACGCCCCGCAGCAGTCGCAGGTACAGGCCGGCGAGCTCGTCGCGCTCGGCGAGCGTCGTCGCGGCGAAGTCGGGCACGTGACGGTGGGGGAGCAGGTGGATCTCGATGGGCCAGCGGGCGGCGAACGGCACGAACGCAGTCCAGTGCTCGCCGGAGATGAGCACGCGCGGGCCGTTGCGCTCGCGCTCGAGGATGTCGGCCATGAGACCGGGACCGTAGTCGTCGATGGCCGCGAGCAGGCGCTCGGTGCGCGGGGTCACATAGGGGTAGGAGTAGATCTGCCCGTGCGGATGCGGCAGCGTGACGCCGATCTCGCGCCCGCGGTTCTCGAACGGGAAGACCTCCTCGACGCCCGGCAGCGCCGAGAGGGCGGCCGTGCGATGCGCCCACGCCTCGATGACTGTGCGGGCTCGCGAGCGGCTCAGCGATCCGAACGAGCCCTCGTGCGCCGGGCTGAAGCAGACGACCTCGCACCGACCGACCGAGCTGCGCGTGCGTTCGAGGCCGATGCGGCGGAGGTCGGCGAGCGTCTCGGCGCTCGACGCGTGGGGGTCGGCCAGCTCGGGGCCGAACGAGGGGGAGCGGTTCTCGAACACGGCGACGTCGTAGACGCTCGGGATCTCGGAGGGGTTGTCGGCCGTCTGCGGCGCGAGCGGGTCGAGGTGCGCGGGCGGCAGGAAGACGCGGTTCTGGCGGGCTGCGGCGATCGAGATCCACTCGCCGGTGAGCGGGTCCTGGCGCATGTGCGCGTTCGCCGGCCTGGGGTCGAGGGCGCGCTCGTCGACCGCGCGCTCCGGGGGGAGCGCCGTGTCGGCGTCGTCGAAGTAGATGAGGTCGCGTCCGTCGGCCAGCTTGGCCTCGCGGACCGCGATGCGGGCGTCGGAGACGGGTTCGGTGTCGTGCACGCGGCAACCCTACGCGCTTTTCGTTTTGCAAACAACCAGGGTTTCGTATTGCAAAATCTGCATCGGTCGTTCAGGATTCGACCATGACGGATGCCGCACTTCCCGCGCCCGAGCGCCGCGAACGGGCCCTCGCCCTCGTCGCCGAACGCGGATTCGTGCGCGTGGCCGAACTCAGCGGCGTGTTCGGCGTGACCACCGTGACCGCACGCGCCGACCTCGACGCGCTCGAGCGGCAGGGGTCGATCCGGCGCGTGCACGGCGGTGCGGTGCCGGCCGCATCGCACATCGAGGCCGAGCGCCCCGAACGTGAACCGAGCTTCGAGGAGGCGCTCGCGGCATCCGTCGAACCGAAGCGCCTCATCGGTCGGGAGGCGGCATCCCTCGTCCGCAGCGGCCAGAGCGTCATCCTCGACGTCGGCACCACGACCCTGCAGATCGCCCGCGCGCTGCGCGCCCGCGACGACCTCGACGACCTCACCGTCTTCACCAACGGACTCTCGATCGCCCTCGAACTCGAACCCGAGATCCCTCGGTTCACCGTGATCGTGACGGGCGGCAGCCTGCGGCCCAAGCAGCATTCGCTCGTGCATCCGCTCGCCGGCTCCATGCTCGACGAGGTTCATGTCGACCTCGCGTTCATCGGCTGCAACGGCGTCGACCCCGTGCACGGCGTCACGAACGCGAACCTGCCCGAGGCCTCGGTGAAGACGCTCATGCTCAAGGCGTCGGCGCGCTCGATCGTGGTCGCCGACGGGTCGAAGCTCGGCGAGGTCCACCTCGGCAGGATCGCCGCGGTCGACGCCTTCGACACCCTGATCACGGATGCCGCCGCGCCGCCCGCGCTCCTCGAGGAACTGCGCGAGGCCGGGCTCGCGACCCTGCTGGCACGAGACCCTAGAGTGGAGGCATGACGCTTCCCACGGGCGAGCAGTTCGTGCTCGAGACCTCGACCGCGAGCGGTGACCTCAGCGCGACCATCACCGCCGTCGCCGCGGGCATTCGCACCCTCACCCTCAACGGCATCGACCTGGTGCCGCCCTTCGCCGAAGACGTCCCCCCGCCGAGCGGTGCGGGCATCGTGCTCGCGCCGTGGCCGAACCGCATCCGCGACGGCGTGTGGACCAACGACGGCGTCGAGCACCGCCTGGCGATCACCGAGCCCAAGCTGAACAACGCCATCCACGGGCTGCTCCGCTACACCGAGTACCGGGTCGTCGACCAGCAGCGCGACTCGGTCACGCTCGCCGCGACGATCTACCCGCAGCTCGGCTACCCGTACCTGCTCGAGACGGCCGTGCACTACGAGCTCGTGTCCGACGGCCTGCGCGTCACGCACCACTTCGAGAACCAGGGCGGCGAGGCGGCGCCGGTCGCCGTCGGCACGCATCCGTACCTCAAGATCGGCGACGTGCCCACCGGCGAGCTGACGCTGAGGCTCCACGCGGCGAGTCACATCGAGGTCGACGAGCGGCTGCTGCCGACCGGCGAGATCCCCGTCGACGGCACCGAATGGGACCTTCGCGAGGGCCGCAGGGTCGCCGATCTCGTGCTCGACGACGCGTTCGGCGAGGTCGAGAGCCGAGACGGCGAGGTGCTGCACTCGCTCACCGCGCCCGACGGACGCAGCATCTCGGTCTGGGCCGACGACGAGTTCGAGTACGTGCAGGTCTACACGAGCCGCAACTTCCCGGGCGAAGAGGTCGCCATCGCGATCGAGCCCATGACCGCGCCGGCCGAGGCGTTCAACTCCGGCCGCGGGCTGCGCTGGCTCGACCCGGGCGAGGCCTGGGAGCTCTCATGGGGCATCCGCTTCGAGGGGTTCACCGCCGAGTAGAGGACGCGGCGAGCCGGCCCGCGCGCCGAGCGAGCCGGCCCGCGCGCCGATCGAGCCGACGCGGTCAGCCGGCCGCGCAGCTGCCCGATTCGACCTGTGCGTCGAGCGACGAGACGTCGCCTGCGAAGGCGGTCAGCGTCGAAACCGGGATCGCGAAGCCGACGTTCTCGACGCCGTCGGACTTCGCGAAGACCACGCCGCCCACGGCGCCGTCGCCCGTCAGCACGGGCCCGCCCGAGTTGCCGTGGTCGACGACCGCGGCGAGCGTCATCACGTCGCGCGTCGACGAGCCGCGATCCTCCAGGAACGTGACCGGCCCCTCGGACATGACACTTCCTGGGCGCAGGTCGAGCGGCCCGCCGAACGGGTACCCGGCCACGGCGATCGCCGCGCCTGCGCCGGGGTCGGCCACCGGCAGTGCGGCGGCGTCCAGGTCGTCGACGGCGATCACCGCGAGGTCGAGACCGGCGTCGAAGGCGACGATGCGCCCCGAGCGTGCCTCGTGTCCCGGCGTCTCGACGACCGGCTCGTCGACGCCGGCCACGACGTGGGCATTCGTCACGATGCGGTCGGGTGCGATCACGAATCCGCTGCCCGACATCGAGACGCCGCACTCGAACGCGGTTCCCGTGATGCGCACGACGGATGCCGCGGCCGCCACGATCTCGGGATCGTCGACGTCGCCGACGGGAACCTCGGGAGCCACGTCGGGCACCTCGAGCACGTCGACGAGCCATGGCAGGGCCTCGCCCATGGCCGCGGTGCGCACCTCGGCGAGGAATCGCTGCGCGGGCTCGGGCGTGAGCGCCTCGACCGCCGAGAGCACCCGCGAACCGGCGATCGCCGGGGAGAGCACCGGCACGCCCATCGTCGAGACGCCGGATGCCACGAGCATGACCACGAACACCGTGACGAGGAGGTTGCCCGCGGCGCCGAGCACCCGATCGACGACGCCGAGCTTCACGGCCACCGCGCCGCGCCCGAGGGCTGCGCCGATCGCCCCGCCGATGGATGCGCCGATGCCGATGAGCAGGAGGGCCGCGCCGAGCGCGGCGGGAGCGCGCCACTCCGGCGCCGTGACGAGTCCGGCGACCCACGGCATGACGAAGGCCGCGGCCGTCGCGCCGAGCAGCACGCCGATGAGCCCGGCGGCGGTGCGCAGCAGGCCAGCACGGTAGCCGTTCACGATCGCACCGATGAGCACGAGGATGAGGACGACGTCCAGCACCAGGCTCCAGTCCATCCGGGTGCTCCGTTCGTCGGGTCGAGGTTCGTCGGCGCCAGGCATGGGCGCGACCACCAGCCTGCGGCATCCGCCTCGGAGCCTGCTGCGAGCCCGTCGGCGCGTTCCGTCCGCGGTTCGCGAGTATCCACCAAGCGCGCGGCATCGACCGAGGGCGTGATCGTGGATGCCGCACAATCGAACCGCCCCCGGAGCGAGGGAGAGGCTAGCCTCGACACCAGCCCGGGAACGATCGGGCGTTCACACGATGAGGAGTGACCCATGCGCGTCGGCATGTTCCTGAACTACGCAGGCGGATTCCGCGAGGTGGCCGATGAGGTCGTCGAGCTCGAGCGGGCCGGCGTCGACCTCATCGCGATGCCCGAGGCGTACTCGTTCGACGCGGTCAGCCAGCTCGGGTTCCTCGCGGCGCGCACGTCGACGATCACGCTCGCGTCCGGCATCCTGCAGCTCTACACGCGCACGCCGAGCCTCACGGCGATGACCGCCGCCGGTCTCGACTACGTCAGCGACGGCCGGTTCGAGCTCGGCATCGGGGCCTCCGGCCCGCAGGTCATCGAGGGCTTCCACGGGGTGCGCTACGACGCACCGGTCGGCCGCATCCGGGAGATCATCGACATCTGCCGCATGACGTGGCGTCGTGAGCCCGTCATCCACCAGGGTCGCAACTACCAGATCCCGCTGCCGGCGGGCGAGGGCACCGGGCTCGGCAAGCCGCTGAAGCTGATCAACCACCCGGTGCGCGACCGCATCCCGATCTCGGTCGCGGCCCTCGGGCCCAAGTCGGTCGAGCAGACGGCCGAGATCGCCGACGGCTGGCTGCCGATGTTCTACCACCCCGGGAAGGCGGCGGAGGTCTGGGGCGACGCGCTCGCCGCGGGCACGGCGAAGCGCTCGGCGGAGCTCGGGGCGCTCGACGTGTACGCGAGTCCGGCGCTCGCGATCACCGACGACGCCGAGGCGGTGCTGCCGCTCGTGAAGCCGCAGCTCGCCCTCTACGTCGGCGGCATGGGCGCGCGCGGCAAGAACTTCTACAACGACCTCATCTCGAGCTACGGCTTCGAGGCGGATGCCGCGCGCATCCAGGACCTCTACCTCGAGGGCCGTCGCGACGAGGCGATCGCCGCGGTGCCCGACGACCTCGTCCGGGCGATCTCGCTCATCGGCACGGCCGCAGAGGTCGCCGAGCGCGTCGCCGCGTTCCGCGAGTCCGGCGTGACGACGCTCGCCGTCACGCCGCTCGCGCGCTCGTCGTCCGAGCGGGTCGCGCTCATGGCGGCGTTCCGCGGCATCGTCGGCTGACCGGTCGCGCGGCCGGTCGTCCGCCCGGTCGTCCGCCGGTCGTCCGATGTTCGTGGCGATCGGCCACGCGGGTCGGGAAGGCGTTTCCCGCTGTGCTGCAGCGACAGCGTGATAGCGCTCTCCCTTGTGGCATGAGACAACGGATGTTTCGTTCTGGTCGATTTCACCGAGATTCGCGCGCGAACACTGGTGAAACGGCGCCTCCAGGCGTACCGTGATGCGTATTCGCACGAGGTTGTGCGAACCAAGGGGACACTTGGGGAGGAGCCGCCGGGACGGGAGCGTCCGAACCTCGCCGTGACGGGGCCGGACCCCCGTCGGGCGGTGCCCCGAATGAACGTCCCCGATCGTCGGCGGCCATGGCCGAGCAGTTCGTGAGCCTGCGCTCCGAAGCCGTCGTGCGCGCCTGCGTGAGGAGATCTGGTGGGCCCCGTGGGGCTCGAACCCACGACCCGCGGATTAAAAGTCCGCTGCTCTGCCAACTGAGCTAGAGGCCCGCCGAACCAGAATAGCCTGCTCCAGCACGAGCGCTGCGCTCTGCGAGTCGATGTCGGTGGCGCACCGTATCGTGGCGGATCCGCGCGGATGTCGGACCGGGCGTGGCTGTGTGCGGGCGCGCAACGAAGGAGCGGCGATGAAGCGATGCTCGACGTGCGGGGTCCCCCGTACGCACGCGGAGTTCAACCTGCGGCGTGCTTCGCCAGACGGCTACCAGTCGGTCTGTCGCGCCTGCAATCGCGCCCGCGCCAAGCGGTACTACCTCGAGAACCTCGAGCACCACCGGCGCGCAGTCGCCGCGCAGGTGGCGAAGACGAGGTCGGCCCACCTCGAACGCATCGGGCGGTACCTCCTCCAACACCCCTGCGTCGATTGCGGCGAGAGGGACCTCCGCGTCCTCGACTTCGATCATCGCGACGGGGTCGAGAAAGCGGCCGAGGTGATGAAGCTCGCGAAGGCGGCGTACTCCTGGCGACGGGTCAGCGATGAGATCGCGAAATGCGACGTCCGGTGTCGCAACTGCCACGCCCGCGTCACCTACGAGCGACTCGGCGGCGATTGGCGCAGCCGGATGTGGTCGGGCGAGACCGGACGATGACGGTGGACTGCCCTTGCGGCGAAGTCGGCGGTCACCCTGGCAGGCGGAGTAGGGTGGCGCGCGATGGTTTCAGACGACAGCTTCCACCGGCCGACCAGGTTCGCCCCGCACAAGTTCGACGCGATCGTGGGCGGCGAAGACCCGGCGCAGCTCAGCCGCATGGCGCACGACACCGCGTCGGCCCTGCTCGCGCGGGTTCGCGAAGATCCCGACCCCGAGGTGGTCGCGCGACTCGTGTCCTACACCGACGAGCACGGCATCGATGCGATCGCCGAGCTCTGGTCGCATGCCTCGGCCAAGAGCCTGCCCGGTGCGCTCTGGCGCGTGTACCTGCTGCGCACCCTCATCCGTCAAGACCCGCAGGGCGTGAGCCTCGGCTACCAGCGCGGGGCCGCGGTGTCGCACACGATCGACCAGGTCGTCGCCGGCGCGCCGGCCCCGGCCGGCCCCGACGAGGTCCGAGAACTCGCCGATCGCATCCTGACCGGACTGTTCACGGGCGACTTCGCCGTCGCGCTCGATCGCGCCGCGGCCTTCTGCCGGGTCGTCGCAGCAGGGTTCGCCAGCATCGCCGACGACGCCGATGCCTCGGACTCCGTGCACCCCGATCGTCCGGGCGAGCTCACGCGGCGCGCCCTTCGCCTCACGCAGCTCGCCGACGAGCTCATCGCGTGCGCCAGGCTCTGGCGTCGCGACTCGCTCGACTGACCGGTTCGCCAGGTTGGCCCGGTTCGGCACGGCCCGCGTCGTGCGGGCCGTGCCGGCGATCGAGTGCTCCGATCACGCGAGATCAAGCGCCATTCGCCGTCGCCATGCCGCGTACGCCCAGACGGCGAGTGCGAGCGTCGGTCCCCAGTACCAGAACGGCAGCACGAGGTTGACGAGGAGCGGGCTGACGGGATCGCCCGGGTCGCCGATCCCCGAGACGAGCATGGGGCTCGCCGACACGCAGAGGATCCCGGCGGCGATGGCTCCCGGAACGACCGCGGTCGCAGCGGGAACGGTGCGGCCGCCGATCCGCGGCATCCAGCGGGGGAACCGCAGGCCCCACGGCAGGATGAGGCCGAGCGTGAGCACGCTCGCGGCGACCGCACCGGCGCCCAGCATGAGGCCCGTGGCGAGCATGGGGGCGGTGATCTCCTCCCTGCCGGCCGGCCCGAACAGCGGCCATGGGGTCAGCCAGGATGCCCGGGCGATGGCGTAGGGGAGCGGGCCCGCGGCGGCCAGGATCGTGAGCAGCCTGCGGTGGCGCACGAGCCGCCCCTCGAAGCGCCGGCCGCCTCGCGTGCGACCGACCACGACGACGGTGATCACGGCCCATGCGAGCATCGCGGCGACGGTCACGGCGATGACGGCGATGTTCAGCAGGTCGTCGGCCAGCGCAGCACCGAACGCTGCGGCGAACTCCACGATGCCGTCGACGGTGACCCCGGCCCAGGCGGATGCCGCGATCAGCGCGACGACTCCGCCGAGCACCGGCAGGCCGAGCCGGGGCGCCCGGAAGGGGAGCACGGCGGCCGTGACGAGCCCGGCTGCGACCGCGGCGGCACCGAACACGTAGCCGGCGAAGGCGATGACGTGGATGCTGCCGAGGGTGACCGAGAGCGCCGCGGCGAGTACCGCGCCACCGGGAGCGGCGACACCGACGGGGTCGGCGCGCCGCTCGAGGAGCAGGGGCACTGCGAGCAGGATGCCGAGGAGGCCGATCCCCAGGGCGGCGCCCGCCACCGCGGCCGGGCCGAGCACGGAGGAGACGAGGCTCATCATCTCGCCATTGGCGAAGGGGTTGAGGCCAGGGGAGAGAAGCCAGACGAGCCCCAGCCCTGCGATGGCCGATGAGGTGACGAGGGCGGCCGATGCCAACGCACGGAGACCCGGGTGCGCTCGGTCGCGTTCGAGGACCGCCGTCGATCGGGCGTCTGCCGCTGGAGGTGTCGAGTGCATGGTGGTATTCACGGTCCTTCCGGATGCCGCCCGAACGCCGTGTGCGATCGGGAGGCGCTCAGCGTCGCAGTCGACGGTGCGACGCCACCTCACCCGGACGGACGAGATCGGCTCCGGCGCGGCCGGGTAGCGTGGAGCGCGAAATGGGTGCGTCGTCCGGTCCTCGGTCCACCTCGTCCGCGGCATCCCGCGAGGCGCCGTTCGACCTGCCCGCCGCGGCCGCCGCGGGCTCGAGCGGGACCCGGCCGCCGTCGACCGCCGACTGGGTCTGGGCGGCCGCCTGTGCCGCGGCACTCCTGCCGGTGACCGTCGTCGAACTCGTTCGCGAGGCCGGCCCGGCACCTGATGCCGTCTGGCTCGCCGGCACGATCTCGCTCTTCGTCGTGCTGCACCTCCTGGTGGTCGTGCGCCGCCGATCGCCGCGCCTGGCGCTGTTCGCGGCATCCGCCGTGATGCTCCTGCTCTCGATGGCGAGCCTTCCCGGCACGTCCTCGATCGCGGTGCTGCTGCCGAGCAGCGCCGCCTATCTCGTCTTCGTCTTCACGGCGGCGGCGAGTGACGATGGCTGGGCGGATGCCTCGGCCATCGTGCTCGGCCTGCTCGGTGCCGGACTCATGACCCTGGTCGCCTTCGCGCACGGCCCGGTTCCCGAGCCCTGGGTGCTCGTCGCGCTCTGCGGCTTCCTCGTCGCCTCGATCGCCGCCGCGTGGGCGCTCGGCCGGTACCGCCGGGAATCGCGGAGGAAGCGGGTCGCCCAAGAGCTCGGGCGCCGGCAGTCCGCCGAGTTGCAGCTCCAGGGCGAACGTGCGGCCGTCGCCGACGAACGTCGTCGCATCGGGCGCGAGCTGCACGACGTCATCTCGCATTCGCTCGCCGTGATGGTCACCCAGGCCGAAGCCTCGCGCGTGCTGCTCGACCGTGACGAGGCGCGAGCGCGCACGGCGATCGAACAGGTGGTCGCGACCGGTCGCGCGGCCATGACCGACATGCGCGGGCTCCTCGGGGTGCTCGTCGACCCGCCTGCCTCCGACGACGCACCGAGCCCCGGACCGCGCGAGCCGAGCCCCGGCCTCGGCGATCTGGCCGCGCTCGTGGAACGGGCCGGGGCACCGGGGCGGCGCGTGGCCCTCGTCGAGACGGGCGACTCGCGGGCGGTGAGTCCCGGCACCGCGCTCGCCGTGTACCGCGCGGTGCAGGAGTCCCTCACGAACACGCTGAAGCACACCGACCCGCCGACGAGCAACGAGGTGCGGCTCTGGTGGGCCGCCGACGAGTTGGTGCTCGAGATCGTCGACGACGGTCCGCCGAGGTTCGGGGAGCCGCCCTCGGCCGGCAGCGGCATCCGGGGCATGCGCGACCGTGTCGAGCGGCTCGGCGGCCGGTTCGAGAGCGGACCCCTCGATGGCGGCGGCTGGCGCACAAGGGCCGCGTTCCGCATCGGAGAGGCGGTGTCTGCCGATGTCCGATGACCCCGAGCAGCCGCGCATCCGGGTCGCCATCGCCGACGACCAGGAGCTCATCCGCACTGCGGTCGGGGCGATGGTCGAGGTGCACGACGACCTCGAACTCGTCCTCGAGGCGGCCGACGGTGCAGAGCTCCTCGAATCGGCGCGCGCCCATCGGGTCGACGTGGTGCTGATGGACATCCGGATGCCGCGGCTCGACGGCATCGCGGCGACCGAACGACTGCTCGACTCGCAGGCGGGCGTTCGCGTCCTGATCCTCACCACGTACGATCTCGACGAGTACGTGTTCGCCGCGATCCGGGCGGGCGCGAGCGGGTTCCTCACGAAGGACGCCTCGAGCGACGAGTTGGCGGAGGCGATCCGTTCCGTGCACGCGGGCGACGCCGTCGTCGCCCCGCGGGCCACGGCGAGCCTGCTCGACTTCGTGGCCCGTGCGCCGGAGCCCGTGGATCCCGAGGTGTTGCTCGCCCCGTTCACGCCCCGCGAACGCGACGTGCTGAGGGAGGTGCTGACCGGTGCCTCGAACGACGTGATCGGCGATCGATTGTTCTTGACCGGAAACACCGTCAGGACGCATATCGCGTCCATTCTCGCGAAGCTCGGGCTGCCCGATCGCGTCCATGTCGTCATCTGGGCCTTCGAGAACGGGCTCGCAGGACGCGCGCACCGGCGCGCGTGAGCGGTCTCCCTTCCGTCCGGGACGTGGATTCGGCGGCCCAGGTCCGCGTGCGGAATAGAGCACCCCTCCGGCTCGTTTACACTTGACGTGGCCGGCCGCAGTAACCCCGGGCTCCAATATTCGCCGCTCCGAGCGGCCTCGCGCCGAGAGGCGTTCCTGCGGCCGGCTGCTTCACCTCCGGGCGCTTCGGGCCCGGGCGTCCTCGAATTCAGCCGCCCGCCGGGACTGCGAGCCGCACCCCTTCGGCGTCGCTCCAGTCCGTGATCCGGCGCTCCAGGTCGGTGCGGCCGACGCGCCCGCCGGGGGAGTACGTCTCCACGAAGCGGCCGGGGCGCACGCGCGGCTCGTCGGCCCACAACCGGTCCAGATCCGCCTCGGCATCGGCGTCGCCGGCATCCGCCCTGAGCGTGAGGTCCGCGATGCGGTCGGTGAGCGCCAGGCGCTCGGGATCGAGCTCGGCGCCGGGCGAGGCCATGGCGCCCCACTCATCCCAGAGCAGCAGTTCGCACCGCTGCCGGTGCGCGAGATCGGCGAGCACGTAGCGCTGCACGAACGACGGCCCGGCGAGCCCGCTGCCGGGGCCGACGCCGTGGTCGGTCAGGTCGGCGCGGTCGGCCCGGTAGTCCTGCCACGCCTCCGCGGCGGTGCGGAATCCGCGCGGCTCGCCCGACGGCAGGTCGTCGACCGCGAAGTCGAAGCCCGCCTGGTCGAGCTCGGGGTCGAAGCGCCGCCAGCGAGCCTCCTCCTCGTCCCATCGCTCCACGACCACGTGGTCGTGCGCGTAGTCCGGCGCGAAGTAGCCCGCGAATCCGAGGCGGGTCCGTGCCGCGATGCCGTGTTCGCGCAGGATCGCGACGGTGAGCAGGGAGTGATCGCGGCAGCATCCGCCGACGCGGTCGGCCGCCTCGCGCGGCTCGTCGAGTGCGCCGGGCCGGCGTTCGGCGAGCGCGTCGAGGATCGAGCCGATCCAGCGGCGGTCGACGTCCTCCATCTGCGCGGGGCCGACACCGCCCGGGGTGGCGCGGTAGTGGTCGATGACGTTCGACACCGTGCGATGGAGGGACGCGGTGTCCGTGCCGACGTCGCGGAGGAGCGCCGCATGACGACCCGGATCGGTGAGGTCGGAATGGGCGCGGTACCGGTCGACGGCGGTGGGTGAGAGGGTCTGCGGTTCGGTCATGCCATGAGCGTGGAGCCTGCCCCAGGGGCAGGGTCAAGCCTGCAGTGCGATCGGGACCGCGATCGTCGCCACGATCTCGCCGGGCACGGTGCTCCAGGGTCGTTCGTAGAGCTCGCGCGGAGCGCCGGTCGCGCCTCCCCGGAGTTCGGCGGCGCGGTGGACGGCGTCGTAGAAGCGCAGCAGTGCCGGGTACGCGAGCTCGTCGGCGGTCACGTCGACCGCGGCGAACCCCATGGCGGGTTCGGCGCGCAGCACGACCTCGCCGACCGGATCGGCCCGGCCCTCGTAGGGCACCGCGGTCTCGATGCGGCCGGGCAGGTCGAACCCGACCGGTTCGTGGAAGACGACCTGGTGCGCGTCGCCCGGCTGCGCGCCCTGTTCGGCGAGCTGCCGGCGCAGGGCGATGACGTCGGCGATGATCGTCGGCACGAGCTCCGTCTGCTCGACGACGCGCGTGATCGAGGCCAGCATCCGCCCGTCGCGGTGGTCGACGCGGACCCGGTCGCCGACCGCAGCGGCGGCGACGGTGAGGGTGTCGAGATGCTCGTTCGACGCCGTCTCAGCCACGACGTCGACGACCTGGCTCCGCCGGGCGAACGCCGCGCGTTCGGCCGCCCACCACGCGGTCAGCTCGCGCCGCACCGAGTCGGGTGGTGCATCGAGCAGCTCGCGCACCCGCGCCAGCGGCATCCCGACCCGGCGCAGGGCCTGGATCGACCGCGCCCGTGCGAGCTCGGCCTCGCCGTACCTGCGGTACCCGGTCACGGGATCGACGGATGCCGGGACGAGCAGCCCGTCGGCCTCGTACAGTCGCAGCGCTTTCAACGACAGGCCGGAGGCTCGCGACATCTCACCGGTGCCGAGTTCGTGCATGCGTCGAGGCTAGCGCCGCCCGCCGTCGCGATGTCGACCGCGCGTGCGCGCGCGGCGAGCGCCGAGGTGCCGCCACGGGGAGCGATCGGCCCGCGGCATCCGCGTAGCATCGGAGCATGACCGTGACGCTCCTGCTCGAACCGCTGCCCGCCGACGCCCGCATCGACGACCTCGCGTCGACGTTCCGCGAGGTTCCGGCGGATGCCCCCGCGCTCCGCGTCGGCGAGCTCTCGACCCAGCGCGGCGACGGGGTCTTCGAGACGATCTCGGTCACGAACGGCCACGCCCAGGAGACGGGGCCGCACCTCGAGCGCCTCCGCAACTCCGCCGTGATCTGCGAGCTGCCCGAGCCGAACCTGCCGCAGTGGCGGGCGGCCATCGCCAGGGCGGTCGAGCTGCTGCCGGGCGAGGGGGAGTTCGCCCTGAAGCTGGTGCTGAGTCGCGGTGTCGAGCACGGGCCGGCGCCGACCGCCTGGCTGCACGCCGCGCCCGCCTCCGACTTCAGCCGGCCCCGCGAACAGGGCATCAGCGTCGTCACCCTCGATCGCGGGTACGCCCACGACGCGGCGGCGAAGGCGCCCTGGCTCCTGCTCGGCGCGAAGACGCTCAGCTATGCGACGAACATGGCGGCACTCCGCGAGGCGCACCGTCGCGGCGCCGACGACACGATCTTCACCTCGTCCGACGGGTTCGTGATGGAGGGCCCGACGTCGAGCGTGATCCTGCGGCACGGCGACCTCTACTCGACGCCCGCGCCGTCGGGCGCGATCCTGCACGGCACGACGCAGATGAGCCTGTTCGATCACCTCGCCGAGACGGGGCGGCGCACGCAGTACCGCGACATCCGCATCGAGGAGCTCTCCACGGCCGATGCGATCTGGCTCGTGTCCAGCGTCCGGCTCGCCGCCGGCGTGACCGAACTCGATGGCGCGATCTTCCCGTACGACGCCGAGGAGACGCGCGCGTTCAACGAATACCTGCTGACGCCGCGCGACTGATCCGGCCGCGGCCGCCCCGGCATCCGCGCTGCCGTCTCGGGCGAGCGGATGCCGCGACGATGCTCCGACGTCCCCTGAACGGGGAATTGCGCTCAGGTGGATCCACCCTCGACTCCGGTTTGTAAATGTTGCTAACATAACCGCACGCGATCAGTGAAGTGAGCGAGCGGAGGGTGGCACCCATGAACGAGGAACCGCGTCGGGAACCACGCGATCGCGCCATCGTCGAGGTGTTCGAGGGGTCGAGCGCGATCATCGAGCTGCTCTCGAGGCACCGCATCACGGCCGCACCGCACGTCGCGACCCGGCTCGGGCTGGGGCTCGGCGGCGACGCCGACGCGATCGTGCAGGTCGCCACGGCGCTGCGGAGCTCGCAGCGTCTCGGCCTCGCATCGCTGCCCGACCCCCTGCCGTTGGTGCCCGCCATCGACGCCGCCGTCGGCCCAGAGGGCGAACGCCTCGCCCCGTGGGAGCGCCAGGCGCTCGTCATCGCCGCGGTCTGCATCGACGATCGCATCGACGTGCTGCTCAGCGCGACCGGCCGGTCGATGGCCGACCTCGTCGAGAGCCGGTTGAGCCGGCACCTCCTGCTCGTCGCGGGCCACTTCGCCTTCGCCGATCCCCGCACCCGCGTCTGGGTGCACGCGCACGCCTCCCTCGCCGACCGCACGGCGGCGCACGCCGCGCTCGCCGAGGCGTACGGGGCGACCGGCGTCGTCGACCAGTCGGTCTGGCACCGGTCGCTCGCCACCCTCGAGGGCTCGAGCGACCTCGTCGCCCCGCTCCTCGAGATCGCGAAGCGAGCGGATGCCGCAGGCGACGCCGAACGGGCGCATGCGGTCGCCCGTGAGGCGGCGAGCCATGCGGTCGGCGATCAGGCGATCCAGGCGCAGCGCATCGCGGGCCGGGCTGCGCTGCACGCCGGATTCGTCGAGGAGGCCGAGCGCTGGTTCGACGAGGTGATGCGCCGGGGCGATGAGTCCAGCCGGGCGGCGGTGCTCGGCGACCACCTCATCGCGGTGGCGATGTCCAGCGGCGACGTCCCCGATCGCGAGCTCGACGAACGCCTCGACCGGGCTCGGCGCACGGGCGCACCCGGTGACGCCGATCGGCCCCACCTGGCCCGCGCGCTCCTCGTGGCGGCCGGGCTGCTCGCGGAACGCGGGGCGATGCACCGGGCGTCGCAGCGACTCGCCCAGGCTGGCGAACTGCTGCACGGAACGGATCTCGGCCACGAGGAGTGGCAGGTGACGCGCGCCTGGTGCTCGCTCTTCGGCGGGTCGATGTTCGGTGCCGGCGTCCGGCCGCCGTTCGGCCCGCTCGCCGACTCGGCGGGCGACGCCTCGGCGGCGCAGTTCCACGGCGCGCGGTTCCCGGGGGCGGCGTTCTTCCGGAGCATCAGGTCGCTCACCGTCGCGTTGGAACGGGGGCTCTCGGGCGACGCGGGCGGGGCCGCCCGCCGCCTCGTGATGCGGTGCGATCCGGTCGACGATGCGTCGCGACCCGCCGAATCCGCCGCGGAGCGCTCGCCGCTCATGCGGGCCGAACGCGCGGTCGCGATCGCCCTCCTCGAGCTCTGGGCGGGCGAGGTCCGGCGTTCGGCGAACGGCTTGCGGCAGGCGGCCTCCGACCTGCCGATCGCCCTGGCATTCGGCGGCCTCGGCGCGGCCCTCGCCCGTCGGCTCGACCTCATCTCGACCGGGGCGGTCGGGCCGTGGGCGCGATCGCTGGAGGCCGTGCTGCCGCAGCCCGTGCTCGGCGTGCGTCGCGAGGATCTCGTCGATCGAGCCGTGACCGCGCACCTGCAGGGTCGTCGCGCCGAGGCCGAGACCCTCGTCGCGCTCGCCGACGAGCGCTCCCGCAGCGGTCTCGGCTGCGGCCTCCACCTGCCCGGGCTCGATGCCGCGGCCGAGGACCTCGCCGAACCCGGCATCCCGGTCCCGGCGCTCGACCACGGCGGTCCGGCGCACTGCACCGGTCGGCGAACCCCCGATGCGCGGCTCGCGAGCGAGCTCAGGCACCGCATGCGTTGCATCGACCGTGCCGGGTTCGAGGCCGGGTACGCGATCGTCGCCGAACGCGCGCGGGATATCGTCTCGCCGTACGAGCGGGCACGCACCGAGCTCATGCTCGCGCGCGTGTGCGCCTCCTTCGGCGCTTCCGACCGGGCCGACCGGCATCTCGTCGCGGCGGAGCACCTCTTCGGCGACTGCGGGGCCGCCGGCTGGCTTCAGGCCGTCGCGGGCGAGCGCGAGGCGCGGCGACGCCCCGAACGACCGCACACGCTCGAGGTGTTCGGCCGCATCTCGCCCTCGACCCCCGCCCCGCAGAGCGACGGCGCCCCCGGCGCCGTGCGGGCCGGCGGTGCCGGTACCGGCCCGACCCCGGACGCAGCCCGTCCGGCGACGACGGCGACCGTGCGCTCGACCGATGCGGAGCCCTGGGACCTCGCCGACTGCCGCGACGCCTGGGCGCAGGTGCTGACCGAGCGCGAGCTCGAGGTCGCCATGCTCGTCGTCGAGGGCATCTCCAACCGCGATGCGGCGGCGCAGCTGTTCGTGTCGGTCCGTACGGTCGAAGTGCATGTCGGCCGGGTGTTCGCCAAGCTCGCCGTGCATTCCCGCGTCGAGCTCGCGGTGCTCGCGCACCGCATGCGCGGGCGGATGTCGGGCTCGCCTACGTAGTCCCGCGTATGCGTGGATGTGCTGATTCGCCGCCGTCGCGCCTGCATTAGCGTCGGGCTGCCCGCGTGCTGCGCGGGCCGAGACATCCGAATCAGACGGGAACGACATGCGAACACCCAGTCGAACGCGCGCGCGGCTCGTGACCGCCGCGGCCGGCATCGGCCTCCTCCTGGCAGCCCTCATCCCTCCGGCGATCGCGAACGCGGCCGAGCCGTGCGCCGCCGCATGGAACGCGACGACCGCCTACTCGGGCGGCGCGAAGACCTCCTACCAGGGCGTGAACTACACCGCGAAGTGGTGGACGCAGAACAACGTGCCGGGCACCGAGCAATGGGGCCCTTGGGGGAGCAATGGCGCCTGCGGAACGGCCACCCCCGATCCGACACCCACGTCGACTCCGACGCCGACGCCGACGCCGACGCCCACGCCGACCCCGACGCCGACGCCGACCCCGACTCCGACCCCGACCCCGGGCACGCCCTGGACGTCCAACCCCGATGAGCAGTGCCGTCCCGACGGCCTCTACCAGACCCCGGGCGTGAACGTGCCCTATTGCACGGTGTACGACACGAACGGCCGCGAGAAGTTGCCGAACGGGCTCGAGCACCGGGTGATCGGCTACTTCACCAGCTGGCGCACCGGCGTCGACGGGACCCCGCGCTACCTCGCGAGCGACATCCCGTGGACCAAGATGAGCCACATCAACTACGCCTTCGCGCACATCGACGGTGCCGGAAAGGTGTCGGTGGGCGCGGAGAACGCGAACGACGCGGCGACCGAGCTGACCTGGCCCGGCGTCGCCGGTGCCGAGATGGACCCGGCGCTTCCGTACAAGGGACACCTCAACCTGCTCGAGAAGTACAAGAAGGCGAACCCGGGCGTGAAGACCCTCGTGTCGGTCGGCGGCTGGGCCGAGACCGGCGGCTTCTTCGGTGCCGACGGCAAGCGCATCGCCGACGGCGGCTTCTACACGATGACGGAGTCGCAGGCGAAGATCGACGCGTTCGCGGACTCCGCGGTCGCGTTCATCCGCCAGTACGGCTTCGACGGCGTCGACATCGACTACGAGTACGCCACCAGCAACAACAAGGCGGGCAACCCCGACGACTTCGGCTTCTCCGAACCGCGTCGGGCCACCCTGTGGGCGAACTACGTGACGCTCATGAAGACGCTGCGCGAGAAGCTCGACCGCGCCGGTGCGGCCGATGGCACGCATTACCAGCTCACGGTCGCCGCCCCCGCCTCGGGATGGCTGCTGCGCGGCGAGGAGGTGCAGCAGGTCGTGCAGTACCTCGACTACCTCAACATGATGTCGTACGACCTGCACGGCGCCTGGAACGAGTACGTCGGCGGCAACGCGCCGCTCTACGACGACGGCAAGGATGCCGAGCTCACCGCCGGCGGCGTCTACACCGCCTACAAGAACATCGGCTACCTGAACACCGACTGGGCGTACCACTACTTCCGCGGCGCGATGCAGGCGGGGCGCATCAACATCGGCGTACCGTTCTACACGCGCGGGTGGACGGGGGTGACCGGCGGCACCGACGGGCTCGGCGGCACGGCGCCGCTGGCAGACCAGACCAAGTGCGCCTACGGCACCGGCGCGACCATCGGCGGCAAGGACAAGTGCGGCAACGGCGCGGGCGGCATCGACAACCTGTGGCACGACAATGACGCCTTCGGAATCCAGATGGCCGCCGGGGCCAACCCGATCTGGCACGTCCTCAACCTGCAGAACGGCAAGGTCGGCGACTACGCGGCGAGCTACGGTTCGCCGACCGCCCCGTTGGTCGGCACGTACGCGCACAAGTTCGATGCGGTGTCGAAGACCGAGTGGTGGTGGAACTCGACGACGAAGACCTTCCTCTCGGGCGACAGCGACCAGGCGATCCAGGCCAAGGCCGACTACGTGGCAGAGAAGGGCCTCGGCGGCATCATGATCTGGGAGCTCGCGGGCGACTACGGTTACGACTCCGCGAAGGGCCAGTACACGATGGGGTCGACGCTCGTGAACCGCATCCACGAGACCCTCTCGGCCTCCCAGCCGTACGGGGCGTCCAAGGCGGCGGCCACGATGCCGACGAAGGCGATCGACCTGCAGGTGTCGTACGGCGAGTTCGCGCTCGGCGACAACAACTACCCGATCAACCCGAAGGTGACCTTCACCAACAAGTCCGCCGCGGCGATCCCCGCCGGGACGAAGATCACCTTCGACACCGGCACGAGCGACAACGGCGAGCTGAAGGAGCAGAACGGCTGGGGTATCACGAAGGTGGCCACCGGGCACGCCGGCAGCAACGTCGGCGGACTGAAGGGCGACTTCCACACGTACGCGATCACGGTCCCGTCGGGTGGCATCCCGGCCGGCGGCTCGCTGTCCACGAAGCTGTCGTGGTCGATGCCGATGGCGCAGCTCTCGAACCTCCGCGTGCAGATCGGCGCGGAGACCTTCGCGACGCTGTACGACCTGCCGCGCGGCGTCAGCGTGGTCGACCCGTCGACCGGAGGTGGAGGCGGAGGCGGCACCGGAGGTGGCACGGGCACGTGCGATGCCGCCGCATGGAGCGCCACGGCCGTGTACACCGGCGGCCAGCAGGTGTCGTACAACGGCGCCGAGTACACCGCGAAGTGGTGGACCCAAGGCAACACGCCCGGATCCACCGACGTCTGGGGTGCCGCCGTCGCCTGCTGAGCGGCCCTGATCGCGCTTGGGCGATCAGGCGGGCGGGGGCTTGTCCATGGTCCCCGCCCGCACCCGGAGCCGGGTACGTAGTCATACGTACCCGGCTCCGTCGCATTCGTCCGAGCATGTGGATCGTGCGGACGACGGGGCGTGGCATCCGCTCGTACCGTTCGACGAGGGGCGCAACCGCGCCCGATCCTCCCTCGACGAAGGACACCATGCAGAGACAGACAAGCACGCGACGGGGCCTGCGCACGACGCTGGCCGCCCTCGCCACCGGCGCGATGGTCGCCGGACTCGCCGCGGTCGGCGCTGCGACCCCCGCCGTCGCCGCCCCCGAGACGGCACCCAGTGCCGTGAACGGATACCGCAACGTCGGCTACTTCGCCCAGTGGGGCGTCTACGGCCGGGCCTTCCAGGCCAAGCAGCTCGAGACCTCCGGCACGGCCGCCGACCTGACGCACATCAACTACTCGTTCGGCAACATCAACTACCAGACCCTCGAGTGCTTCATCGCGAACAAGGCGCAGGGCACGGGGCCGAACGGCTCCGACGGTGCCGGCGACGCGTGGGCCGACTTCGGCATGGGCTACACCGCGGCCAACTCGGTCGCGGGCGTGGCCGACGCGTGGGACCAGAAGCTCGCGGGCTCGTTCAACCAGCTCAAGCAGCTGAAGGCGAAGCATCCGAAGCTCAAGGTCATGATCTCGCTCGGCGGCTGGACCTGGTCGAAGAACTTCTCGAAGGCCGCGGCGACGGATGCCTCGCGCAAGAAGTTCGTGAAGAGCTGCGTCGACCTCTACCTGCGCGGCAACCTGCCCGTGATCGACGGTCGCGGTGGCACGGGTGCGGCCGCCGGCGTCTTCGACGGCATCGACATCGACTGGGAGTGGCCCGGATCGCAGAACGGCGAAGTCGGCAACTCCGTCGACGAGGCCAACGACAAGGCGAACTTCACGCTGCTGCTGAAGGAGTTCCGCACCCAGATCGACGCGCTGACGGCCGAGAACGGCCACCCGTACCAGCTCTCCGCGTTCCTGCCGGCGAACCCGGCCGACATCGCCTCGGGCGGCTGGAACGACCCCGAGAAGTTCCGCTACCTCGACTACGGCAACATCCAGGGCTACGACCTGCACGGCGCGTGGAACCCGACGCTCGCCGGCCACCAGGCCAACCTCTTCGACGACCCCGCCGACACCCGGGCCCCGGCGCAGCGGTTCAGCGTCGACAAGGCCGTCAGGGAGTACCTGAAGACGGGGATCGACCCGAAGCAGCTCGGCATCGGCCTCGCGGCCTACGGGCGCGGCTGGCAGGGCGTGAAGTCCTCCAACGCCTGGAGTGCGGCGACGGATGCCGCTCCCGGCACCTGGGAGAAGGGCAACGAGGACTACGACAAGCTGAAGACCCTCGGCACCGAGTACTACGACGCCGCGCTCGGCGCGGCGTGGCGGTACGACGGCAACCAGTGGTGGAGCTACGACAGCGTGAAGTCGACGACCCGCAAGTCGCAGTACATCGTCGACCAGGGCCTCGGCGGCGGCATGTGGTGGGAGCTCGACGGCGACCGCAACGGCGAGCTCATCGGCACGCTCGCCGACAAGCTCCGCGCCGCGAAGGCGGGACCCGCGACGGATCCGGTCGGCACGACGGACCCGACCGACCCGACGGATCCCACGGACCCGACCGACCCCACCGACCCGACGGACCCGGGAGACTGCGCCGCACCGGCGTGGACGGCGACCGGCGTCTACACGGGCGGCCAGAAGGTCTCGTACAACGGCTCGGAGTACTCGGCGAAGTGGTGGACGCAGGGCGAGACCCCGGGAACGGCCGCCGTCTGGGCGCTCGTGGCCGCGTGCGATCCCACGGATCCGACCGATCCGACCGACCCCACCGACCCGACCGATCCCACCGACCCGACGGACCCCGGCACCTGTGCGGCGGCGGCGTGGGCGGCCACGACCGCGTACAGCAGCGGCGCGGTCGTCAGCTACGGCGGCTCGACCTACAAGGCGAAGTGGTGGACGCAGAACAACACCCCCGGCGCCGAGCAGTGGGGGCCGTGGGCCCTGCAGGGCGCCTGCTGACCTCGGTCGGCGACCGCGGCGACCGCCGAGACGGTCGAACCTGAAACACGGATGCCCCGGAGCGAACTCGCTCCGGGGCATCCGTCGTCTCGGCGACTCAGTCGCGGCATCCGATCATCCGAATCGGCCCGAGACGTAGTCTTCGGTGGCCTTGACGGACGGGTTCGAGAAGATCGTCGTCGTCGCGTCGTACTCGATGAGCTTGCCCGGCTTGCCGGTGCCGGCGATGTTGAAGAAGGCGGTCTTGTCGGACACGCGGCTCGCCTGCTGCATGTTGTGCGTCACGATCACGATCGTGTACTGCTGCTTGAGCTCCTCGATGAGGTCCTCGATGGCGAGGGTCGAGATGGGGTCGAGGGCCGAGCAGGGCTCGTCCATGAGGATCACCTCGGGGGAGACCGCGATCGCACGGGCGATGCAGAGGCGCTGCTGCTGCCCGCCCGAGAGGCCGGAACCCGGTCGGTCCAGGCGGTCCCGCACCTCGTTCCAGAGGTTGGCGCCCTGCAGCGAGCGCTCGACGAGGTCGTCGGCATCCGACTTGGAGATCCTCGCGTTGTTCAGCTTCACGCCGGCGAGCACGTTCTCCCGGATCGACATGGTCGGGAACGGGTTCGGCCGCTGGAAGACCATGCCCACCTGGCGGCGGACGAGCACGGGGTCGACGTCGGGGTCGTAGAGGTTGTTGCCGTCGATGAGCACCTCGCCCTCGACGCGGGCGCCGGGGATCACCTCGTGCATGCGGTTCAGCGTGCGGAGGAACGTGGACTTGCCGCATCCGGAGGGACCGATGAAGGCGGTGACGCTGCGGGGCTCGATCTCGAGGGAGACGCCCTCGACCGCGAGGAACTTGCTGTAGTAGACGTTGAGGTCTCGGACCTCGATGCGCTTTGACACGGGTTTCCTTACTGGCTCGCGGTTCAGCGACCGAACTTGGGGGCGAAGAATCGGGCGACGAGTCGGGCGATGAGGTTCAGCGCCATGACGATGAGGATCAGGGTGAGTGCGGCGGCCCACGCACGGTCGAGGTACGCCTCGGGCGGGTTGCCCTGGTTGGCGTACTGCGTGTACACGAACACGGGCAGCGACGACATCCGGCCCTCGAAGAGGTTGTAGTTCATGCTCTGGGTGAAGCCGGCGGCGATGAGCAGCGGCGCCGTCTCGCCGATGACGCGGGCGACCGAGAGCATGATGCCCGTGGTGATGCCCGCGATCGACGTGGGCAGCACGACCTTGACGATCGTCAGCCACTTCGGCACGCCGAGGGCGTACGCGGCCTCGCGCAACTCGTTCGGCACGAGGCGCAGCATCTCCTCGCTCGAGCGCACGACGACCGGGATCATGAGCACCGAGAGCGCCACGGCGCCGGCGATGCCGAGGCGGATGCCGGGACCGAAGAAGATCGCGAAGAGCGCATAGGCGAACAGGCCGGCGACGATCGACGGGATGCCGGTCATGACGTCGACGAGGAACGTGATGCCCTGCGCGAGGCGCCCGCGGCCGTACTCCACGAGGTAGATCGAGGTGAGCAGGCCGATCGGGATCGAGATGATCGCGGCGGCACCGGTCATGAGCAGCGTGCCGACGATGGCGTGCAGCGCGCCGCCGCCCTCGCCGGTGACGTTGCGCATCGACGACGTGAAGAACTCGGCGTCGAACCGCGCAAGGCCGAACGTGATCACGGTGATGGTCAGCGAGATGAGCGGGATCATCGCGAGGAGGAACGCACCGGTCACGAGCGCCGTGACGAGCCGGTCCATCGCGCGGCGGCCGCCTTCGACGAGGCGGGAGAACAGCCAGATCGCGGGCACGTAGAGCAGCGCGCCGACGAGGATCGCCCCGCCCCAGTTGAAGCCCGCGCCCGATGCCAGGCCGAGCACGAGGAAGAGCGCGATCGAGACGGCGACTGCGGTGCCGAGGATGATCCAGGGCGCCGGTGCGGGGAGGCGTCCCGCGGTGAGCGAGTTCGCGATCGGGGTCGAGGTGACGGATTCGGGCTTGGTCATGGTCATCAGTTCGCTCCCGAGAATTCCTTGCGGCGGCTGACGATCCAGCGCGCGAACGCGTTGACCGCGAAGGTCACGACGAAGAGGATGAGGCCCGTCGCGATCAGCACGTTGACGTTGAGGCCGTACGCCTCGGGGAAGCTCAGCGCGATGTTCGCGGCGATCGTCGACGGGTTCACCGACGTCAGCAGCTGGAACGAGATCACGCCGGTGGCGGAGAGCACCATGGCCACGGCCATCGTCTCGCCGAGCGCGCGGCCGAGTCCGAGGACGGACGCCGAGACGATGCCGGAGCGTCCGAACGGCAGCACCGCCATGCGGATCATCTCCCAGCGCGTGGCACCGAGTGCGAGTGCCGCCTCCTCGTGGAGGACCGGGGTCTGCAGGAAGACCTCGCGGCAGATGGCGGTCATGATCGGGAGCACCATCACGGCGAGCACGATGGCGGCGGTGAGGATGGTGCGGCCCGTGCCCGAGACGGGGCCGGCGAACAGCGGGAACCAGCCGAGGTACTCGACGAGCCAGGAGTACACCGGCTGCACCGCCGGCGCGAGCACGCCGATGCCCCAGAGGCCGAAGACCACCGACGGCACGGCCGCGAGCAGGTCGACGATGTAGCCCAGCACGGACGCGAGGCGACGCGGCGCGTAGTGCGAGATGAAGAGCGCGATGCCGATGGAGACCGGCAGCGCCATGAGCAGCGCGAGTGCCGCTGCCCAGATCGTGCCGAACAGGAGCGGCGCGACGTAGTCCCAGAAGTTCGTCGTGAGGATCGAGGCGTCCTCGCTCGTGGCGAAGAGCGCGGGGACGCTCTGCACGATGAGGAAGATCGCGACGGCCGCGAGCGTCACCAGGATCATCGACCCGGCGAAGACCGCCGACCCCGAGAAGACGCGATCGCCCGGCCGTTGCTTGGCCTTGATGGTGGTGGCCGCTGAGCTCATGTGTTTCGTTTTCCTCGAATCGGGGAGTCGGAACCGGTGGGACATGCTCGTGCCCGACCCCGGTGCGAGCACACGGGGTCGGGCACGAACCTACTACTTGATCAGTGCGATCGCAGCGTCGACCTTCTCGCGGAGCGAGTCGGAGATCGGAGCCGAGCCGGCATCCGTCGCGGCGACGTCCTGGCCCTCGGGGCTGGCGATGTACGAGAAGTACGACTTGACGAGCTCGGCGTTCGCCGGGTCCTCGTACTGCTCGCAGCCGATGAGGTAGCTCACGAGCACGATCGGGTAGACGCCGGCCTCTTCGGAGGTGCGGTCGATCTCGATCGCGACGTCGCCCTCGGTGCGGCCCTCGGCGAGCGGCGAGTGGTCGACGATCGCAGCGGCGGCCTCGGGCGAGAACTCGACGAACTCGTCGCCGACCTTGACCGAGACGGTGCCGAGGTCACCGGCGCGCGAGGCGTCGGCGTAGCCGATGGTGCCGGTGCCGTTGGTGACGGCGTCGACGAGGCCCGAGGTGCCCTGAGCGGCCTCGCCGCCCTCGATCGGCCACACGCCGTCGGCCTCGGAGGTCCAGACGTCGGGAGCGACCGCACCGAGGTAGTCGGTGAAGTTCTCGGTCGTGCCCGAGTCGTCGGAGCGGTGCACGGGGGTGATGGCGAGGTCGGGCAGCGTCGCGTCGGGGTTCTCCGCGGCGATGGCCGGGTCGTTCCAGTTCGTGATCGCGCCCGAGAAGATGCCGGCGATCGTCGCGGCGTCGAGGTTGAGCGAGTCGACGCCCTCGACGTTGAAGATCACGGCGATGGGGGAGATGTACAGCGGCAGCTCGACGATGTTCGAGTCCGCGGCGCAGGAGGCGAAGCCGCCCTCGGCGATCTCCTCGTCCTTGAACGCGCGGTCCGAGCCGGCGAAGGCGCTGGCGCCCTCGAGGAAGGTGTCGCGGCCGGCGCCGGAGCCCGAGGGGTCGTAGTCGATCGTGACGTCGGGGTTCGCGGTCTGGAAGCCGGCGATCCACGACTGCTGCGCGGTGTCCTGGGACGACGCGCCTGCGCCGACGAGGTTGCCGGAGAGCGTCGAGGTGGATTCCTCGGGTGCGGCCGCGCCGCCTTCGTTCGAAGCACAGGAGCTGAGCGCGAGCGCCGCAGTGACGGCGACGACGGCGGGCACGCCGAAACGCTTGAGGTTCACGTGAGGTTCCCTTCCAGGGAGTTCGATTGCAGGTCCGGGTCGGTGCCGACCCGCCTGCGACGCTATGCAGCGCGCCTTACGAGCATGCGCTGAAGTGGTGAACGGAAGGTGAACGACCGCTGTCCGATGCGGATCGCGGCCCCTGGAGGCACGTGATCCGGGCGTCAGGCTCGCGGTGCGTGGGTCTCGATCGAGATGATGCCCGAACCCGAATTCGTCGCCGAGAGGTGCACCACGCTGAACCCGCCGGGCTCGAGCTCGGCGGCATCCGTCACGTAGGAACCGAGCGGCGTCGACGTGGCGAGGGCGATCTCGCGCACGATGTCGGGCAGCACCGGCCCGTGACTGCAGATGACGGCGGAGCGACCCGACCGCACGCGCTTCCCGACGACCCGTCGCACGTCGGCGTCGCCTGCGGACCAGGCGTCCTGGCTGATGCGCTCGTCGAACTTGACCTTGATCCCCGTCGCCGCCGACAGCGGTCGCACCGTCGTGACGCATCGCACGGCGGGGCTGGACACGATCCGGGTCGGATGCCACGCCTTCACCGTCTCGACGAGTTCTGCCGCCTGCTGCACGCCTCGCCGGCTCAGCGGGCGCGCGGTGTCTGCCTCGTGCCAGGTCGACCGTGTGATCGCCTTCGAATGCCGGAGCAGGATCAACGGGAAGGTGCTCGTGACGCCCTGCTCGACGAGCAGGGAGAAGTTCTCGAGGATCTCGACGTCGGGGGCGTACGAGAGATAGGTCCGTGCCCGCTTGATGGTGACCCACTCGAGGGCGGCCACCTCGCCGTTCGGCTTGAACGTGGAATTCTGCAGTGCGCGGTCGCTCACCTCGCCGGCCCAGTAGTGCACGACCTTCTCGCGCCCGTTCGGCATCAGGTAGCGCGAGATGCCCAGCGGCACGCCGAGGGCGATCTCGAGTCCGGTCTCCTCGGCGATCTCGCGCACGGCCGTCTGGGGGAGGGTCTCGCCCGGGTCGACCTTGCCCTTCGGGATCGTCACGTCGCCGTGGACCGTGCGATGGATGAGCAGCACGTGCATGCGGCCGTCGATGATGCGCCAGCACACGGCGCCGGCCGCGTAGACCGCCGTCTCCGCGGTCACCGGCGATGTCCGGATCGGGTGCTGCGCTGGCCGATCTCGAGCATGAGCGCAGCCTGGAGGTCGACGAGCGGGAGCCCGTCGTCGTCGGTCGTGTGGCGGGTCCAGCCGCCCTCGCCGTCGAGATGCCACGAACTCGTGCGCTCGTCCATCGCGAGGTCGAACTGCGAGGAGATCTCGTTGACGTGCGCGGGCTCGGTCAGCCGCACGAGGGCCTCGACCCGACGATCGAGGTTGCGGTGCATCATGTCGGCCGAACCGATGTAGGTCTGCGGGTCGCCGTTGTTGACGAACGAGAAGATGCGGGAGTGCTCGAGGTAGCGGCCGAGGATGGAGCGCACCGTGATGTTCTCGCTGAGTCCGGGGATGCCGGGTCGCAGGCTGCAGATGCCGCGGACCCAGACCTCGACCTTGACGCCGGCGTTGGACGCGCGATAGAGCGCGTCGATGATCGCCTCGTCGACGATCGAGTTCACCTTGATGCGGATGCCGGCGGGCTTGCCCTGCTCGGCGTTGCGGACCTCGGTGGCGATGAGCTTCAGCAACCCCTTGCGGAGGTGCAGCGGCGCCACGAGCAGGCGCTTGAACTTCTTCTCGATCGCGTAGCCCGAGAGCTCGTTGAAGAGCCGGGTGAGGTCCTTGCCGACCTGGTCGTCGGCGGTCAGCAGCCCGTGGTCCTCGTAGATGCGGCTCGTCTTGGGGTTGTAGTTGCCCGTGCCGATGTGGCTGTAGTGGCGCAGCGTGCCCTTCTCCTGGCGGATCACGAGGGCGAGCTTGCAGTGGGTCTTCAGGCCGACCAGCCCGTAGACCACGTGCACGCCTGCCTTCTCGAGCTTGCGCGCCCAGGTGATGTTCGCCTGCTCGTCGAACCGGGCCTTGATCTCGACGAGCGCGAGCACCTGCTTGCCGGACTCGGCGGCGTCGATCAGCGCCTCGACGATGGGGCTGTCGCCGGAGGTGCGGTACAGCGTCTGCTTGATGGCCAGCACGTCGGGGTCGGCGGCGGCCTGCTCGAGGAAGGCCTGCACGCTGGTCGCGAACGACTCGTAGGGGTGGTGCAGGAGGACGTCCTGCCTCGAGACGGCCTTGAAGATGTCCGCACGCAGGTTCGTGTCGGACGGCTGCAGCTGCACGGCGGTCACCGGCACGTGCGTCGGGTAGTGCAGCTCGGGGCGGTCGAGCCGGGAGAGCACGAACAGGCCGCCGAGGTCGAGCGGTGCAGGAAGGCGGAACACCTCGTGGTCGGTCACGTCGAGCTCGCGCACCAGGAGGCCGAGCGTGACCTCGTCCATGTCGTCGGTCACCTCGAGGCGGATGGGCGGGCCGAATCGCCGGCGCAGCAGCTCCTTCTCGAGTGCCTTGATGAGGTTCTCGGTCTCGTCCTCCTCGATCTCGACGTCTTCGTTGCGGGTCACCCGGAAGACGTGGTGCGCGAGGATCTCCATGCCGGGGAAGAGGTCGCCGAGGTGGTTCGCGATCAGGTCCTCGAGGGTGATGTACCTGGCGTCCTCGATGGATTCCGTCGGATCGACGCGCACGAAGCGCGGCAGCATCTGCGGCACCTTGACGCGGGCGAACTCCTGCCGGCCGGTGCGGCTGTTGCGCACGCGGACCGACAGGTTCAGGGAGAGTCCGGAGATGTACGGGAACGGGTGGGCCGGGTCGACGGCCAGGGGCATGAGCACGGGGAAGATCTGCGACGAGAAGTACCCGCGGAGGTGGCTGCGCGCGTCGTCGCCCAGCGCCTCCCACGTGACGACGTGGATGCCGGCCTCGGCGAGGGTGGGCTTCACGAGGTCCTGGTAGACGCGAGCGTGCCGTTCCTGCAGTTCGTGCGCCTGCTGCGAGATGTCGCTCAGCACGTCGAGCGGGGCGCGCCCGACGTTGGTGGGCACCGCGAGACCCGTGATGATGCGTCGCTTCAGTCCCGCGACGCGGACCATGAAGAACTCGTCGAGGTTCGACGCGAAGATCGCGAGGAAGTTCGCGCGCTCGAGCACGGGCAGGTTCGGGTCCTCCGCGAGTTCGAGGACCCGTCGGTTGAAGGCGAGCCAGCTGAGTTCGCGGTCGAGGTACCGTTCGGCCGGCAGTTCGGGGGCGCCCTCGATGTCGAACGGTTCGAAGTCGTCGTCGAAATCGCTCATGGTCGAGCCGTCGTCGAGAGTGCTGTCCACGGTCATCCTGACATCATGCCATTCGCGGTGTTCGGGCCGGTGAACGAGGTGTCAACGGGCCGTGACGGGGGCGCCTTCGTCGTCTTCGTGCACGTTGAACCGGTAGCCGACGTTGCGGACGGTGCCGATGAGGTTGTCGAGGTCGCCGAGCTTGGCGCGCAGGCGGCGCACGTGGACGTCGACCGTGCGGGTGCCGCCGAAGTAGTCGTAGCCCCAGACCTCGCTCAGCAGCTGCTCGCGCGTGAACACGCGCGACGGATGCGCGGCGAGGAAGCGGAGCAGCTCGAACTCCTTGTACGTGAGGTCGAGCGTGCGCCCGTGCACCTTCGCCGAATAGCTGGCCTCGTCGATGACGACGCCGGAGGTCTGGATGCGCTCATTCGGCTGGGTCGCCGCCGCGCGCCCGAGTGCGAGCCGGATGCGGGCGTCGACCTCGGCGGGGCCGGCGTGCTCGAGCACGACGTCGTCGATGCCCCAGTCGGGCGTGACCGCGGTGAGGCCGCCCTCGGTGACGATGAGGATCAGCGGCGACGAGAGCCCGGTCGTGCGAAGGATCTGCGACAGCGCCTTCGCCCCGGCGAGGTTCGTGCGGGCGTCGAGGAAGACCAGATCGGATTCGGGCGCTCTGACCAACTGCTCAGGCGATGCGGGAATGATCCGCGTTCGGTGAGACAACAGGGACAGCGCCGGGAGAACTTCGTCGTTTGCCGCCGGCGACAGGATCAAGAGCTGCGCCACGTACACCCCTCCAGGAGTAAGTTCGTCAATACTACGGGACACCACGTGCCGCACCACGACACGAGCGAGGATGACATGCAGACGCAGAACGATACACGCGGCCCCGCCATCGCGGTTGCCGCGGTCTGGGCGCTCGCCGTCGTCGGCGCCGTGATCGTGCTCGCCCTCGCGTTCGGCGGCACCGAGCAGTGGTTCGGCGAGTCCGGCCCGCTCGGCGTGTACGACGCGCTCGGGGTGGTGTTCGCGGCATCCGTGCTCGGTGCGCTGCTCGCGCAGCTGATGACGCGCCGTCCGCAGGGCTTCGTCGTGCGGGCGAGTGCGAGCATCGGCGGCGCCGCGGTCGTGCTCGGCGTCGCGGCGGCGATCGTCGCGCCGACGGTCGTCTCCTGAGCGGATAGACTCGGAGCATGTCGCAGCTGCTCGCCCTCGAACTCCTCTTCATCGGTCTGCTCGGTCTCGCGAGCCTCTCGATCGCGTGGATCAGCGGTGTCGTGGTCTACAAGCTCTTCAAGGGGCAGCGCTGAGCGCATGATCGACCTCCCCGTCGACCTCCCGGCCGAGCTCGTTCCGCTCTCCTGGCTCCTCGGAGTCTGGGAGGGGTCGGGCGTCATCGACTACACCGTCGGCGACGAGAAGATCACGCACGAGTTCGGGCAGCGCCTGAGCTTCAGCCATGACGGCCTGCCGCACCTGAACTACACGTCGTACACGTGGCTGTTCCCCGACGATGCCGATGGCGAGCCGCGTGCGCTGGCCACCGAGACGGGGTACTGGCGCATCGCGCGCGAGCTCGGCGAGCCCGATCCGGGCCCCGCCCTGCTGCCCGGTGTGGGTGAGCCGCGCTACGGCACGGCCGACGACGTCGAGGCGCTGCGCAACGCGTCCGGCGGCTTCGACCTCGAGGTCTCGCTGGTGCATCCCGGCGGGGTGTCCGAGCTGTACCTCGGTCAGGTCAAGGGTCCCCGCATCGACCTCGCGACCGACGCGGTCATGCGCGGCGCCGGTGCGAAGGAGTACGCCGCGGCGACCCGGCTCTACGGTCTCGTCGAGGAGCACCTGCTCTGGGCGTGGGACATCGCCGCACTCGGCCAGGACCTGCGCACCCACGCATCCGCACGTCTCGCGAAGGTCGACTGATGACGACGTCCCCGTTCCTCTCCCTGCCCGCCGCCGTTCCCGCCGAGGGCATCGACGAGGGCGTGGCCGGTCACTACGGCAACCCGATCGTCGAGCAGCGCCACCTCGAGCGCGGCGAGGCCATCGTCGACCTCTCCGACCGGGGCATCGTCACCGTGGTCGGGCCCGATCGGCTGACCTGGCTGCACTCGATGGCGAGCCAGTCGCTGGCGCGCCTCCGTCCGGGCGAGAGCGCCGAGGCACTGTTCCTCGACGCGGCCGGGCACATCGAGCACGTCGTGCACGTCGTCGACGACGGCGAGACCGCCTGGCTCATCGGCGAGCGAGCGGATGCCGCGCCGCTGGCCTCCTTCCTCGACCGCATGCGCTTCATGCTCAGGGTCGAGGTGTCCGACCGGTCCGACGAGTTCGCGGTGCTCGGAGCCATGTCGGCGTCGGCGCTCGACGCCGCGGTTCCGGCCGCCTCGCCCGCCGGCATCGCGCTCGACTGGGTCGACCCGTGGTCGACGCGCATTCCGGGCACGCACCGGTATGCGAGCGACGCCGGGCACCCGGCATCCGACTGGCATGCGATCGAGCGCATCGTGCCCCGTTCCGCGCTGGCGGATGCCGCAGACGCCGTTCGCGCCGGGCGCGTGGGCGTCGCGGGCTCGCTCGCGTTCGAGGCGCTCCGCGTCGCCGCGTGGCGACCGAGGCACGCGACCGAGGTCGACGAGAAGAGCCTGCCGCACGAACTCGACTGGCTGCAGAGCTCGGTCGACCTGGGCAAGGGCTGCTACAAGGGGCAGGAGACGGTCGCGAAGGTGCTGAACCTCGGCCGTCCGCCGCGCCGCCTCGTGCTGTTGCACCTCGACGGCAGCGACACGGTGCTGCCCGTGCCGGGAGACGAGGTCGTCGGCGTCAAGGTCAGGCCCGAGCCGGTCGACGGCGACGAGCCCGAGCGCAAGGTGGTCGGGCGCATCACGTCGAGCGCGATGCACCACGAGCTCGGGCCGGTCGCGTTGGCCGTCGTCAAGCGCGCGGTGCCCGGTGACCTGCCGCTCATCGTCCTGAGCCACGGCACCGAGGTGGCGGCGGCGCAGGTCGAGATCGTGCCGGCCGACGCACGTGCCGCGGTCGACGTTCCGCGGCTCCCGCGGCTCGGCGCACGCCCCTGATCACCCACTGAGCCGCGTTCAGCCTGGCTCGACGGCCGACCACGGCAGCGTGAGCTCGCCGAGCCGTGCGCGACGAGGCCCGCCGATCACGGGCCAGCCCTCGTGGCGCAGGGTCGCACTCGTGGCGATCCACCGCTGCGACGGCCCGTAGACCGCCATCGGCGCGTGCACCTGCCACGCCCGGTCGAGCGCACCGAGCAGTTCGTGGATGCGCTCGCCCGGGACATTGCGATGGATGAGGGCCTTCGGCAGCCGCTCGGCCACGATCGACGGGCGTTCGAGGCCCGAGCGCCGCAGGCTCACCGTGAACGTCCTCGGGCCCGACGGCCCGAGGCCGACCCAACTCGAGACGCGGCCGAGCTCGTCGCAGGTACCCTCGACGAGCAGGCCGCCGGCGGCGAGCCTGGAGCACATCATGCGCCAGGCGCCCGGCACGTCGGCCTCGTCGTACTGGCGGAGCACGTTGAACGCGCGGATGACCGCCGGTCGCCGGTCGCCGGGGGTCGGCACCTCGAACCCGCCGATGGCGAAGCCGACGGCGGTCGCCGCGTCGAAGTGGGTCTCGCCGGCGCGCACCCGCGCGAGCTGCTCGTTCGCGGTGCGCACGCGCTCGGGTTCGATCTCGAGCCCGAGGACGCTCACGTCGGGTCGTGCGTGGGAGAGCCGGGACGCGAGCTCGAGCGCCGTCACGCCGCTCGCCCCGTAGCCCAGGTCGACGACGTACGGGTCGACGGCGTGCCGGAACGCGGGATGCGCGGCGATCCACCGATCCACGCGTCGCAGGCGATTGGTGTTCGTCGTGCCGCGGGTGACCGTGCCGACCCGCTGCCCCGGCCGGAGACGTCGCGGATGAGGCGAGGCGTCGTGGGGCATGCTCCAAGTCTGCCAGCACGTGACGGGCGGGACATCCGCTCGCCGCGGCATCCGCCGGGCTCGTCACCGACCGACGCGGGGCGAGGACGGAGGATGCCTCACGGCTAGGCTGGAGCCATGCCACACACCCTCGTGCTGCTTCGCCACGGCAACAGCGAATGGAACCAGAAGAACCTGTTCACCGGTTGGGTCGACGTGCGACTCAGCGAACTCGGGCGCACCGAGGCCGCCCGCGCGGGCGAGCTGCTCGCCGAGTCCGGCCTCCTCCCCGACGTGCTGCACACCTCGGTGCTCACGCGCGCGATCCAGACCGCGAACATCGCGCTCGACGTCGCCGACCGCGCCTGGATCGACGTGCGTCGCACCTGGCGTCTCAACGAGCGCCACTACGGCGCCCTGCAGGGCCTCGACAAGGCCGAGACGCTCGAGAAGTACGGTCCCGAGCAGTTCCAGCTGTGGCGCCGGTCGTTCGACGTGCCGCCGCCCGTGCTGGCCGACGACGCCGAGTACTCGCAGGTCGGCGATGCCCGCTACGCCGGCCTCGCCGACGACGAGCTGCCCCGCACCGAATGCCTCAAGGACGTCATCGAGCGCATGCTCCCGTACTGGCACGAGGGCATCGTCCCCGACCTCGCCGCGGGCAAGACGGTGCTCGTCACCGCCCACGGCAACTCGCTGCGTGCGCTGGTCAAGCACCTCGACGGCATCAGCGACGACGACATCGCCGAGCTGAACATCCCCACCGGCATCCCGCTCGTCTACGAGCTGGGCGACGACTTCACGCCGCTCGCCCCCGGGCGCTACCTCGACCCCGAGGCCGCCGCCGCCGGCGCCGCGGCCGTGGCCGCGCAGGGCAAGAAGTAGTCTCGACGAGACGACGCGAAAGGGCGGGGGAGTGATCCCCCGCCCTTTCGCATTCCGCCGGCGGGTGCCGGCGAGCGGCGGATGCCGCGTGCAGGTCGTGTCAGACGCCCGCGCTGATGTCGGGGTCCCAGTCGCCCGTCACGAGGTACTGGACCTTCTTCGCGATGGACACGGCGTGGTCGGCGAAGCGCTCGTGGTAGCGGCTCGCGAGCGTCGCGTCGACGGTGTCGGCGGCCTCGCCCTTCCACTTCTCGCCGAGCACCGTGTCGAAGACCGAGAGGTGCAGGTCGTCGACCTTGTCGTCCTCGTTGCGGATCTCCTCGGCGAGCTTGACGTCCTCGGTGCGGAGCAGTTCCGCGAGCTTCAACGCGATCTCGACGTCGAGCGCCCCCATGTCGGCGAACGTGCCGCGGAGCTTCTTCGGCACCACCTTGTCGGGGAACCGGTAGCGCGCGAGCTGGGCGATGTGGGTCGACATGTCGCCCATGCGCTCGAGCGAGGCGCTGATGCGCAGGGCGCTCACGACGATGCGGAGGTCGCGGGCGACCGGCTGCTGCTTCGCGAGGATGGTGATGGCGAGCTCGTCGAGCGCGACCGTGCCCTGGTCGATGCGGTGGTCCTCGGCGATCACCTCCTCGGCGAGGCTCACGTCGGACTCGTTGAACGCGCGAGTGGCCTTGTCGATCGATGCGGCGACGAGCTCGGCGATCTCGACGAGTCGCTCCTGGACCTCCCGCAGTTCCTGCTGGAACACCTCACGCATGAATGGATTCTTCCTTCTCTCGGCGGAAGCGGCGCGCGAAGCGCACGCTTGAGCGCCCGGTTGACGCCAGGCCCCGACATCGTCCCGTTCGAAGGTGAACGGGAGGTGCCGTGGGTCTGAACACTCGTTAACCTACCGCCGCAGCCGGCGGGAAGCGGCGATCGGGCCGATCATCGTGTGGTTACGCTACAGACATGGATTCCATCTGGTTGGTGCTCGTCGCGCTGGCCCTCGGCGTGTTCCTCGGCGCCGGTTTTCTGCTCACGCTCTACATGGCGGAGCGCCGAGGAGCGCGTGCGGCGAACGTCATCGCGCCCAGCATCCCCGACGGCGTGGAGCAGGTGCTCGAGGTCCTGGAATCCGCCGGCATCGTGCTCGATCCGTCGAACAACGTGCTCAAGGCGTCGCCGGGCGCGCATGCCCTCGGCCTCGTGCACGCGGGGGCGTTGACCCATCCCGAACTCCTGGCGCTCGCGGCATCCGTGCGGCGAGACGGCGAGACGGTCACCGAGGAGATCTCGGTCAACCGCGGTCCGTACGGCGAGTCGACCATGCGGCTGCACGTGCTCGTCGCCCGCCTCGGCACGCGCTTCGTGCTGCTGCTCGCCGAGGACCGTACCGAGGCGCATCGCCTCGACGAGGTCCGGCGCGACTTCGTCGCCAACATCAGCCACGAGCTGAAGACGCCCATCGCCTCGGTGAGCCTGCTCGCGGAGGCGCTCGAGATGGCCGCCGACGAGCCCGACCAGGTCCGGCGCTTCGCGAGCCGGCTCTCGACCGAGGCCACGCGCCTCGCGCACATCACGAGCGAGGTCATCGAACTCTCGAGGCTGCAGGCCCGGGACGCCCTGCGGCCCGACGTGCTCGTGTCGGTCGACGACGTCGTCTCCGAGGCCGTCGACCAGAATCGCATCGTCGCGGCGGCCAAGCACGTCGACGTCGCCGTCCGCATCGTGCCGGGCGCGCAGGTCTACGGCGACCGCTCCCTCATGATCGTCGCCGTGCACAACCTCATCTCGAATGCGATCGCGTACTCCAACGAGGGCGGTCGCGTCGGCGTCGGCGTCAAGGTGCACGACGACGCGGTCGAGATCGCCGTCACCGACCAGGGCATCGGCATCGAGGGCGACGACCTCGACCGCGTGTTCGAACGGTTCTTCCGGGTCGACCAGGCCCGCTCGCGCAACACCGGCGGGTCGGGGCTCGGCCTCAGCATCGTGAAGCACACGGTGCAGAACCACGGCGGCGACGTGCGCGTCTGGTCGCAGCCCGGTCGGGGCTCGACGTTCATGATCCGACTGCCGCTCGCCGAGTCGGCGTCGGAACCGTCGTCGCCGAAATCCGGAGCGGCCGGCACCGCGCATTCGCCGGCGCCGTCGAAGCCGTCATCGGGTGGCAAGAAGCGCACACCGCATCCGGTCCGCTGACCTGATCGACCACTGGCCGGCGCTGCACGCCGAGCCCCATCCGAGGAGAGAACCGCCCGTGACCCGCATCCTGCTCGTCGAAGACGAGATCGCCCTGAGCGACCCGCTGAGCTTCCTGCTCGAACGAGAGGGCTACGAGATCGAGGTGGCCGCCGACGGCCCCTCGGCGATCGCGGCGTTCGACCGGAGCGGGGCGGACCTGATCCTGCTCGACCTCATGCTCCCCGGGCTGCCCGGCACCGAGGTCTGCCGGGAGATCCGGGCGCGCTCGAACGTGCCGATCATCATGCTCACCGCGAAGGACTCCGAGATCGACATCGTCGTGGGGCTCGAGCTCGGCGCCGACGACTACGTGACGAAGCCCTACTCGACCCGCGAGCTCCTGGCCCGCATCCGCGCGGTGCTGCGCCGTCGCCTCGACGCGGAGGACTTCGACGACGCCCTGCTCGAGGGCGGCAGGGTCCGCATGGACGTGGATCGCCACACGGTCGAGGTCGACGGCGAGGCCGTGCCCATGCCGCTGAAGGAATTCGAGCTGCTCGAGCTGCTCATGCGCAATCCCGGGCGAGTGCTCACCCGGGGCCAGCTGATCGACCGCGTGTGGGGGTCCGACTACTTCGGCGACACGAAGACCCTCGACGTGCACATCAAGCGCATCCGCTCCAAGATCGAGCAGCAGCCCTCGGAGCCCGTGCAACTGGTCACCGTGCGCGGACTCGGCTACCGCTTCGAGGCCTGACGGGCGCGCAGCGGACGACCCGCCCTGCTGCGCTCATGACGATGGCCGCGGCATCCGCACCTCTCGGTGTTCGGATGCCGCGGCCATCGTCGTGCAGCGGGGCGCGAGGCTACGGGGCGAGGCCCTCGTAGAGGCGGCTGTCGAGCACGGGGACCTCCTTCTCGAGGCCCTCCTCGCCGCCGTACTGGAAGAAGATCGGGGTGAGTCCGCCGACCTCGGCGTCGATGCCCTCGAGCAGGAGCGGCTCGGTGTCCTCGGAGCCGAGGACGACCGTCTCGTGGGCCGGGACCTCGAGGTCGACGGAGTCGGCGCCGGTGGGCTCGATCGTCAGGGTGAGGTCGCTGTCGCCGGTGTTGACGACGGTCATCACGAGGTTGCCGTCTTCGCCGTCGTCGCTCACGACGAGCACGTTGCGCAGGGCGAGATCGCCGATGGTCGCGGAGACCCCGTCACTCGCGTCGTAGTGCTCGGTGGTCGCCTGGTAGGTGACCATCGAGCAGCCGGTCGCGCCGATGGCGAGACCCAGAGCCAGAACAGCGGATGCCGCGAGACGCGCCTTCACAGAACCTCCAAGTACGGGCGTGCAGGCGGGCTCTCGCCGCAAGCACAGGAATCGAATCCGAGTGTAGCCTAACGGCGTGCAGCGGCCCGGGCATCAGCGGCGGAACCTTAGCACGAACCTGAATGTGATATCCTGAAAGTTGCCGGAAGGACATACATTCATGCTTTTTGAGGTTGGCGAGACCGTCGTGTATCCGCACCACGGTGCCGCGACGATCATCGAAGTCAAAGACCGCGTCATCAAGGGCGAGACCAAGAAATACCTGAAGCTGAACGTCACGCAGGGTGATCTCGTCATCGAGGTCCCTGCCGAGAATGTCGATCTGGTCGGCGTCCGCGACGTCATCGGCCAAGACGGACTCGACAAGGTGTTCGAAGTGCTGCGGGCCCCGTTCACCGAGGAGCCGACCAACTGGTCGCGCCGCTACAAGGCGAATCTCGAGAAGCTCGCCTCCGGCGACGTGATCAAGGTCTCCGAAGTGGTTCGCGACCTGTGGCGCCGCGACCAGGATCGCGGCCTGTCCGCAGGCGAGAAGCGCATGCTGGCCAAGGCCCGTCAGATCCTCATCTCCGAGCTCGCGCTCGCAGAGAAGACCGACGAAGAGGCTGCGTCGACCGTGCTCGACGAGGTCCTCGCGTCCTAGTCTCCCGACGGCATCGCGGTCGATCCCGACCGCGGTGCCGTCGTCGTGTCCGGGCGAGGGCGGATACGCTCGAACCATGAGTGCCTCCACGGTCGCCGTCATCCTCGTCGCCGCGGGCAGCGGCAGCCGGCTCGGTCACGCGGAGCCGAAGGCCTTCGTCCCGCTCGGACGCTCCGACATCCTCGGCGTCGCACTCGATGCCGTCCTGCGCATGCAGGAACGCCCGCACGTCGTCGTCGTCGCGCCCGAGGCGCGCGTCGCCGAGGTGCGGGAGCGATTCGCGAGGGTCGCGGCCGCGGCATCCGCCCCCTTCGACGTGGTGGCGGGTGCCGAGAGTCGGCAGGAATCCGTCGCGGCGGGACTCGCCGTGCTGCCCCGCCTCGTCGACACCGTGCTCGTCCACGACGCCGCCCGACCGCTGACCCCGCCTGCGCTGTTCGACGAGGTGGTCGCGGCCGTGCGCGCGAGGGGCCACGGCGTCGTGCCGGGCCTGCCCGTCGTCGACACGATCAAGCGCGTCGAATCGGGCCGTGTCGTCGAGACCGTCGACCGCGACCGGCTCGCGGCGGTGCAGACGCCGCAGGGCTTCCCGCGCGAATCGCTCGACGAGGCGTACGGCGTCGTCGGCTCGCTCGCCGAGCACACCGACGACGCATCGCTCGTCGCGGCCGTCGGCCTCCCGGTCGACCTGGTCCCGGGCGACGCGCGCGCCTTCAAGATCACGGTGCCCGAAGACCTCCGGCGCGCCGAACGACTGGTTCGCGACGAGAGGCCCGAGATGACGCACGCCGGACACGACCGCCCGCACTCGGCCGGGATGCGCATCGGCACCGGCGTCGACGTGCACGCCTTCGACGACGACGCCGCCACCTCCCTCTGGCTCGCCGGTCTCGAATGGCCGGGGGAGCGCGGACTGTCCGGGCACTCCGACGGCGATGCGGCCGCCCACGCGATCTGCGACGCCCTGCTCGCGGCTGCGGGCCTCGGCGATGTCGGCGCCGTCTTCGGCACCGCGGACCCGAGGTTCGCCGCAGCCCACGGCGATGTGTTCCTCGCCGAGACGCGGCGGCTGGTCGAGGCATCCGGATTCCGCATCGTCAACGTCTCGGTGCAGGTCCTCGGCAACCGTCCGAAGCTCGCTCCGCGACGCGGCGAGGCCGAGGCGCTGCTGTCGGGCGTGCTCGGAGCGCCCGTCTCGGTCGCCGCGACCACGACCGACGGCCTCGGATTCACGGGGCGCGGCGAGGGCGTCCAGGCGATCGCGACCGCCCTGCTCACGACCCGCTGAGCGGCGCAGCACGCCGCCGCCGGGCGGGCACAGCGGATGCGCGGGCGCGCGCCGGTAGGCTTGCGAGGTGACCGTGCGACTCTACGACTCGAAGGCCCAGGCCCTGCGTGACTTCGTGCCCCTCCGCGAGGGACACGTCGGCATGTACGTCTGCGGACCGACGGTGCAGTCGAGCCCCCACATCGGGCACCTTCGCAGCGCCCTCGTCTACGACATCCTGCGCCGCTGGTTCTCGTACCGCGGGTACGACGTCGCGTTCGTGCGCAACGTCACCGACATCGACGACAAGATCCTCGACGCCGCCACGGGCGAGGAGTGGTGGGCGCTCGCGTACCGCGTCGAGCTCGAGTTCCAGGCGGCGTACGCCTCACTCGGCATCCAGCCTCCGACGTACGAGCCGCGGGCGACCGCGAGCGTGCAGCAGATGCAGGAGCTCATCTCCCGGCTCGTCGAGGCGGGTCACGCCTACGCGGCTCCCGATACCTCTGGCGACGTGTACTTCGACACCGCGAGCTGGTCCGGCTACGGCGAACTCACCCGCCAGGCCCGCGACAACATGGAGGCCGCGGCCGACGCCGATCCGCGCGGCAAGCGCGACCCCCGCGACTTCGCCCTGTGGAAGGGGCGCAAGGCCGACGAGCCCGCGTCCGCGTCCTGGCCGTCCCCCTGGGGTGAGGGCCGGCCCGGCTGGCACATCGAGTGCTCCGCGATGGCGACGAGGTACCTCGGCGCCGAGTTCGACATCCACGGCGGTGGACTCGACCTGCGCTTCCCGCACCACGAGAACGAGCTCGCCCAGTCGACCGCCGCGGGCGACGCGTACGCGCGGTACTGGGTGCACAACGGCCTGGTGAACATCGGCGGGCAGAAGATGTCCAAGTCGCTCGGGAACTCCGTCTACGCCGGCGACCTGCTCGGGCTCGCGTCGCCGCTCGCCGTCCGCTACCTGCTCGGTGCGGCGCACTACCGCTCGACGCTCGACTACGCGCCGACGTCGCTCGCCGAGGCCGAGGCCGCGGTCGACCGCATCCGCACGTTCCTCGAGCGCGTCGAGCGGCGCCTGGCCGGCACGAGGTTCGCCGGCGTCGGCGCACCCGTGATCCCCGAGGCGTTCGGCCTCGCCATGGACGACGATCTCGGCGTTCCTCAGGCACTCGCCGTGCTGCACGACACCGTGCGCGCCGGCAACCAGGCGCTGGACTCCGACGAACTGCACGAGGCCGCGGAGTTGCAGGGCCAGGTCGGCGCCATGGTCGGCGTGCTCGGCATCGACCCGCGTGACCCGAAGTGGGCGCCAGACGCCGGGCCTGCGGCATCCGCGCTCGAGGCCCTCGTCGACCGACTCATCGAAGACCGCCACGCGGCGCGCGCAGCCAAGGACTTCGCCGCCGCCGACCGAATCCGCGCCGAACTCTCGGCTGCGGGCATCACCATCGAAGACAGCCAGACCGGCACGCATTGGAGCTTGGAATCATGAAGGGCAGCAGCAAGCCGCGCGCCGGAGCCGTGCGCAAGGCCAAGGGCAAGCAAGTCGGATCCGGAGGCCAGGGGCGTCAGGCGCTCGAGGGCAAGGGACCGACGCCGAAGGCCGAGGATCGCGCCTGGCATCCCGCAGGCAAGCGCAAGGCGGCGCAGGAGCGCTACGCCGCATCGGGCGGAAAGGGCGGCAAGCCCGCCGGGAAGGTCGCTGGCCAGGGCTCCCGCTCCGGTGCGCCCCGCGGTGCGTCGGGCGCCTCGCGTCGCTCGAAGTCGGGCGACGAGTCCGAGATCGTGACGGGTCGCAACTCCGTCGTCGAGGCGCTCCGCACTCGCATCCCCGCGACGACGCTCTACGTCGCCGCGCGCATCGAGATGGACGACCGCGTGAAGGAGGCGATGAAGATCGCCACCAACCGCGGCATCCCCATCCTCGAGGTCATGCGACCCGAGCTCGACCGCCTCGCCGGCGAGGGCGGCGTGCACCAGGGCCTCGCGCTCAAGGTGCCGCCGTACGAGTACGCCCACCCGATCGAACTGCTCGACGAGATCCTCGCCGGCGACGAGACCCCGCTCTTCGTCGCCCTCGACGGCATCACCGACGCCCGGAACCTCGGCGCGATCATCCGCTCGACGGCCGCGTTCGGCGGGCAGGGCGTGATCGTGCCGCAGCGCCGCTCGGTCGGCGTCAACGCCGGCGCCTGGAAGACCTCCGCCGGCGCGGCCGCGCGCGTCCCGGTCGCGATGGCGTCGAACCTCACGCAGACGCTCAAGGCGCTGAAGGAGCGCGGCGTCTTCGTGCTCGGCCTCGACGGCGACGGAGACGTCTCGCTTCCCGGCCTCTCCTGGGCCGAGCGCCCGATCGTCATCGTCGTGGGCAGCGAGGGCAAGGGCCTGTCCCGGCTCGTGGCCGAGACGTGCGACGCGATCGTCTCGATCCCGATCAGTGCGGCCACCGAGTCCCTGAACGCCGGCATCGCGGCATCCGTCACGCTCTACGAGATCTCCCGCCTCCGCGCCGAGAAGGCGTAGCAGCCGCCGCGTCGCGCTCGTGCACGGTCGCCGTGCACGAGCGCGATCGCCGTCTCAGACCTTCGCGCGCCAGTCGTTCTCGTCGTCGGGGTCGACCACCGCGACGGCGGCCGTGTCGAGCGGCACGACGTCGATGGACGTGGTGATCGCGCCGGTCTGCGGTCCGATCACGGTCGCCTCGTCGCGTCGATGACGCAGGACGGTGTTGATGTACGAGCCCACCGCCTCGGCGAGGGGGATGTCGTGACCGGCCTGCTGGGCGAGGAACCACCGGTGGTCCAGCAGTTGGTGGAACACCTCTGCGGGCTCGAGTTTGCCGCGCAGTTCGAGCGGGATCGCCCGGACGACCGGCTCGAACACGCGCATGAGCCACTCGTGGGCGACCATCTCCTCGTCGAGGGCCTCCTTGCCGTACGATGCGCGGTACGAGTCGAGGTCGTTCAGCAGGCGACGGGCCTGGTTCTCGCCCGCGTCGAGCCCCGTGAGGCGCAGCAGTCGGCGCTGGTGGTGTCCGGCATCGACGACCTTCGGCTGGATGCGCACGGTCGTGCCCGCGTCGGAGGTGCGGATCGCGAGCTCCTCGATGTCGAACCCGAGCTCGTTCAAGCGGCTCACGCGTTCGTTGATGCGCCAGCGTTCGGCGGACGAGAACGACTCGGCGCCCGTGAGCTCCTGCCAGAGGCTGCGATAGGCCGCCACGATGCCGTTCGAGATGCGCACGGGGTCGAGCTCGTCGGCGACGCGGCCGCCCGCCTCGAGGTCGAGCAGCTCGCCGGCGATGTTCACCCGCGCGATCTCGAGGTCGTTCTCGCGCTGTCCGTTCGAGAGGCCGCCCTCGTAGAGCTTGCCGGTCTCGGCATCGACGAGGTATGCGGCGAAGGAGCCGGCATCGCGCCGGAACAGCGTGTTCGAGAGCGAGACGTCGCCCCAGAAGAAGCCGACGATGTGCAGGCGCACCAGGAGGACGGCGAGCGCGTCGACGAGCCTGGTCGCCGTGTCGGGCCGGAGCGTCTGCGAGAACAGGGCGCGGTAGGGGAGCGAGAACCGGAGGTGCCGTGTGACGAGCACCGGCTTCAGGGGCTCGCCGTCGGAATCGGTGCGGTTGGTGATCACGGCGGCCGGATCGACGCAGGGGATCTCGAGCCGCTGCAGCATGCGGAGCATCTCGTACTCGCCGCGCGCCATCTCGGCCGTGGTCTCCTTGATGGCGACCACGTGGCCGGCCAGGTGCGCGAAGCGCACGAGGTGACGCGAGATGCCCTTGGGCAGCGTCGCGATGTTCTCGTTCGGCCATGCCTCCAGCGGCAGGTGCCAGGGCAGGTCGAGCAGTGCCGGATCGGTCATCGCCGACGTGATCGAAAGTGAGCCGCTCATCGTGCTTCAGCGTAGCCGTGGGCGGCACCCGCCGACGAACCGGTTCCCGCATCCATCAGCACCACGGATGCCGCGGGCCGTCGCGTGCCGGAAACGGCCGACGCCGGCCGGGCCTGAGCCCGACCGGCGTCGATCGTGGATGGTGCGACGGCGTCAGGCGACGACGGCCTTGTTGCCGAGGCGCAGACCCGACTCGATGTCGAACAGGTGCACGTGGTTCGGCGTGGCCGTGAGGTACACGCGGTCGCCGGCGTTCGGGTGGCTGCGTCCGTCGACACGGGCGACGATGTCGGTGCGCTTGCCCTCGACCGTCGAGTGGCCGTAGAGGTAGCCGTCGGCGCCGAGCTCCTCGACGAGGTCGACGTCGACCGCGAGGCCCTCGCCCTCGTGCGCGGAGACGGTGATGTCCTCGGGGCGCACGCCGATGGTCGCGCTCTTGCTCGACGCCTCGGAGAGCACGTCGCGGTCGACCGGAACCGTGGCCGTGCCGAAGAGCACGCCGCCCTCGACGAGGTCCGCGTGGAACAGGTTCATCGCGGGCGAGCCGATGAAGCCGGCGACGAAGACGTTCTGCGGCTTCTCGTACAGGTCGCGCGGGGTGCCGACCTGCTGCAGCAGGCCGTCCTTCAGCACGGCGATGCGGTCGCCCATGGTGAGCGCCTCGGTCTGGTCGTGCGTGACGTAGACCGTGGTGACGCCGAGGCGGCGCTGGAGCGACGCGATCTGGGTGCGGGTCTGCACGCGGAGCTTGGCGTCGAGGTTCGACAGCGGCTCGTCCATGAGGAACACCTGCGGCTGGCGCACGATCGCGCGGCCCATGGCGACGCGCTGACGCTGGCCGCCGGAGAGCGCCTTGGGCTTGCGGCTCAGGTAGGGCTCGAGGTCGAGCAGCTTCGCGGCCTCGAGCACGCGAGCGGCACGCTCCTCCTTGCCGACGCCCGCGATCTTGAGCGCGAAGCCCATGTTCTCGGCCACGGTCATGTGGGGGTAGAGCGCGTAGTTCTGGAAGACCATCGCGATGTCGCGATCCTTCGGGGGCACGTCGGTGACGTTGCGGTCGCCGATGAAGATGTTGCCGTCGTTGACCTCTTCGAGGCCGGCGAGCATGCGGAGCGACGTGGACTTGCCGCAACCGGAGGGGCCGACGAGGACGAGGAACTCGCCGTCTGCGACATCGAGGTCGAGCTGGTCGACGGCCGGACGCGTGCCGCCGGGGTAGAGGCGGGTGGCCTTGTCGAACGTGACTGACGCCATGGTTCTTCTTCTCCTTCACCGGCAGGTACGTGCCGGACGATCCGTAGTGATGGACTGCGTCATCGGTGACGCCTCTCCAGTATCGCATGCGGCACGGCGCGGTCGGACCACGGCCGAGGGGGCCCGCGCGGTCGGGACGGGAGCGGATGGCCCGACCGACCGGCGGGGCCATCGGACGGCGCTGTCCGTGTGGCGGATTCACAGCCACCGTTCCTACTATCGTGGGTGCGTTCGCAGTACGCGCGCGCCCACACAGCGACCGGAGTGACCATCGATGACCAACGGCGGATCCAATCAGCCACGCGCCACCCGTAACGATCGCCGGGAGGCGGCCCGCGAGAAGGCCCGCGTCCTGCGCGAGGAGCAGAAGAAGCGCGAGAGGCGCAACAAGCTGCTGATCCAGGGTGGCGTCATCGTCGCCGTCCTGGTGGTCGCCGGGCTCATCGGAACGCTCATCTTCAACAACATCAAGCCCGCAGGGCCGGGCCCGGCGAACATGGCGAGCGACGGCATCCTGCTCATCGCGGGCGAAGACGGCGCCATCACGGCAGCCGAGACGCCGGCCCTCGACGCGGGCGAGGACCCCACGCCGACCGTGCCCGACGAGAGCGGCACCGTCGCGAACATCGTCACGTACATCGACTACCTGTGCCCCTACTGCGGCCAGTTCGAGACGACGAACTCCGAGGCCATGCGCACCATGGTCGAGTCCGGTGCGGCGACGCTCGAGATCCACCCGATCGCGATTCTCACGAACCAGTCGGCCGGTACGCAGTACTCGCTGCGTGCGGCGAACGCCGCGGCGTGCGTCGCCGACCTCTCGCCCGACGCCTTCTTCGACTACAACGCGATCCTCTTCGAGAACCAGCCCGAAGAGGGATCGACGGGCCTGTCGAACTCCGACCTGAAGAAGCTCGCGAACGACGTCGGTGCGGCGTCGTCGGTCGGCGGCTGCATCGACGACATGCGATTCAAGTCGTGGGTGCAGGATGCCACGAACCGGGCCCTCACCGAGCCGATCCCGAACTCCGACCTCGCGTCGGTCACCGGCACGCCCACCGTCCTCGTGAACGGCCAGCAGTACAGCGGCTCGCTCACGGACGCGCAGGAGTTCCAGTCGTTCGTCGTGCAGGCGACGAGCGCCACGTTCAACGAGTCGGAGTCCACCCCGACGCCGACGCCGACCCCGACGCCGGCGGAGTAGCGAACGTCGATCGTGCGGCGGCATCCGGATTCGGAGGCCGCCGCACGATCGATATCATGGCCTGGGGCTCCGCCTCGCCGGCTTGGCGCAATTGGTAGCGCACCGCTCTTGTAAAGCGGGGGTTGCGGGTTCGAGTCCCGCAGCCGGCACTTGACCGACGATCCTGCTCCGAGCACCGCGCCTGGCGCGGCCGTCGAGGCACCCGGGCACCGGCACGCCCACGCCGAGCCCCGGCTCATGCCCGCCGGGGTCGCCATCGTCCTGGCCGTGGCCGCCGGGGCCTTCACCGCCGTGCAGTCGCGCATCAACGGGCAGCTCGCGGTGCGCCTCGACGACGCGTACACGGCCGCGACGATCTCGTTCGGCAGCGGACTCGTGATCCTGCTCGTGGTGCTCGTGTTCTGGCGACCGGGTCGCGACGGCTTCCGGAAGGTGCTCGGCGAGATGCGCGCGGGGCGGGTGGCGTGGTGGATGCTCCTCGGCGGCGTCGCCGGCGCCTGGTTCGTGGTCACGCAGGGGCTCTCGTCCGGCGTGATCGGCGTCGCCCTGTTCACCGTGTCGATCGTGGCCGGCCAGACCGTCGGCGGCGTCGTCTTCGACCTCGTCGGACTCGGACCGGCCGGGCGGCGCCCGCTCACCGTCACGAGGGCGATCGGAGCGGCGACCGCCCTCGGCGCGGTGATCTGGACGGTCTCCTCCGAGATCGGCGGCGACGTGCCGGTGCTCCTGATCCTGCTGCCGTTCACGGCCGGGCTCGGTTCGGCCTGGCAGCAGGCGGTCAACGGCCGCATCCGCTCGGCGGCGTCGAGCGCCCTCACCTCGACCCTCGTGAACTTCGTGGTCGGCACCGCGGTGCTCGTCCTCGTGACGCTCGTGCACGCGGCATCCGCCGGCTGGCCCGCATCCCTGCCGACCGAGCCCTGGCTGTACGCCGGTGGCGCGATCGGCTGCGTCTTCATCGCGGCGCAGGCCATGGTCGTCCGGGTGGTCGGGGTGCTCGTGCTCGCGCTCGGGGGAGTGGCGGGTCAGCTCACGGCGGCGCTCGCGCTCGACGTGTTCTGGCCGGTCGGGGATGCGACGGTCGACCTGGCGACCGTCGCCGGGACCTTCCTCGCGCTCGTCGCGGTCGTCATCGCGAGCGTGCGGTGGAAGCGGCACCGGCATGCGCTCGCGGCCGACGACCCGGCGGTCACGTCAGGGTCGTGAACCTCGCCGCGGCGTCGCTCGCTCGGCGGCGGTCGGCCCGCCAACGGTCGGGCCTGCCGCCGACGTAGAGCCAACCGAGCAGCGCCTCGTGCTCCTGGAGCCCGTGCATGGTCGCGACGGCCGGATGCCGCGTGTGCGGCCCCGTGCGCCACATGACGCCCCAACCGGCCTCGTCGAGCAGCAGTTCGAGCAGGTGCGCGACGCCCGCCGCCGTGGCGTCCTGCTCCCACTCGGGCACCTTCTCGTGCTCGGGTGTGCGAACAGCGACGATGGCGAGGAGCACGGGTGCGCGCAACGGCTTTCCGGCGAGCTTCGACGCCCCGTGGTCGTCGGGCGCGAGGCCGGCGGCCTCGACGAGGGCGGCCCCGAGGCGCTCGCGCGCCACGCCGCGGAGGGCGACGACGCGCCACGGCCGCAGCGACGCGTGGTCTGCGACGCGCCCCGCGGCGTCGAGCAGCTCCAGCAGTTCGGCGTCGTCGGGCGCGGCATCCGTCACCTTCGACACCGAGCGCCGGGAGTTCGCCGCGGCGAGGACCGGCCGCACGCTCAGGACTCGGGCGTGAAGTCGAGTGCGATCGAGTTCATGCAGTACCGGTCGCCGGTCGGGGTGCCGAAGCCGTCGGGGAAGACATGGCCGAGATGCGAGCCGCATGCCGCGCAGCGGACCTCGGTGCGGACCATCCCGAGCGAGGTGTCCTCGATGAGCTCGACGGCCTCGGGGCGCACCGACTCGTAGAAGCTCGGCCATCCGCAGCCGGAGTCGAACTTCGTGCCGCTCTTGAACAGCTCGGCTCCGCATGCGGCGCAGGCGTACACGCCGGCACGCTCCTCATCGAGCAGTTCGCCCGTCCAGGGCCGTTCGGTCGAGGCTTCGCGGAGCACCGCGAACTGCTCTTCGCCGAGCTGCTCGCGCCACTCGCCGTCGGACTTCTCCACTCGATACGCCATCGCGTTCCTCCAGAATGTCGGCTCAGTCCATCGTCGCACGTCCTGGAGGCATGACGGCCGCGCGCACACGCCGCCGACGCTCGGCTCCCTCACGGGTGCGGATCCCTAGGATGTCACCCGAAGCGAAGCCCTGACGGAATCCGAGGAGGAACATGAGCGCCGAGCCCGCGCAGCCGCACCCTCGCACCGAGTCAGGGGCCAAGCTCGACGACTTCGCCGTCCGCGTGCTCGCATTCGAGGCGCGCTCCTGGCAGCAGCCGGGCACGAAGGCCGAGGGCATCCGCGACGAGTTCGAGATGTCCGCCGCTCGCTACTATCGGATCCTCGGCGAGCTGATCGACTCGCCGGCCGCACTGCGCCACGACCCGATGCTCGTCAAGCGGCTGCAGCGCATGCGCGAGGCACGTGCCGCGGAGCGTGCACGCCGCTCCCTCTCGAACCATCGCCCGCTCGATTGAGCACGGCCCCGAACCCACGACTGGACCCATGGCGCAGAACTATCCACGAGACCGATTCGACTCCATCCCGCATGGCATCGAGCGGGTCGGTGCGCATCGCGCCCCGCAACGCCGCGGTGCGCGGTGGATCGCCTTCGGCTGGGCGGTGCTCGCCACCGCCGTCCTCACCGGCATCGGCATCGCCGGCGTGGTCGTCGTCAACGACCGGGTCGACTTCTCGGAGGCGTCTCCCTCGACGACGCCGGCTCCGGTCGTCACGGCCGAGCCGACGATCGCCGCCGACGTGCCCGTGACGGTGCTGAACGGCACCGAGACGGCCGGGCTGGCCGCGACGGCCGGCGATGCGCTCACGGCCGCCGGCATCCCCGTCAGCACGACGGCCAATGCGAGCGAGGCGGACATCACCGAGACGGTGGTCTACTACGCCACGGCCGACCTCGAGGGTGCCGCGCGCGGCGTCGCGCAGGCGATCCCGGGTGCCGACGTGCGTCTGGATGCCAAGTTCGGCGAGATCGGCACCCCGCTGGTGCTCGTGGTCGGTTCCGACTACGCGGAGAGCGCCGCCGGCTGAGAACGGCGAATCGTTGCCATTCCGCGACATTTCGTTGCGTCGAACCCCTTCTCTTTGCCGTGTGTGCGTCATTAGTATCTGGAATTGGTCGCTCGAACCCGTGTAAGGCCCGGTCCCACCAGTGGTCCAAGTCAGCACGAATCAGAGGCCCGGTACTGGCGACAGGCACGTGCTGAACGACACACAGCTATATGGGAGCAACGCATGGCGAACGGAACCGTCAAGTGGTTCAACGCTGAAAAAGGCTACGGATTCATCACCGTCGACGAGGGGGGTCAGGACGTGTTCGTCCACTACTCGGCGATCGACATGGCCGGCTACAAGGTCCTCGAAGAGGGCCAGGCCGTCGTGTTCGAGGTCGGCACGGGCTCGAAGGGCCCCCAGGCCGAAGCGGTCCGCCCGGCCTGAGACGAGTCGATGAAGCGCCGCAGGTCTCCAGCCGGCGGCGCTTCGTCGTCTCCGCCGGCGCCGATGCGGCGAAACCGCGACACGGTACGGCGCGTCGCATGGCAACGGCCCGGTCCGGATGGTTTGCTGTTCGCCATGGCGAGGGGCGTTCGTTCGGCCACGGGGTGGAGGGCGCTCGGAGTGCTGCTCGCGGCATCCGCGATCATGCTGGCCGGCTGCACGGGAACGCCGATCGACGTCGACCCGCTCGTGACCGAGACGCCGGCGGCAAGGCCGGTCGGCACCTCCGGCAAACCCGTGACGATCGCGTTCTCCCCGCTCCGGGGCGCACCCGCCGACTGGGCGGCGATGCAGCATCCGTCGATCGCGGTGAAGATCGACGACCATGAAGAGGCGCGGCCGCAGATCACGCTGAACCGCACCGACATCGTCTTCGAGGAACTCGTCGAGGGCGGGCTCACGAGGTACGTCGCCATCTGGCATTCGGATGTCCCCGACGAGGTCGGCCCGGTTCGATCGATCCGGCCCATGGATCCCGACATCGTGACGCCCTTCGGCGGCATCATCGCGTACTCGGGCGGCCAGGACCAGTTCGTGGCGATGATGCAGGCCGCGCCCGTCGTGAACATCGTCTTCGACTACGACGACACCGGACTGTTCCACCGCGCCGACGAGCGCCCCGGGCCGCACGACGTGATCCTCGCGGCATCCGAGGCCGTCGGCCGGTACCCCGACCTGCCTCCTCCGCCGGTGCAGTTCGCCTACGGGGACGCGGACCCGCTCGCCGACCCGGCCCTCGAGGCTGCGCCGACCTCGGGGATCTCGCAGGTCTTCTCCGAGGAGCGGTACCCCTCGTGGAGCTGGGACGCCGCGACATCGACGTGGCTGCGTTCGCAGGAGGGGCAACCCGACATGGAGTCGTCGGGCGATCGCGTGCGCGCCGTGAACGTCGTGACGATGCGCGTCGGCATCGACTGGACCTACGGTGACGTGCCGAAGACCGTGATGGTCGGCTCGGGCGAGGTCTGGGCGTCGGTCGCCGGCCGCACCGCGCACGGGACCTGGTCGAAGAAGGATGCGGCGTCGCCGATCGTGCTCACCTCGGACGCCGGTGAGCCGCTGCGGCTCGCGCCCGGCAACACGTGGATCGAGCTGGTGCCGACCGAGGGTTCGGTGACGTTCGCGCCCTGAGCGAACGTTGCGCAGGGCGCCCGGCGCTCGCTTGCACTCGGCGCGGTCGAGTGCCAGAATCGACTTAGCACTCATCCGAATCGAGTGCTAACACGAATCTTTGAGACGTCCGAGAAGGGACGAGAAACACACATGGCAAAGATCATTGCTTTCAACGAGGAGGCCCGCCGCGGTCTCGAGCGTGGCCTCAACACGCTCGCCGACGCGGTCAAGGTGACCCTCGGCCCGCGCGGTCGCAACGTCGTGCTCGAGAAGAAGTGGGGCGCTCCCACCATCACGAACGACGGCGTGTCGATCGCCAAGGAGATCGAGCTCGACGACCCGTACGAGAAGATCGGCGCCGAACTCGTCAAGGAGGTCGCCAAGAAGACCGACGACGTCGCCGGTGACGGCACCACGACCTCGGTCGTGCTCGCCCAGGCGCTCGTGCGCGAGGGCCTTCGCAACGTCGCCGCAGGCGCCGACCCCATCTCGCTGAAGCGCGGCATCGAGAAGGCCGTCGCCGCCGTGACCGCCGAGCTCGTCGCCAACGCCAAGGAGGTCGAGACCAAGGAGGAGATCGCCGCCACCGCGTCCATCTCCGCCGGCGACCTCGAGATCGGCGCGCTGATCGCCGAGGCCATCGACAAGGTGGGCAAGGAAGGCGTCGTCACCGTCGAGGAGTCGAACACCTTCGGCACCGAGCTCGAGCTCACCGAGGGCATGCGCTTCGACAAGGGCTACCTGTCGGCGTACTTCGTCACCGACCCCGAGCGCCAGGAAGCGGTCTTCGAAGACCCGTACATCCTGATCGTCAACGGCAAGGTCTCGAACATCAAGGACCTGCTCCCCATCGTCGACAAGGTGATCCAGACGGGCAAGCAGCTGCTCATCATCGCCGAGGACGTCGACGGCGAGGCGCTCGCGACCCTGATCGTGAACAAGATCCGCGGCATCTTCAAGTCGGTCGCCGTCAAGGCTCCCGGCTTCGGCGACCGTCGCAAGGCGCAGCTCCAGGACATCGCGATCCTCACCGGCGGCCAGGTCATCTCCGAGGAGGTCGGCCTCAAGCTCGAGAACGTCACCCTCGACCTGCTCGGCCAGGCCCGCAAGGTCATCATCACCAAGGACGAGACGACCATCGTCGAGGGTGCCGGTGACGAAGAGGGCATCGCCGGTCGCGTCGCGCAGATCCGCGCCGAGATCGAGAACACCGACTCCGACTACGACCGCGAGAAGCTCCAGGAGCGTCTCGCCAAGCTCGCCGGCGGCGTCGCCGTCATCAAGGCGGGCGCGGCCACCGAGGTCGAGCTCAAGGAGCGCAAGCACCGCATCGAAGACGCCGTCCGCAACGCGAAGGCCGCCGTCGAAGAGGGCATCGTCGCCGGTGGTGGCGTCGCCCTCATCCAGGCCGGCAAGACCGCGTTCGAGAAGCTCGAGCTCACCGGCGACGAGGCGACGGGCGCGAACATCGTGCGCGTCGCGATCGACGCCCCGCTCAAGCAGATCGCCCTCAACGCCGGCCTCGAGCCGGGCGTCGTGGTCGACCGCGTGCGCAACCTCCCCGTCGGCCAGGGCCTGAACGCCGCGACCGGCGAGTACGTCGACATGCTGGCCGCCGGCATCAACGACCCGGTGAAGGTCACCCGCTCGGCACTGCTCAACGCAGCGTCGATCGCCGGCCTGTTCCTCACCACCGAGGCCGTCGTCGCCGACAAGCCCGAGAAGAACCCGGCTCCGGTCGGCGACCCCACGGGTGGCATGGACTTCTAGTCCGAACCGATCTCCGGCCGTCACGGCCTGATCAGCGCGAAGGGCGCCTCCTCTCGGAGGCGCCCTTCGTCGTGTTCCGGCGGTTCGGGTGCTGTCAGGTGTCAGCGCAGGAAGAGCCGGGCGTTGGCCTGCTCGGCCTCGGCGTACTGCGTTGCGGCGAGGCCGAGCGCCTGGTTCAGGCTGTCGAGGCTCTGCTCGACCCGCACCTGGGTCTCGCGCCAATCGGCGACGGCGCCCTGGAACGCGGTCGCCGCCTGCCCCGACCACGAGGACTGCAGGCCGGAGAGCTGGCCGAGCAGGGACGCGACCTCGGATTGGATGCGCCCGATGGTGCCTTTGACGGTCTGGGTCGCTGCGGAGACCTGGGCGGCATCGACGTGGTAGCTCGACATGGGATTCCCTTCATTCGGTGGTGAAGGTCACGCTAGGTCCGCTGCCGCACCGCGGGGGCCGGGTTGCTCGAGGACGGCTACGCACGCGCCCGCGAGGTGCCGGTGGAGGGCGGGTCAGCCGGCCGTCACGCTCTGCGGGGCCGCGGCACTGCCGGCGAGCGGCAACTGGACCCGGAAGGTCGCACCGCCGCCGGGGGTCTCGACCACGTCGACGCTGCCGTTGTGGGCCGCCACGATGGACGACACGATCGCGAGGCCCAGACCGGAGCCGCCCGTCTCGCGGGTGCGCGACGTGTCGGCGCGCCAGAAGCGCTGGAAGATCTTCTCGCGGATCTGCGGCGGGATGCCGTCGCCGTGGTCGACGATCTCGATCATCGCCCGCTCGCTCGCGGCATCCGCGCTGACCCGGATCTCGATGGGGCTGTCGGCGGCGGTGAATCGCACCGCATTGCCCATCAGGTTCGTGATGACCTGCCGGATCTTGTTCTCCTCGGCGAGGACGACGGCCTGCGGGTGCCCGCCCGGGGTCTGCGGAGCGCCGTTGCCATCGTGCTCGTCTGCTGACGCGTTGCGACCTGCGACGGGCGCCTGCGTCGACGGAGTGCTCGCGCCGGTGCCGCGTCGCGACGTGGCACCGGCGGACTCGGCGCGGGGGCGACGGCCCCGGAGCCTCGCGAGCGTCGCGCCGGCGAACGAGATCGCCCCGGTGGAGGGGCGCTCGGCGGCGGCGTCGTCGTCAGGAGCCGGGCTCGTCCCGGGCGACGTGCCGGCGGCATCGGCCGTGTGCACGTCGTCGGGCGTGATCACGGTGACCGTTCGGCTCGGGTGCGCGGCCATCGCATCGAGGGCGGCATCACGTGCGAGCGGTACGAGGTCGACCTCCGCGAGCTCGAGCGGCTTCGCCTCGTCGAGACGGGCGAGGGCGAGGAGGTCCTCGACGAGGCCGCCCATGCGGATGGCCTCCTTCTCGATGCGATCCATCGCCTGGGCCACGTCGTCGGGCGTCTGCAGCGCGCCCATGCGGTAGAGCTCCGCGTACCCGCGGACGGAGACGAGCGGGGTGCGCAGCTCGTGGGATGCGTCGCCGACGAATCGGCGCATCTGGTCGATCGTGCGCGCCCGATCGCGGAACGCCCGATCGATGCGGTTCAGCATCGTGTTCAGCGAGCGATTGAGGCGCCCGACCTCGGTGTTCGGCGTGGCGCCGCCGAGGCGCTGGCTGAAGTCGCCGTCGGCGATGGCCGCCGCCGTCGCCTCGACCTCGCGGAGCGGCGTGAAGGTCGTCGTCACGAGCATCCGGGTCAGCAGCGCGCCGACGAGCACGACGCCGACGCCGAAGCCGAGGAAGATCGTGAGGTACACCGCGATGAGCGACTCGGTGTCCTTCGACGAGATCGCGATGAGGATCGGCGAGTAGTTGCCGTGGCTGTCGGCCAGCATCAGGGCCGCGACCGCGCGGAACGTCTTGTCGCCGTTGGCATCCTTCAGCGGGAACATCGTGTAGCCGGAACTCTTCGAGTTCATGGCGCTGACCTCGCCCTGGGTCAGGGTCTCGGGGATGAGCGGCCGCGCATCGGCCGAGCGCTCGTCCCAGTTGGTGCCCTCGAGCTGGCCCGTGGACTCGTCGTAGACGGCGACGAAGACCTGGTCGCTCTCCGAGAACTTGCGCGAGCTCGCGTCAGGTGAGGCATCCGACGTGCCCTCGTCGACGAAGTAGCGGTCGAGCGTGCCGCTCGCGATGCTGCTGAGCTTGGCCGCCGTCTGGTCCTCGACGTACGAGCGCAGCATCGCCGCCGTGCCGATGCCCGAGACGAGGAGCCCGAGGGTCAGCATCAGCACCGTCACACCGGTGATCTTGGTGCGAAGCGAGATGCGGTTCCACCGCTCGGAGATCGTCTGATGCATAGCGGAGCGAGTCTAGGCGGGGAAGCCTGAGTCAGGGCTTGGAGGAGGACTTCAGCATGTACCCGAACCCGCGTTTGGTCTGGATCAGCGGCTCTGCCGAGTGCTGGTCGAGCTTGCGGCGGAGGTAGGAGATGTAGCTCTCGACGATGCCGGCGTCGCCGTTGAAGTCGTACTCCCACACGTGGTCGAGGATCTGCGCCTTCGAGAGCACCCGGTTGGGGTTGAGCATGAGGTAGCGCAGCAGCTTGAACTCGGTGGGGGAGAGCTCGACCGGCACGTCGCCCACGAGCACCTCGTGCGTGTCCTGGTCCATCATGAGCTCGCCGGTGCGGATCACCGCATCCTCTTCGGCGTGCATGGTGCGCCGCAGGATCGCCTTGATGCGGGCGACGATCTCGTCGAGGCTGAACGGCTTGGTGACGTAGTCGTCGCCACCCACCGTGAGGCCGGTGATCTTGTCTTCGGTGTCGTCCTTCGCCGTGAGGAAGAGGATTGGCGCGGTGTAGCCGGCCGAACGCAGGCGCTTCGTCACGCCGAACCCGTTCATGTCGGGGAGCATCACGTCGAGGATGATGAGGTCGGGTTCTTCTTCGAGAACCGCGGAGATGGTCTGCGCGCCGTTGCCCACGGCACGCACCGCGAAGCCCGCGAACCGAAGGCTCGTGGTCAGCAGATCGCGGATGTTGGGCTCGTCGTCGACGATGAGGATTCTGGGTCCGTCAGCCATGTTTTCAGTCTGCTGCAGGTTTCCTGAATGTGGACTGTGAAGTCTGCGACAGAACCTCGGGTGCTTGCTGCACCGGCGCGCCATCGGCCGGATGCCGACTTCCGGGCGCCGAGCGGTCGTGCGAGACTCGCAGCATGGCAGCGGCTGAGCGCATCGTGATCATCGGGGGAGGGCTCACGACGGCACGCGCCGTCGAGAGCCTGCGCGACGAGGGCTTCGACGGCGAGGTGGTCGTCGCGACGCGCGAGGACCGACCGCCGTACGAGCGACCGCCGCTGTCGAAGGGGTACCTGCTCGGCACGGATGACGCGGCGAGCACCATCCCGCTGCCGAGATCCTGGTACGACGAGCACGACGTCGAGCTCCGCACTGGCGCCGAGGCGACCGCCCTCGACGTCGATGCCCACGTCGTGACGATCGACGGCGAGCCGGTGTCGTACGACCGCCTGCTGCTCGCGACCGGCGCTCGGCCGCGGTCGTTCTCGGGTCCGGGTGCGGGGCTCACGGGCGTGCACACGCTGCGGACGCTCCACGATGCGACCCACCTGCGCACCGCCCTGAAGCCCGGCGGGCGACGCGTCGCGATCATGGGCGCCGGATGGATCGGACTCGAGGTCGCGGCCGCCGCGCGCAGCTACGGCAACGAGGTGACCGTCATCGCACCGGGCGCCGTTCCGCTGGCGTCGGCCGTCGGTCCCGAGGTGGGCGCGGTCTTCGCGAGTCTGCACGCCGAGCACGGGGTCGAGCTGCGCATGGGCGCGGGCGTCAGCGCCGTCCGCGGCAAGGGTCGTGTCGACGGCGTCATCCTCGGCACCGGCGAGGAGCTCGACGCCGATCTCGTCGTCGTGGGCATCGGGGCGGTGCCGAACACCGAGCTCGCTGCATCCGCTCGCCTGACGGTCGACGACGGCATCGTGACGGATGACGGGTTCCGCACCAGCGCCCCCGACGTGTTCGCCGCGGGCGACGTCGCGAACGTGCGGCACCCGGTGCTCGACCGCCACCTGCGGGTCGAGCACTGGGCGAACGCGCAGAACCAGGGGCAGGCCGTGGGCCGTGCACTCGCGGGAGCGCAGGTCGTGTACGACGAGATCCCGTACTTCTTCACCGACCAGTACGACCTGGGCATGGAGTACTCGGGGTACGGTCCGCTCGCCGACGGGGCTTCCGTCGTCTTCCGAGGCGACGTGGCCGCGCGCGAGTTCATGGCCTTCTGGGTGCGCGAGCGCCGCGTCGTCGCCGGCATGAACGTCAACGTGTGGGACGTGAACGATGCCGTGCAGGCGCTCATCCGCGCCGACGTCCCGGTGGACCTCACGGCCCTCGGTGATCCGTCGGTCGCGCTCGAGAGCCTGATCCCGGCATGAGCGGCACCGTGATGCGATTGGGCGGGCGCACGTTCGACTTCGCGCGCGAGGTGGCCGTCATGGCCATCGTGAACCGCACGCCCGACTCCTTCTACGACCGGGGACGCACCGACGCGCTCGACGCCGCCGTCGCGGCGGCCGGACGCGCGATCGCCGACGGCGCCGACTGGGTCGACATCGGCGGCGCGAAGTTCGCACCGGGTCCGCCGATCCCGGTGGCGGAGGAGATCGATCGCGTCGTCCCCGTCGTGGCCGCCCTCGCGGGTTCCGGCGCAGTGATCTCGGTCGACACGTTCCACGCGGAGGTCGCGCGCGAGGCCATCGCCGCAGGCGCCCACGTCGTGAACGACACCACAGGGCTCAGCGATCCCGAGATGGCCGGCGTGCTCGTCGGAACCGGCGCCGCGGTCGTCGTCACGCACAGCCTCGCGTCCCCGCGCACGCCGTTCCCGTCGCCGCGCTACGACGACGTGGTCGGCGAGGTCGCGGCGTTCCTGCGGGATCGCGTCGCGAAGGCGGAGGCGGCGGGCGTGGCATCCGATCGCATCATCATCGACCCGGGGCACGACCTCAACAAGCACACGCTCGACTCGCTCGAGCTCACGCGCCGACTCGGCGAGATCGTCGAGATCGGGTACCCGACCCTCGTGGCGCTGTCGAACAAGGACTTCGTCGGCGAGAGCCTCGGCCGCGGTCGCGGAGAACGCGTCGAGGGGTCGATCGCGGCGGCGGTGTACGCCGTGATGCAGGGCGCCCGCATCGTGCGGGTGCACAACGTGCGCGAGACGGTCGACGCGATGCGCATGATCGGGGCGATCGAGGGGTGGCGCGAACCCGTGTTCCTGGAGCACAACCGGTGAACGCGACTCCTCCGATCGATCGCGAGACGCTGCTGGCGTCCTACGCGTGGCCTGATCGCGAGCGCGCGCGCGTGCGGATGAACTTCGTGGCGAGCATCGACGGCTCGGCGACCCTCGAGGGTCGCAGCGGCGGCCTGGGCGACGAGAACGACCGGCGCGCCATGCAGGCGATGCGGACCCTCGCCGACGTCGTGCTGGTCGGTGCGGGAACCGTGCGGGCCGAGGGATACGGCGGGCTCGCCGTGAGCGAGGCGGATGCCGCGTGGCGGGTGTCGCGCGGCAGGCCCGAGCAGCCGCGCGTGGCCGTGGTCTCGTCGCGGCTCGATCTCGATGCCCGGCATCCGTTCTTCGAGGCGGCCGTCCGGCGACCGCTCGTGGTGACGCACGCCGCGGCGCCCGAGGCGCGACGACGCGCGCTCGCCGCCGTGGCCGACGTGCTGGTGTGCGGCGAGGAGGCGGTGGATCCCGCGGCGATGCTGCGCGCGCTCGCCCGGGAGAGCCTCGGCGAGGTGCTCTGCGAGGGCGGCCCGCACCTGTTCGGCAGCCTGCTCGACGCCGACCTGGTCGACGAGGTGTGCCTCAGCCTCTCGCCGACGCTCGTCGGCGGCGATGGCGGCCGCATCGCCCGGGGTGCGCGCGAGTCGGTGCATCGCATGCGCCTCGTGCACGCGCTGCCCGCGGGCGACCTCGTGCTGTTGCGCTACGCGCGGGCCTGACGCGCCGTCAGGCCGCTTCGAGCGAGTGCGCGTCGAGGATCGTGTAGCTGTAGCCCTGTTCGGCGAGGAACCGCTGGCGGTTCTGCGCGAAGTCCTGGTCGACCGTGTCGCGCGAGACGAGGGTGTAGAAGTTCGCGGTGAGCCCCGACTCCTTCGGACGCAGCAGGCGGCCGAGGCGCTGGGCCTCCTCCTGACGCGAGCCGTACGACCCCGAGACCTGGATCGCCACGGTGGCCTCGGGGAGGTCGACCGAGAAGTTCGCCACCTTCGAGACGACGAGCACCTGCGTGGTGCCCTCGCGGAAGGACTGGAAGAGCCGCTCGCGCTCGTCGACGGGCGTCGATCCCGTGAGCTGCGGCGCGCCGAGCGTCTCGGCGAGCTCGTCGATCTGGTCGAGGTACTGGCCGATGACGAGGATGCGCTCGCCCTGGTGCTTTGCGACCAGTTCCTTCACCACCTCGAGCTTGGCCGGGGCCGTGGCGGCCAGACGGTACCGCTCGTCGTCGGCGGATGCCGCGTACGCGAGCCGCTCGTACGGGGGCAGGTCGATGCGCACCTCGTAGCAGGCGGCGGGGGAGATGAAGCCCTGCGCCTCGATCTCCTTCCACGGCGCGTCGAAGCGCTTCGGTCCGATGAGGCTGAACACGTCGCCCTCGCGACCGTCTTCACGCACGAGCGTGGCGGTGAGGCCGAGTCGGCGGCGGGCCTGGAGCTCGGCGGTGAGCTTGAACACGGGTGCGGGCAGCAGGTGCACCTCGTCGTAGACCACGAGTCCCCAGTCGAGCGCGTCGAGCAGCGCGAGGTGCGCGTACTCGCCCTTCCGCTTCGCCGTGAGGATCTGGTAGGTCGCGATGGTGACCGGCTTGACCTCCTTCGTCTGGCCGGAGTATTCGCCGATCTCGTCGGCCGTGAGCGACGTGCGCTTCAGGAGCTCGTCCCGCCACTGGCGGGCCGAAACGGTGTTCGTCACGAGGATGAGCGTGGTCGTCTTCGCGGTGGCCATCGCACCCGCCCCGACGAGGGTCTTGCCGGCGCCGCAGGGGAGCACCACGACGCCCGAACCGCCGTCGAAGAAGTTGTCGACGGCCTTCTGCTGGTAGTCGCGCAGGTGCCATCCGGATTCGTCGAGCTCGATCGGATGCGGCGTGCCGGGCGTGTAGCCCGCCAGGTCTTCGGCCGGCCAGCCGAGCTTGACGAGCTCCTGCTTGAGCGCGCCGCGCGCCCAGGCCTCGACGAGGAATCCGGTCTCGTCGATGCGCTCGGTCAGCAGCGGCGAGATGCGCTTGGCGCCGGCGACCTCGGTGAGCACGGCGAGATCGTCGGATCGCAGCCGGAGGGCGCCGTCGTCCGTGCGATCGACGACGAGGCGGCCGTAGCGCGCGACGGTCTCCCGCATGTCCACCGAGACGGTCTGCGGAACGGGGAACTTGGCATATCGCTCGAGCGTGCCGAGCATGTCCTCGGCCGTGTGCCCCGCGGCCCTGGCGTTCCAGAGCCCGAGCCTGGTGATGCGGTACGTGTGCATGTGCTCGGGTGCGCGTTCGAGCTCGGCGAAGATCGCGAGGTCGTGTCGCGCGTCCTCTGCAAGCGGGTGCGCGACCTCGAGGAGCACGGTGCGGTCGCTCTGCACGATGAGGGGGCCGTCTGACATAACCGTCGAGTCTACGCCCGGTTCATGTGAGGGCGGCCTCGTGCGCCGTGATCGGCGTCACACGTTGGACGGCGCCGGCATGACGGCGGCGATGGCGGAGAGGGGCAGCGTGCGCTCGATGTCGGCCTTGCGGTCACGTGCCCGGAGCCGACCGTTCGCGACGCTCGCGGGGGCGAGCAGGTAGTCGGCGGTGGTGCCGCCCGGCATGCGCACCGTGACGGTCAGCGTCTCCTTCGCTCGTGCGGCCGCCTCGAGCTGCCTGGCGAGCCAGGCGACCTCGGTGGCGTCGTCGTCGCCGTCGACGAGCACGCGATCGAGCATCGCGCCGATGGGGTCGCTCGCGGTGGGCGGCGGCGGCGACTGGGCCAGATGGTGCCGCCGCAGGCGCACGATGGCGCCGTCACGGTCTTCGGCCGCGACCGGATAGCGGGCATCGGAGAGCGCCCAGAAGACGACATCGGGTGCGAATCGCGAGAGCAGGCGGTTGGGCCCGACCTGGCGCAGTCCGATCGCGCTCAGCGCCTGGTCGACGGCGAGGGTGCGCACGACCTGCTCGTCGTCGGAGCGCACCACGGTGCGGGCGGGGAGCTCGGCGTCGTCGGCGGTGGCGACGCGGACGCTGCCGAAGCGCTTGGCCGCCTCGTCGATGAGGTAGGCGACGGGCTGCGGGATGCCGGTCAGCGAGATGCCGCCGAGGAACGCGAGGATGGTGTCGGCCGATTCGCCGGCGGCGAGGCCGCGGTTCACGGATGCCGCGCTCACGCGGTATGTGGAGGCGAGGTCGCGGGCCTCCACGTCGGCGAACCCACGGAGACGTGCATCGAGCACGGGCTCGAGCGGGCCCGGCGAGACGATCGTGAGGTCGTGCTGCAGGTAGACCTTCGAGACCTGCGCCGGGAAGTGCGCCGAGAGGAGCGCGGCTGCACGCTCCACGTCGCCGACGAGCACGAGGCGGCCGGATTCGACCGGTTCGCCGGCCACGGCGAGGCCGAGCGCCTCGGCGTCGTCGACCAGGCGGTCGAGCCCGTCGTCGAGCCATCGGCCGCCCGCCGGATACAGCCAGCGGACGTCTTCGCGCAGGTCGGTGGAGGAGAGCGTCTCGCTGCGGCGGGCCACGAGTTCGCGCAGGGTCGGCGGGATGCGCGACAGCCACTGCTCGGCCAGGCGCTGCCATCGCTCCGCGGCGCTGCGCTGGGTCCAGCTCGCGCCGATGTCGGACTCCAGCCAGTAGGCCCCGTCGCGCAGCACCAGACCCGCCTCGTCAGCACGGTGGAACAGGCGCGGCAGGGCGTCGAGGTCGATGCCGCACACCTCGGCGAGCCGTTTCGAGTCGGGCAGCGTGAGACCGCCCTTCGCGAGCTCGCGGGCAGGTTGCGACCCGAGCGCGGCGAGGAGTTCGGCCGTCGCCGCGACGGTGGCGTATGCCGCCTCGGAGGCTCGGCGGTCGAGGATCGTGCGGTCGACCTGGTCGACGCCGACGAGCACGGGCGGCGCCGGGGCGGCGAGATCCGCGGCATCCGGGACGTCGCGGCCGGTGCGCGTGGCGAGGCGGCTCGAGACCGCCATGGGCAGGTGCACGCGCCGTCCGTCGAGGATGACGATCAGCAGGGCGGCGAGATCGTCGAGCAGGTCGGGCGCCGCCTTCGTGAGCTCCGCGGATGCGCCGAGGCGGGCGAGTTCGTCGACCACCGCGTCGACCGTGGTGTCGTTGTGGTCGGCGGTCAGCTCAGCCGTCGCGGCCAGCACCGCGAGGCGCGGACGGTCGAGTCTGGAGATGACGTGATCGAGCGAGTCGGGCGCGAGCAGCACCTCGGCCAGGTCGAAGAGGTCGCGGATGCCGGTCGTGTCGAACTCGCGCGTCTGCAGCGCGGCCGCGAGTCCTGGTCGGGGCAGCGCGCGAAGCCGCGCGGCGAGTTCGAGCATCGTCTCCGATCAGTTCGTTCGAGGGCGCGAGGAGCGGGCCCGGTTCACCGCGTGCACGATGAACAGGGCGATGAGCATCAGGAAGCCGAGCGGCAGTCCGAACCAGGGCAGCATGATGACGACCGGCCAGATGCCCTGACTGAACCCGTCGTTCTCGGCCACGCCGGCCATGGTGCCGATCAGCACGGCGATGAATGCGGCCACGGAGAGCAGCACCATCGTCGTGAACATGTACGCCAGGACGCGCTCGACGCGATGGCTGCCGCTCTGATCGGATTCGCTCACGCCTCAAGGATACGGCAGCGGCGTCGTGCGGGGGGTCGGGACTCTAGACTGGTCGTTGCAGGGCGCGCGCATTCGGCGCGCCTCCGACACGAGCGAGGTTCACACGATGCCCACCGGCAAGGTCAAGTTCTACGACGAGGAGAAGGGGTTCGGCTTCATCAGCTCAGATGACGGCCAGGAGGTCTTCCTCCACGCTTCCGCTCTTCCCGCCGGCGCGACCGTGCGTGCGGGCTCTCGCCTCGAGTTCGGCGTCGCCGAGGGCAAGCGGGGTGCGCAGGCGCTGTCCGTGCGCGTGCTCGACGCGCCCGTGAGCCTCGCGAAGATCAACCGCAAGCCCGCCGACGACATGGCGATCATCGTCGAAGACGTCGTGAAGGTGCTCGACGGCATCGGCAGCGACCTCCGTCGCGGCCGGTACCCCGAGAAGTCCAAGGCGCGCACGGTGGCTGCCGTGCTGCGCAAGGTGGCTGACGATCTGGATGCCTGAGCTTCCCGACTCCGAGATCCGGGCGGATGCGGCGGCCGACGTCGACGCATCCGTCGTGAGCGATGCGCTCGAGTACGGTGCGACCGAGGTCGAGTCCTCAGAGACCGGCGTCGAGTCGATCGCCGACGACGCCGAGTCGTCCGAGACCGGCACCGAGACGATTCCGGCTCCCGACGCGCTGGTCGCCGACGAGCCGGCCGAGGTGTTCGAACCCGACCAGGTGCTGCTCGACGCGGTCGACCTCGCGCGCCGGGCACTGCTCGAGACCACCGCTCCCGAGACCGTCGGCTCCGTGATCGGCCACATCGCCGAGGGCGAGCACGTGCTGACGCTGCACTTCGCGTCCGATCTCTCCGGATATCCGGGATGGCACTGGAGCGTGACCCTCGTACGGGTCGACGACGCCGAGCCCACGATCGTCGAGACGCAGCTGATGCCGGGCGACGGCGCATTGCTCGCGCCCGCCTGGATCCCCTGGTCCGAGCGGCTCGCCGACTACCGTGCCGCGCAGGCGGCGGCGGCCGAGGCCGCGCGCGAAGCCGGCGACGACGAGCACGGCGACGACCTCGACGACGCGTCCGAGGAGCTCGAGATCGTCGCCGACGACGAGTTCGACGACGACGACGATGACGACGACGGTGCGGGCGACGACGGCGACGGCGAGTCCGACGCGTCGGACCACGACGCGCATCGCGACGCGTTCGACGGCATCGACTTCGAGGAGCTCGACGAGGGCTCGCTCGACGACGCGCACCACGACGATGTCCGACTCGACGAGTCGTCGCTCGCGGCCGAGGAGCCTGCGGGTGCCGAGGACGGCGACGCGGACTCAGCCGGGCGTCACGACGACGAGGACTGACGTGCCGCTCGGCGCCTGATCGCCAGCACGACGACCAACGCGATCACGCCGAGCGCCGCGCCCGCCACGCACGCCCAGATCAGCCACTCCAGGCCGGCCGACGCGAGCGCGTCGCGCAGGAGAAGGCACACCGCGAGCGCGACGAGCCACAGGGCCGTGCCCGCGAGCACCGCCTTGCGCGCATCGGCACGGGCGGGCGCCGGATCCGGCCGGCGCTCCGACTCCGCGAGCCAGAGCCGCATGCGGTTCAGCCGATCCGCTCGAGCACGTGGTCGATCGACGCGGTGAGCGCGCGGACGTCGTCAGGCTCGATCGCCGTGAACGTCGCGACGCGCAACTGGTTGCGGCCGAGCTTGCGGTAGGGCTCGGTGTCGACGATGCCGTTCTCGCGCAGGATCGCCGCGATCTTCGCGGCATCCGTCGACTCGTCGAAGTCGATCGTGACGACGACCTGCGAGCGATCGGCGGGGTCGGCGACGAACGGGGTGGCCACCGAGGTGCGCGCAGCCCAGTCGTAGAGCACCGAGGACGATTCGCGCGTGCGGGCGTCGGCCCAGTCGAGGCCGCCCGAGCCGTTCATCCAGTCGAGCTGGTTCTCGAGCAGCAGCAGGGTCGCAAGGGCCGGCGTGTTCAGCGTCTGGTTGAGGCGCGAGTTGTCGACGGCGTTCTTCAGCGAGAGGAACTCGGGGATGTAGCGGTCGGAAGCCGCGATGCGCTCGACGCGCTCGATGGCGGCGGGGGAGAACAGGGCGAACCAGATGCCGCCGTCGGAGGCGAAGTTCTTCTGGGGCGCGAAGTAGTAGACGTCGAACTGGGTCGGGTCGACCGCGACGCCGCCCGCCGCGCTCGTCGCGTCGATGACGGTGAGCGCGCCGTCGTCGCCCGCGACGCGCTGCACGGGGGCCATGACGCCGGTCGAGGTCTCGTTGTGCGGCCAGGCGTACACGTCGACCCCGGCGACGGCCTCGGGGTTCGAGCGCGTGCCCGCGGCGGCTTTGCGCACGTCGGGCGCCTCGAGCCACGGGGCGGATGCCGCGCCCGCGAACTTCTGGCCGAATTCGCCGAACGCGCACAACTGGGCGCGATGTTCGATGAGCCCGGCCGAGGCCGAGTCCCAGAACGCGGTGGAGCCGCCGTTGCCGAGCACGACCTCGTAGCCGTCGGGGAGGGCGAACAGGTCGGAGAGGCCGCTGCGCACGCGCCCGACGAGGTTCTTGACCGGCGCCTGGCGGTGCGAGGTGCCGAGCAGCGCGGGGCCCTCGGCGGCCAGGTGGGCGAGCTGTTCGGGCCGCACCTTGGACGGGCCGCAGCCGAATCGTCCGTCGGCGGGCAGGAGGTCGCTGGGGATCACGAGGCTCGGCATGGAGTCGAGTCTAACGAGGCTCCGCATCCGGCTAGGCTTGATGACGGGCTGCGACAGGGAGGGCTTGCTGATGACGGATCTCATCGACACCACGGAGATGTACCTTCGCACGATTCTCGACCTCGAGGAAGAGCACATCGTGCCGCTGCGCGCCCGCATCTCCGAGCGTCTCGGCCACTCCGGCCCGACGGTCTCGCAGACCGTCGCCCGCATGGAGCGGGACGGGCTCGTCGTCGTGTCCGGAGATCGTCACCTCGAGCTCACCCCCGATGGCCGGAGCAAGGCCGTGCACGTCATGCGCAAGCACCGCCTGGCCGAGCGGCTGCTCGCCGACGTCATCGGACTCGAGTGGGAGTTCGTGCACGACGAGGCCTGTCGCTGGGAGCACGTCATGAGCGAGCAGGTCGAGCGCCGCCTCGTCGAGATCCTGGGCGAGCCCACGCACTCCCCGTACGGCAACCCCATCCCCGGGCTCGACGAACTGGGCCTCGAGCCCGCAGCCCCCTTCATGACGGGCGTCGTGCGCGTCACCGACGCCCTCGCCGACAGCGAGACCGAGGTCCGCGGCGTCGTTCGCAGGCTCGGCGAGCCCGTGCAGTTCGACCCCGAACTGCTCCTCCAGCTCAAGCAGGCCGGCATCCTCCCGGGTGCCGCCGCGAGGTTCGCCAGGAACGGCGGCTACGTGCTCGTCGAGGTCGACGGGGTCGACGGCGGACTCGAGCTCACGACGGATGTCGCGGGCCACATCTTCATCGGCGTGTAGGCCCCCCGTTCGGGGGTGTTCTCGCAAGTATGTGCGCCGAACCGTGATCAGAATGTGACATTCGGTCCATCGTCACGTATTCTCGGTCGAGTTCGACGGCACGAAGCCGGTCGTCGGACCAGGACCGGGATCGCCTCTCAGCACCCACCGCCCGGTTCAGGACGAAGACGCGCCTCGAGCGCACCAGGTGGGACGGATCAGGTTTTCCGTGGGGCGGTGGAGGAACCCGATTTGGCTCGATTCACCCCCCGTCGTCCCAATGCCCAGCTCAAGAGGAACACCGCCAAGGCGGTCGCGCGCAAGAACCGCGATCGTGCGGCAACGCCTGCAGACGAGGTGATCGCGCGGAAGCCGTTGGCCTCGACCAGGCCGCTGCGTCGTGGAGCGGTCGCCAACGTCGCGGTCATGACGCTGGCCGCCGGCATCGTGGGCACCATCGCCATCCCGGCGTACGCGTTCGCCCCGGGCAGCAACGGCCCGCAGTTCGCGACGAGCGCCGAGACGAAGCTGACGAACGCGCAGGCGCAGTCCGTCGAGGTCGCCGAGGACGTCATCGCGGCCCCGGTCACGAAGGACGGCTTCGCCGCCACGACCGCGGCCGAGATCGAGGCCGCCGCGGAGGCCCAGCGCCAGGCCGAGGCCGCCGAGGCCGCGCGCGTCGCCGCCGAGGCCGAGATGGCCTCGTACGCCGCGTCGTACTCCGGGCCGTCGGTCGACGCCTTCCTCGCCAACCCGGCGTACCCGAGCTACGACCTCGCGAGCGTCTACAACGTCGCCACGCAGTACATCGGCACGCCCTACGTCTACGGCGGCGCGACGCCGGCCGGCTTCGACTGCTCCGGCTTCGTCATGTACGTCTACGCGCAGTTCGGCATCGGCATGCCGCACTCCTCCGCGGGCCAGGGCGCCATGGGCACGCAGATCTCCGAGGCCGACGCCCAGCCGGGCGACCTCGTCATCATGGACGGCCACGACGGCTTCTACGCCGGCAACGGCATGATCCTCCACGCGCCGTACGAAGGCGCCGCGGTTCGCGTGCAGCCGATCTGGACGAGCGACTACTACATCGTGCGCATCGGCATCTGAGGCGTGAACATCGCGTGACACGACCTGTGAATGACGCGCCGGGAGGCCCCGGCGCGTCATTCATGTCGTAGCCTGAAAGCCTGACGATCCGAGATCCGGGCGAGGGGAACGCCGATGGTCCGCACGTGCAGCATCCATTCCGCGGATGCGCGCGCGCAATTCCACCAACGGCGCAGTAGTCAGCCGATCACCAGCCGAGCCGACGTTTCGACGGGCACTGTCTTCATGACGGTGCCCGTTCTGCGTTCTCGGGCCGGTTCTGCGTCGGCACGCGACATCCGCCCCCTTCATGGCCTCACGCGACCCGCACGTCGCCGGAGCGTCGTTCCGTTCACGCGGCTGGAAGCCATCCAGCCCCGATCGAAAGGCACTCCATGCGCACACTCGTGCTGAACGCGGGTTACGAACCCCTCGCCGTCGTCTCCTTCAAGCGGGCGCTCCTCCTGGTCATGAACCAGAAGGCGACCATCATCCGGCACGACGAGGGCAATCCCGTCTGCGCCGCGAGCGGCTCGTGGCAGAGACCGAGCGTGATCGTGCTCACCCGGTACGTGCGAACGCCACGGGTGCACGCGGTGCCGGTGAGCCGACGTGGGGTGCTGCGCCGCGACGAGCACCGGTGCGCGTACTGCGGACGTTCCGCTGCGACCATCGACCACGTGCTGCCGCGCTCGCGCGGCGGACGCGACACCTGGGAGAACCTCGTCGCGTGCTGCCTGCGCTGCAACAACCTCAAGAGCGACCACACCCCGGCCGAGATGGGCTGGGAGCTCCGGTTCACGCCGAGGATGCCGCACGGACGGAGCTGGGTCGTGCGCGGATTCGAGCGCCCGCTCCCGCAGTGGGACGAGTATCTCGCGAACGTGGCGTGACGTCGGGGTGACTTCGCCGTTCGGTTGCCCTAGGGTGGATCCAGTCGCCGGACGACCCGGCCGATGCGACGACGCACGTATCCCGAACAGGTCCCGACCGCGGCCCTGAACGGTGTCCGGAGGATCGACTTTTGCACGAAGGTGAGAACGCCGAGCAGCCATCGCGCTCGCAACGGCGCGCGGCCGAGTCCGCGAGATCGCGACGATCGGCCCCCTCCCAGCCCGCCCGTGCGCGTCGACGGAACCCCAGCCGCGCCGAACGGCGCGCCGCAGCGGCATCCGCGCCCTCCGAGCCGATGCGGCAGCACTCGGATGCCGTGCCTCCGGCGCCCGGCTCGGGGCGCTCGACCACGACCGTGCGGCGGGTCCGCCCGCTCCGCGTCTTCGCGACCGTCCTCGTGGTGCCGGCCATCGTCGGCACCGTCGCGATGCCGGCCTATGCGCTGATGCCCTCGGGCGACCTGTTCCAGACCTCCGGCCGGTTCAGCTTCTCCGTGGCCGAGGCGCAAGACGTCGACGTCTCGGCCGACGCCTCCGGCGCCCCGGTCTCGAGCGACGCCTATTCGGTCACCACCAAGGCGGAGATCGACGAGGCGGCGCAGAACGCCGAAGAGGAGGCCCAGGCGGCCTGGGCCGCCGAACTCGCGTCGAGAGGCGCCGGCGCCTACGCGATCTACACCGTCAAGGCCGAGGGAGACGACTACCCCTGGTGGGACCAGATCCCCGACGACTACGGCGGAGGCCTCTCGCCGCTCCGGTACTACTACCGTGAGTGCGTCGACTTCGTCGCGTGGCGCCTGAACCGCGACGCCGGCGTGACGAGCGCGCCCTGGAAGTGGGACTGGTCGAACCTCGCATCGGGCAGCGCTTACGCCTGGGCCGACGAGTGGGTCTCCCACGGATGGCCCACGAGCGACGTGCCCGTGGTCGGCGCGGTCGCGTGGTTCCCGTACAACCACGTGGCGTACGTGCAGTCGGTCAACGGCGACGGCACCGTCAACATCGAGGAGTACAACCAGAACTCCGACCACTCGTACCACCAGCGCACGATCCCCGCCGGGGACGCGCTGTACCTCTACCCGCCGACCTGATCCGCGGCGTCGGTCGCCCGACTGTGACGATGTGGCGAAATCCGCACGCGAAGTTGGACGACTCGGACAATGATGCGGTGACGCGACTCCCGTAGCGTTGGGAACCATCCCACGCAGAGGCAGGTGACCGCGATGACGCAGCCGGTGAACGAATCACGACTCGAAGAGAACACGTTCGTCGACGAGCTCTCGCCGACGACCTCCGCGATCGTGGTGCTCGGCTACAACTAGCGACTCGCCCGGCCAGACGGCTGCGCCGCACGCCCCGAGCGTGCAGGGAACCGATCAGGGCGCGTGGGGACCGATCAGGGCAGGCGGGCGAGGCACGCGGGCGCGGGCGTGCTGACCGTGCGCACGACGTGGGTGGGAACGCCGGACTCGAGCTCGATCACGGCGATGGAATCCGATGCCTGGTCGGCCACGAGCGCGAATCGCTCGTCATGCGTGAGATGCAGGTCGCGCGGATGCCGGCCGCCGGTGCTGACGGAGGCGACGTGCGTGAGCGTACGGGCATCGGCGTCGAAGCGGAGGCACGCGAGGGCGTCGGCGTCGCGATCGCCGATGAGCACGGTGCCCGAGGCCGTGAGCCGGATCGCCGAGAGCCCGAGGCCCCGCGGAGCCACGCTCGCATCGACCGGGAACGAGTCGAGCTCGAGGCCGGTGACCAGGTCGATGATGCTCGCCGTGCGGTCGAGTTCGTTCGCGACGACCGCGAGGTCGCCGAGGATCACGAGGTGCCGTGGCCCCGCGCCGGCGTGGATCAGGATGTCCGCGGCCTCGCCTGAGGTGGGGTCGAAGGTCTCGGGCAGGCCGTCGAGACCGATCACCCGGATGCGGTCGGCTCCGAGGTCGGGCACGAGAAGTCGTGACCTGGCCGCATCGAGCACCACCTGGTGCGGGTGCGAGGACTCCTGCCGCGAACGGTCGGGCCCCGTGCCGCTGTACGCGGCGGAGAGCGCGGCGTCGGCCGCGGCATCCGCTCGCACCGGATGCGCCGTGACCACGCCGCCCGAGTAGTTCGCGGCGAAGGCCCAGTCGCCGGTCGCGTCGAAGGCGATGTGGCACGGGTCGCCGGCCCCCGTGGCGCCGGCATCGCCGAAGGGGCGCACGGCGTCGCCGTCGATGCTCCACGTCGAGACCCGGCCGACGGTGAGCTCGTGCACGATGCCGAGCACGCCGGCAGGCGAGACGGCGAGGAACATCGGGTTCTCGCCCACGTCGACGGGGTCGCCGAGCGTGATGGCGCCGTCGGCCGCGACCTCGAGCGGGCGGATGCCGCGTGCGGGCGACCCGAGCGCGCCGACCGTGGACGCGCCGACCCAGAATCTCGTGCCGCTCATGATGCTCCGTTCCGTTGTGGGGGAGTGCCGGACGTGCGCGAGCACCGCGCGACGTGCGGAACGCCGTCGGACAGGGTATCGCGGTCGACCGACCCCGTCGTGCCGACGCCGTGCCGGGCCCGAACCGAGCGTGCTTCCCGACCTGCGAGGACTTCGAGCTGAGCGGCGATTCGGATCCCCGGGGTGCGTGCACGCCGTGCCCGCGACATCCGTCGTTCGCGTGACGGAGCGGGTTCTCGACCCGCCCGCCATTGCGGGTAAACTCGTGCGGTCAGCCTCTGTAGCTCAATGGAAGAGCAGTTCCGTCCTAAGGAAAGGGTTGGGGGTTCGAGTCCCTCCAGGGGCACCACGAATGCGTGGTCGCCATGCGTCAGGCCATGCGATCCAAGGCGCCGAGACGGCGGGGGCGCCGTCTCGGCGGCGGAGTATCGCGGCGCGGAGTTCGCTCGTACAGTGTGAGAGCGCGCATCGTGCTCGCACTGCAAGAGAACCGGACCTCGAGGAGATTCCATGGACACGCTCGTCTCCGTGCTGCACGACGCCACCCACCTCGTGCCCGGCGTGCCCGAGCACGGTGAGGCGCCCGCCAGCGAGCGGCACAGCCGGAGCCGCACCGACGCTCGCCGGCACGGCCGTGGCCCTCGCCTGCAGAACTCGCGCCGGCACCACCAGGCCCCGCCGCGCGTCCTCGTCGCCTGGCAGGCATGGATCGCCCGACAGGTCGGGCGCGCGAGTCGCGACGCGAGCTGATCTCGGGAACGCCTCGGTCGAGGGCCGCTCAGGTCCAGTCGACGGCGTGCGCCCAGCCGGCGATGTAGGCGCGTTCGTTCGCGCCGAGTCGAACGGCGGCGGTCGGCGCGCGACCGATGTCGAGGCCGCAGATCTCGAACACCCGGCGCACGACGAACGGGCGCAGGGGAGCGGCGGGGTTCGCGAGGATCTCGCGCTGGAGTCCGCGGTCGAGCAGGGTCCACCAGGTGCCGATGGGCGGCAGCCCCTGGGACGGAAGGTGCCCGCGCGAGCGGGACGGCTGGTCGAGAATCGAGCTCATCGTGCGGCCCTCGGATGCGGTGCGGTGCTCGGAAGGGCAGTCGTCGCTCGGGCGCTCGGATCGATGGTGATGCGGTCGTGCATGGTGTGTTCCTCGTTCCGGTCGGCCACGTCGTCGGGGTCGACCCAGATGGAGCATACGCCACGAATCCGAGTGGGGGCAGGGCATTCCCTGAAGAGTCCCGGTGCTACCGCGGCGAGGCGACGCGGAGCATGATGGACGGATGGACCTGCCCGTGATGCCGCCCATCGCACCGATGCTCTCGAAGGCCGTCAAGGAGATCCCCGACCTCGGCCACACGGAGCCGAAATGGGACGGCTTCCGCACCATCGTGTTCCGCGACGGCGATGAGATCGAACTCGGCAGCCGCAACGAGAAGCCGATGACCAGGTACTTCCCCGAGCTCGTCGAGGCGCTCCGCGAGAACTTGCCCGAGCGGTGCGTGGTCGACGGCGAGATCATCCTCGTGCGCGACGGTCGCCTCGACTTCGACGCCCTGCAGCAGCGCATCCATCCGGCCGCGTCGCGCGTGAAGCTGCTCTCCGAGCAGACGCCGGTGGCCTTCGTCGCCTTCGACCTGCTCGCGCTCGGCGACGACGACCTGATGCCCAGGCCCTTCGGTGAGCGCCGTCGACTGCTCGTGGACGCGCTGGCCGCGGCATCCGACCCCGTGTTCGTCACGCCGGCCACGGCCGACCTCGCCGAGGCGCGCGAGTGGTTCACCCGCTTCGAGGGCGCGGGCCTCGACGGGGTCGTGGCCAAGCCGCTCGACGGTGCCTACCTGCCCGACAAGCGCAGCATGTTCAAGGTCAAGCACGAGCGCACCGCCGACTGCGTGGTCGCCGGCTTCCGGTGGCACAAGACCGGCGGCATCGTCGGCTCGCTGCTGCTCGGCCTCTACGACGACGAGGGGCGGCTGCACCACGTCGGCGTCGCGGCCTCGTTCCCGATGGCCCGCCGGGCGAGCCTCGTCGCCGAGCTCGAGCCGTACGTCGAGACCGACCTGTCGCGGCATCCGTGGGGTGAATGGGCCGACCCCGAGGCCCAGGGCACGCGGATGCCGGGTGCGGTCAGCCGTTGGTCGGCCGGCAAGAACCTCTCGTTCGTGCCGCTGCGCCCCGAGCTCGTGGTCGAGGTCGGCTACAGCCAGATGGAGGGCGATCGCATTCGCCACACGGCGCAGTTCAAGCGGTGGCGCACCGATCGGGATGCCGCGTCGTGCACGTACGCGCAGCTCGAGTCGCCCGACGGGCTCGACCTGTCGCAGATCTTGCCCGTGGGCGGCTGACCCGACGGCGGATGCCACGGCCGGGCGGCCGCTCGGCTGCTCGGCGGCCGCGCCTCAGATGACGGCCCGGAGGCCCGCCGACAGCGCCGTATGGTGCTCGAACACGAGGTTCGTCTCGGTGAGCGCGACGGCCGGGTTGGCCGAGAGGTTCTTCAGCACGAACTGCCGCACGTGCTCGCTGTCGCGCACGCGCACGTGGATGAGGAAGTCCTCGGTGCCGCCGAGGAAGAAGAGCTGGGCGACCTCGGGCTCGCGGCGGAGCTCGTCGGAGATCTGCTCCATCAGGTGTCGTGCCCCGGGCCGGATGCGCACGCTCACGAGCGCCTGCAGCGTGAAGCCGAGCGCGATCGGGTTGATCTCGGCGGTGTAGCGCACGATGACGCCGCGTTCGCGGAGCGAGCGCACGCGCGCGAGGCAGGTCGACGGCGAGACGCCGACGGCGCGGGCGAGGTCGATGTTCGGGATGCGGGCGTTCTCGTGCAGCCGGGCGATGATCGCGCGATCGAGCTCGTCGAGGACGGCGGGGCCGGTCGGGAGCGTTGGGCTGATCTGCGGCGAAACCTCGCTCATGCGGCATCCAATCGAACTATTGAAACGAATGTCGCGAGTCTACCGAATTCTGTGCAGTGGTTCTTTCAATCGAGCGAATAAAGAGCGACCATGAGGGAAAACAACCAACTTCGTTCGGAGTCCCTCATGTACATCGGCGTACCCGCTGAGATCAAGAACAACGAGTTCCGCGTCGCGATGACGCCCGCCGGAGTGCACACGCTCGTGCAGCGCGGCCACCGCGTCGCCATCCAGGCGGGAGCGGGCACCGGTGCCGGATTCACCGACGCCGAGTACCTCGCCGCCGGCGCCGAGATCGCCGCCACGGCCGCCGAGGCGTGGTCGGCCGAGCTCGTGCTCAAGGTGAAGGAGCCCATCGAGGCCGAGTACGGCTTCCTCCGTGAGGACCTCACGCTCTTCACCTACCTGCACCTCGCGGCCGACCTCCCGCTGACGCGCGCGATCCTCGACTCGGGCGTCACGGCGATCGCCTACGAGACGGTGCAGCTGACCGACCGCTCGCTGCCGCTGCTCACGCCCATGAGCGAGGTCGCGGGTCGCCTCGCGCCGCAGGTCGGCGCGGCGGAGCTGCTGGCCTCCAAGGGGGGAGCGGGTGTGCTGCTCGCCGGCGTGCCCGGCACGTCGCCCGCGAAGGTCATCGTCATCGGCGGCGGCGTCGCGGGGGAGCAGGCTGCGGCCACGGCGCTCGGCCTCGGCGCCGACGTCACGGTGTTCGACATCTCGCTGCCGAAGCTCCGCGAGATCGACGCCCGCTACGACCACCGTATCCACACGCTGGCGTCCTCGCCCTACGAGATCGCCCGCCAGCTGAAGGACGCCGACCTCGTGATCGGCGCCGTGCTCGTCCCGGGCGCCGCCGCGCCGAAGGTCGTCACCGACCAGATGGTCGCGCAGATGAAGCCCGGTGCCGTGCTCGTGGACATCGCCATCGACCAGGGCGGGTGCTTCGAGGGCTCGCGCCCCACCACGCACGCCGAGCCGACGTTCCGCGTGCACGACGCGATCTTCTACTGCGTGGCGAACATGCCGGGCGCGGTGCCGGCGACCTCGACTCCGGCGCTCACGAACGCGACCCTGCCGTACGCGGTCCGCATCGCCGACCTCGGCTGGGAGGCGGCGCTCGGAGCCGACCCCGCGCTCGCCAAGGGGCTGAACGCCACGGCCGGCCGGCTCACGAACGAGGGCGTCGCGCTCGCGCACGGGCTGGAGCTGCAGACGGCGAGCTGAGTCCGTTGGGCGAGCAGGCGCCCCGGGCGCCGTCTCGAGGCCCGCATCGCGCGGGTCTCGAGACGCTTCGCTCCTCGACCGTCCGCCTCAGGAGAGCGTGAGGAACAGCTTCTCGAGCTCGTCGACGGTGAGCCGTTCGCGGCCGACGTCGTCGGGCCGTGCGGCGGATGCCGCGCCCGGGCGTTCGTCGGCGATGCAGTCGCGCATCGCCGAGGAGATGATCGCGAAGCCCGCCTTGTCGAGTGCGCTCGACACGGCGGAGAGCTGGGTCACGACGGTGCGGCAGTCGCCGCCGGACTCGACCGCGTCGATGACCGCGTTGAGCTGGCCGCGGGCCCGCTTCAGCCGGTTGAGGATGCGACGCTGCGCCTCCTCTTCGGGGATGGTCATTCCGAGCCGGCGAGCGTGAGCGGAAGGCCCTCGCGGTACCACGCGAGGATGCCGCCCGAGATGTTCACGGCGTCGACGCCGATGCTCTCGAGGTAGGCGGTCGCCTGCGCACTGCGTCCGCCGACGTGGCAGAGCGTGTAGACGGTCGTGTCGCGGGGGACCTCGTCGACCCGGGCGACCAGGTCGCCCAGCGGGATGTGCAGGGCGCCCTCGATGCGGGCCTTCTCGAGCTCGTGCGGCTCGCGCACGTCGAGGATGACGGCGCCCTCGAGCGCTTCGACCTCGGCGGGGGTGATCTCCTGCATGGCGGGCGGCTCCTTCGGGTCGAGGGGCTGGGCGGAAGGGCACAGCGTAGGGCAGGGGTCGAGGCTACCACGATACCCGGGGGGTATCTGAACCGGCATCCGACGGCGCTGCATCCCACGAAACGCCCGTTCGGGCCTTATCGTGTCCGTGTGCGGCGGCTCGATCGGAACGAAGAAGAGGATGCGCTCCTCGACGCGCAGTCGGATGCCGCCGCAGACGCACTCACCCCGGAAGCCATGCCACAGAACCTCACGAGTCCCCACAGCCTGAGCCTCGGCGACCCCGACCTCGTCGCCGGCAATGTCGCCGAGCCCGCCTGGCGGCGCTGGCAGCGCGAACTCGAGACGGTCGGCGGGCGATCGCCGCTCGTGCGCTTCGTCGACACGCCGCGCACACGCATCGAGCTCTCGACGACCCACCCCGGCGGCCTGCCGCAGTTCATCACAGGTCGCTCGACGCTGCTCTCGAGCCTGATCCGCGACGAGCTCGCCCTGCGCAATGCGAAGCTCGCCGCCGCCGAGATCACGCAGAAGGGCGTCGAACTCCGCTCCGTGCGCGGCATCGAGTCGGTGCACCTCGCGATCGGCCTCGCCTCGTGGCGCAACGGCGGCGAGGAGTTCCTCGCCCCGGTGCTGCTCCGCCCGCTCGCGATCCGCCGCTACGGCCGGGACTTCGAGCTGAAGCTCAAGGGCCAGCCCTACCTCAACCCGGCGCTCGCGCGAGAGCTGCGGGAGCAGTTCCAGATCACGCTCGACGCCGACGCGTTCGTCGCGCTCGCCATCACGAACGGCGTCTTCAAGCCCCAGCCGGTCATCGATCGCCTCCGCGGCCTCACGAGCCACCTGCCGTGGTTCCAGGTCGCGCCGCGTCTCGTGGTCTCCTCCTTCGCCGAGGTCGGCCCCTCGATGGCCGAGGATGCCGCGAACCTCGAGCACCCGCTCATCGACGCCATCGCCGGCAACCCGGCCGCCAAGGCCAGGTACGCCGACTCGGGGCAGCGGGCTCGCCCGGTGCCGCAGGACGAGCGTCCGCCCTCGACCGACACCCTGCTCCTCGACGCCGATCCCGAGCAGGAACGCGTGATCGCCGAGATCGAGGCGGGCACCTCGATGGTCGTGAAGACCCTCCCCGGCACGGGCGGCACGCAGACCATCGTGAATGCGGTCGGATCCCTCGTCGCCAGGGACCAGCGCGTGCTCGTCGTCGGCGCGCGGCGCGCGAGCCTCGACGGCATCGCGCACCGGCTCGGCCAGGTCGGGCTCGGCGGCGCCGCCGTCACGACCGCGGCCCTGCGCCGCGACCTCATCACGTCGATCTCGCGCAACGAGAAGGTCGAGCGGCCGCGGGTCGCGGACGTCGACGACGCGCTCGTGCGCCTGCGGAAGGCGCTCGTCGACTACCGGTCATCGCTCACCCGTCGCGACCCGGGCCTGCACGTCTCGGTACTCGACGCACTCGGCGAACTCGCCCGCCTCGCGCTCCTGCCCGCCGCGCCGTCGACGACCGCGCGGCTCGGCCACGCCTCCCTCGTCGAGCTCGCCGACGGGCGCGATGCCGTCTCGCGCGACCTCGTGCGCGCCGCCGCGCTCGGCGAGTTCAAGTACGGCCCCGGGGACTCGCCCTGGTACGGCGCCTCGTTCACGTCCTCCGAGGAGGCGACGACCGCCCACGAGCTGGCGAAGCGCCTCAGCTCCACCGACGTGCCGCGCCTCATCGACCGCGGTCGCACGCTCATCGGGCAGACGCGCCTGCGCACGTTCGAGTCGGTCGCCGAGCTCGGCGTCTTCCTCCGGTTGCTGCTCGACGTGCGCGAGACGCTCGACCGCTTCCGCCCGTCGGTCTTCGACCGACCGCTGGGCGAGCTCATCTCGGCGACGGCGCCCCGGCGCGATTCTCCCGGCATGTCCGGTGCGAACCGGCGCAGGCTCCGCCGCCACGCGCTCGAGTACGTGCGCCCCGGCGTGCACGTGACCGACCTGAATGCGGCCCTTCGCGGCATCCAGCAGCAGCGCACGCTCTGGCAGCGCTACTCCGAGGCCGGATCGATCCCCGCGGTGCCGGTCGGGCTCGACGACGTCCACGTGGCGTACCGCTCCGTCGAGGGCGACCTGGCGGTGCTGGACACCCCGCTCGGCCTGTCCGGGACGCCCCGTCGTCTCGCGGCGCGCCCCGTGCGCGACCTGACGACCATGCTGACCGGCCTCGCCGCGGAATCCGAGGTGCTCGCCAACCTGCAGGAGCGCACGGCACTGCTCGCGAGCCTGCGAGACCTCGGACTCGACCCGCTGCTCGTCGACCTCGCGCGGCGGCACGTGCCCGAGCACGTCGTCGCATCCGAGCTGGAGCTGGCCTGGTGGCAGTCGGTGCTCGAGCAGATGCTCGCGACCGACACCGCGCTGCTCGGCGCCGACACCGCGCTCCTCGACCGACTCGAGGGCGACTTCCGCCTCGTCGACGAGGCGCACGCGTCATCCGCGGGCCCGCAGCTGGCATGGCACCTGGGCGAGAGCTGGAAGGTCGCGCTCGTCGACCACCCCGACGAGGCCGAACGGCTGAAGCGCGCCCTCCGCGGCGACCGCGTCGACGGGCGTTCGCTGCAGCGGGACACGCCGCACCTCTTCCGGGCGCTGGCGCCGATCTGGCTCGCCTCGCCGTACGACGTCGCCGCGATCGACCCGTCCATCACGTTCGACACCGTCATGCTGGTCGACGCCGGATCCACGACGATGGCCGAGAACCTCGGCGCCATCAAGCGGGCCAGGCAGGTCGTCGCGTTCGGCGATCCGGTCACGCAGACCCCGACGATCTTCGAGACGGGGCTCGACGACCCCGACCGGGCGGATGCCGCAGCCGACGCGGAGGTCGAGACCGACGGTGTCGACGCGCTGCACGCCGACTCCGCGCTCGCCCGCCTCGGCGAACTGCTGCCGACGATGACGCTCACCCGCAGCTACCGGGCGGGCGGCGAGGACCTCGCGGAGCTCGTGAACCGCCGGTTCTACGGCGGCCGCATCGAGTCCCTGCCGTGGGCCGGCAGCTTCCTCGGGCACGGCAGTCTCGGCCTGCACTACGTGCGGGGCAACGGGCTGCCCGACCAGGTCACCGGCACCGTCGAATCGATCGACTCCGAGGTGGCGAAGGTCGTCGAGCTCGTCATGGAGCACGCCGTCAAGCGGCCCCGCGAATCGCTCATGGTCATCACGGCGAGCACGAGGCACGCCGCCCGCGTGCACCAGTCGGTGCTCGCCGCGTTCGCGAAGCGCACCGACCTCTCGGACTTCATCCTCAAGGATCGCGCCGAGCCGTTCACCGTGCTCACGCTCGAGCAGTCGGTCGCGCAGTCCCGCGACCGCGTGATCTTCTCCGTGGGCTACGGGCGCACCCCGCACGGCCGACTGCTGTCGAACTTCGGCTCGCTCGGCGAGCCCGGGGGCGACCGCCTCCTCGCCGTCGGCATGACCCGCGCACGTCGCTCGATGGACCTCGTCTCGGCCTTCCGCCCCGACGACATCGACGCCGATCGCCAGTCGCACGGCGTGCTGGCGCTCGCGAGCATCCTGAGCCAGACCGAGGAGCGTGCTGCCGAGGGCCCCAACGGGTCGAGCGGGTCGTCGATGCTCGACGACCTCGCCGCGAGGCTCGAACGCCGCGGCATCCGGATCTCGCCCGGTCACCGCGGACGCCTCGCCCTTGCCGCGGCCAATGCCGGCAAGGCGGTCGTGGTCGAGACCGACGAGGTGCTCACCGGCTACAGCCTGCGGGAGTCGCTGCGGCTGCGACCCGACGTGCTGCGCCGCCTCGGCTGGCACTACCTCCGCGTGCACAGCTTCGAGCTGTTCGGCAACCCCGAGGCCGTCGCCGATCGGGTCGCGACCCTCCTGGGCCGCCCGCCGGTGCTGCCCGCGGATGCCGCGTCCGAATGAACGACGAGCACGCGACCGACGAGAGCCCGGACGACGAACCTGCGAAGCGCGGTCGGCAGCGTGTCGAGCGGGCCGGCGGACGAGCGCGTCGTGCGCGCCTGACGCCGGCGCCCGGAACCGACCCGTCGCCCGAGACGCCCGTGCCCGGACGCGAGGCGGCGGCCGACGACGATGAGGGCGCCCGCAGGCCGGCTCGCGCCGAAGACGAGCGGTTGACGCGCGAGAAGCCGCCGCACTGGGGCTGAACGGCCCCGTCGAGCGGGGAGCCGGCGACCGCGGAGGCCTCGGGCTCGAGGCATCCGCCCGGTCTCAGTGCCTCGGATGCCCCGAACCGCCGGAGTTCGCGGAGCCGGTCTCGGCGAGCAGGTCGCGGATCTGGGTCAGGAGCTCGGTCTCGGTCAGGCCCGCGTCTTCGACCTCCTCGGCGGCGGCGGCCTTCGCGCGCCGATCGCGGTACACGTTCATGGGCAGCACGAACACGAAGTACACCACCACCGCGACCGCGAGGAAGGAGATCACCGCGCCGATGACGGCGCCGAAGCGGAACTCCGACCCGTTGATGCTCCACACCATGGCCTTGTCGAGCGAATCCGCACGGAAGACGAGGCTGATGAGCGGATCGATGAGGTTGCCGACGATCGAGTTCACGACCGCGGTGAACGCGGCGCCGATGACGACCGCGACCGCGAGGTCGATCACGTTGCCCCGTGTGATGAAATCCCTGAATCCGCGCAGCACGTTCCGTCTCCCCACCCGGGTCGCTGGGCCGACCCGACTCAGGCCACGCTAGCGGCGGAACCGCCGGAAGACGAACTGGACGACGAGCCGCTCGACGTCGTCGACGACGAGTTCGACGACGCGCCGCCGGTCGAGGAACCGCCCTTCGACGGGCCGCCGGAGCCGCCGGCGCGCGAGTCGGTGCGGTAGAAGCCCGAGCCGTTGAAGGTCACGCCGATCGTGTTGAAGAGCTTGCGGAGCGGCTCGCCGCACGCCTCGCAGGTCGTGAGCGTGTCGTCGCTGAACGACTGGTGGATGTCGAAGGCGTTGTCGCACACGGTGCAACGGTAGGAATAGGTGGGCATGGAGCTCTTTCGGTTCGGGGGTGCATCGCTGCTAGAACGCGTGGATGCGCGTCGGGGTGACGACGCCGTTCACCGGCTGGTCGTGCACCTCGCGTGGAACCTCTTCGACGAACTCGCTGTCGAACACCACGGCGTACACCGGAGGACATTTTCCCATCGAACCGAGGGTCTTGTCGAAATAGCCCCGGCCCCAGCCCAATCGCATGCCCGTGGAGTCGATCGCTGCGGCGGGAACGAGGATCAGGTCGACGTCGTTGATGGCCATCGGGCCGAGCAGTTCGCCGACCGCCTCGGGCGTGCCGTGCAGGCCGAGGATCTCGTCGTCGCTCTCGCCGATCGTCCAGTCGAGCAGCCCGTCCTCCCGGGTCACCGGGAGCAGTACGCGGATGCCGCGGGCCTCGGCCCACTCCACGAACGGCCGGGTGTCGGGCTCGCTCGGCATCGAGAGGTAGCACGAGACGGATTCGGCTTCGGTCGACCCGACGAGCTCCTCGAGCCGGGCGGTGAAGCCCTCGGTCGCGAGCCGGCGCTCGTGGTCGGGCATGTTCTGCCGGCGTTCGCGGAGTTCGGCGCGCAGAATGCGCTTCTGAACGGACGGATCGTCGGACATGGCCCCCATCCTAAGACGATCGGGGCAGGGGCAGGACTGCACGGAGTCGCGCGTCCGGTTACGCTGAGGCGCATGACTGTACGCATCACGAAGGCTGTGATCCCGGCCGCCGGCCTCGGCACCCGATTCCTCCCCGCGACCAAGGCGATGCCGAAAGAGATGCTCCCGGTGGTGGACAAGCCCGCGATCCAGTACGTGGTCGAGGAGGCCGTGGAGGCGGGCCTCACCGACGTGCTCATGATCACCGGGCGCAACAAGAACGCGCTCGAGAACCACTTCGACCGCGTCGCGGAGCTCGAGGCGACGCTCGTCGCGAAGGGCGACACCGCGAAGCTCGAGAAGGTGAACCAGTCGACCGACCTCGCCGACATGCACTACGTGCGGCAGGGCGATCCGCTCGGCCTCGGCCACGCGGTGCTGCGAGCGAAGATGCACGTCGGCCGCGAGCCCTTCGCGGTGCTGCTCGGCGACGACATCATCGACGCGCGCGACGTGCTGCTGGCGCGCATGCTCGAGGAGCAGGTGCAGCGCGACGCCTCGATCGTCGCGCTCCTCGAGGTCGACCCCGACAGCATCCACCTCTACGGCGCGGCGGCCGTCGAGCTGACCGACGAAGACGACGTCGTGCGCGTCACCGGCCTCGTCGAGAAGCCGACCAAGGACGACGCCCCCTCGAACTACGCTGTGATCGGCCGCTACGTGCTGAAGCCCGAGGTGTTCGACGTGCTCGAGCACACCGAGCCCGGCAAGGGCGGCGAGATCCAGCTGACCGACGCGCTCATGGAGATGGCCGCCGACGTCGAGGGCACGGGCGGCGTCTACGGCGTGATCTTCCGCGGTCGTCGCTACGACACGGGCGACAAGCTGGACTACATCAAGGCGGTCATCCAGCTGGCCGCCGATCGCGACGACCTCGGGCCCGAGCTCAAGCCCTGGCTCGTCGAGTACGTCGCCGGCCTCGGGCGCGACTGACCATGCCCGCCGCCGGGATCCCGACCCTGCGCGACGGTGACATCATCGTGCGCCCCATCCGCGCGCGAGACGCCAAGGCCCTCGAGCGGGTCCTGCTCGAGAACCGGGCCTGGCTCAGGCGGTGGGAGGCGACGTACCCCGGCGGCGGAACGGTCATCGACGCGAGGGCGAGCATCCGCAACCTGCTCGCGCACGCACGCAACGGCTCGGCGCTGCCCTTCCTCATCGAGGTCGACGGCGCGATCGTCGGCCAGATGAACGTGTCCTCCATCACGCACGGCTCGCTGTCGTCGGCCTCGATCGGCTACTGGGTCGCCCAGGGCGCGGCCGGCCGCGGCATCACGCCGACCGCCGTGGCGCTGGCGACCGACTACTGCTTCCGCACGCTGCGCCTGCACCGCATCGAGATCTGCATCCGGCCCGAGAACGGTCCCTCCCTGCGCGTCGTCGAGAAGCTCGGCTTCCGCTACGAGGGGCTGCGCCGGCGCTTCATCCACATCGACGGCGCCTGGTGCGACCACTTCGCGTTCGCGCTCGTGGCCGAGGAGGTGCCCGGCGGAGTGCTCCGTCGCTGGCAGGACGGGCGGGCGCCGGCCGACGCCGCGCGCATCCACCCCGAGGATCGCGCCGCGGCGGCGCAGCCGTTGCGAGTGTCCGATCGCTGACACGCCCGGGCTGCGTCGCACCATCCGTCCGCCGTGTCCTAGCGTTGTGCCATGGGCGTGATCGGCGGGGGGCTGCTCGTGGCGGTGGCCGCGGCATTGTGGCTCGCGTACCTCATGCCCATCTGGATCCGTCGTCGCCAGTACGTCGCCACCGAGCGCAATGCCGTGCGACTGCAGCAGACGCTCCGCATCCTCGCCGAGACGGCTGAGACGCCCGAGCCCGTCATCATCGAGGCGACGGCGCGCCAGGTCGCCGCGCATCAGCGCGTGCTGCACGAGCAGGAGCGCGCTGCGCGGCTGAACGAGCAGGCGAGCGAGCGGCTCGCGATCGCCGAGCGCCGTGCCGCGCAGGCGGCTGCGGACGCGGCGGCCGAGGTCGTCGCGAGCATCGCCGTGCCGACCGAGCCCATCTCCGTCGTCGACGCCGCCGCCGCGGAGCGGCGCACCGGCTCCGTGGCATCCGCCGCGATCTCGCCCCGGATGCTGCGCCGCCGGCGGGCCCTGTGCTCGCTGCTGCTGCTGGCGGGGCTCGTCACCGCCGTCGTGGGTTCCGTGATGCTCGCGTTCGCGGCGGTCGCGACCGCCGTCACCGTCGTGATCGTCGGCGTCGCGATCTGCGTCGCCGCGTTCGTCGCGCTCTCGGTGCTCGCCCGTGCCCGCGTCACCCGTCCGGTCGTGCGCGCCGCGGCCCCGCGCGTCTCGGAACCGTTCGAGCCGGTCGAGCTCGTCGAATCGGATGCCGCACCCGAGGGCTGGACGCCGCAGCCGCTGCCGCGCCCGCTGACGCTCTCGCGCGGCACGATCGCGGCAACGGCGATGGCCTCGATCGAGGCGGCCGCCGAGCTGCAGCGCCTCGCCCTCGAGGCCGAGCGCGCCAAGCGCATCGAGGAGCTCGCGACCCCGATGCCGACCATCGCGCCGGCCGCGTCGAAGCCCGAACCCGTCGACGCCGAACCGGTCGTCGAGGAGGTCAGCCCCTACGCGGGCATGGGCGTCGTGGGCTCGCCGCAGCGTCGGTTCGACGATCTCGACGCCGTGCTGCGTCGACGTCGCCAGGCGAGCTGATGGGGGCCGCCCGATGGTCCGAACCACCCTTTCGGGGATGATAGGCTCGTACTCGCTCGGGCCCATGGCGCAGTTGGTAGCGCGTCTCGTTCGCAATGAGAAGGTCGGGGGTTCGAATCCCCCTGGGTCCACCAGCAGCACACGAAAGGCCGGCGAAAGCCGGCCTTTCGTGCATCCGGCCCCAGGTGCTCCGGCCCGTGACGTCGCGGGCATAGTCTGTCAGGGATGACGCAGCAGCCGGCCACCAGGTCCATCCCCGTCTCCGAACAGCACCGGTGGCGCGCCTACTGGATCTGCGTGGGCGTCGCGGCACTCACGATCCTCGACCTGTCGAAGGTCAACGTGGGCCTGCCGTCCATCGAGTCCGCGTTCGACGCCACCGCGACGCAGCTGCAGCTCATCGTCGCGGGATACGTGCTCACGTTCGGCCTCGCGCTCGTGCCCGCCGGTCGCATCGGCGACCAGCGCTCGCGCAAGACGCTCTTCGTCGTGGGCCTCAGCCTCTTCCTCGTCACCAGCCTCGTCGCGGCCCTCGCGCCGAACATCACGGTGCTGCTGGTCGCCCGCCTCCTGCAGGGCGTCGCGGCCGGCATCCAGATGCCGCAGGTCCTGGGCATCATCCAGGAGCTGTTCCGCGGACCGGAGCGGGGCAAGGCGTTCGGGCTCTTCGGCGCGGTCATCGGACTCGCGACGGCCTTCGGGCCGACCCTCGGCGGGCTCATGATCGCGATCGGCGGTCCGACCGACGGATGGCGGGGCATCTTCCTCATCAACGTGCCGCTCGTGCTCATCGCGCTCGTGCTGGCCATCTGGTTCCTGCCGGTCACCCGGCGCCCGTCCGGCGAGCCGCTCTCGCTCGACCCGATCGGGCTCGCCCTCTTCGCCGTGACGGTGATCGCGCTCATGTGGCCGTTCCTGTTCACCACGGGATCGCCCAGCGACAACCCCGCGCGGTGGTGGGCGCTCGTGCTGTTCGTGCTCGCCATGACGGCCTTCCTCGCGTGGGAGCGGCGGTACGCGGCATCCGATCGGCAACCGCTCGTGCCGCTGACCCTGTTCCGTGTCTCGTCGTTCCGCAACGGCATCTCGCTGGCGAGCGTGTACTTCGCCGCGATGCCCTCGATGTTCCTGCTGACCACGCTCTACCTGCAGGACGGACTCGGCCTCGAGGCCGTGTTCGCCGGCATGGTCAGCATCGGCTTCGCCCTCGTCAGCGCGGTGAGCTCGTGGATCGGCGGCAACCTCGTGAACCGGCTCGGGCGCCCCCTCGTCGTCGGCGGCCTCGTGCTGCTGCTCGTCGGCATCGGCCTGCTCGTGCTGGTCGCGATCTCGACGCCCGCCGCCGTGACCCCGTGGGCCATGGCCGGCGCGATGGCGATCGCGGGCGCCGGCGGCGGCCTCGTCGTCTCGCCGAACCAGACCCTGACCCTCATGGACATCCCGGTGCGCCAGGGCGGCCTCGCGGGTTCGGTCGGGCAGCTCGGGCAGCGCATCGGCACGGCCATCGGCACGGCGGTCACGCTCTCGCTGTTCTACTCGACGATCTACCGGGAGTCCGGGGGAGACCCCGACCTGACCGTCTACCACCACGCCTACGCGTACGGCATGCTCGCCGTCGCCGTGCTGATCGCCGTCGCGTTCGGCATCGGCGTTGCCGACCTCGGCTCCCGTCGCCGACGCCGCGAGAACGGCGACCACGCGACGGACGAGGCCGACGACGACGCCGGCACCGGACACGCCTGAGTCGCCTCGCTTCTGGGGCCGAGCCGGCTGCGTCAGCCGAGCGCGAGCAGTCGCGCCCGCTCTGGCTTGTCGTAGTGCTCGACCGCCGCGCGCACCGCGACCCTGGGCATCCGGGCGGCCCGCCGCTCGAGGAAGGCCGTCAGTCGCGCACGGTCGAGGTCGCCCGCGGCGCGGAGCACCCAGCCGAGGGCCTTGGCCACGTACGGCTGCTCGTCGTCGGCGAGGGTCTCGGCGATCGCGTACGCGTTATCGAGTTCACCGCGGCGGAGGAACGCGAACGTGGCGACGAGCGCCGTGCGGCGCTCCGGCCAGGCGTCGGATGCCGCGAGCCGGGCGAGCGGCGCCCGATCGCGTTCGACCAGCCATGCTCCGACCACGTCGCGCGCGGCGAGGTCGACGAGGTCCCACTGGTCGATGCGGTCGTGCCGGCGCAGGTAGAGCTCGGAGAGCTCGCCGCGACGTTCGTCGGTGGTGTGTCGATGCGCGGCGGACTTGCCCATGATGCTGCAGGCGAGGGCGCGGACCTCGTGCGTCGGCTCCTCGAGGAGCACCTCGAGGTCGGCCGTCGGCAGGTCGAGCGCCGACTTGGCGAGGTCGAACACGGCGCCCATGCGCACCCCGATGAAGGGCGCTGACTCGTCGGGAGGGAAGAACCGCGTGTACTTCTCGCGCTCGGCGGGCGTGGCCATGCGCTCGAGCTCGGCGATGAGCGTCGCGGCATCCGTCGCCATGATCGACCCCTCCGTGCGACCGGCTCTCGGCCGTACGGGATCAGCGTACGGCGGGAGTCTCCTCGACGGCACCCGTCTCGCCCGCGGCATCCGCCGGCGCATCGGCCGGATCGGAGAACGCGAGCCGGGGCACGAGCGCGAGCAGGCCCGCCGCGACCGCCGCCGTGACGCCGCAGATCAGCCAGACCGTCATGTAGCCCGTGAGCGAGCCCGCCGTGCCGTGCACGGCCTCGCCGGCCGACCCGAGGAGCGCGATGCCGAACACGCACGAGGCGATCGCACCGCCGACGTTCTTCACGGAGTTCGTGAGGCCTGTGGCGACGCCCGTCTGCGTCGGAGGGGCCGCAGCCGCAGCGGCAGCGGGGAGCGCGGCGACGAGGGCGCCGGAGCCGATGCCGACGATGATCATGTTCGTGAGCGCCTGGCCGTAGCCGTCGTGGAACGGCAGGAAGAGCAGGTAGCCGACGGCGACCATCGTGCTCGCCCCGATGAGCGTCACGCGCGGCGTGAGCCGGCGGGCGATGACGGGGAACAGCATCGCCCCGACCACCATCGACAGCACGTAGGAGCCGATGAGGAGCGAGGTCTGGAAGCTGGTGGCCCCGAGGCCGTACCCGACCGTGTCGGGGTCGGTGCGCGCGAAGGTCGACAGCGGTGCCTGCGCTCCGAGCACGCTGACGCCGAACAGGCCCGCCGTGAGGAAGACCGGCCACAGCATCGGCGAGCGGAACATGCGCACGTCGATGAGCGGGTCGGGGTGGCGCAGCTCGTAGCGGGCGAACGGCCAGACGAGGAGCGCCCCGAGTGCGACGAGGCCCCAGCTCAGGAGATCGGCGGGACCGTTCGGGCGCATGAAGCTGAGCCCGCCGGTGAGCGCGAGCAGCGACAGGGAGATGAGCACGAGGCCCCCGGTGTCGAGCGTTCCGCCGGTGAGGTCTGGCGACTCCTTCACCCCGAACAGCACGACGAAGAAGCAGATCGTGACGGCGACCGCGGGCACCAGCAGGAGCACGGTCATGGGCAGCACGTCGGCCAGTGCCCCGGCCGACAGCGCGCCGGCGATGGCGCCGAGCTCGAGCGCGGCCACGAGCAGGCCGGCGGCCGTGCGGGTCATCGCCGCCGGATGCTGCGAGCCCCGGCTGCGCGACCAGATGAGCGCGATCTCGAGGGGCAGCCAGACCACGTAGAACCCCTGCAGCGCCCACGCTGCGAGGAAGACCCAGAACTGGTCGGTGAACGCGAGCGAGATCGAGGCGATCGCGGTGATCGCCGTGGACCAGACGAGCATGCGCTTGTGGCCGACCATGTCGCCGAGCTTCGCGAACGCCGGCACGACGAGCGCCGACAGCATCAGCTGGGTGCCCTCGAGCCAGTTCACGTCGGCGTCGTGGATGCCGAGGTTGCGCGCGATGTCGGTGAGCAGCGGGGTGTAGTAGCCCTGGAGGATGCCGCTCGTGAACTCGACGAACGCGAGGAATCCGACGATCGCGGCGACCGGACCGAGCCTCGTGGCAGTCGACATCGGGGCTCCTTCGGGGTGGGGGTGGATTCACCCTAAGCCCTCGTGCGCGCGCTTCCGCGCCGGGTCCGGCGTCCGTTGGTCACGCTTCGATCACACCTTCGGGGCGCATGAGCGCGGACGCCCCGGATGCCGCGGCAGCCCTCGCCGCGGCATCCGCGCCGGGTCATGCCGTGAGGTGCTCGATGAGCGCGCGGTGGAACCGCTCGCCGCGCTCGAGGCTGTCGATCGTGACCGACTCGTCGACCCCGTGGATCGCGGCGCGCTGCGCGGCCGTCATCGCGAGCGGCGCGAAGCGGAACACCGACGGCGCGAAGCGGTGGAACCAGCGCGAGTCGGTCGCGGCCATGACGAGGTACGGCGCGGTGATCGCCTCGGGGTACGACGCGGCGACCGCGGCCTCGATCGCACGGAACGCGGGGCCATCGGTCGCCGACTCCGGCGACGGGTCGTTTCCGTCGAGCACGGTCACGCTGACGTGCCGGTCCCGGATGACGCGGCGCACCCGGGCGGCGGTGCCGGCCACCGTCTCGCCGGGCGCGATGCGCAGGTTCAGCACGGCGGCGGCCGTGGAGGGCAGCACGTTGTGCGCGGTGCCGCCCTCGAGCATCGTGGCCGCGACGGTCGTGTGCACGATCGCGGCAGGCTCGCCGCCGAGCCTCGCGAACACGCGAGCGGTCAGCCACGGCATGGCCGTGAGGGCCCGCAGCAGCAGCTTCGCGCCGCCCTTCGTGTGCGGCGTGAAGCTTCGGAGCATCGCCCGGGCCGAGACCGGAACGCGCTTCGGGAACGGATTCGGGTGCAGCCGGTGCACCGCGCGCGCGATGCGGTCGGTCGGGGTGTCGCGCGGCGGCGCCGACGCGTGCCCGCCCCGGCTCTCGGCCGCGAGGCGGATCGAGACGATGCCCTTCTCGCCGACGCCGACCATCGCCGACGGCAGCGCCACGAACGGGAACGGGGCGTCGACGACCGCCCCGCCCTCGTCGAGCACGAGCCAGGGCATGATGCCGCGCTCGTGGAAGAGGTCGGCGATCGCCTTGCCGGCGCTGCCGTGGTCCTCCTCGTTGCCGCCGAACGAGAGGTACACGTCGCGTGCGGGCGTGACGCCGTCGGCGAGCAGGTTCTCGACGGCCTCGAGCAGCACGAGCATCGGGCCCTTGTCGTCGAGCGTGCCGCGGCCCCAGACCGAACCGTCGTGGATGCGCCCCTCGAACGGCGGGAAGGTCCACCCGTCGGCCTCGACGGCCGGGACCACGTCGTAGTGGGCCATGAGCACGACCGGGTCGGCGTCGCTCAGGCCGCGCCAGTGGAAGAGGAGCCCGAGCGGATGCGGCTGCTCGAACGCGAGGTGCTCGTGCACGAGCGGGTAGAGCTCGGCGAGGAGGTCTCGGAACGCGTCGAAGTCGGCCATGCCGCGCTCGTCGAGCTCGGCCGAGACGGTGGGGAGCCGCACCATGCTGGCGAGGCGCTCGGGCGCGCCGGTGCGGACGGTGGGGGAGTCGGGCATGCGAACCAGCGTACGACGCGTTCGTCCGCGGTCATGCCGCCGGATGCCCCGTCGCCCGTGCCTCGTCACCCGCGCCTCGCCCCCGGGTGGAGCAGGAGCGCCGGGCCCGCGCGGCCGGCCGGGTCAGGCGGCCACGTGCACGCCGGGCGCGACGAGCGCGCGCAACTCGTCGGCGCTGAGCTCGCGGCCGAACGCCGGATGCCCGGGCTCGAGGGCGCGCCCGTTCGCGAGCGGGCCTCCGTCGACCGGGTCGAAGCCGAGGTCGTCGATGATGCGGGCGAGCACGGCGCGCGCATCGGGGTCGTCGCCCACGACGGCCATGGCGCGCCGCAGCGGCGAGCCGGCGTCCATGCTGTCGTCCTCCATCTCGTGGTAGCCGACGTGGTTCAGCGACTTCACGAGCCTCGCCTCGGGATTGCGGGCGGCCATGATCTCGCTCGTCGATCGCTCGTCGGCGTCGACCTCGACGATGTGGCCGTCGACCGGGGGCCAGTAGTTCATGGCGTCGACCACGATGCGGCCGCCGAACTCCGACCACGGCACGCTCGCGGCCTTGCCGAACGGCACGGCGACGATGATGACATCGGCCTGGGCGACGAGTTCGTCGGGCGTGCCGACGCGAGCGCCCGGCGCGACGACCGAGACGAGCAGCGCGAGCGCCGTCTGACGGGGAGAGCCGGCCATCACGACGTCGTAGCCGGAGCCCACGAGCAGGCGGGCGAGGGCGGTGCCCACCTTGCCCGCCCCGAAGATGCCGATCGTCGGCCGGTCTGCCACGTGCATGTCTCCATTCTCTCGCGCACACCCGTCGTCGTGCTCGAAGGTCCATGCGTGCGCATCTCCGACAACCGGTCGAGCGGATGCCGCATTCCCGCGTCGCCTCGTCGCGGCATCCGCGCATCGCCCTCGCCGGGGCGTCCGCCCGGGGAATAGGGTCGGGTGAGGGCGGGTTCACTTATGCAAACGCATACGGATGAAGGCGGAACGGCATGACTGAGTACGAGTTCGGCATCGACACGTTCGGTGACGTCACCCTCGACGCGGAGGGCGTGCGCCTGCCGCACGCCCAGGTGCTGCGCAACGTCGTCGAGGAGGGCGTGCTCGCCGACCGGCTCGGCCTCGACTTCTTCGGCGTCGGCGAGCACCACCGGCACGAGTTCGCGGTGTCGGCGCCCGAGGTCGTGCTCGCCGCGATCGCGGCCCGCACCGAGCGCATCCACCTGGGCTCGGCCGTCACCGTGCTGAGCAGCGACGACCCCGTGCGCGTCTTCCAGCGCTTCGCGACGCTCGACGGCCTCTCGAACGGGCGTGCCGAGGTCATCCTCGGGCGAGGCTCGTTCATCGAGTCGTTCCCGCTGTTCGGATACGACCTGAACCAGTACCAGGAGCTCTTCGAGGAGAAGCTCAACCTCTTCGCCGCACTGCTGCCGCAGCAGCCCGTGACCTGGTCCGGCGAACTGCGTCCGGCCCTCGAGAACCAGCTCGTGTTCCCGCCCGTCGAGCACGGCAGCCTGAAGACCTGGATCGGCGTCGGCGGAAGCCCCGAATCCGTCATCCGCGCCGCGCACTACGGGCTCCCGCTCGTGCTCGCCATCATCGGCGGCAGCGCCGCGCGGTTCGCCCCGCTCGCGGACCTCTACCGCCGCGCGCTCGACCAGTTCGGCCACGAGCCGCAGCCCATCGCCATCCATTCGCCGGGCTTCATCGCCGACACCGCCTCGCAGGCCCTCGACACGCTCTGGCCGCACTACGAGGCGATGATCAACACGATCGGGCGCGAGCGCGGCTGGGGCCCGACGACCCGCGCCCACTTCGAGGACGAGGCCCGTCGCGGCGCGCTCTACGCGGGCGAGCCCGAGGCCGTGGCGCAGCGCATCGCCGAGGCGATGCGCGTCACGGGTGCGACGCGATTCGACCTGAAGGTCTCCAACGGCGGGCTGGCGCACGAGGCGATCATGGGCAGCATCGAACGGTACGCGACGCAGGTCGTGCCGCGCGTGCGCGAGCTGCTCGCGGCCGATGCCGACGTCGATGCCGATCTCGCGGCGTTCCGCGCGGCCGGCGCCCAGGACCGGGCGGATGCCGCGGCCGAGGCGGGCTCGGCGGCCGAGTAGCCGCGCCATCCGCCCGAGGACCCGCGCTACCCGACCGAGGAGGCCGCGCTACCCGACCGAGGAGGCCGCGCGCGCCGCACGGCGGCGTACGATCGCGCGGAACCACGCGGCATCCGGAACCCGCGCGAGGAACGTGCCGGAGATGATCGTGATGAGCACGTACGCGGTGGCGAGCGAGGCGAGCTCGGGCGCCGCGCCCGACGCGACGGCGATGCCGGCGATCACGATCGAGAACTCGCCGCGCGGCGCCAGCGTGAACCCGGCGCGCCACTGGCCGAGCGTGCCGACGCCCGCGCGCCGGGCGGCGTAGGCGCCGGTCACGACCTTCGTGGCGATCGTCACGATCGCGAGCAGGAACGCCGGCAGCAGCATCGACCAGAGCGCCGACGAGTCGGACGTGATGCCGAAGAACACGAAGAACGTGGCCGCGAACAGGTCGCGGAGCGGCGTCAGCACGCGGCTCGCCGCCGCGGCGACGCGCCCGGAGAGGGCGATGCCGACGAGGAACGCGCCGACCGCCGAGGACACGCTGACCTGGGCCGCGAGCCCGGCGACGAGCATCGTGAGTCCGAGCACGCCGAGCAGCAACGGCTCGGCGTGGTCTGCCGGGAACAGGCGCGACACGATGTGCCCGTGCCGGAGCGCGACGTAGAGGATGACGCTGACGACGCCCACGGCGATCGCCACGCCGATGGCGCCCTGCAGGATGCTCGCACCCACGGCCAGTGCCGAGAGGATCGGCAGGTAGAACGCCATCGCCAGGTCTTCGATGACGAGCACGCCCAGCACCGCCGGCGTCTCGCGGTTCGACAGGCGCCCGAGATCGCGCAGCAGCGTGGCCACCACGCCGGAGGACGACACCCACGTGACGCCCGCGAGCGCGACCGCCGCGAGCGGCCCCCAGCCGAACATGAGCGCCACGAGGGCGCCGGGCACGGCGTTCAGCAGGCCGTCGACGATGCCGGCGGCACGTGTGGACTTGAGGCTCCCGAAGAGCTCGGGCGCGGTGTACTCGAGCCCCAGCAGCGCGAGCAGCAGGATGATGCCGATCTCGGAGCCGGCCTCGAGGAACTCGGCGCTCGCGTCGAGCGGGACGAGCCCGCCCTCGCCGAACGCGAGCCCGATCACCAGGTAGAACGGGATCGGCGACATGCCGATGCGCAGGGCGAGGCGTCCGGCCAGGCTCATGACAAGCAGGAGCGCGCCGACTTCGATCAGGAGCAGCGTGGTGTCGTGCATCGGCGGCGCCCGGCGATCAGTCGGGGCCGGTGGCGAGCAGCTTGGCTACTCCGTCGAGTCCTTCTCGTGTTCCGACGACGACGATGACGTCGCCCGCCCGCAGGTTCTCGGACGGCGTCGGGGAAGGGATGATCGCGCCGTCGCGCACGATCGCCACGATCGAGGCGTGCGTGCGGGTGCGGGCCTTGGTGTCGCCCAGGGTGCGGTTCAGGTAGGGCGAATCGGTCGGCAGGGCGATCTGCTCGGTGTACAGGCCCGCGGTCTCATCGCTGAGGCTCATGAGGCGGCTCAGCATGACGGACGCGCCGAGCACATCGGCCAGGGCCGCGGCCTCGTCGTCGTTCAGCTGGACGGAGTCACGGCACGCGTCGGGATCGTCGCGGTCGAAGACGCCGAGATCGCGCTCGCCGTCGCGGTGCGAGACGACGCTGATGCGTCGTCCGCCTTCGGTAACGAGGTCGTGACGCACGCCGATGCCCGGCAGGTCGACCTTTTCGATGCGAATACCCACAGCGATCATCGTAACCCCGTTGGGAGGGCTCCCGTCCGTCGGGGACCGGCCCGCCGGAAGACTGCTGCGTCAGCCCGTGACGCCGGTGCGCATCTCGAGCACGGGGGTGCCGTCGTCGTCGACGAGTCGCAAAGAGACGCGCACGTCGCCGAGCTCGCCGAGCGAATCGGCGTGGGTTCCACCGCAGGGGATCTCCGCGGTGCCCACCGGCAGTTCGGCGACCCACCTGCGGCGATCGGTGAGGCCATCGCCGTCGCGGTCGATTCGGATCGGTGCGTTCGCCGTGATCCACCCCTGCACACTCGCGGCGATCGTGCGCGCGAGGTCGTCGAGGTCGGTCTCGAGCAGGCCCGGGACGTCGAACCCCGCTCGACGCAGTGACTTGTTCAGTCGGTAGCGGTCGACCGATGCTCCCGGCTCGATGCGGCTCGAGGCGATCGCGATGCCGTCGAAGTCGGGGTTCCCGAGGGCATCGGCGCGCGCCTCCTTCGACCAGCGCGACGCCAGCGCGAGGTTCAGGGCGAGGGAGGCCGCATGGCATGCGGTGTGGCCGAGCGAGAGCTCGCGTCGCGCCGTGGGATCGGCAACGATCGCGACCAGGTCGCCCTCGGCGATCGCCGCGTCGTCGTCGACGAGATGCGCGACGAGGAACGCCCACCCCTCGGTGCCCTTGCGCACGGGGATGTCGGCGCCGAGGTGCAGCGAGGCGCCGTCGCTCGCGGCGACGACGGCGTCGCGGACGCGGAGATCGACGCCGTGCGCCTCGATGACGCCCGTGTCGGCCGGCTGGTCGGGCCATGCGGCGTCGACCGGGTGGAAGCTCGTGACGTCGGTGACCACCGCGAGCAGGCCGTCGCCGGCCGTCGCGACGTGCAGCACGCGAGCCGGTTGCACGAGTTCGCCGGCGGGGTAGGTGACCCGTGTGTCGACGTCGGGCAGCGCCATCGGAGGGCGCTCAGGCCTTGTCGCTGCGGCCGAGGATGCCCACCGGGATCGCGACGGCCAGCGTCACGCAGAGGATTCCGGCGAAGAACACGATCGCCTCGAACCCGGCGATGTGGGTGGCGTTGCCCATCAGCCACATGCCGAAGACGAAGATTGCCATCGAAATGATGAACGCGATGCCGCTCATGCCTCAACTCCCAAGATCTGGCGAAACTCCGTCGCCGCCGACTCGGCCAGTCTAGCGAGCGGATGCCGCCGCCGGGGGGACGTCAGTCGGGCACCGGCCCGAGCCAGGCGTTCGCGACCGTCGCGTGCGCCGATTCGTCGTCGGACGGATGGAAGATGCCCGCGAGCACGTCGCGGTACAGCCGCCCGATCTCGGAGCCCGCGAAGTAACTGGAGCCGCCCGAGACCCGCACGGCCTGGTCGACGACCTGCTTCGCGGTCTCGGTCGAGCGCACCTTCACGCCCACGAGCTTCGCGAACCACATCCGGCCGTGGTCGACGAGGCCGTCGAGGTCTCGCGCGAGGGCGAGCAGTTGCGGTTCGAGGGCGTCCTGCGCGAGCGCGGCATCCGCGATGCGCCATCGGATGTCGGGATCGTGGGCGTAGGGCGCCCCGTCGTGCTTCATCGAGGTGCGGCGGTGCGCCGCGGCGACCGCGAGGTCGAGCGCGCGTGCGCCGATGCCGGCGTAGACCGAGGCGAGCAGCAGTTCGAAGCTCGCGAAGATGCCGAAGACGAGCGGGTCGGCGTTGGGGCCCGGCTCGAGCCGGCGCACGATGCGGTCGGGCGCGGCGTATGCGCCGTCGAGCACGGTCGTGCGGCTCTGGCTGGCGCGCATGCCGAGCGTGTCCCAGTCGTCGAGGACCTTCACGTCGGGGTCCTCGCGGTCGATGAAGCCGTAGACGAGCTTCGGGGCGTCGGCCGACGCCTCGTCGAGTCCCATGGTCCCGAGTCGGGTCCAGGCCGGCGAGAGCGACGTGAAGATCTTGCGCCCCGTGTACCGGTAGCCGCCGTCGGGCTGCGGATCGGCCACGGTGCGCGAGCCGAAGAGCATGAGGTCGTTGCCCGCCTCGCTGATGCCGAATCCGAACACCTCGCCCGCGCCCGCCTCGCGCTGGAGGAACTCGAGCGAGTCGTCGCCCCGGTCGGCGAGGATCTTCGCGACCGCCGTCCAGACCAGGTGCATGTTGATCGCGAGGGCGGTGGCCGGCGCGGCGCCGGCGAGGCGCATCTGGGCGCGGACCGCGTCGTCGAGTCCCCACCCGAGGCCGCCGAACCGCTCGGGCACCAGGACCCTGAGGTAGCCCGCGTCGCGGAGTTCGGCGAGGTCCTCGTCGAAGAAGGCGTTCTCGCGGTCGTATCGTGCGGCCCGCTCTCGGAAGCGTTCGAGCAGGTCGTCGTCGAGCAGGGTCTCGGGCGTCGAGGTCACGTCGCCAGACTACGCCCGGGGACCATCGTGCACGGTGGTCTCCTGCGCCTCGGCGACGCTGCGCGCCTCACGCTCGCGCCGCCGGGCCGACGCCCCACCGAGCCGGATGATGCCGAGTACGATCGCGACCACGACGGCCGCCGCCAGCATCCACGGCAGGATCACGCCGACCGCGACGCCGAGCCACCCGAGGAACCAGAGGAGTCCGCTCCAGCCGGCGACCAGGCCGCCCCAGAATCCGTCGGGCGCCGGCGACGGCGCGGCGTCCTCGGTGCGCAGCTCGACCGAGATCGTCGAGTAGGCGATCTGGTCGTCGAGCTGGTCGCGCTGCTGCGTCAGGCCGTCGAGCTCGCCCTGTCGCGTGGTCAGCTCCGACTCGATCGCGATGAGGTCGCCGATGTCCGCGGCCTCCGCGAGGAGCGCCTGCATGCGGGAGACGGATGCGGTGAGCGCGCTGATGCGGGCGTCGAGGTCGCGGTGCTGCGCCGAGACGTTGGCGGCGCTCGTCTGCACCGAGGTCACGTCACCGAGGGCGCGGAGCTCGTCGAGCACGGCGTCGAGGGCGTCGGCGGGGATCCGGAGCACGAGCGAGGCGGAGGCGGGCTCCGTCTCGGTGCCCGGGCGCTCGGTGCGGTCGTCGACCCGACCGTCGGCCTCGGCGGTGAGCCGGACGGCCTCGGCCGCGGCCTCGACCGGGTCCTCGACGGTGATCGAGACCCACCCGGTGGTGACGACGCTGCGATCGGCGTCGGTCGTCGCGGCGTCGCCGTCGACGCGCTCGAGGGCCGCGTCGCCGACCGCGCTGTCGGACCCTCCGTCGGCCATCGGCGCGTCGGCTGCGGGATCGATGGCGGTCGACGACTCGTCGCCGCCCGAACCGACGGTGCATCCGGCGAGCAGGGCGGCGGATGCCACGGCGACGGCCGTGGCGACCGCGAACCTGCGGGGGATGCGGGGCGAGGTGCTGCGCTGCGTGGCTCTCATGCGCACACGGTACTGCGGGGCCGGAACCTCATGTCTGGACGCCGGCTGGGAGTGCCGTCACGATCGCATTGCGGTTCGCTGGGAGTCGGTGAACGGCCCCAACGAACCGCCGGTTCCACTCGTTCACGACGCGATCGCCGAGGCCTCCGGCCGGCGGGCGGCGTCAGTCGAGATCGGGGTCGCGACCCGTGCGCGTGCCCGACTCGAGCGCGGCGATCGCGGCGGCATCCGCGTCGTCCAATGCGAAGTCGAAGACGTCGAGGTTCTCCCGGAGGCGGGGCGGCGAGGACGCCTTCGGGATCGCGATCACGCCCTGCTCCATGTGCCAGCGCAGCACGACCTGCGCGGGCGAGCGGCCGTGCCGGGCGGCGATGCCCGCGAGCGTCGGGTCCTCGAGCACCCTCCCGCGGGCGAGCGGCGACCACGCCTCCACCCGGATGCCGCGCGCGGCATGGTCCTCGCGCAGCGCACGCTGCGGCAGCCACGGATGCAGCTCGACCTGGTTGACGACGGGCGCGACGCCGGTCTCCGCCACGATGCGGTCGACGTGGTGCACGTGGAAGTTCGAGACGCCGATCGATCGGACCCGGCCCTCGGCCTGCAGCCGGACGAGCGCGCGCCACGTGTCGACGTAGAGATCGGTCGACGGCACGGGCCAGTGGATGAGGTACAGGTCGAGCGCGTCGAGCCCGAAGCGCGCCATGGAGGCGTCGAACGCCCGGAGGGTCGCATCGAAGCCGTTGTCGTCCTTCCAGACCTTGCTCGTGACGAACAGGTCGTTTCGGGCGACCTCGGCCTCGCGGACGGCACGTCCGACCTCGGCCTCGTTGTCGTAGAACGCCGCGGTGTCGAGGTGTCGGTACCCGGCGCGGATCGCCGCGAGCGCCAACGCCGTGGCATCCGTCGCCGGCACCTTGTAGAGCCCGAAGCCGAGCTGCGGGATGCGGGCGCCGTCGGCGAGCTCGAGCTCGGGGGCGGGCGTCAGCGGTTCGTCGGTCATCGGGGCTCCGATCAGCTCGGCTGCATGGGCACGGGTTCGGTGTCGGGGATCGGGCTCGCGTCGCGCCCGCGGAGATCGGGATGCCAGCGGCGGCCGAACGTCGGCACGAGCACGCCCACGAAGGCGAAGCCCGCGGCGATCCAGAACGCGCCCTGCGCGCCGTACCCGTCGATGAAGAAGCCGGCGAGGGCGGACCCGAGCGCCGCGCCGATGAGCTGTCCGGTGCCGACCCAGCCGTACGCCTCGGCGGTGTCCGAGAACTTCACGCTCGCCGAGACGATCGAGAACAGCACGGCGAGGGCCGGCGCGATGCCGATGCCCGCGATGAACAGGGTGGCGGCGAGCCACCAGAAGTCCATCACGAACGCGGCGAGGGCCATGCCCGCGAAGACGATGAACATGCGGCGGGCCGTGGCCCACGGCCCGATGGGGATGTGGCCGAAGAGCAGGCCGCCGGCGAGCGAGCCGACCGAGAAGATCGCGAGGACGAGCCCGGCCTCGGGCCCGCCGTGGCCGAACACGGCCACGACGCCGGCCTCGACCGCGGCGCACGCGCCGATGAGGAGGAACCCGACGACGGTCGCGAGCAGCACGGCCGGCCGGGTGAGCACGACGCCGAACCTGCGCTTGGACCGCGGGATGCGCACGCGCCCGAGCTCGGGCGAGCTGATGAACCAGGCGCCGCCGCCGACCATGAGCGCGGCGGCGAGCATGATGGCCCAGACCGTGCCGATCTGCGTCGCGATGAGCGTCGTGATGACGGGGCCCACGACCCAGATGATCTCCTGCGCCGAGGCGTCGAGCGAGAACAGCGGGGTGAGCTGGCGGGAGTTGACCATCTTCGGGTAGATCGTGCGCACGGCCGGCTGCACCGGCGGGGTCGCGAGCCCGGTGACGAACCCCACGAGCATGTAGAGCGGCACGGTCAGGGTCAGCAGGCCGATCGAGAGGATGCCGGTCACGCACACGATGGTCGTCACGATGAGCACGGGTCGCATGCCCGCACGGCCCATCAGGCGGCTCGTGAGCGGGCCCGCGATGGCCTGGCCGATCGAGGTCGCCGCGAGCACGAGGCCGGCCGAGCCGTACGAGCCCGTCTGCTGCTCGATGTGGAGCAGGAACGCGAGCGAGAGCATCCCGGACGGGAAGCGTGCAGTGAGCTGGGCGGCGATGATGCGAGCGACGCCCGAGGTTTTCAGAAGGTCGGTGTAGCTTCCCACGGTGGCACCACTCTAGCGATCCGGATGCCGCGGGCGAGGGTACGCCGGGGCGCCCTGCGTGTCCTGCGCTGTACGCCGTGGCGCGCGTCGAGCCGGTCGATGAGGCGCGTCAGCGCCGTGTCGAGACCATCCGGGACGCGACGATGGTCTCGATACGCTCCTTCGTCGCTCCTCGACCGGCTCAGGCCGCGAGCGCCTTGGCGATGCGCTGGGGCGAGACGGGCTCGGCCGTGCGCAGTTCCTGTGCGAACAGGCTCACGCGCAGTTCCTCGAGCATCCAGCGCACGCGCACGAGGTGCTCGGGCGCCTCGGGGTCGATCGGGATGCGACCGCCGGCGGCCTCGAACGCCGCGAGCGAGGGCTCGAACTGGTTCATGGCCTGCCGGTCGCGGCCCGGGTTCTCGACGAGCTTCGCGACACGGGCGTCGATCGCCGCGAGGTAGCGGGGCAGGTGCCGCAGCCGATCGAGGCCCGTCGCCGAGACGAAGCCCGCTGGGACGAGCCCCTCGAGCTGCGCGCGCGCGTCGCCCAGCGCCGACATCAGGTGGATGCTCGACGCCTTCGCGATGGCGCGATCGACCTCGCGCGCCGCGCGGACGATGCGGGCCACGAGCGCGACGGTCTCGAACATGCGATCCATCACGTTCGCCGCCACGGCGTCGCGCACCGCGTCGAACTCGGCGCGAGTGCTCAGCAGGCCGTCGGGATGCCGGGCGCGGAGCTCGGCGTCGACGCAGGCGGCGAGGCAGTCGTCGAGCAGCGCGCGCGGGCCCGGGTAGGCGCTCGCCGCCAGCGCGAGCTTCTCCTCGTTCGAGAGGTGCTCCTGCACGTAGGCGACGGGGGTCGGCGTCGCCAGGATGAGCAGGCGGCGGATGCCGCGGCGCGACGCCCGGTCGCGTTCATCGGCGGTCGCGACCAGGCGCAGGGCGACGCCCGTCCTCTCGTCGACGAGGGCGGGGTAGGCCCGGATCACGTTGCCGGCCTGACGGGTGTCGAGGTGCGTCGGAAGCTCGTCCCACTCCCATGCGGTGATGCCGGAGCGCTCGGCGAGGGCGGGGTCCGCGGCGGCGACGTTCGCTCGCGGTGACCGGCCGACGGGGGCCGCGTCGGGTCGGGGGGTCGCACCGCCGCGGCGCCGGCCACCGGCATCCGCGGTGCCCGTGACGGCCTTGGCGACCGCCTCGCGCGTGCGATCGGCGAGCTGCAGCTGCAGGGCGGCGAGGTCCTTCGAGGAGCCGAGCGCGCGACCGCGCTCGTCGACGGCGCGGTAGGTGACGCGCAGGTGCGGCGGCACGCGCTCGAGGTCGAAGTCGCCCGGGTCGACCGGGGCGTAGGTGAGCGCGCGGATGACGCGTGCGAGCACCGCGGTGAACGCGTCGCGCTCCTCGCCCCGTTCGGGGCCCGAGGGCAGCTCGGCGGCGATCTTGGCGGCCCACTCGGCGGCGGGCACGACCTGGCGGCGGATGACCTTCGGCAGCGTGCGGAGCAGGGCGGTGATGAGCTCGTCGCGGAGGCCCGGCACCTGCCAGTCGAATCCGCTGGGGGAGATGCGCGGCAGCAGCACGATCGGCACGACCACGGTCACGCCGTCATCGTCGGTGCCGGGCTCGAAGCGGTACGAGAGCGAGAGCGTCTGGTCGCCCTGCACCCAGCGGTCGGGGAAGTCCTCGCCCGTCTCGGCCACGGACTCCTCGCCGAGCAGGTCGGCGCGGGTCATGGTGAGCAGGTCGGGGCGTCGGCGCTGCTCGCCGCGCCACCATCGCTCGAACGAGCGCGTGTCCGCGACATCCGCCGGCACTCGCGCCTCGTAGAAGCGCACCACGGCCTCGTCGCCGACGAGGAGGTCGCGACGGCGCGTGCGCTCCTCGATCTCGCCGAGCTCGCGCCGCAGCGCCGCGTTCGCGCGGACGAAGCCGAACACGCGGCGGTCGAGGCGGTCGGAGTCCCAGTCCTCCTCGACGAGCGCGTGCCGGATGAACAGCTCGTGCGCGAGCGACGGGTCGACGCGTGCCAGCAGGATGCGCCGCTTCGCCACGATGGGTACGCCGAACAGCGTCACCTTCTCGTCGGCCACGGCCGAGCCCTGGCGGCGCTCCCAACGGGGCTCGCTGAAGGTGCGCTTCGCGAGCGGGCCCGCGAGCTGCTCGGCCCAGGCGGGGTCGATCGCCGCGTTGGTGCGCGCGAAGAGGCGGCTCGTCTCGACGAGCTCGGCGCTCATGATCGCGGCCGGCGGCTTCTTGGCCAGCGCCGACCCGGGGAACACGACGAACCGCGCGTTGCGGGCGCCGACGAACTCGGCCTGCTGGCGGCGGCCCTTGCGCTCGGACTCGCGGGCGGAACCGGCGCCGCCGCGGCCCGACGAGGTCTTCGAGTCGTCGCGCAGTCCGATCTGCGAGAGCAGCCCCGCGAGCAGTGCCCGGTGGATGCCGTCGGCGTTCGGCTCGCCGGCCTCCTTCGCGACGTGCAGGCCCAACGGCTTCGCGAGGCGCACGAGCTGGCGCACGAGGTCCTGCCACTCGCGCACGCGCAGGTAGTTGAGGTACTCGGACTTGCACATGCGCCGGAACGCGCTGCCGGAGAGCTCGCGCTGCTTGGCCTCGAGGTGGTTCCAGAGGTTCAGCAGGCTGAGGAAGTCGCTCGTCGGGTCGACGAAGCGGGCGTGGAACTGGTCGGCCTGCTCGCGCCGCTCGAGCGGGCGTTCGCGCGGGTCCTGCACGGTGAGGCCCGCGACGATCGCGAGCACCTCGCGGGAGACGGCCTGGGCCTTCGACTCGAGCACCATGCGCGCGAAGCGCGGCTCGATCGGCAGGCGCGAGAGCTGGCGCCCGATGCGGGTGAGCTGGGGGCCGCGTGCGGCCGCGGCATCCGCTCGCCCGTCGCGCCCGGCCCGGTCGCCGCGGTCGTCGTCGATGGCGCCGAGCTCGCGCAGCAGGTCGAGTCCGTCGCGGATGCCCCGACCGTCGGGCGGGGTGAGGAAGGGGAACTCCTCGATGGGCCCGAGCCCGAGCGAGGCCATCTGCAGGATGACGGCCGCGAGGTTCGTGCGCAGGATCTCGGGGTCGGTGTACTCGGGACGGCGCTCGAAGTCCTCCTCGGAGTAGAGGCGGATCGCGATGCCGTCGCTCGTGCGCCCGGAACGCCCGGAGCGCTGGTTCGCCGAGGCCTGCGAGATCGCCTCGATGGGCAGGCGCTGCACCTTCGAGCGCACCGAGTACCGGCTGATGCGCGCGGTGCCGGCGTCGACGACGTAGCGGATGCCGGGAACGGTCAGGCTCGTCTCGGCGACGTTCGTCGCGAGCACGACGCGTCGGCGGAGGCCGGCGACCTTCGACGGCTCGAACACCTTGTGCTGGTCGGCCGACGACAGGCGCCCGTAGAGGGGGAGCACCTCGGTCTCGCCGGCCCGACCACCCCGGGCCGTCGCGTAGTGGGCGCGCACCGCGGCCTCGGCGTCGCGGATCTCGCCCTCGCCGGAGAGGAAGACCAATACATCGCCGGATGACTCGCGGTCGAGCTCGTCGAGGGCGTCGAGGATGCCGCGCTGCACGTCTTTATCGTCGGCTGCCGCGCCCTCGTCGTCGCTGTCGTCTCCGCCGGCGCCCGCGCCCTGCTCGGCGACGAGCGGCCGGTAGCGCACCTCGACGGGGTACGTTCGGCCGGACACCTCGATGACGGGGGCGGGCTCGGGTTCGGGCAGCGGCGTGCCCGAGGCATCCGTCTCGCTCGCGAAGTGCCGGGCGAAGCTCTCGGGGTCGATCGTCGCGCTCGTGACGATGACCTTGAGGTCGGGCCGGCGGGGCAGCAGGCGCTTGAGGTACCCGAGCAGGAAGTCGATGTTGAGGCTGCGCTCGTGCGCCTCGTCGATGATGATCGTGTCGTACTTGCGGAGGTCCCGGTCGCGGTGGATCTCGTTCAGCAGGATGCCGTCGGTCATCACCTTGATGCGCGTGGCGTCGCTCACCTGGTCGGTGAAGCGCACCTGGTAGCCGACGAGGCCGCCGAGCTCGACGCCGAGCTCGTCGCTGATGCGCTCGGCGATGGTGCGGGCGGCGATGCGTCGCGGCTGGGTGTGCGCGATGGACTCGCGCCCGAGCTCGAGGCAGATCTTCGGCAGCTGCGTGGTCTTGCCCGAGCCGGTCGCGCCCGCGACGATGACGACCTGGCTCTCGCGCAGGGCGCGCGCGATCTCCTCGCGCTGCCCGGAGACGGGCAGTTCGGGGGGATACGTGATCACGGGGATCGGCGAAGTCGAGGTCATCAGCCCTCCATCGTACGGCGGGCCTGGGCCGCGGTGGTCGCGATCGTCGCGCCTTCGCGCTGGGCGAACCCCCTGTCGGATGCCGCGGCCCGCGTGGTGGGATGGGAACATGACCGATCAGCTCGTTCCCCGCGTCCAGCTCAACGACGGCACCTCGATCCCGCAGCTCGGGTTCGGCGTGTTCAAGGTCGATCCGGGTGAGACCGAGCGCATCGTCAGCGACGCGCTCGAGGTCGGCTACCGCCACCTCGACACCGCCCGCATCTACGGCAACGAAGAGGGCGTCGGGCGCGCGATCGCGGCATCCGGCATTCCCCGTGAGGAGCTCTTCATCACGACCAAGCTCTGGAACGACGACCAGGGCACCGAGTCCGTGCGCACCGCGTTCGAGCTGAGCCGCGAGCGCCTCGGGCTCGACTACCTCGACCTCTACCTGATCCACTGGCCGACGCCGGCGCGTGACCGGTACGTCGAGACCTGGAAAGCGTTCGAGCAGCTGCGCGAGACCGACGGCCTGCGCTCGATCGGCGTCTCGAACTTCCTCGCCCACCACCTCGAGCGGCTCATCGCCGAGACCGAGGTCGTGCCCGCGGTCGACCAGATCGAGCTGCACCCGTACCACCAGCAGCCCGAGACGGCGGCGTTCGCCGAGGAGCACGGCATCCGCATCGAGGCGTGGGGGCCGCTGGGGCAGGGCAAGTACCCGCTCTTCGACCTGCCGGAGGTGACCGGGGCCGCCGCGGCGCACGGCGCGACCCCGGCGCAGGTCGTCATCCGCTGGCACCTGCAGCGCGGCCACATCCTGTTCCCCAAGTCCAACCGTCGCGAGCGCATGGCCGAGAACTTCGACGTGTTCGGCTTCGAGTTGAGCGAGGCCGAGGTCGACGCGATCACCGGGCTCGAACGCGAGGGTCGCGTGAGCGCGCACCCCGACGAGTTCAACTGAGCATGAACCGCCTCGCGGGCGCGCTCAGTCCGTACCTGCGCTCGCACGCGGACAACCCCGTCGACTGGTTCCCGTGGGGCGAGGCGGCGTTCGCCGCGGCGCGCGAACGCGACGTGCCCGTGCTCGTCTCGATCGGGTACGCGACGTGCCACTGGTGCCACGTCATGGCCCGCGAGAGCTTCAGCGACCCGGCCGTCGCGGCGTACCTGAACGAGCACTTCGTGGCGATCAAGGTCGACCGCGAGGAGCACCCCGATGTCGACGCGAGCTACCTCGCCGCGGCATCCGCGTTCACGAAGCAGCTCGGCTGGCCGCTCACGGTGTTCGCGACGCCGGAGGGGCGGGCGTTCTACGCCGGCACGTACTTCCCACCCAGAGGGGTGCAGGGCGTGCCGGCGTTCGTCGACGTGCTCGTGGCGGTGACCGAGGCCTGGCACGAACGGCGCGGCGAGCTCGACGAAACGGCCGGCGCGGTCGCCGAGGCGCTGGGCACGGCATCCGTCGCCTCGACCGAGGGGGCACTGCCCGACGCCGCCGCGCTCGCCGGGGCCGTGCGGCTGCTCGCCGACGAGGAGGACGGCGTGCACGGCGGATTCGGCGGGGCGCCGAAGTTCCCGGTGGCCCCGGTGCTCGACTTCCTCGCGGCATCCGGCGGCGACGGGCGCGCGCTCGCCGAGCGCACGATGCTCGCGATGGGGCGATCGCCGCTCCGCGACCCGATCGAGGGCGGCTTCTTCCGCTACGCGACGCGCGCCGACTGGAGCGAGCCGCACTACGAGCGCATGCTCACCGACAACGCGCTGCTGCTGCGGGTGCTCTCCGAGCTCATCGTGCAAGCCGACGTCCCCGACGACCTCGATGCCGTCGATGAGGTCGAGGGGCTCGCGGCGGGCGTGAGCACGTTCCTCCGCACCGTCATGCAGCTGCCGTCCGGCGGCTTCGCGAGCGCGCAGGACTCCGAGAGCGACCTCGACGGCGTGCGGTCCGAGGGCGGCTACTACGCGCTGCCCGCCGACGAGCGGATGCGGCATCCGTCGCCCGCCCTCGACGACAAGGTGCTCGCGGGCTGGAACGGGCTCGCGATCGGCGCGCTCGCGCGCTACGCCGCGGTCGCGGGCGGCGCAGAGGCCGACGAGGCGCTCGCCGCCGCGACCCGCGCGGCCGAGCACGTGCTCGGCCGGCACCTCCGACCCGACGGCACGCTCGTGCGCGCCTCGCTCGGCGCGGAGGTGTCCGACGCGGTGGCCACCCTCGAAGACGTGGGCATGCTGGCCGGCGGCCTCCTCGACCTCGCGCTCGCCACCGGCGAGGCGTCGTACGCCGTGACCGCACGCGCCCTCCTCGACCGCGCGATCTCGCCCGACGGCCGATTGGTGCCACCCGGCGGACCCGACCCGGTGCTCGCGGCCCGGGGGCTCGCGCTGCCCGACGACCCGGCCGAGGGGGCGACGCCGTCGGGACTCACGTCGTGCGCCGACGCCGCGTGGCGCCTGGCCGCCCTCGGGGCCGGCACCCGATACCTCGACGCGGCGCGCGAGGCGATGCGCTCGGTCGCGGGCGTCGCCGTGCAGCGCCCGATCGCGTTCGGCGGGTCGCTCGCGCTCATGGCCAGGCTCGCCGCGCCGATCGTGCAGCTCGTCACGGTGGTGCCGGATGTCGCGGACCAGGCGCCCGCCGAACCGGTCGAGCCCGCCGCCGTGTTCGATGCCGTGCTCGGCGAGGGGTTCCGGCCGGCGTTCGACCGGGCGGTGGAGCTCGTCGACGCGTCGCGTCGGCACGCGGCATCCGTCACGGCGATCGTCACGGAGTCCCAGGCGCGGGCCTTCGCCGAGGCCGGCTTCGAGCTCTTCGAGGGGCGCACGGCCATCGCCGGGGAGGCGACGGCCTTTCGGTGCGAGTCGTTCGTCTGCGCGCTGCCCGTGCACGGGGCATCCGAACTCTCCGCGCTCGGACCGGGTCCGCTCGATGACCGTACGATGAGGGCGTGACCACAGCCCCCACCGCACGCCGATCGAACCCCGCGGGCACGGTCGTGCTCGCCGCGGCCGTCGACGCCGTGCTCGTCGTCGTCTTCGCCCTCATCGGCCGCAGCAGCCACGCCGAGGCGCTCGACCCCGTGGGCCTCTGGGGCACGACCTGGCCGTTCCTCGTCGGAGCCGCACTCGGGTGGCTCGCGATCCGCGCCTGGCGCGCCCCGTTCGCGGTGTGGCCCACGGGCGCCGTCGTCTGGGCGTCGTCGGTGATCGTCGGCATGCTCCTGCGCGTGGTGTCCGGCCAGGGCACCGCGGTGGCGTTCATCATCGTCGCGACCGTGACGCTCGGGCTGTTCCTCGTCGGCTGGCGGGCGATCGCGCAGCTGGTGCGCCGGCTGCGGCGCCCGGCGGCGGGCTCCGCGGCATCCGGAATCGGCGCGGCATCCGGGAGCGGGCGGGCATGAACCCGATCGAGTGGCTCTTCGACGCGCAGCTCGTGATCGGCGACCAGGTGGTCCTCTGGCGCGAGATCATCGGCAACCTGTTCGGCCTCGCGAGCGCGCTCGGCGGGCTGCGTCGCAAGATCTGGGCGTGGCCGGTCGGCATCGTCGGCAATGCGCTGCTCTTCACGGTGTTCCTCGGCGCGGTGTTCGACACCCCGAACCCCGTGAACCTGCTCGGCCAGGCCGCGCGCCAGGTCATGTTCATCATCGTCTCGGTCTACGGCTGGATCCGCTGGTCGCAGCACCAGCGCGCCGGCGGCGCGGACACGCCCGCGGTCGAACCCCGCTGGGCGGGCTGGAAGGTGCGCGTGCTGCTCGGCGTCGGCATGGTCGGCGGCACGCTGCTGCTCACGCCGATCTTCCGCGCGCTGGGCTCGTTCGAGCCCGTGTGGGCCGACGCCTGGATCTTCATGGGGTCGCTGCTCGCGACCTACGGCATGGCCCGGGGATGGACCGAGTTCTGGCTCATCTGGGTGGCGGTCGACCTCGTGGGCGTGCCACTGCTGTTCAGCGCGGGCTACTACGCGTCGGCGTTCATGTACGTCTTCTACGGCGCGTTCACGCTGTTCGGCTTCTTCGCCTGGATGCGCGTGCAGCGCCGGGCTACCAGGCTGACGGGATCCGGTCCAGCACCTTCCACACCGCAGCACTGAGCTCGGGCAGCTCGAGCGCGATCTCGCGCAGCAGGTCGAACTCGAACTTCTCCACGTCGCCCTCGCGTGCGGCCGGGTGGTATGCCCGCGCCCGGGCGGGGCTCCAGCGGTCGGAGTGCATGCGCTCCTCGCGGAGGGTGGCCACGACCTGCTCGTCGACCGACGGCAGGTCGGGAAGGAAGACCCACGGGTCCTCGCCGAGGCGGCACCGCAGTTCGATGAGCGCCGAGAGTTCGTCGCGCGCGTCCTGCCGCAGGTTCTCCAGCGTCGTCGCATGTGTCATGGCGACCTCCCCTCGCTGTGTCGATGCTATCCACGCTACGACCCTCGTGTGTCGTGCGGGTTACGCCGGGTGACCCGAGATGGACGCCGGATGACGCGCCGGTGACGATCGTCGGAGACGCCGGGTGACACGGCCCCCACGATCACGGACCATGCCGGCTGGAACGCGCATCGGACGCCCGCATTCGGTCGACGCGGGGCGTGCGCTTGAATGGACGGATGAACGTGCACGCAGACCCCGGCCAGGACCGCATCGGCACCGCCGGGCCCGAGCGCCGCCGCGAGCTGCTCGCCTCGCTCGCCGCCGACCTCCGATCCGCACGGTTCGCGGTCGCCTCGCTCGACTCCCTCTGGGGCGCCGAGGCCGCCGCGGCCCTGCACCGCGGCCAGCGCGTTCCCGCGAGGCGGGTGCTCGACGCCAGGCGCGCCGGGCACGGGGCATCCGCCGAGCTGGCGACGCTCGCCGAGCTCTTCGTGCTGGGCCTGCCGGTCGGACGCGACGAGCTCGCGCGCGCGCTCACGACGCTCGGCGTCGACGGCGCGATCGAGCTCGGCCTCGTCGAGCCAGTCCCGGCCGAGCCCGTCGACGGCGACGCCCCGACCGGCGGCATCCGGGCCGTGCTCGACCTGCGGCCCTACGCCTTCGTCGACGCCTTCGGGGCGGGCGAGTGGTGGATCCTGTCCGACCTCGGCGAGCTCGCGCTCGGGCACGCGCTCGGCGAGCAGCACGTGCTCGGCGTCGGGGGAGCGTCGATGACCCTGTCGGGCCTCATGATCCCCGATGCCGCGACGAGCGTGCTCGACCTCGGCACCGGGTGCGGCATCCAGGCCATGCACGCCGCGCGCTTCGCCGACCGCGTCGTGGCCACCGACATCTCGGCCCGGGCGCTCGAGATCGCGGCGATGAACGTCGAGCTGAACGGCATCGAGGGCGTCGAGTTCCGTCTCGGGAGCCTCTTCGAACCCGTCGCCGGCGAGCGCTTCGACCGGGTCGTCTCCAACCCGCCGTTCGTCATCACCCCACGACGCGAGGGCGTGCCCGAGTACGACTACCGCGACGGCGGCATGGTCGGCGACGGCATCGTCGAGGCGGTCGTCACCGGCGCCGGCGCCCATCTCGAGCCCGGCGGCATCGCCCAGCTGCTCGGCAACTGGGAGTACCGCGGCCGCGACGACGCGTTCGACCGCGTCGCCGACTGGACCGCCCGAAGCGGGCTCGAGCACTGGATCGTCGAGCGCGAGGTGCAGCACGTCACCGAGTACGCCGAGACGTGGATCCGCGACGGCGGCACGCGGCCGGGCGAGGAGTTCGACCGTCTCTACGACGCATGGCTCGACGACTTCGCCGAGCGCGGGGTCCGCGAGGTCGGGTTCGGCTACGTGCTGCTGCGCCGGCCCGAGCAGGGGGCGGATGCCGCGGGCGCGACGCACGCGGCATCCGCTCGCCTGGCCCGGCTCGAACGCCTGCACGGGCCGCTCGGCTCCGCCGGGGCGACCCTCGGCACGCACCTCTCCGAGTGCCTCGAGGCGCACGACCGGCAGGCGGGGCTCGACGACGCCGAGCTCGCGGGCTCCCGGCTCGCGGTCGCCCCCGACGTCACCGAGGAACGCCACCATTGGCCCGGCGACGAGAATCCCACCGCCATGGTGCTGCGGCAGGGCGGCGGGTTCGGGCGCGCGATCACGCTGGACACCGGACTCGCGGCGCTCGTCGGCGCCTGCGACGGCGAGCTCGAGGTCGGCCAGATCATCGCGGCCATCGCGCACCTGCTCGAGGTCGACGCCGCGGCGCTCGCCGCGGAACTGCTGCCCGCCGCGCGCACGCTCGTCGACGACGGCATCCTGCGCTTCGCGGACCCGGCGGCCGGGTAGCCGTCAGACGGTGCCGGCCGGCGGCCAGAGGCCGATGATGAGCGCCATCACCACGAACGTCACGAGTTCGTGCGCGATGTTCAGGATCGTGAGCCCCGACGGCCGGCCCTCGAACGCATCATGGGTGATGAAGCGCGCGGCCGTGAAGCCGGCCCACGCGACGGCCGCGACGGTCAGGGCCACGACCAGGTAGTTGCCGCCGAAGGCGAGCCAGGTGACCTGCACGGCGAGCGCGAGCACCCACGCCGAGATGAAGCTCACGATGAGGGTCGTGAGGATCGGCCCGACCGCGCTGCGGTCCTCCATGTCGACCTTCGCGACGCGCATCCAGTAGTTGCCGAAGACGTTCGGCGTGTACCAGATCGATCCCACGACCATCGTGGAGATCGTAGCGAGCACGACGGCCCAGTAGTTGACCTCGATCGACATCGATCACCTTCCCCCTGCGGCGCCGCCGCTCGGCCGGAGTCTATCGGCGAGGAATGCTCGACAAGCGGAACCGGTCGTGGGCGCGATGCCGTGTCGCGTGCCCGACTCTGCGCCGCCTCGGAGGAGGGCGGCGGTAATGTCGTCTGCGCACACCGAAAGCGAGCCCATGCCCGACAGTCCGCTCTCCGCCTCCCCGTACGAGGTGCTCGGCGTCCGCGCCGACGCGAACGACGACGAGCTCCGCCGTGCGTACCGCCGCGCACTGCGCCACGCCCATCCCGACACGGGCGGCTCGACCGCCCAGTTCGACGCCGTGCAGCGCGCCTGGAACCAGGTGGGCACACCCGACGCCAGGTCCGACTTCGACCGGCGCGGGCGCAGTGCGACCCCCGAGCCCACGCACGAGACCTGGGCGCCGGCCCCGCCGCGGCCGCGTCGCGACTCCCGGCCCCTCGCACGTTCGTACGGACACCCCGGCGGCCTCACCCGCCAGCGCTACCTCGACGGCATCCGCGAGTGGGTGGGCCTCGGCGACGAGATCCCCGACCCGTACGACCCGACGCTCGTGCGACGCGCTCCCCGGGAGATCCGGCACCTGCTCGCCGACGCCCTCGCCGAGGAGGCGACCGCCCGCTCGCTCGCCACGCTCGGCATCGCCTTCACGGTCTGGCACGACCTCGCGACGGATGCCGCGGGCCCGGGCCTGCCCCCGAAGCTCGACCACCTCGTGCTCGGCCCCACGGGCCTCTTCGCGATCCAGTCCGAGGACTGGGGCGGACCCGTGCGCTTCCGGCGCGGCGAGCTCATCGGCGAGGCGCTCGCCGGCGAACGGCCCGTGCGGGCGCTCGCGGCGCGGGCGAAGTCCATCGGACGCGCGGCGAGGGTCAAGCCGACTGCGCTGCTGATCGTCGTGCCCGACGAGTTCGCCGACGAGCCGCTGCAGATCGGCGGCTCGCACCGCGGCGCCGTGATCGCGCTCGTCCGGGCCTCGCGCCTCGCGAGCGCCGTGTTCGAGGGCATCCCCGGATCGGCGCACCTCGGCGGCTCCGAGGTCATGGAGGTGCGCACGCGCCTGCAGCAGTCCGTGCGCTTCGCCTGAGCCGACGACACGCCGCCGTTCTGCCGCCACAGGTCACGTTCTGCGGCTTCCGGGCGGGGAGAGACCGCAGATCGTGACCGGTCGGCGTCACTGGCGCGGCGTGTCGTGACGTGTGAGGTCGTGCCGGGCCGTCGCCGGTTCGCGTCCGCGGCATCCGACGGTGTTGGATTGACCCATGCCACCCGTTGATCGTGACGCCCACGTCGAAGACCTCGCCTCGTTCATCCGCGAATCCCCGTCGTCCTACCACGCGGCCTCGGCCGTGGCCGATCGGCTCGTCGCAGCCGGCTTCGAGCGACTCGACGAGGCCGAGGCGTGGCCTTCAGGACCCGGCCGACACGTGGTCGTGCGCGACGGCGCCGTCATCGCCTGGGTGCAGCCCGAGGCCGCGACGACGACGAGCCCGTTCCGCATCCTCGGCGCGCACACCGACTCGCCCTCGTTCAAGCTGAAGCCGGGCGCGTCCACGAGCTCCGAGGGCGTGCTGCAGGCCGGCGTCGAGGTCTACGGCGGGCCGCTGCTGAACTCGTGGCTCGACCGGGAGCTCGAGCTCGCCGGCCGCCTCGTCACCGCCGACGGCACCGTGCACCTCGTGCGCACCGGCCCGTTGCTGCGCATCCCGCAGCTCGCGATCCACCTCGACCGCGAGGTCAACAAGGGCCTCACGCTCGATCGGCAGCGCCACCTGCAGCCCATCTGGGGATCGGGTGCCGCGCGCGACGTGCTCGCCCACCTCGCCGACCTCGCGGGCGTGCCCGCAGACCAGGTCGCGGGGCACGACGTGCTCGTCGCCGACACCGCCGCCCCGGCACGGTTCGGGCTCGACGACGTCTTCTTCGCCGCCGGGCGCCAGGACAACCTGACCTCGGTGCACGCCGGACTCGTGGCGCTGCTCGCGGCCGCCGACGACGCGGCATCCGACCACGTGAGCGTGCTCGCCGCGTTCGACCACGAGGAGCTCGGCTCCGAGTCGCGCTCGGGCGCGAGCGGACCGTTCCTCGTCGACGTGCTCGCGCGCATCGCCGTCGGCCTCGGCGCCGACGAGGTCGACCGCAGGCGCTCGTTCGCGGCGTCGTGGCTGCTCTCCTCCGACGCCGGGCACGCCGTGCACCCGAACTACCCCGAGCGGCACGACCCCGTGAACCGGCCCCAGCTCGGCGGCGGTCCGCTCCTGAAGCTGAACGCCAACCAGAAGTACGCCTCCGACGCACTGGGGTCCGCGCTCTGGGCGCGCACCTGCGAGCAGGCGGGCGTGGGCTTCCAGCCGTTCGTGTCGAACAACGCCATCCCGTGCGGGTCGACCATCGGCCCGCTGAGCGCGACCCGGCTCGGCATCCGCACGGTCGACGTGGGCACGCCGCTGCTGTCGATGCACTCGGCCCGCGAGCTCTCGCACGTCGACGACCTCGCCGCCCTCGCGTCGGCGGTGACGGCCTTCTTCGCACCCGCCTGATCGCGTCGCGCGTGCGGCCTCGGCGACGGGCGCCGCACGCGCGGCCGGCGACGCGTGAACCGTGGCCGGATGTCGCGGGTCGTCGTCCGGATTTCACGAGACCTCCGAACCGCGCCGGTGGCAGGGTCGGAAGCATGACGCCGCACACGATCACCACGACCCTCTTCGACCACGTGGCCGACCCGGCCGACGCGATCGCGCACTTCCGCGGGCGCCTCGGCTTCGAGGCCGACGTCTCCGACGTGCAGGCCGCGCTCGCGGACGGCGAGCCGTTCGTGCTCATCGACACCCGCAACGACGCCGCCTGGACCCAGGGCCACGTGCCGGGCGCCGTGCACCTGCCGCGCCGCGACATCGGCGCGCGCGCGGCGTCGATCGTGGCCGTGGGCACTCCCGTCGTCGTCTACTGCTGGGGACCCGGATGCAACGGCGCGACGCGCGCCGCCCTCGAGTTCGCGACCCTCGGGTACCCCGTGAAGGAGATGATCGGCGGGTTCGAGTACTGGGTGCGCGAGGGGTTCGCCTTCGACACGGCCGAGGGGCTCGCGCAGCGCGTGCCCGACGGGCTCACGAACGTCGCGCCCGACGGGCTCGTCGGCCCCGCGGCGGGCGTCGGCCCCGCGGCATCCGTCACCGCGATCGACCACGGCATCACCTGCGCCTGCTGAGCGGATCCGCCGGCGCGAATCGGAACTGCGCGAGCACGTACTGACGGGCTCAGCACTCGACGACGTTGACGGCGAGGCCGCCGAGGCTCGTCTCCTTGTACTTGTCCTTCATGTCGATGCCGGTCTGGCGCATCGTCTCGATCGCGGCGTCGAGCGAGACGAGGTGGGTGCCGTCGCCGTGGAGTGCGAGGCGTGCGGCCGAGACGGCCGTCGACGACGCGATCGCGTTGCGCTCGATGCACGGCACCTGCACGAGGCCGCCGACCGGGTCGCAGGTGAGGCCGAGGTGGTGCTCGACCGCGATCTCGGCCGCGTTCTCGACTTGCTGCGGGGTGCCGCCGAGCACCGCGCAGAGCGCCCCGGCGGCCATCGCGCAGGCCGAGCCGACCTCGGCCTGGCATCCGCCCTCGGCGCCCGAGATCGACGCGTTGCGCTTGACGAGCGAGGCGATCGCGGCGGCCGTGAGCAGGTAGCGGCGGATGCCGGCGGCATCCGCACCGGGCACGAAGCGCAGGTAGTAGTGGCCGACCGCCGGGATGATGCCCGCGGCGCCGTTGGTGGGCGCGGTGACCACGCGGCCGCCCGACGCGTTCTCCTCGTTGACGGCGAGGGCGAACGCGTGCAGCCACTCGGTGGTCGTGTCGCGGGCGCCGGGGTGCCCGGTCTCGTCGCGCTCGTACTGCTCGAGGCGGCGGCGCACGTCGGGCGCCCGGCGCTTGACCTTCAACCCGCCCGGGAGCGTGCCGTCGGTCGCGAGGCCGTGCTCGACGCAGGCGGTCATCGCCGCCCAGATGGCGTCGAGGCCCTCGTCGATGCCGCGGTCGCCGTGCAGGGCCACCTCGTTGAAGCGCACGATGTCGCAGAACGAGACGTCGTGGCGCTCGCAGAGCTCGAGCAGCTCCGCCGCGTTGGAGTAGGGGAGCGGATAGCGCACGACCTCGGACTCCTGCGGGGCGTCGCCGTCGCGGCGGATGAACCCGCCGCCGACCGAGTAGTACGTCTCCTCGGCGAGCGGGAGGGCGTCTTCGCCCCGCCAGGCCTGGAGCGTCAGGGCGTTCGGGTGCCCCGGCAGGCGCGTGCGCGGCGCGAAGGCGATGTCGTCGACGGTCATGGCGATCGGATGCCGCCCCGCGAGCGACACGTCGGCGCCGTCGCCGAGCGACGTCCAGGCGCCGCGGACCTCGTCGGGGTCGCACGTGTCGGGACGGAGTCCGCGGAGGCCCGCGACGACGGCGTCGGGCGTGCCGTGCCCCAGCCCGGTCGCGCCGAGCGAGCCGTAGAGCGTGCACGTGACCCGGTCGACCTGCTCGAGCCGCCCGTCGTCGGCCAGACGCTCGACGAACGCCCGCGCGGCCCGCATCGGGCCGACCGTGTGCGAACTCGAGGGCCCGATGCCGATCGAGAAGAGATCGAGGGCTGAGACGAACGCTGTCACGATCCCAGCGTACGTCGAAGGGCCTGCACGAGGGCGGCGACTTCGTGGAGAATCTTGCGTCGCAGGAGGCTGCCGCACACGGTCTTCGCGCAGCTGGGCGGATCTAGGCTGGAAGGACCCATGAACGATCCGAACACCGTCACCGCGCCGTCCCAGAACCGAACCCTCGACGCCCCGGCTCCGCAGCGCGACGACGTGCACGTGCGCCTCATCCGACCCGATGAGGTCGAGGCCGTCTCGGCGCTCGCCGTCGGCGCGTACGCGGCCTCGTACGACCTCAGCGACGGCTACCGCGCCGACATCGGCGCCGTCGCCGAGCGGGCTCGCGACCACGAGGTGTGGGTCGCCGTCGACACCGGCACCGACGCGCTGCTCGGCACCGTCTCCACCCCGCGCGAGGGCCGCACGATGTCGCCGGTCGCGCACGACGGCGAGCTCGACTTCCGCCTCCTCGCGGTCGCCTCGACGGCCCGACGCCGGGGCGTGGGCGAACGCCTCGTCGAGCACGTGCTCGACCTCGCCCGCGAGCGCGGCATCGCCCGCGTCGTGCTGAACACCGGTCCCGACATGCTCGCGGCGCATCGCCTGTACGAGCGCCTCGGGTTCGCGCGGCTGCCCGAGCGCGAGCACACGATCACCCGCGCCGACGGGTCGGCGTTCCTCCTGATGGCGTACGGGCGCGCCGCCGAGGCATCCGCGGCCTGAACCGACCCGGCGAGGCGTCGATCGCGCCCGCCGACCGCCCCGCCGACGACCGCTGTCGCGGCGCTGTCGCGGCTGTGAGCGCCGTGCAAGTGCCGTGTGAGCGACGCGGCGCACCATGGTCGTCATGACCACATTCACTTCACACGACACCACCGCCGGTCGCGGCTGGGCCGTCGAGGCCGAGGGCCTCGTGAAGACCTTCGGAACCAACCGTGCCGTCGACGGCGTCGACCTCCGCGTCGCGACGGGCACCGTCTACGGCGTGCTCGGCCCGAACGGCGCCGGCAAGACGACGACGATCTCCATGCTCGCGACCCTTCTCCGCCCGGATGCCGGCAGCGCCCGCATCTTCGGACACGACGTGCAGCGCGAGAGCCAGGCCGTGCGCCAACTCATCGGCGTCACCGGCCAGTACGCGTCGGTCGACGAGACGCTCTCGGCCAACGAGAACCTGATCCTCTTCTCCCGGCTGCTCGGGCTCGGCCACTCGGCCGCCAAGCGCAAGACCGCCGAGCTCCTCGAGGAGTTCGGACTCACCGAGGCGGCCAAGCGCCCGCTGAAGAACTTCTCCGGCGGCATGCGCCGGCGCCTCGACCTCGCCGCGAGCCTCATCGCCCAGCCCCCGCTCATCTTCCTCGACGAGCCGACCACCGGCCTCGACCCGCGCACCCGGGCGCAGATGTGGGAGACCATCCGTCGCCTCGTCGCGACAGGCTCCACCGTGCTGCTCACGACGCAGTACCTCGACGAGGCCGACCAGCTCGCCGACCGCATCGCGGTCATCGACCGGGGCCGGGTCGTCGCCGAGGGCACGGGCGACGAGCTCAAGGCCTCCGTCGGCGAGTCGAGCCTCGAGCTGCGCCTCGTCAACGAGCACGACCGCGAGGACGCGCGCGTGGCCATCGAGCGGGTGCTGGGCGTCGCGCCCACGCTGTCGCCCGAGGCCGGCCGCATCACGGCCCCCATGCACGACCCCGACCTCGTCGCCGACCTGCTCATCACGCTCCGCGACGAGGGCATCCACCTGGCCGAGATGAGCGTGCAGAAGCCCACGCTCGACGAGGTGTTCCTCACCCTCACCGGCCACGGCGTCGAAGAGGAGACCACCGAGGCGAGCTTCGAGAGCGACGCCGAGCTCGAAGGGAGCCGCGCATGACCACCATCGCACCAGACCAGGCCACCGGCGCGCCGAGCGCCATCGGCACGACCACCATCACGCCGGGCGCCGAGCGCGAGCTGTCGAACAGCGTGAGCCTGCGCGAGACGATCTCGCACACGTTCACCATGGCCCACCGGGGCCTGCTGAAGATCAAGCGCACGCCAGAGCAGCTCATCGACGTGACGCTGCAGCCGATCATCTTCACGCTGATGTTCACCTACATCTTCGGCGGTGCCATCGCCGGAGACGTGCAGAACTACCTGCCGATCATCATCCCCGGCATCCTCGTGCAGACCGTCATCTCCACGTCGATCGTCACCGGCGTGCAGCTGCGGGAGGACATGGCCAAGGGCGTGTTCGACCGGTTCCGCTCGCTGCCGATCGCGCGCATCGCCCCGCTCTCGGGTGCGCTGCTCGCCGACACCGTGCGCTACCTCATCGCCACGACCCTGACCTTCGTGATGGGCTACATCATGGGACTCCGGCCCGAAGCCGGCATCGGTGGGGTCGTCGCAGCGGGCCTGCTCGTGGTCGTCTGCGCCTGGAGCCTCTCGTGGATCTTCGCGTTCTTCGGCGTCATCGCCCGCAGCGCCTCGAGCGTGCAGGGCATCTCGATGATCGTGCTCTTCCCGTTGACGTTCCTCTCGAACGCGTTCGTGCAGCCCGACACGATGCCGGCGCCGCTCGCGTGGTTCGCGAACATCAACCCGGTCTCGCACCTCGTGACCGCCGTGCGCGACCTGGTGAACGGCGTGGGCATCGGCGCGGACTTCGGCTGGTCGCTCGTCGGCGCCGCCGTCATCGTCGCGGTCTTCGCCCCGCTCACCGTGAGGGCGTACATGCGCAAGGCGTGACGCCTGCTCACACCCCCGGAACGGGCTCCGCGATCAACGCGCGAGCCCGTTCCGTGCGTTCGGAATTCGAGAGCGCGGATGCCGCGGCGCGCGCGGCGGCGAGGCGCTCGGCGCCGGCGTGGTCGGTGATGACCTCGGCGACGTTCTCGAGGCGCAGGGCGGGCATGTCCTGCCGGGAGTGCAGCACCTCGGCGAGCGCGAACGTCTCGACGGCCCGCTCCGACAGCGACGGATGCCGCACCGCCCACGCGCTCCATCCGGCGGCGACCGTGCCGAGCACCGGCCGATCCGTGAAGACGTCGCCCCGGACGCGCAGCGCCGCGACCGTGCGCCGGCGCATGAGCTCGGCCCATTCGGCGATGACGGCCTCGGGCCAGCCCGACTGCACGCCGCCCGCGACGAGCGCGGCGAGCGCGATCTGATACCACGGCGACGATCGCTGGCGCGCCTGCGTGAACTGCGCGAGCACCTTCGGCGCCCGCTGGAGCGCGAGGGCGGTCTCGCCCCGGAGCCGGGCGACCTCCACGAGCCCGAGCTGAGCGGTCATCGTCTGGGGGATCCCGTCGCCCGTGATGCGATCGTCGGCGGCCTGGATCGCCAGCCGCTCCTCGGCCTCGTCGAGGCGGCCGGCGGAGATCAGGTGGCTCGTGACCATCCAGTCGATCTGGAGCAGGTCTTGAGTCGCCTCGAGGCGCACCATGCCGGCGCGCGCCTCGGTCGCCCATTCGAGGGCTTCGTCGGAGTCGCCGCGTTGCCCGGCGAGTTCGGCGAGCATGAGCGCGGACATCGCGGAGGCCCAGGCATCGCCGACCTGCTCGGCGAGGCGGTGCGTGCGCAGGGCGTACTCGGCGGCGAGACCCGGCTCGCCCTCGTTCTCGGTGAACTGCGACTGCAGGATGTTGGCGATCAGGGCGGTCTCGGGGTCGTCGGACTCGGTCATCGACGCGATGAGGGTGCCGGCCAGTTCGAGGTCGGGCATCGCGAGGAGGAACTGCGTGATCGCGTCGATCCACGGTGCTCGCGCGAGTCCGAGCTTCGCGACGGCGCGCAGGCGGGCGAGGGCGCGCAGGCCGATGGGCGTGTCCGCGGCGAAGTTCGTCCCGGCGATGAGGATGAGGCCGAGCATCGCCGCTTCGCCGTGCGCGGCATCCGGCCGCGTGCCCCGCGTCGCCTCGAGCACGGCGTCGCTGAGGCCGAGGATCTCGGCGTGCGCGCTCCTCACGGTCCAGAAGTAGCCGAGCGCGGCGAAGACCGCAGTGACCGTCGGTGCGTCGCGGTGCTCGATCGCCGTGCGCAGCACCGCGACGAGGTTGTCCTGCTCGATCGCGATCGAGGCGAAGGTCCGCAACTGCGCCGGTCCGCGCACATGACCGAGCGAACGGCGCGAGAACTCCGAGGCCCAATCGGCCATCGCGGCGGTGACCTCCGCCCGCTCGTCGGCGTCGAGCCGCACCTGGCCGAACTCGCGCACGGTCTCGAGCATGCGGAACCTCGGTTGCCCGAGTGCGTCGTCGGCGACGGCGAGCAGCGACTGGGTGATGAGCCCGTCGAGCACCCACACGGCGTCCGCGGTGCCGAGCACGGCCTCCGCGGCATCCGCGCCGAACCCGTCGACGAACCAGGCGAGCCTCGGCAGCGCGGCCTGCTCGGCCGGCGTCAGCAGGGCCCAGCTCCACTCGATGACCGCGGCGAGCGTGCGCTGGCGTTCCGGCGCCGATCGGTCGCCGCTCGCGAGCAGCGTGAACCGGTCGGCGAGCCGCGACTCGATCTGCTCGACGCTCATCGACCGCACCCGGGCCGCGGCGAGCTCGATCGCGAGCGGCAGTCCGTCGAGGCGATCGCAGAGGCGCTTCACGACGTCGAGGGGGAGGGATGCCGCAGGGCGCGCCGACCTCGCACGCTCGAGGAAGAGACGCACCGCCGGGCCGGGCTCGGCATCCGGTCCGCCGGCCGCGAGGGTCGCGAGCGGGTACACCTGCTCGGCTCCGATGGCGAGCGGGCTGCGGCTGGTCGAGAGCACCCGCAGGGTCGGGGCGGCAGCCAGCAGGTCGGCCGTCCACCTCGCGACGCCCTCGATGATCTGCTCGCAGTTGTCGAGCACGAGCAGCGTGGGCCGCTCGGAGAGCTGCTCGATGATGCGCGAGCGGGCGTCCCGGCGCACGACGGCCGTCTCGGCGAGGCGCTGGCTCGTGCTGGCCTCGCGGATGCCGAGCGTCGAGCCGAGCGCGAGGGCCACGTCGTCGTCGGTGCGCACGCTCGCCAGCTCGACGACCACGACCGTCGGCGCCTCCGACCGCAGTGCGATCTCCTGCGCGAGGCGGGTCTTGCCGAGCCCGCCCGGTCCGAGGATGGTCACCAGCCGGTGCCGGGTCATCGCGAGTTCGACCGCGGCGACGTCGTCGTCGCGCCCGATGAGCGCGTTCGGAGCGGCCCGCACCCCGATGCGGCGACGCGGGCTCGACGCCGTCGGCGGCGCGGGATCGTCGCGCAGCAGCTCGGCGTTCACGGCCACGAGCTCGGCCGACGGCGAGACGCCGAGCTGGTCGGCGAGCCGCTCGCGGAACGCCGCGAACGCGGCCAGTGCATCGGCACGGCGCCCGGATGCCGCGAGCTCGCGCAGCCGGGCCGCGACGAGCTGCTCGTCGAGCGGGTTCATCGCGAGCAGGACGTCGAGGTCGGCCGCGGCGCCGGCGTGGTCGCCGGCGTCGGCGCGGAGGTTCGCCCGGCGCCGGAGCAGGGCCGACCTCGCGGCGGAGGCCCGATCGGCCAGCGCCTCGGCCGCCGGGGCGTCGCCGAGGTCGGTGCCGGGTTCGCCACGCCACATGGCGAGGGCATCGTCGAGCGCGGAGGCATCGGCCGAGGCATCCGCCGCGAGCGCCGCGGCCCGGGTGAGGTCGAGCCCGGCGGTGTCGACGCCGAGCGCGTAGCCGCCCGGGACCGAGCGCAGGAGTCCATCGGCCGCGACGGCACGCAACCGGCTGACGAGGGTCTGCAGGGCGGCCTTGGCATTGCGCGGCCGCACCTCGCCCCAGAGCTCGTCGATGATCGTGTCGACGGCGACGCCTCCGCCGGCCTCGCGAGGGAGTGCCGCGAGCACGGCGATGAGCGCCTTGGCCAACGATCCGGGAGGTTCGACCGGGACGCCGTTCGGGCCTTCGATCGAGATCGGGCCGAGCACCGACACGCGGGGCGGCTCGGGGGCGTTGTGCACGGCACGAGCCTACCCGGGGGGTTCCGACGGAGGCGGCCGGCTCGGCGCGTCCTCGTCCGCGGCTGTCTAGGCTGGGGTGGAGGGGGCGACATGAGGGCACATGCGGGGGCACTGATCGGACTGTCGGGCGTCTTCATGCTGACCGGATGCGTCATGCCGGGCGGTGCACCGGGCGGACACATGGACGGCGGCAGCACGCAGGTCTCGTGCGCCGAGTCCTCGAGCGTCACGCTCGACGGCCGGGGCACCAGGTACGACGTCGACGGCGACTGCGCCGAGGTCGTCGTGCGCGGCGAGGACCTGACCGTGCGGCTGGCCGGGAGCACGTCGCTCAGCATCGAGGGCCGGGACAACGACATCGAGTCCGGCGCCGGCCTCGGAGCGGTCACGATCCGGGGCGACGACAACAATGTGGAGGCGCGCACGATCGCGTCGATCACGATCGCCGGCAACGACAACGACATCGAGGCCGCCACGGTCGGCTCGGTCGAGATCGCGGGCGACGACAACGGGGTCGAAGCGGGCAACGACCCGCAGCCGGTGCGCCTCTCGGGCGAGGGCAACACCGTCGAGCGCCGCTGAGCGGGCGCGACGCGGGCACCCGCTGGCGCACGGACACTCCGCACCGTTCTGCGAGACTGGTGGGATGACGACGACTGCAGCGCCCCGCCCCGACCGCACTTCGACGGGGCGACGAGCAGTCCGCGTGATCGTCGCCGTGATCGCCGTGCTGGCCCTGGTCGTCGTGGGATTCCTGATCTGGGCGAAGACCGTCATGCAGGGCGAGCGGCCGGCGTCGCTCGAGGCATGGACCGACGACCGCGTGAGCATCACCTCGTACGACGACTCGATCGTCATGGCGCCGGTCGACGCGGCATCCGATCGCGGGCTCGTCTTCATCCCGGGCGCCAAGGTCGACCCCTACGCCTACATGGCCAAGCTCGTCGACGCGGTCGCCGAGACGGGCACCACGGTGGTCATCACCAAGCCGACGCTGAACCTCGCGTTCTTCGACCAGCGTCCGCTCGACACGTTCACGAGCCACGCGCCCGACGTGACCGAGTGGTACGTCGGCGGGCACTCCCTGGGCGGCGTGCGCGCGTGCATGATGGCGGCCGACGAGGATGTCGCGGGCATCGTGTTCTTCGGCTCGTACTGCGCCGACGACGTGAGCGACACTGACCTCGCCGTGCTCAGCATCTCGGGCAGCGACGACGGGCTCAGCACGCCCGACAAGATCGAGGGGTCCGCGCACCTGCTGCCCGCCGACGCGACCTTCGTCGAGATCGAGGGCGCGAACCACGCGAGCTTCGGCGACTACGGCGTGCAGCCCGGCGACGGCGTCGCGACGGCCTCCGACGACGAGGTGCGCGACGAGATCACGCGCGCGCTCGCCGAGTTCTGGGGCGCCCCGGGGGAGTAGCCGCGTCGTCGCGATGCGTCGCGGCCAGATTGAGCAACTTAGGTTGACAATGCGAGGTAAGCAACATAGGTTGCTTGCATGACCCCGCACATCCCAGATGCCACCGGAGCCGAGGCCGACGACCTCGCCGCCGTCGTGGCGCTGCGCGACCTCGCCGACCGACTCGAGGACGCCGCCGTCGAGCGCGCCATGAAGGCCGGCTGGAGCTGGACGCAGGTCGCCGAGGCCCTCGGCGTCACGCGCCAGGCGGTGCACAAGAAGCACCTCCGACGGCTCGAGGCCGCCGGCGTCGAACTGAGGAGGCGCAATGCCTGAGCTGCATGAAGATCTCGGCGTGACCCTGAAGTCCGTGGTCGTCCGCTCCATCGACGAGGCCGCGAGGCGCGGCGCCGCCAAGGTCGAGGCCGAGCACCTCCTCCTCGCCATCGCCGCGAGCGGCGACCTCGCGGCGGACTCCCTCGCCCAGGTCGGACTCGACCACGCGGGCGTCGAGACGGCACTGCGCGTCGAACGCGAGCACGCCCTCGCCGCCGCAGGAGTCGAACCGGTCGCGGAGGAGCGACTGCTCGCCACCCGCGACAGCCGACCGGGCTGGGGTGCGTCGGTCCGCGACGCGCTGCGGCGGGCCGACTTCCGGGCCCGCCGCGGGCGGCCTCGCGCCGAGCGCGAACGCCTCGCCGTCGCCGACGCGCTCGTCGGGGTGCTGCGCGCCGATCTCGGCACCGTGCCCCGGGCGCTCGCGTACGCCGGCGTCGATCGTGCCGCGCTCATCGCGCGGCTCGAGGCACTGCGGTGATCGAACTCGAGCAGGCACTGTCGCCGGTCCTCTGATTCCCACTCGCCGGTCGAGGCCCGCGAACGGTCATCATGTGTCGGAATGGCGCCCGCGGATACCGCAGGTATCGACCGCTCGGCGAGCGCAGGCGGCGTGTCGCGTCAGGCCTCTCCCGCAGCAGCGGTGAGGGGATGACGCGGCGAACGACGGATGCCGCGGCGAACGACGGATGCCCCGGAACCGAGCGGTTCCGGGGCATCCGGGGTTCGAGACGTGACGCGCCGCCCTACCGGATGGTCTTGCGCGCCGTGATCTGGCCGGTGTCGAAGCCGAGCAGGTGCAGGCCGCCATGGAAGCGGGCGTGCTCGACCTTGATGCAGCGGTCCATGACGACGGTGAGGCCCTGCTCCTCGCCCGAGTACGCGGCATCCTGGTTCCAGATGCCGAGCTGCACCCAGATGGTCTTCGCGCCGACGGCGACGACGTCGTCGATGACGCTCGGGATGTCGCTGCCGCGGCGGAACACCACGACGATGTCGGGCACCTCGGGCAGGTCGGCCAGGCTCGCGTAGGCGGGCTGGCCGAGGATCTCGGTCTCCATGGGGTTCACGAAGTACAGGCGGTAGTCGCTGGACTGCTGCAGGTACGTGCCGACGAAGTAGCTCGAGCGCTGCGGCTTCGGCGAGGCGCCCACGATCGCGACCGACTTCGCGGCACGGAGGATCGCGAGGCGCTGCTTGGCGTCGGGCCCGACCCACGTGCGCTGCGACTTCAGCAGCTTGGCGAGGGGCGAGCTCGCGGGCAGGTCGCACGAGAGCCCGTTGACGAGGCGGACGGTCTCGGTCGACGCGTCGCCGTCGGCGGCATCCGTCGTGGTGGTCGTGTCGGTCACGGTGCTCATCGTGCTGCTCCCGTCGCTGCGGTGAGGGCCTGGTCGAGGTCGTCGATGATGTCCTCGACGTCTTCGATGCCAACGCTAATGCGCACGACGCCCGGAAGCACGCCCGCGTCGACGAGCTGCTGCTCGGTCAGCTGCGCGTGGGTGGTCGAGGCGGGGTGGATGATGAGCGTCTTCGCGTCGCCGATGTTCGCGAGGTGGCTGGCGAGGTTCACCGACTCGATGAGCGACTGGCCGACGGCGCGGCCGCCCTTGACCTCGAAGCTGAAGACCGAGCCGGCACCCTTGGGGAGGTACTTCTGCGCACGGTCGTGGTGCGGGTGGTTGGGAAGGCCCGCCCACCAGACGTTCTCGATGCGCGGGTCGGAGTCGAGCCATTCGGCCACGGCCCGGGCGTTGTCGATGTGCGCCTGGATGCGGTACGGCAGCGTCTCGACGCCCTGGGCGAGCAGGAAGGCCGAGTGCGGCGCCAGCGCGGGGCCGATGTCACGCAGTTGCTCGGCGCGCAGGCGCGTGAGGAACGCGTACTCGCCGAAGTTGCCCGCCCACTCGAGTCCGCCGTAGCTCGGCACCGGCTGGCCGAAGAGCGGGAACTTCTCGGAGTGCCAGTGGAAGCGGCCCGACTCGACGACGACGCCGCCGAGGGTCGTGCCGTGCCCGCCGAGGAACTTCGTCGCCGAGTGGGTGACGATGTCGGCGCCCCACTCGATGGGGCGGTTGAGGTAGGGCGTGGCGATCGTCGAGTCGACGATGAACGGGATCTCGTGGGCGTGCGCGACGTCGGCGAGGCCCTCGAGGTCGGCGATCTCGCCGGACGGGTTCGCGATGGTCTCGACGAAGAGCGCCTTGGTGTTCTCCTGGATCGCGGCCGCGTAGTCGGCCGGGTCGGAGGATCGCACGAACGTCGTCTCGATGCCGAAGCGGCGGAGGGTGACGTCGAGCTGCGTGATCGAACCGCCGTAGAGGTTCGCCGACGCGACGATGTGGTCGCCGCTGCCGGCGAGGCTCGCGAAGGTGATGTACTGCGCGCTCAGGCCGGAGGCGGTCGCCACGGCGCCGAGTCCGCCCTCGAGGCTCGCCACGCGCTCCTCGAAGCTCGCCACGGTGGGGTTCGCGAGGCGCGAGTAGATGTTGCCGTACTTCTGCAGCGCGAAGCGCGCCGCGGCATCCGCGGTGTCGTCGAAGACGAACGCACTCGACTGGTAGATCGGGAGGGCGCGCGCGCCCGTCACCGGATCGGGGATGTTGCCCGCATGGATGGCGCGGGTCTTGAAGCCGTATTCGCGGTCTGCCATGCAGCAACGCTAGCCGCGCCGCGCGGGGCGGCCGCCCACGGGCGTAATGCAGTGCAATCAGACCCGGCGGTGGACCGGCGCCCGCGGCTAGGCTCGGTCCGTGATCCTCGAACATGCGGTGCTGCCCGTCGTCCCCGGCCGCGAGGCGGCGTTCGAGGCGGCCTTCGCCGAGGCGAAGCCGCTCATCGCCTCGAGGCCCGGATTCGTCGACCTGCGCCTCTCCCGGTCGCTCGAGACGCCGAACGAGTACCTGCTGCTCGTGCACTGGCAGAGCGTCGAGGCGCACGAGCAGGGCTTCCGGGGGTCGCCCGAGTACGAGCGGTGGCGGGAGCTGCTGCACGGCTTCTACGAGCCGTTCCCCGTCGTCGAGCACTTCGCGCCCGTGCACAGCGCCTGATCAGCGGGCATCGCTAGCCTGAACCGCAGGTCGCCGAGCGGCGACTCCGGACGAGGGCACCCAGTACCCGGAACGCGACAAGACTGGCTCAGGGAGTGAGCTGTCATGTCATGGATCGTCCTCATCGTCTCGGGTGTGCTCGAAGCCGTCTGGGCCACCGCGCTCGGCCGCTCGGAGGGGTTCACGAAGCTCTGGCCGTCGATCGTCTTCGGCGTCGCCCTCGTCGCGTCGATGGGCGGCCTCGCCTTCGCGATGCGCGACATCCCGACCGGCACCGCCTACGCCGTCTGGGTGGGCATCGGCGCGGCCCTCACCGTCGTGTGGGCGATGGTCACGGGTGACACGGATGTCTCGTGGGCGAAGCTCGCGCTGCTCGTCGGACTCGTCGGCTGCGTCGTCGGCCTGAAGTTCGTCGACGGCGGCGCCGGCCACTAGCCCGTCGGATGTCGCGGCCACCGGATGTCGCGGCCGCGGTCGGTCGCGGCATCCGCACGCCCCTTCGTGGGTATGTAAAAGATCATTGACATGAAGTCGAGAATCATTTACGTTTGCCGTGTAAAGAATCATTGACACAACGGAGGCGGTCATGTCCTACGAGGAGAAAGGCGTCTGGTCGTTCCTGGCCATCGCCGTGATCGGCTACGGGGTCTACCTGTGGCTCGTCCTGCCGCAGCTCGGGTCCACCCCGGTCGCCGACGTCGACTACGTCGGCCCGATGCTCTGGACCATCGGCGGAGCCATCGTGGCCGGCATCCTCGCGCGCATCGCCATCGAGATCGTCGTCCCGAGCGAGCAGCGCACGGCCGACCAGCGCGACCGCGAGATCGACCGCACCGGCGAACGGGTCGGCAACTCCTTCGTCGTGATCGGCGCGATCGGGGCGATGGTGCTCGCCTGGTTCGAGGTCGACTGGTTCTGGATCGCGAACGCGATCTACCTGTGCTTCGTCATCTCGGCCCTGCTCTCCAGCTTGACCAAGCTGGCCGCCTACCGGGTCGGGGGGTTCCAGGAATGGTGAAGCCCACCCGCGTGACGAACGCCATCCGAACCCTGAGGTTCGCCCACGGCGAGATGACCCAGGCCGACCTCGCCGGCCGCATCGGGGTCACCCGCCAGACCGTCATCGCCATCGAGCAGGGGCGGTACTCGCCGTCGCTCGAACTGGCCTTCCAGATCGCGCGGATCTTCGGGGTGCCGCTCGACGACGTCTTCCAGTACCCCGAGGGGGAGTGAACGACCATGAACGAGACGCAGCCTGAGACGGATGCCACCGGGCGGCCCACCACGACCGCCATGCGGGCGGTCGCCCAACACCGCTACGGCGGGCCAGACGTGCTCGCGCTCGAGACCGTGACGGCGCACATGCCGAAGTCTGACGAGGTGCTCGTCGCCGTGCACGCCGTCGACGTCGCCTCGGGCGACGTGCGGGTCATGCGCGGCGAGCCGAAGCTCATGCGGGCGTTCTTCGGATTCCGGAGGCCCCGCGTACCGACGGTCGGCCGCGACATCGCCGGCACGGTCGCGGCGGTCGGGTCGGCGGTGACCGGGTTCGCCGTCGGCGACCGCGTCTGCGGCGAGGTGTCGCAGGGCGGCTGGGCCGAGTACGCCGTGCTGCCCGGGCGGTTCGCGGTGCGAGTGCCCGACGGTATCCGGTTCGAGGATGCCGCGACGCTTCCGGTCTCGGCCGGCACCGCGCTGCAGGGCTTGCGGCTGGCGGGCATCGACCCCGCGCAGCCGGTCGACGCGTCGGGCGACCGCCATCGCCTCCTCGTCATCGGCGCCTCGGGCGGCGTCGGGGGATTCGCGGTGCAACTCGCCGCGCTCGCCGGCTGGGAGGTCGTGGGGGTCTGCAGCGGGGCGAAGGCCGACCACGTGCGCGCGCTCGGCGCCCACCGCGTGCTCGACCACGGCGGCCCCTGGGCGGACGCCGAGCCCGACGGAGGCTACGACGCCGTGTTCGACCTCGCGGGCGCCCAGTCGCTGAGTCGCCTCGCGCGGCTCACGCGTCGCGGCGGCACCGTCGTGCTCTCGGCCGGCGGCGGCGACGGCCTGCTCGGACCGATCCCTCGGTTGCTCGGGGCGATGCTGCGCGGGCCGTTCATGCACGCGTCGCTGAAGCCCCTCGCAGCAGCCCGCAGCGCCGAAGACCTCGAGTCGCTCGTGGCGCTGCTCGCCGACGGTCGCCTCCGCCCGATGATCGACCGCGTCGTGCCGCTCGCCGACGTCCGGAGCGCGGTGCGCGCCTACCTGGCCGGCGAGATCCGCGGCAAGCTCGTGCTCTCGGTGCGCTGAGCGAGCGGCCTCGGCGGGCAACCACCGGCATCCGTCCTTCGGCGCGATGTCGCCCTCACGGTCGAGCCGGGAGGGAGGTGACGGTCGCCGTGCCGTCAGCCGGTCACCCCCTCCGGACCTCTTCGATGACATCGTCGATCGCCGCGCTCACGAGGTCGGGCTGCTCGACCTGGATGCCATGGCCGCTGTCGGTCTCGCTCACGTGCATGGCCTGCACGGACTCGGTGAGAGCGGACTGCGCCGCCAGCCAGGCCGGCCAGGTCGACTCGCCCGGTGTCACATGCAGGTCCCAGGGCTCGTCCGACGACAGGACGACGGCCGGTACCGACGGCGAGGGGCTTGCGCCGCGGAACTCCACCATCGTCGGCTCGTATGCCGGGCTCTCGGCATCACCCGAGCGGGCGCCCTCGATGGCGGCCATCCACGCCTGCCACTGCTCGGGGCTGAGGGTCTGCTCGAGATGGATCGATGCGGAGTCCACCAGAACGAGACCCACCGTCGCATCAGGATGCGTGCGCGCGAAGAGCTGCGCGATGAGGCCGCCCCACGAGGCGCCGACCAGGACGAAGGGGCCGGTCTCGTCGGAGGCCGCGAGCACAGCGTCGAGGTCGTCGACACCCTGCTGGGCGGTCGTCGGTTGAGGCACTGGAGTGGTCGTCGTCGGCGAGCCGTCCTCGAGGGTCACGCCCGGACGGTCGTACGCGCAGACCCTGGTCGATTCGGCGACGGCGGCGAAGACCGGCACGGCGGGGTGTGTCGATTCCGGCGGACTCGACGGCGCATCGGCACCCGCACCCGGCAGGGTGCTCCATTCGTCGGCGCCGCCGCCCGTGCCTGAAATGAAGACGACGGTCGGCGACCCCGACCCGCGGCACGAGAGGAACACCTCACGACCCCCACCGATGGTGACCAGGCCGGACCGGGTGCCGTTCGGCGGTGTCGCGCGTTCCGCCGGGTCGAGGGGCGCGCCCGGCACGGCGGCGCTGCAACCGCTCAAGGCGATGGCGACCACCAGGGTGCCCGCGAGTGTCATGAAGCGCATGACTCCGCCGTCGCCGTCTTCGGAAACGTGTTCTGCGAATTCAGGCTAATGCCTCGCGGGCGGCAACAGGCCTCCACGGTGTGCTCCGGCGTCAGCCGAGCAGCACGGCCCCGTATGCGAGCGCCGCGACGAGCACCCACGAGGTGAGCCCGACGACGAGTGCGCGCCATCCGGTGGCCGCGAGGTCGGCGAAGCGGATCGAGGCGCCGAGCGCGAAGAGCGCCATGGCGAGCACGGCCGTCTGCACGGCGTCGGCCGCCGACAGCACGGCCTCGGGCAGCGGCACGAACGTCGCGACGAGCACGGCGACGACGAAGCCGGCGATGAACAGGGGCACGACCGGCGGGCGGCTGCCGCTGGTCGCGACGTGCCGGCGCCGTTCGACGGCCGCCGTGATCGCGACCATCGGGGCGAGCATGAGCACGCGCGTGAGCTTCACGACGACGGCGACGGCGAGCGCTGCCGGACCCGCGAGCTGCGCGGTCGCCACGACCTGCCCCACGTCGTGCACGCCCGCACCCACCCAGTGGCCGAACTGCACGGCATCCAGGCCGAGCGGATGCCACAGCGCGGGCAGCACCGCGATCGCGAGCGTGCCGCACAGCGTGACGAGCGCGACCGGCACGGCCTGGTCCTCGTCGCGAGCGCGGACCGTCGAGCCCATCGCGCCGATCGCGGAGGCGCCGCAGATCGCGAAGCCGCTCGCGACCAGCAGCGGCTGGTGCCCCGGCAGCCCGAGCGCGCGGCCGAGGCCGATCGTGCCGACGAAGGTGAGCACGACGACCGCGACCGTCGTGAGGATCGTCACCCACCCGAGGTCGGCGATGTCGAACAGGCTGAGCTTCAGCCCGAGCAGCACGATGCCGACCCGCAGCAGGCTGCGGGATGCGACCTTCAGCCCGGGGGCGAGGGCGCCGTCGAGCCAGCGCTGCACCGCCGGGACCTGGCCGACGACGATGCCGATCGCCACCGCGGCCGTGAGCAGCGGCAGCGCGGGAAGGGTGAGGTGCACGAGCCACGCGATGGCCGCCGCGGCTGCCGCGACCGCAAGTCCCGGCATCCGTTCTCGCACCATGTCACGGTAGCCGATCGAACCGTGAGGGCTCGATCAGCCCCAGCTGGGGAGCCAGAAGTGCAGCTGGCGGAAGTCGGGCGTGATCGGGATGCCGGTCCAGAGCGGGTAGAAGAACGCCGAGACGAGCAGTACGAGGACGAGGTAGACGCCGACCGTCGCGATGCCGCGCTCGCGACGCCACCACACGTCCTCCCTGCGCCCCAGGATCAGCCTGACCACGGCCGCGAGCGCGAGGATCATGTACGGCTCGAACGCGATCGAGTAGAACTGGAACACCGTGCGGTCCAGGTACATGAGCCACGGCAGGTAGCCCGCCCCGAGCCCGAGCAGGATCAGCCCGACCTGCCACTCGCGGTAGCGGGCCAGCCGGTACACGAGGTAGAGGCAGGCGAGTGCGGCCGCCCACCAGATGAGCGGGTTGCCGATGCCCATGATCGAGGACCAGCACGTGTCGGCGCCGCATCCGCCCGAGCCGTCCTCGGTCGAGGCGAAGTACATGTTCGTCGGCCGGCCCATCACGAGCCAGGTGAGCGGGTTCGACTGCCACGGATGCTCCGAGTGCACGCCGACGTGGTACTGGTACGCCGACTGGTGGTAGTGCCAGAGGCTCTGCAGCGCCGTGGGCACCCAGGAGAAGAACCCGGTCGCGCGGTTCGCCGGTTCCTCGGCCCAGTGCCGGTCGTAGCCGCCGTCGGTGGCGAGCCACCCGGTCCAGGAGGCGAGGTAGACGGCGAACGCGACCGGCACGGTGAGCAGGAACGTGACCGGGCCCTGCTTCAGGATCGCGGCGGTGACGTACAGCGGCACGCCGGCGCGGCGTCGCGCGAGGGCGTCGACCACGATGAGGTAGAGGCCGAAGGCGGCGAGGAACCACAGCCCCGACCACTTGACGGCCGAGGTCGCGCCGAAGGCGGCACCGGCCGCGATGAGCCACGGGCGCGACCACAGGGCCGGGCCGTAGTGCGGGTCGCGGCCGGCCGCGCGGGCGGCGGCGAGTCCGCGCTCGAGCCGCTCGCGCGCCCACGACCGGTCGATCACGACGAACCAGACGCCGAGCAGGGCGAAGACCATGACCCAGTTGTCGAGGAGCGCCACCCGCGACATGACGATCGCGTTGCCGTCGACCGCGAACAGGAGGCCGGCGATCACGGCCACGATCGTCGACGGCCAGAGGCGCCGCGCGAGCATCATGAGCACGAACACGCCGACCGTGCCCGCCAGTGCCGTGGTCGCGCGCCACCAGAACGCGCTGTCCGCCCCGAAGGCGGCCATGCCGAGCGCGATCATCCACTTGCCGAGCGGCGGGTGCACCACGTACGACGGGTCGTCGAGGTACGTGTTCACGTCGCCGTTCGCGAAGCCCTCGTCGGCGCCCTCGGGCCAGCTCGACTCGTAGCCGTGGTGCAGCAGCGTCCACGCGTCCTTCACGTAGTACGTCTCGTCGAACACGATCGCCTGCGGGTGCCCGAGGTTCCAGAACCGCAGCACCGCCGCGAGCAGCGTGACGAGGATCGGGCCGCCCCAGTACCAGAGCGCGCGCCGGCGCGGGGTCGCGAGCATGCGCGCCCACCACGCGTCGAGCCGGGTGCCCCGCGGCTCGGGCACCGCCGGTTCGTCGGGGACGTCTGATGCGTCGGGGGCGTCGGATGCCTCTGGCGCCACGTCGTTCGCGTGGTCGGGCGTCTCGGATGCCCCGGGCGCCACGGTCGCGGCGGCTGCCGTGGGGGCGGCATCCGTCTCAGCAGTCATGCGCTTCAGAGTAACCGAGGCCGGCCGGATGGGCGGCGACCCCCTGGGTGCGCGAGACTGGGGGCATGATCATCCTCGCGGCGACGCCCATCGGCAACCTCGGCGACGCGTCGGTGCGACTGCGCGAGGCCCTCGCGGGGGCGCAGGTCGTGGCCTCCGAGGACACGAGGGTGACGCAGCGCCTGCTCGCCGGGCTCGGCATCGAGAACCGCCCCCGCCTCATCGCGCTGCACGAGCACAACGAGCGGGCGAAGGCCGCCGAACTCGTCGAGCTCGCACGTGGGACCGACCTGCTCGTGCTGAGCGACGCGGGCATGCCGACCGTCTCCGACCCGGGGTACCCGCTCGTGCAGGCGGCCGTCGCGGCGGGCGTCGAGGTCACCGCGATCCCCGGCCCGAGCGCCGTCATCACCGCGCTCGCCGTCGCGGGCCTGCCCACCGACCGGTTCTCGTTCGAGGGCTTCCTCCCGCGCAAGTCCGGTGAGCGCGCGCGTCGCCTCAGCGAGCTCGCGGGCGACCGCCGAACGCTCGTCTTCTTCGAGGGGCCGTCGCGGCTGGCCGCGAGCCTCAGCGCGCTCGCCGACGCGTTCGGCGACGATCGCCGGGCCGCGGTGTGCCGCGAGCTCACGAAGCTCCACGAGGAGGTCCGTCGCGGCGGACTCCGCGAACTCGCGACCTGGGCGGCCGACGGCGTGCGCGGCGAGATCTGCATCGTCGTGCAGGGTGCCGCCGAGCAGCAGGCCGATGCCTCGACCGCGCTCGACCGCGTGCTCGAGCTCGCGGCATCCGGAACCCGCCTGAAGGACGCGGCCTCCCTCGTGGCGGCCGAGACGGGGCTCGGCAAGCGCGACCTCTACGAGGCGGCGCTCGCGTCCCGCACGCGCTGACCGCGGCAGCGGGTCCGAGCGGCGAGCATGGCGTTCGCCGCGGTGCGCGCCGCCGTGCGCGCCGCGGCGGTCGCTGAGAAAATGTCACCATTTCGGGGGGATCTGGCGGACAATGGAAGGACATGCACGAGGAGGTGCGACATGGCCCACGAAGTCAGGTTCGCAACGTTCGGCGGTCCAGAGGTGCTCGAGATCGCCGAGATCCCCACGCCGGAGCCAGGCGAGGGCGAAGTGCTCGTCGAGGTCTACTCGGCGGGGCTGAACCCGATCGAGAGCGCCATCCGGCGGGGCGAGCACCCCGATCGATGGCAGGTCGAGCCGCCGTCCAACCAGGGGCGCGACCTCGCGGGACTCGTGATCGCGACCGGCCCGGGCGCGACGAGATTCGACCGTGGCGACGAGGTCATGGGCTTCGTCGACCGAGGCGCGCAGGCGACCCACGTCGCCGTGCCCCAGTCCAACCTGCTCGAGCGCCCGCCGGCACTGTCGTGGGAGGTCGCCGGGTCGCTCTACACCGCCGGCACCACGGCCTGGTCGATCATCGAGGGACTGCACCTGGGCCCCAACGACACCGTGGTCGTCACCGCCGCGGCCGGGGGCATCGGATGCCTCGCCGCACAGCTCGCGCGACTGCGCGGCGCCACGGTCATCGGCACCGCGCCCGACATGCGCTTCGACTTCCTCCGGCAGTTCGGCGTGATCCCGCTCGCCTACGGACCGGGCCTCGCCGAGCGCGTGCGGGAGCTCGCACCGCACCCGGCGAGCGTGTTCCTCGACTTCCTCGGGGGGCAGGCGGGCGAGGCGAGGGCCCTCGGGGTGCCCGCCTCGCGCGTCTTCACGCTGACCGACTGGGACGCCGTCGAACGTGAGCAGGCCGTGCGCGCCGGAGCGGGCGACCTCGTCGCGCTGGGGCGCGTCGCCGCGCTCGTCTCCGCACGACGGCTGCGGCTTCCCATCGCCGACGTCTTCCCGCTCGAGAAGGTCGCCGACGCCTACCGCGCGCTCGAGCGCCGCGAGGCGCCGGGCAAGATCGTGCTCGGCATGCGCGTCGTCGACTACCCGATGCAGAAGATGAAGGAGCCCGACCTCAAGGAGGAGGACGTCACCATCGGGGTGCCGACCGAGCACACGCGCCTCGACGTCGAGGAGGCCGTGCCCGCCGCCGTCGGCGACGGCAGCGTGCGGCGACGCCGTCGCGAGGCCCGCGAGCACGGCGTCGAGCAGGTCTCGAGCGGCGACGGCCCCGGCCTCGCGCCCACGTCGTTCGAGTGACGCCGGCCGTCGGGTAACGCGGCGATCGGGGCATCCGCTCGCCCGTAGGATTGAACGCATGGCCGAAGGCTCCTCGTTCTATGTCACCACGCCCATCTTCTACGTCAACGACGTGCCCCACATCGGGCACGCGTACACGGAGGTGGCCGCCGACGTGCTCGCGCGGTGGCACCGCCAGGCCGGCGAGCGCACCTGGTCGCTCACCGGCACCGACGAGCACGGCCAGAAGATCCTGCGCACCGCGACCGCGAACGGCGTGACCCCGAAGCAGTGGGCCGACAAGCTCGTGGCCGAGTCGTGGATCCCGCTGCTCGACACGGTCGACATCGCCAACGACGACTTCATCCGCACGACCGACGAGCGACACGAGCGCAACGTGCAGAAGTTCCTGCAGAAGCTCTACGACGACGGCCACATCTACACGGGCGAGTACGAGGGCTACTACTGCGTGGGGTGCGAGGAGTACAAGCAGGAGTCCGACCTCGTGCCGGGCACCGGCGAGTACGAGGGCCAGCTCGTCTGCGCGATCCACTCCAAGCCGGTCGAACTGCTGCACGAGAAGAACTACTTCTTCCGCACGTCGGCCTTCGCCGAGCGCCTGCTCGCCCTCTACGAGGAGCGCCCCGACTTCGTGCAGCCCGAGTCGGCGCGCAACGAGGTGCTCGGCTGGGTGCGCTCGGGCCTGTCCGACCTCTCCATCTCGCGGTCGACGTTCGACTGGGGCGTCAAGGTCCCGTGGGACGAGTCGCACGTCGTCTACGTCTGGTTCGACGCGCTGCTGAACTACATCACCGCCGCCGGCTACGGCGACGACGACGAGGCGTTCGCGAGCCGGTGGCCCGCGCAGCACATCGTCGGCAAGGACATCCTCCGCTTCCACGCGGTGATCTGGCCGGCCATGCTCATGGCCGCGGGGCTCGAAGTGCCGCGCGGCGTGTTCGGGCACGGCTGGCTGCTCGTCGGCGGCGAGAAGATGTCCAAGTCCAAGCTCACCGGCATCCGCCCCGAGCAGATCACCGACACGTTCGGCTCCGACGCGTTCCGCTACTACTTCATGCGCGCGATCGCGTTCGGCGGCGACGGCTCGTTCTCGTGGGAGGACCTCTCGGCCCGCTACCAGGCCGAGCTCGCGAACGGCTTCGGCAACCTCGCCTCGCGCGTCATCGCGATGATCACGCGCTACTGCGACGGCGTCGTGCCGACCGCCACCGCGCCCACCGAGGCCGACGCGGCCATCGCCGAGATCGAGGCGAAGGCGACGAATGCCTCGTGGTCGGCCATCGAGCGCATCGCGATCCACGAGTCGATCGCGGCCTCGTGGGAGCTCGTCGACGCGCTCAACGGGTACATCACGTCCGAGGAGCCGTGGGTGCTCGCGAAGGACCCCGAGCAGCGCGCCCGCCTCGAGACCGTGCTCGCCACCGCGTACCACGGCCTCGGCACGCTCGCCGTGCTGCTCTCGCCGGTGCTGCCGAAGGCCGCGACCAAGCTCTGGAGTGCGCTCGGCGCGCCCGGCACCGTGCAGGAGCAGCGCATCGACCGTGCGAACGAGTGGACCGTCGGCACGCAGGTGTCGCCGCTCGAGGCGCTCTTCCCGCGCATCGAAACGGCTGAATGAGCGCCGAGCACCTCCGCACCCGCCACGACGGCGGCCGCCCCGTCGAGTACCCGCCGCTGCCCGAGGCCCTCGCGGTCGGGGTGTACGACAACCACACGCACCTCGAGATCGCCGACGGCGCCCTGCCGCTCGACGTGCACGCGCACCTCGAGCGCGCGGCATCCGTCGGCGTGGTCGGCGCGGTCCAGGTCGGCACGGATGTCGCGACGAGTCGCTGGTCGGCCGAGGTCGCCGCGCGCGAGCCGCGCCTGCTCGCCGCGGTCGCCCTCCACCCCAACGAGGCGCCCGAGCTCGAGGCGGCGGGCACGCTCGACGCCGCGCTCGCGGTCATCGACGAGCTCGCGGCGCAGCCCCGCGTGCGCGCCGTCGGCGAGACCGGGCTCGACTTCTACCGCACGGGCGACGAGGGGCGGCCCGCGCAGTTCCGCTCGTTCGAGGCGCACATCGACATCGCCAAGCGCCACGACATCGCGATGCAGATCCACGACCGCGACGCCCACGACGAGGTCGTCGCGACCCTCCGGCGCGTCGGTGCACCCGAGCGCACGGTGTTCCACTGCTTCTCGGGCGGCGACGAGCTGGCCCGGCTCGCGGCATCCGAGGGCTGGTACCTCTCGTTCGCCGGCAACGTGACGTTCAAGAACGCCGAGAACCTGCGCGATGCGCTGCGGGTCGCGCCTCGCGACCGCATCCTCGTCGAGACGGATGCCCCCTACCTCACGCCCGCCCCGCTCCGGGGTCGCCCGAACGCGCCGTACCTGGTGCCGCACACGGTGCGCTTCATGGCCGACGTGCTGGGCGCCGACCTCGACGAGCTGTGCTCGGATCTCGCGTCGAACACGCGTCGCGTGTACGGCGCGTGGGAGGATGAAGCCCGTGTGGGGGAGTGAACGGCTGAACGGTCGCGCCGTGGTGGCAGGCATCGCAGGCGAGGCCTGCCCTCGGAGCACCGCGTGAACGCGCACCGGCACGAAGCCGAGGGCGGGGCGCCGGCGATCGCGCGCCTGCTCGGGCCCGCCGAGATCCGCGACCTCGCGGAGCTGCTCGACGTCACGCCCACCAAGAAGCTCGGCCAGAACTTCGTGCACGACGGCAACACCGTGCGGCGCATCGTGCAGACGGCGGGCGTGCAGCCCGGCGAGACCGTGCTCGAGATCGGGCCGGGCCTCGGGTCGCTGACCCTCGGCCTGCTCGAGGCCGGGGCATCCGTCATCGCCGTCGAGATCGACAAGCGGCTCGCCGCGCAGCTGCCGCACACCGCCGACATCATGCAGCCCGGCACCTCGCTCACCGTCATCACCGCCGATGCGCTCCGCGTCACGGAGCTGCCGGGCGAACCCGTGCGGCTCGTCGCGAACCTGCCGTACAACATCTCGGTCCCGGTGCTGCTGCACCTGCTCGAGCACATCCCGTCGCTCAGCTCGGGCATCGTCATGGTGCAGGCCGAGGTCGGGCACCGGCTCGCGGCCGAGCCCGGCTCCAAGGTCTACGGTGCGCCCAGCCTCAAGGCGGCCTGGTACGGCACGTGGCGCACGGCCGGGCAGGTCTCGCGAATGGTCTTCTGGCCGATCCCCAACGTCGACTCCGTGCTCGTCGGCTTCGAGCGGGGCGAGCAGCCGGGCACGGTCGAAGAGCGGCGGGCCACGTTCGCGCTCATCGACGCGGCGTTCCAGCAGCGTCGCAAGATGCTCCGCCAGTCACTCTCGGGCGTGCTCGGCGGTTCGGCGGCCTCGGCCACCGAGGTGCTCGTCCGCGCGGGCGTCGACCCGCAGGCACGCGGCGAGCAGCTCGTCGTCGACGACTTCCTCCGCATCGCCCGAGCCGCCACGGGAGCGTGACGCCATGACGATCGCCTGGACCGAGGAGTCCGTGCACGTGCGCGCGCCCGGCAAGATCAACCTCTTCATGCGCGTGGGCGAGGTGCAGCCCGACGGCTACCACGACGTCGCCACGGCGTATCAGGCGGTCTCGCTCTACGAGGACGTGCGCGCCTGGCCCGACGACGAGTTCAGCGTCGCGTTCGGCGGCAGCGTCGACACGTCCGGCCTCGAGACGGATGCCTCGAACCTCGCCATCCGCGCCGCGAAGCTGCTCGCCAGGGCGACCGGCGTCCGCGGCGGCGTGCGGCTCGAGATCGACAAGCACGTCCCGATCGCGGGCGGCATGGGCGGCGGGTCGGCGGACGCCGCGGCCACCCTCGTCGCCTGCGACGCGCTCTGGGGCACCGCGATGCCGAAGGAGGAGCTGCTCGCGCTCGCGGCCCAGCTCGGCGCCGACGTGCCGTTCTCGCTCGCCGGCGGAACCGCGATCGGCACCGGTCGCGGCGACCGGCTGAGCCCGGCGCTCGCGACCGGATCGTTCCACTGGGTGCTCGCGGTGGCGGAGTTCGGGCTGTCCACGCCCGGGGTGTACGGCGAGCTCGACCTCCTCCGCGAGGAGCAGCGGCGCCACGTGCCGGCATCGCCCGTGGTCGACGCCGAGGTGCTGCAGGCGCTCCGCGCGGGCGACCCGGGGCTGCTCGCCGGCGCGCTGCACAACGACCTCCAGGAGGCTGCGCTCCGACTCGCACCCGGGCTCGGCGGCATCCTCGAGCTCGGCATGGCCAACGGCGCGCTGTCGGGCCTCGTCTCGGGGTCCGGACCCACGGTCGCGTTCCTCGCGGCCGACACCGACTCCGCGCTCGAGCTGCAGGTCGCCCTCTCGGCGGCGCGGCTCAACGCGATCCACGTGCACGGCGCCGTGCACGGGGCGCGGGTGCTCGCGCGCTGAGGCCCGGTCGGCGGCCGGTGCCCGCCCGGCGGTCATCGGCGGTCGCGCACAGGTGCGGCGGCTAGGCTCGTCGGGACATGGCACATCTTCTCGGCGCCGAGCGCCTGCACCTCGAATTCCCGACGCGCACCGTCTTCGACGAGGTCACCCTCGGCATCGACGAGGGCGCCCGCATCGGCGTCGTCGGACGCAACGGCGACGGCAAGTCCACGCTCCTGAAGCTGCTCGCGGGTCGCCTCGATCCCGACGACGGGCGCGTGACGATCCGCCGCGGCATCCGCATCGGCATGCTCGACCAGTCCGACGTGGTCGACCCGGGCAAGACGGTCGCCGAGTTCGTCGTCGGCGGCATCGAGGAGCACATCTGGGCGGGCGACCCGAAGGTGCGCGACGTCATCGGCGGCCTCCTGGCCGACGTGCCCTGGCATGGGCAGATCGCGAGCCTCTCGGGCGGCCAGCGCCGCCGCGTCGGACTCGCCGCACTCCTCGTGGGCGACTGGGACGTCGTCTTCCTCGACGAGCCGACCAACCACCTCGACGTCGAGGGCATCGCCTGGCTCGCCGGGCACCTCAAGCGGCGTTGGGCGGCCGACTCGGGCGCGCTCGTGGTCGTCACGCACGACCGGTGGTTCCTCGACGAGGTCTGCACCGACACGTGGGAGGTGCACGACGGCATCGTCGAGCCCTTCGAGGGCGGATACGCCGCCTACGTGCTGCAGCGGGTCGAGCGCGATCGCATGGCGGCGGCATCCGAGGCGAAGCGGCAGAACCTCATGCGCAAGGAGCTCGCGTGGCTGCGCCGCGGCGCGCCCGCGCGCACGTCGAAGCCGAAGTTCCGCATCGACGCCGCGAACGAGCTCATCGAGAACGAGCCGCCCGTGCGCAACAAGGTCGAGCTCGACCGACTCGCGGTCTCGCGGCTCGGCAAGGACGTCGTCGACATCATCGACGTCACGGTGCAGTACGGGCCGAAGACCGTCCTGAGCGAGGTCGAGTGGCGCATCGCGCCGGGGGAGCGCACCGGCATCCTCGGCGTCAACGGCGCCGGCAAGTCGACGCTGCTCGGGCTCGTGACGGGTGCGGTGGAGCCGACGAGCGGGCGCGTCAAGCGCGGCAAGACCGTGCGCATCGCGACCCTCAGCCAGGAGCTGGACGAGCTCGCCGAGTGGTCCGAGCAGCGCGTCTCCGCGGTCGTCGCCGAGCAGCGCACGAGCTACGAGGTCGGCGGCAAGGAGATGACGCCCGGGCAGTTGCTCGAGCGCCTCGGCTTCACGACGGCACAGCTCTCGACGCCCGTGAAGAACCTCTCGGGCGGCCAGAAGCGCCGGCTCCAGCTCCTGCTGATCCTGCTGCAGGAGCCGAACGTGCTGATCCTCGACGAGCCGACCAACGACCTCGACACCGACATGCTCGCGGCGATCGAGGACCTCCTCGACTCCTGGCCGGGCACGCTGCTCGTCGTCTCGCACGACCGGTACCTCATCGAGCGCGTCACCGACCGCCAGTTCGCGGTCCTCGACGGGCACCTCCGCGACCTGCCGCGCGGGGTCGACCAGTACCTCGAGCTCCGCAAGGCGACGGATGCCTCGCGCCGGGCGGATGCCGCGGCGATCCAGAACCCGAGCGCAGCGTCGGGTGCCGCCCCGGCGGGTCCCTCGCTCGCGGGCGCCGAGCGGCGCACGGCCGAGAAGGAGCTCGCGTCGATCGACCGCAAGCTCGAGAAGCTGGGGTCAGAGATCGCCCGGGCGCACGAGCGGCTCGCCGTGCACGACCAGGGCGATTACGTCGGCCTGGCATCGCTCGGCGACGAGTTGCGGGCGCTCGAGGGGTCTGTCGCCGACCTCGAAACCCGCTGGCTCGAAGTATCTGAGATCCTCGAAGCCTGACGTCGCAGATCCTGTGACGCAGTGTGACCATGGCGGTCGGGCTGCAAAGAATCTTCGCCTAACGTGGTCAGTGCGCCCGCGTTCGCGGCATCGAAGCCCCCACCGTGACCCACCGTGGCGGAGCCATGCCCGCTCCACAGCCATCAGCATCAGGACGCGCGCCGACGAAAGGAACCCCCATGGCACACCGCACCAAGCTCATCGCCGCACTCGCCGCGATCCCGCTCGTCCTCGGCCTCGCCTCCTGCGCCTCCGCCTCGGGTGAAGAGGGCGGCGCAGACGACGTCATCAAGATCGGCGTCGTCGGCAAGGGCGACGCCCAGTGGGACGCGTTCGAGAAGGCCGCCGACGAGGCGGGCATCGCCATCGAACTCGTCGACTTCTCCGACTACGCGCAGCCGAACCCGGCCACGACCGAGGGCGAGCTCGATCTCAACCAGTTCCAGCACATCGTCTACCTCGCCGACTACAACGTGTCGGCCGGCGAAGACCTCACGCCCATCGGCTCGACCGCGATCTACCCGCTCGGCCTGTACTCCACGAAGGTCGACGACGTCGCCGACATCAAGAAGGGCGACACCGTCGCCGTGCCGAACGACGCGTCCAACCAGGCACGTGCCTTGCTCGTTCTGCAGTCGGCCGGGCTCGTCGAACTGAAGAGTGGCGGCACGATCTTCTCCGACCTCGCCGACATCGACGAGGCGAAGTCCAAGGTCAAGGTGACGGCCCTCGAGGCCTCGCTGACGCCGACGTCGCTGCCCGACGTCGCCGCCGCGATCATCAACAACGACTACGTCGCCGACGCCGGCCTCTCGTTCGAGGACGCGATCGCGCAGGACGACCCGACCGACCCGAACGCGCTGCCGTACGTGAACATCTTCGCGACGCGTGCCGAAGACGCCGACAACGAGACCTACAACAAGCTCGTCGAGATCTTCCAGACCGACCCCGACGTGCAGGCGGGCCTCCTCGAGGCCTCCGGCAACACGGCCGTGCCGCTCGAGGTCTCCGTCGCCGACCTGCAGGACTCGCTCACCAAGGTTGAGGCCGACACGAAGGCCGCCAAGGGCTGATCGCGCCGACGTCCGCATCCGCGGATCGTCCGCACCGTGCGGGCGGCGGGAACCGTATCATCGGTCCCGCCGCCCGTTCCGGCGTTCTGGAAGGAGCACCACATGGCCCTCGTCAGCCTCACCGACGTCACCAAGTCCTATCCCTCGCCCGAGAAGGGCGGCGCCCCGATCGTCGCAGTCGACTCGGTCAGCCTCGAGGTCGAGGCCGGCGACGTCTACGGCATCATCGGCTATTCGGGCGCGGGCAAGTCCACACTCGTGCGCCTGATCAACGCCCTCGAACCCACGACGGCGGGCACGATCGAGGTCGGCGGGCGCGAGATCACGACGATGCCCGAGCGCGAGCTCCGCGGCATCCGACTCGAGATCGGCATGATCTTCCAGCAGTTCAATCTCTTCAACTCCAAGACGGTGCGGGCGAACGTCGCGTACCCGCTGCAGGTCGCCGGCGCGTCCAAGGCCGAGATCACGGCTCGCGTCGACGAGCTGCTCGCCTTCGTGGGACTCACCGACAAGGCGAAGAACTACCCCGACCAGCTCTCGGGCGGGCAGAAGCAGCGCGTGGGCATCGCCCGCGCGCTCGCGACGTCGCCGCGACTGCTCCTCGCCGACGAGGCGACGAGTGCGCTCGACCCCGAGACGACGCAGGAGGTGCTCGAGCTCCTCAAGCGCGTGAACCGGGAGTTCGGCGTCACGATCGTGATCATCACCCACGAGATGGACGTCATCCAGTCGATCGCCACCAAGGTCGCGGTCATGGACGGCGGCCGGGTCATCGAGTCGGGCGACGTGTTCGACGTCTTCTCGGCGCCGAAGAACGCCTCGTCGGCACGGTTCGTCTCGACCGTGGTCAAGGGCATCCCGTCGCCGGCCGAGGTCGTGGTGCTGCGCGAACGCCACGAGGGCCGCATCGTGACCATCTCCTTCCGCGACGGCGACGTGTCGCAGGCCGCGGTGTTCCTCGACCTCGCGAACGCGGGACTCGAGTTCGAGCTCGTCTACGGCGGCATCAACGACATTCAAGGGCGCGCGTTCGGTCACCTGACGCTCGCGATCAGAGGGGCGGATGCCGCGGTCGACGCGGTGCTCGCGAAGATCGGCGCCCGCGCCGAGGTCACGGAGGTGGCGTGATGGATCGCCTGTTCGAGCTCGGTCCGGAGTTCTGGATCGCCGCCGTCGAGACGCTCTACATGGTCGCGCTCACGCTGCTGTTCGGCGGGCTGGCCGGCCTCTTCCTCGGCATGGTGCTCTACACGACGAGGCCGGGCAGCCTGCTGTCGAACAGGCCGGTCTTCAACATCGTGAACGTCGTCATCAACTTCTTCCGGCCCATCCCGTTCATCATCTTCATCGCGGCGGTGCAGCCGCTCTCGCGCCTCGTGATCGGCACGGGCATCGGCAACGACGCGCTCATCTTCGCGCTCTCGATCGCCTCGTCGTTCGCCATCGCGCGCATCGTCGAGCAGAACCTGCTCACCGTCTCGCCCGGCGTGATCGAGGCTGCGAGGGCGATGGGTGCCGCCCCGCTTCGCATCCTCCGCACGGTCGTGCTGCCCGAGGCGCTCGGCCCGCTGATCCTCGGCTACACCTTCGTGCTCGTCGCGATCATCGACATGACCGCGGTCGCGGGCTTCATCGGCGGCGGCGGACTCGGCAACTTCGCTCAGGTGTACGGCTACCGGCAGTTCCAGCCGCTGATCACCTGGGCGGCGGTCATCCTCATCGTCGTGTTCGTGCAGGTCGCGCAGTTCCTCGGCAACTGGCTGGCCCGCAAGGTCATGCGCCGCTAGGACGGGCCGCGTCAGTCGAAGCCGAGGCTCAGCTTTCGCAGCAGGCCCGCGAGCCGCTTCTGCTCGCCCGCGGGGAGGCCCGAGAGCAGTTCGGCCTCGGCATCGACGAGGCGCGTGATCGCGGCATCCACCCTGGCGAGGCCCGCCGGGCTCATCTCCACGAGGATGCCGCGGCCGTCGTTGGGGTCGGTCTGCCGGTTCACGAGCCCGCGCTCGACGAGCCGGTCGATGCGGTTCGTCATCGTGCCGCTCGACACGAGCGTCTGCTGCAACAACTGCTTCGGTGAGAGCCGGAACGGCGAGCCCGCACGGCGCAGCGCGGAGAGCACGTCGAACTCGCTCGACTCGAGCTCGGAACGCGCGAACGCCTGACGCCGCGCGCGATCGAGGTGCTTCGACAGGCGCGCGACGCGCGAGAGGACCTGCAGGGGTGCGAAGTCGAGGTCGGGGCGTTCGCGCTCCCAGTCCTCGACGATGCGGTCGACCTCGTCGGCATGCGTCATCCCGCCATTATCGCGCGAGCGATGGGGCCTTCGCCGTGCGCGACGGGCCGGGCACGCGGATGACGCGCGCCGACGCCCGTGCGGCCCCGAACCGGTCGGCGGGTCTGGCAGACTGGATGGCGCCCGTGCGCACTCCGCCCGAGCGGTCCGCCATAGTGTAACGGCAGCACGACAGCCTTTGGAGCTGTTCGGTCCAGGTTCGAATCCTGGTGGCGGAGCCGGAACGCCGCCCGACCGCACCCCACAGGAAGACGCGAATGACCGACCAGAACCTCGCCATCATCGTTCTCGCCGCGGGGCAGGGCACCCGCATGAAGTCGGCCACGCCGAAGTTGCTGCACCCGCTCGCCGGGGCGCCCATCGTCGCGCACGTGCTCGCGACCGCCCGCAGCCTCGATGCCGCCCACGTCATCGCGGTCGTGCGCCACGAGCGCGACCAGGTCGCGGCGGCCGTCGAGGCCGAGCTGCCAGGCACGGTCATCGTCGACCAGGACGAGATCCCCGGCACCGGCCGCGCGGTCGAGCAGGCCATCGCGGCGCTGCCCGCCGGATTCGACGGCGAGGTGCTCGTGCTGAACGGCGACGTGCCGCTCCTGAACGCCGACACGCTCGCCGGGTTCCTCGAGCGCCACCGCGGCCGCGCCGCGGCGGCATCCGTGCTCTCGGCGTTCTACGACGACCCGGCCGGCTACGGCCGCATCGTGCGCGACAGCGTCGGCGTGTTCGACCGCATCGTCGAGCAGAAGGACGCGAGCGACGCCGAGCGCACCATCTCCGAGATCAACGCGGGCATCTACGCGTTCGGCGCCGCCGCGCTGCGCGACCAGCTCGCGAACCTCACCACCGAGAACTCGCAGGGCGAGAAGTACCTCACCGACGTGATCCAGCTGCTGCGCGCCGCCGGGTCCGAGGTCGAGGCCGTGCCGGTGACCGAGCCCTGGCTCGTGGCCGGCATCAACGACCGCGCCCAGCTCTCCGAGACGGCCGCTCGCCTCAACGCGCTCATCGTGCGCGGCTGGCAGCTGAACGGGGTCACGATCGAGGACCCGGCGACCACGTGGATCGACCTCACCGTGCGCATCGCGCCCGACGTGACGATCCGCCCGGGAACCCAGCTGAAGGGCGCGACGGTCATCGAGACGGGCGCGCTCATCGGCCCCGACACCACGCTCACCGACTGCGAGGTCGGCGTCGGCGCCGAGGTGCGGCGCACCGACGGCACGCTCGCCGTCGTGGGCGCCGGCGCGACGGTCGGACCGTTCAGCTTCCTGCGCCCGGGCACCGTGCTCGGCGCCGACGGCAAGATCGGCGCGTTCGTCGAGACGAAGAACGCGACCATCGGCACCGGCAGCAAGGTTCCGCACCTCAGCTACGTCGGCGACGCCACGATCGGCGAGCACTCCAACATCGGCGCGGGCTCGATCTTCGCCAACTACGACGGCATCCGCAAGCACCACTCGGAGGTCGGGTCGCACGTGCGCACCGGCTCTCACGGGGTGTTCGTCGCGCCGGTTAGGATTGGTGACGGCGCCTACACGGCAGCCGGCACCGTCGTCCGAAAAGACGTCCCGTCCGGCGCGCTCGCCGTGAACGTGGCACCGCAACGCAACATCGAGGAGTGGGTCCAGAAGCACCGGGCCGGGTCTGCGGCGGCTGACGCCGCAGAGGCCGCGCGCGAGGCATCCGTTCCCGACGCCGACTGAACACGCCGCGCCGAGCGCAGGCGGAGAGGACACAGCACATGTCGGGAATCGAGACCACCGGATCGAAGCGGCTCGTGCTCGTGTCGGGGCGGGCCCACCCCGCGCTCGCCGAGCAGATCGCGCACGAACTCGGTTCGGAGCTCGTGCCCACCGACGCGCGCACGTTCGCGAACGGCGAGATCTACGCCCGCTTCGACGAGAGCGTGCGCGGGTCGGACGCCTTCGTCATCCAGTCGCACACCGCGCCGATCAACGAGTGGCTCATGGAGCAGCTCATCATGCTCGACGCGCTGAAGCGCGCCTCCGCCAAGCGCGTCACGGTCGTCGCGCCGTTCTACCCGTACGCCCGCCAGGACAAGAAGGGCCGCGGACGCGAGCCGATCTCGGCGCGTCTCGTGGCCGACCTGTTCAAGGCCGCCGGTGCCGACCGCATCATGTCGATCGACCTGCACGCGGCGCAGATCCAGGGCTTCTTCGACGGCCCCGTCGACCACCTCTTCGCGATGCCGGTGCTGCTCGAGGAGTTCAAGAACTCGCTCGACCCGTCGACGCTCACGGTCGTCTCGCCCGACATGGGCCGCGTGCGCGTCGCCGACATCTGGAGCGACAAGCTCGGCGCGCCCCTGGCCATCATCCACAAGCGACGCGACCCGCTCGTGCCCAACCAGGTCTCCGTCCACGAGATCGTCGGCGACGTCAAGGGGCGCATCTGCCTCCTCGTCGATGACCTCATCGACACCGGGCGCACCATCGTGAAGGCCGCCGAGGCGCTGAAGGACGCGGGCGCGACGGGCGTCGTCGTGGCCGCCACGCACGCGGTGTTCTCCAACCCCGCGACCGAGATCCTGCAGTCCGAGGTCATCGACCGCGTCGTCGTCACCGACACGCTCCCGATCCCCGAAGACAAGCGCTGGGACCGGCTCACCGTCCTGCCCATCGCCCCGCTGCTCGCCCGCGCCATCCACGAGGTCTTCGAGGACGGCTCGGTCACGAGCATGTTCGACGGCGCGGCGTAGACCCCATGACCATCGAGACTCCCCGGCCGTGGCTCGCGGGCTACGCCGACGGCGTGCCCCACGACATCGAGCCGCAGACGGACTCGCTCTACGACCTCGTCCGCGGGTCGGTCGACGCCTACCCCGACAGCGTCGCCCTCGAGTTCTTCGACCGCACGACGACGTATCGCGAACTCGGCGCCCAGATCGAGCGAGCCGCCGAGGGCCTGCGGCTGCTCGGCGTGCAGCCCGGCGATCCCGTCGCGCTCGTCCTCCCGAACTGTCCGCAGCACATCGTCGCGTTCTACGCGGTGCTGCGCCTGGGCGGCATCGTCATCGAGCACAACCCGCTCTACACGCCGCGCGAGCTGCGCCACCAGTTCGAGGACCACGGCGCCGCGGTCGTCATCGCCTGGGACAAGGTGGTCGACTCCATCCAGGCGTTCCCGGCCGACGTCGCCGTCCGCGAGATCGTCTCCGTCGACGTGACGCGGGCGATGCCGTTCACGACGCGGGCGATGCTCCGGCTGCCGATCGCCAAGGCGCGCGAGTCGCGTGCGGCGCTCACCACGAAGGTGCGCGGCACCACGCCGTGGGAGAAGCTCGCGGCCTCCGACCCGGTCGACGCGCACATCCTCGCGCCGTCGGTCGACGACGTCGCCCTCATCCAGTACACGAGCGGCACCACCGGCAGCCCCAAGGGCGCCACGCTCACGCACGGCAACCTCGTCGCGAACGCGGCACAGTCCCGTGCCTGGGTGCCCCAGATCGAGCGGGGCAGCGCGGTCGTGCACGCCGTGCTGCCGATGTTCCACGCCTACGGGCTCACGCTCTGCCTCACGTTCGCGATGAGCATGGGCGCACGGCTCGTGCTGTTCCCGAAGTTCGACCCCGATCTGGTGCTGAAGTCGATCAAGCGCCGCCCGCCGACCTTCCTCCCTGCGGTGCCGCCGATCTACGACCGGCTCACGAAGGCCGCGGCCGCCGCGGGCGTCTCGCTCGACGGCATCGAGATCGCGATCTCGGGCGCCATGCCGCTCTCGGCCGCCGTCGTCGAACCGTGGGAGGCGGCATCCGGCGGGTACCTCGTCGAGGGCTACGGCCTCTCCGAGTGCTCGCCCGTGCTCATGGCCAACCCCGTCGCACCCAACCGCCGGGCCGGCACCGTGGGCCTGCCGCTGCCGTCGACCGAGGCGCGGGTCGTCGACCCCGACGACCCGCAGACGGATGTCGCGGACGGCGCCGAGGGCGAGCTCATCGTCCGCGGCCCGCAGGTGTTCTCCGGATACTGGCAGAAGCCCGACGAGACGGCGGCCGTGTTCGTGCCGGCGACCGACGGCGGTGCCGACTGGTTCCGCACGGGCGACATCGTCTCGATCGACGCCGACGGGTTCGTGCGCATCGTCGATCGCATCAAGGAGCTCATCATCACGGGCGGCTTCAACGTCGCGCCGAGCGAGGTCGAAGAGGCCGTGCTCGCGCACCCCGACGTGGTCGAGGCCGCCGTCGTCGGCGTCCCCGACGAGCACTCGGGCGAGCAGGTCGTCGCCGTCGTGGTGCTCCGCGACGGCGCTGCGCTCGACGAGCAGGGCATCCGCGACCTCGTGCGCGACGAGCTCACGCCCTACAAGGTCCCCAAGCGCGTCGTCCAGACCGACGAGCTGCCGCGATCGCTCATCGGCAAGGTCATCCGCCGCGAGGTCCGCAACCGCCTGCTGGCCGACTGACGCCCATGCCGTTCCTGTCTCCTGATTCTGCGGCCGCCCTCGCGGCGCTCGCAGCGCTGGAGGCGGGCGACGACGTCGCGCCGCTCGACCGGCTCCGAGGCATCCGCTCGCTCGTGGCGGCGCTCGAGTCCGAGCCCGCGACGCTCGTCGCGGCGCGAGATGCGCTCGGCGCCGGGGCGACCTGGGAGGAGATCGCGGATGCCGCGGGACTCAGTCCGTCGGCGGCCAAGTACCGGTGGGCCGGCGAGGACACCGAGATCCACGAACGCCAGGAGGCGAGCCGACGCCGCAAGCGCGAGCGGCCCTCGAGCGTGCCCACCGACCTTCCCGGCGAGAGCGTGTCCGAGGCCGCGAGACGGCTCGGCGTCACGCCGCAGGCGATCTACCAGCGCGTGACGCGCGGGCTCCTGGAGGCGCGCACGGTCACGCTCCCCGACGGCCGCTCCTACAAGCGCGTGTTCCTGCCGGCCGAGCCGGAGGACTGAGCCAGGCCCCGTCCCCGCAAGGGCGGAACCGGGATTCGGAAGCCGCTCGGGGGAGCGTGCGGCCGATCGCGTGGCGTCTCGGCCGCGAGACGAGGAGGCCCGCCCGGCGTCAGGTCGGCGTGCCCGGCTCGTAGCGTGGTGCGGCCGGGAAGAGGCCGAAGTTCGCGAGGTGGCGGCGGTCGCCGTTCTCGGTGGTCATGTAGCACTGCCACCCGGGGCCCCCGCCGGCGAACAGCTCGAACGGGGCATCCGTCCTGACCTCGCCACGGACGGCCGCCGTCGCGAAGGTCGCACACGCCGTTCGCGCCGTCGTGGTGGCGACCGAGAACGTCGAGAGCACGATCGGCAGGACGAGCCCGGCGAGCGCGAGGACGACGAAGACCTGGATGGCGCGCTGCCGGCCCGGGCGCCGCGGACGGTCGACGGGCTCGTAGCCCGCGAGTTCGGGATGCTCGTCGCTCATCGGGCCACCTCCACGAGGAGTGATCCTACGCCAGCGACGGCGGCGAGCACGACCGTCGCCGCGACCGCGAGGAGCGGCCAGGCCGACGGCATGACCGGCCCCTGAGCGGCGCCGAGCTCTCGCTTGCGCACGACGCCGTATGCGGCCGCCGCGGCCGAGATCGCGAAGAGCACGACCCCGGCGGCGGCGAGCGCGGGCTGGTCGGAGACGAGTCCGGAACGCAGCACGAGCACCGCGTTCACCGCGATCGCGAGCGCCGTGCGGGTCCAGGCGAGCGCGGTGCGCTCAGCCTGGAGCCCGGGATCACGGGGCGTCGGCTCGAGCGGCGCGTCGGTCATCGCCGCCTCAGGCCGTGAGGATCATGATCGCGATCACGGCGCCCGAGAGCAGCGCCACGGCGGCGAGGATCGGGATGACGATGCTGCCGGGGAGCGGGCGGCCGTGGCGCATGGCGATCTCGTTGGCCCGCCACCGCACGTACGAGAGCCCGCCGAGCACCGCCGCGACCACGGCGAGCCCGACGGCCAGGACGAGGACCAGGCCGCGGGGGCCGATCGACGGCGCGAACTCGAACAGCAGCACGCCTCCGGCGAGCAGGGCGAGGGCGGTGCGGATCCATGCGAGGAACGTGCGCTCGTTGGCGAGCGTGAACCGGTAGTCGGGTTCCTCGCCCTCGCGCCGCCACTGCGGCTGCGGCATCCGTCGCCCCTTCCCTGCTGCCGGGTCGGTCGCTAGTGCGTCGACGGGGTGGTGGCGATCTCGCTGCGGTCGCCCGACCACAGCGTGTGGAACACGCCGTCCTTGTCGATGCGCTTGTAGGTGTGCGCGCCGAAGAAGTCGCGCTGGCCCTGCACGAGCGCGGCCGGCAGGCGATCGGCGCGGAGGCCGTCGTAGTACGCGAGCGATGACGAGAACGCCGGGGCCGGGATGCCGGTCTCGACCGAGCGCACGACGACGCGGCGCCAGGCCGCCTGGGCGCGCGTGAATGCCTCGGCGAAGTACGGGGCGGAGAGCAGCAGCTCGAGGTCGGGGGTCTCGTCGTACGCGTCGGCGATGCGGTTCAGGAACTGGGCCCGGATGATGCATCCGCCGCGCCAGATCTTCGAGACCGCACCGAGGTCGATGTTCCAGTCGTATTCGGCGGCACCGGCGCGGATCGCGTCGAAGCCCTGCGAGTACGCCACGATCTTCGAGGCGTAGAGGGCGAGGCGCACGTCTTCGATGAAGGCGTCGACCTGGTCGGCCGGAATGCGCTCGGCCTCGTCGGGGCCGGCGAGGCCCTTGGCGGCGGCGCGCTGCTCGGGGTGCGACGAGAGTCCGCGGGCGAACACGGCCTCGGCGATGTTCGAGACGGGCGTGCCGAGGCTGAGCGCGGTCTGCACGGTCCAGACGCCGGTGCCCTTGGAGCCGGCCTCGTCGAGGATGACGTCGACGAGCGGTGCGCCGGTCTCGGCGTCGACCTGCTTCAGGACCTCTGCGGTGATCTCGATGAGGTAGGACTCGAGCTCGCCGCGGTTCCACTCGGCGAACACGTCGGCGATCTCGGCGGGGGACTTGCCCGTGCCGCGGCGGATGAGGTCGTACGCCTCGGCGATGAGCTGCATGTCGGCGTACTCGATGCCGTTGTGGATCATCTTGACGAAGTGGCCGGCGCCGTCGTGGCCGATGTGCGTGACGCAGGGCTCGCCCTCGGCGATCGCGGCGATCGACTTCAGGATCGGGCCGAGGGTGACCCACGACTCGTCGGATCCGCCGGGCATGATCGAGGGGCCGTTCAGGGCGCCCTCCTCGCCGCCGGAGATGCCGGCGCCGACGAAGTTGATGCCCGTCTCGCGCACCTCGCGCTCGCGGCGGATGGTGTCGGTGAAGAGCGCGTTGCCGCCGTCGACGATGATGTCGCCCGGCTCGAAGCGGCTCGCGAGCTCGGAGATGACGGCGTCGGTGCCCTTGCCGGCCTGGACCATGATGATGGCGGTGCGGGGCTTGGCGAGCGAGGCGACGAACTCGTCGTACGTCTCGGCGGCGACGAAGCCGGCTTCGGGGTGCTCGGCGATCAGCGTGCTCGTGCGCTCGAAGGAGCGGTTGAACACCGCGACGGTGTTCCCCTCGCGGCTGGCCAGGTTGCGGGCGAGGTTCGACCCCATCACCGCGAGTCCGACGACGCCGATGTTTGCTGATCCGGTTGCAGGCACGAACACTCTCCTCGAAAGATGTTTGGGGGACTTCTCAAGCGTACTGTGAGGCGGCCTCACCGTTGCACGCTGTTGCTGAGAGGTCATCGGGACCGCTCGGCGACGAACCGCCGGGTCACCGCGATGTCGCGATCGCCGAGTCCGCGCTCGACGAGTTCGTCGAACGCGGCGCGGAGGGTCGGCAGCAGCACGGGGTCGGTGCCGGTCGCCGTGGCGGCCTCGGCGGCGAAGCGCAGGTCCTTGACCATGTACTCGGCCACGCCGGAGGGGGAGTCGTCACCCGTGACGAGCTTGTCCATGCGGCTCGCGAGCAGGTTCGAACCGGCGTACCCGCCGGCGAGCAGGCCGAACAGGGCCTCCAGGTCGAGGCCCGAGCGCTCGGCGAGCACGGCGGCCTCGCCGAGCGCGAGGATCGTGGCCGAGACGATGAGCTGGTTGCACGCCTTCGCGACCTCGCCGGCGCCGAGCGGGCCGAGGTGCACGGGCGTGCCGCAGGGCGCGAGCAGGGCCGCGGCGCGGGCGGCGTCGGGCTCGTCACCGCCGAGCATGATCGAGAGGGTGCCGGCCTTCGCGCCGTCTTCACCGCCCGAGACCGGGCAGTCGACGACGCGGATGCGACCATCGGATGCCGCGGCGAGCCGCTCGGCGAGGGCGCGCACCTGCGGGGCCGACGAGGTCGAGCCGATCATGAGCAGGGTCTCGCCGTCTCGCTCGAGCACGCCGGCGAGCAGCCCGTCGGGTCCGTCGAGCACCTGTTCGAGCTGCGGCAGGTCGGGGAGCATCGCGAGCACGGCGTCGGCGCGGAGGCCGAGTTCGCGCGGCGTCGCGGCCCACTCGGCGCCGAGGCCGACGAGCTCGGGTTGCGGGCGGCGTGCGGTGATGACCACCCGGCGCCCGGCGGCGAGGAGGCGGCGGGTCATGGGCGCACCCATCGAACCCAGCCCGACGACGCCGATCACGCCGTCGTCGGGCCGGCGGCCGTGCGATCGGGAGGGCTCGGCGGCGGGCATGCGGTCGTCGTCTGCGTGATGTTCGGCGTTGGACATGCGGTCATCATATCCGAACGACAACCTGTCGTACATCGTTCAACCTGCTGAACTTCCGCTATGCTGGAGGAGCTGACCGCGCAGGAGGGGCCCGTGGGCCCGCCCCGGCTCGGTCGCCGACACCGCATTGAAGGGGAAGACCGGATGCCCGACACCCAGAACCGCCTGCGAGCCGTGGTGGCGGTGCCGCTCTCCGAGGAGCACTGCCGCCTCATCGAATCCCTCGAGCCGCGCATCGACCTCGTGCGCGACCACGCGCTGACGCGTCCGATGCGCGGGCCCGCCGACTGGTCGGGCGACCCCGACCACGTGCGCACGGCCGACGAGCAGGCGGCGTTCGACGCCATGGTGGACTCGGCCGAGGCGCTGTTCGGCATCCCCGACGTGGAGCCGGCCGCGCTCGCGCGCACGGCGAAGGAGAATCAGGCGCTCCGCTGGGTCATGACCATGGCCGCCGGCGGCGGAAGCCAGGTGAAGGCGGCCGGCCTCGACCACGAGCAGCTCGATCGCATCGCGTTCACCACGAGCGCGGGCGTGCACGGGGGGCCGCTGGCGGAGTTCGCCGTGTTCGGCGTGCTCGCCGGCGCAAAGAACCTGCCCCGCCTGATCGCCGACCAGCGGGCGCGCGAGTGGCCCGAGCGCTGGGAGATGCGCCAGGTCGACGAGATGACGGTGCTCGTCGTGGGCCTCGGCGGCATCGGCGCCGAGTGCGCGCGCCGCTTCAGCGCGCTCGGGGCCCGCGTCTGGGGCACGACGCGCAGCGGCGAACCCGTCGAGGGCGTCGACCGGCTCGTCCCCATCGACGACCTCGAGTCCGCCGTCGGCGAGGTCGACGCGATCGTCATGACACTGCCCGGCACCGAGGCGACCCACCACCTGCTCGACGACCGGATCCTCCGCGCCGTCAGGCCCGGCGTCATCGTCGCGAACGTCGGGCGCGGTACGGTGATCGACGAGGCGGCGCTCACCACGGCGCTCGACGACGGGCGGGTCGGCTTCGCCGCACTGGACGTCTTCGAGTCCGAGCCGCTCTCGGCGGCGTCGCCGCTGTGGTCGCACCCGTCGGTGCTCGTGAGTCCGCATACCGCGGCGCTCTCGCGCAAGGAGGAGGAGCGCATCGCGCGGCGCTTCGCCGACGACGCCTCCCGGTTCCTCGACGGGCTGCCGATGCGCAGCGTCGTGGATACGGTCGAGTTCTACTGATCCGCGGATGCCGCGGACGAGAGGGGTGGCATGTCCGAGGAGTCCGACGCGAAGGCCGACCGCCAGGGTCGCGACCCCGCGCCCGCCGTCACGCGCAGCATGCGCATCCTCGGGCTGCTCGCCGAGGCATCCGGACCGCTGACCCTCACCGAGATCGCGAGCGGACTCGGGCTCGCGAAGTCCTCGACCGCGAACCTCTGCCTCGCGCTCGAGGCGGCCATGATGGTGCAGCGCGTGCCGCTCGGCTACCAGCTCGGCCGCCGCACGATCGAGCTCGGCGGGGCGTTCGCCTCGCAGTTCAGCCAGGTGCGCGAGTTCTACACGGTGTGCGAGACCTCTCCGGTGCTCGTGCACGAGGTCGTGCAGGTCGCGATGCTCGACGACACCGAGGCGCTGTACCTCGCCCGCCACGAGGGGTCGCGCAGCGTGCGGTTCGGCACCCCGCTCGGGTCGCGGCTGCCTGCTGCGCTGAGCGCGACGGGCAATGCCCTCCTCATGGCGATGGACGACGCGGATGTCGCGGCGCTCCTCGCCGACCAGGCGCCGTTCCCGCGGCTCACCGACCGCAGCATCCGCGACATCCCCGACCTGCTCGTCAAGCTCGCCGCGGCCCGTGATCGCGGCTGGGCGCTCGACGACGGGGAGTCCTTCGCCGGCATCGTCGGCGTTGCCGTGCCGCTCGAGGGATGGGCGCCGAGCGACCCGAGCCTCGCGCTCGGCGTCGCGCTGCCGGTCGCCGAGGCGACGCCGGGGCGGGTCGCGTCCGTCGCGGCCGCGCTCGTCGACGCGGCCGCGAGGCTCACGAACCCGTTGAGCGCGGGGCGCAGCCGGGGCTGACGCCCGCCCGCGGCATCCGCTCGCCGCGCTCACGCCGTGCCCGCCACGGCGCGCTTCGGCGTGCCTGGAACATGCCGCCGCGGCATCCGAGCGACCGAAATGAGTTCAAAGGGTTGAACTGCGTACAACACGTTGATACAGTGGCCGTCATCGCGACTCGTGCGAGCCGATCAAAGGAGATGGCACATGACCGGTACAGCCCCCAGTCCCACCGCGGTGAACGACGATCCCGAGTACGCCGCCAACCTCAAGCGCGCGACCTACGCGTCGAGCGTCGGCAGTGCGCTGGAGTACTTCGACTTCGCGCTGTACGGCCTCTCGACGGCGCTGATCTTCAACGTGCTGTTCTTCCCGCAGGACGACCCGGCCATGGCGACGGTCGCCGCGTTCGCGACCTACGGCGTCGGCTTCCTCGCCCGCCCGTTCGGCGGCCTCTTCTTCGGGCGCTTGGGCGACCGGCTCGGCCGCAAGTGGGTGCTCGTCGTCACGATCACGCTCATGGGCGGCGCCTCGACCGCGATCGGCCTGCTGCCGACCTACGAGGCCATCGGCATCTGGGCGCCGATCCTGCTCGTCACGATGCGCCTACTGCAGGGCTTCGGGGCGGGCGCCGAACAGGCCGGCTCGACCGTGCTCATGGCCGAGTACGCGCCAGTACGGCGCCGAGGCTTCTTCTCGTCGCTGCCGTTCATCGGCATCCAGGCGGGCACCCTGCTCGCCGCGCTCGTGTTCAGCCTCATCACGCTGCTGCCCGAGGAGGCGCTGCTCAGCTGGGGCTGGCGCGTGCCCTTCCTCGCGTCGTTCCTGCTCATCATCGTCGCGCTGTTCATCCGCATGCGCCTCAAGGAGACGCCGACGTTCATTGAGCTCGAGAAGCACGAGCAGGTCGCCGAGAAGCCCGTCAAGGAGATCTTCACGAAGGGCCTGCCCGGCGTCATCGTCGGCATCGGCCTGCGCATGGCCGAGAACGGCGGCTCCTACATGTTCCAGGCGCTCGCGCTCGCGTTCTTCGTCTCGGTCGTCGGCCCCGACACCGACAAGAGCCTGCTCACCTGGGGTGTCACGTTCGGCTCGCTGCTCGGCATCTTCACGGTTCCGCTCACCGGCGCGATCTCCGACCGCGTCGGTCGACGCAAGGTCTACCGCTTCGGCGCCGTGTTCATGCTGCTCTACGCGGTGCCCGCCTGGTGGCTCATCTCGCTCGGCAGCTACCCCATCGCCATCGCGGCCGTCGCGGTCGGCATCGGCATCGCCGTGAACACCATGCTCGGCCCGCAGTGCGCCATGCTGCCCGAACTCTTCGGCAACCGTCACCGCTACCTCGGTGTCGCGATGGCCCGCGAACTCTCGGCCGTGCTGGCCGGCGGCGTCGCCGGGGTGCTCGGCGCATACCTGATCGCGGTCAGCGGCGGCAACTGGGTGCTGCTCGCGATCTACATGGTCGTGCTCGCCCTCATCACGACGGCATCGACCTTCCTCGTGCCCGAGACGCTGCGTCGCGACCTCACCCGCACCGACGACGCGATCAAGGTCTCGAGCGCCGAGTCCGGAGACGACGTCGACGCGAGCACGCTCTCCATCCGGACGATCCAGTGGTGACCGGCCTCGCCGCCTTCGACCTCACCGGGCGCACCGCGCTCGTCACGGGTTCGAGCCAGGGCATCGGGCGGGCGCTCGCCGGGGGCCTCGCGGCCGCGGGCGCGACGGTCGTCGTGCATGGTCGCGACGCGGCGAAGGCCGCACGCGCCGCCGGTGAGATCTCCGACGCGACGGGTGCGCGCACCCTCAGCGCGGTCTTCGACGTGACGGATGCCGCGGCGGTCGACGCCGGCATCGCCGCCCTCGAGGCCGAGCTCGGCACGCCCGACATCGTCGTCAACAACGCGGGCATCCAGCGCCGCGCGCCGATCGCGGAGTTCAGCGACGACGACTGGCACGAGCTCGTCGAGACGAACCTGTCGAGCGCGTTCCACCTCTCTCGGCGCGTGGCCCGCGGCATGATCGAGCGCGGCTCGGGCAAGCTCATCCAGATCGGCAGCGTGCAGTCGCAGCTCGCCCGCCCCTCGATCGCGCCGTACGCGGCGACCAAGGGCGCCGTCGTCATGCTGACCAAGGGCCTCTGCGCCGACCTCGCGCCCCACGGCGTGCAGGCCAACGCCATCGCGCCAGGGTACTTCGCGACCGAGCTCACGCAGGCGCTCGTCGCCGACGAGACGTTCTCGGCGTGGGTGCGCGGCCGAACCCCCGCAGGCCGCTGGGGCGAGGTCGACGACCTCGTCGGCGCGCTCGTCTTCCTCGCGAGCAGCGCAAGCGACTTCGTGAACGGCCAGACGATCTATGTCGACGGCGGAATGACGGCGGTGGTCTGATGCGCATCGCCAGGATCGCCACGCCCGCCGGGCCGGTGCACGTGCGGGAATCCGTCGACGGCTGGGTGCCGATCGAGGACCCGTATCCCGCGTTCGCCGAGGGGAGGCGCCCGGTCGACGCCGGGATGCCGCTCCTCGGCGAGCTCCTCCCTCCCTGCACGCCGCTCGTCGTCGTGGGCATAGCCCAGAACGGCCCCGAGCACGCGTCGCCCGTGCAGGCGTGGCTGAAGAGTCCTCGCTCGGTCGTGGCATCCGGCGTGCCCGTCACGCTCCGCCGCGACGCGGGCGTCACGGTCGCCGAGGGCGAGATCGCGCTCGTGATCGGCCGCGAGACGACCGGGCTCACCGCGGCGAACGCGCATGAGTACGTGCTGGGCGTCACCGCGGTGAACGACCTGTCGAGCCCCGACCGCGCCGCGAGCGACCCGCGCAACTTCGAGTCGAAGGCGGGGGAGGGCTACACGCCGCTCGGCCCGGTGATCGACACGGATGCCGATATCGACGACGTCGCGCTCGAGCTCCGCATCGACGGCGTGCTCGTCGGATCGACGAGCAGCCGTGCGTTGCCCGCCTCGCCTCGCGAGTGCCTCGCCTACCTCGCCGCCTGGACCACGCTCGGTCCCGGCGACGTGGTCATGACCGGCGCGCCGACCTCGCAGGCTCCCATCGACCCCGGTGCGCTCGTCGAGATCGAGGTCGCCGGCATCCGACTCGTGACGCCCACCCGCTAGCCCCACGTCGTTCTCCGGAGGACCCATGCCGAACCTCGGCGTCGTCGCCCACGCGGCCGACGACCTGCGCGTCGAAGCGCTGCCCGAACCCGAGCCCCGAGCCGACGAGGCGGTGCTCGAGGTCGCCTTCGGCGGCGTGTGCGGCTCCGACCTGCACTACTGGCGGCACGGCGCGGCCGGCGCCTCGGTGCTGCGCGAGCCCATGGTGCTCGGGCACGAGATCGCGGGCACCGTCGTGCACGCGGCCGCCGACGGATCCGGGCCGGCTGCCGGCACGCGGGTCGCGGTGCACCCGCTGACCCCGCACGGCGACGGGCGCACCCCATGGCCGGCGGACCGACCGAACCTCGCGCCCGCGTCGAGCTACCTCGGCTCGGCCATGCACCTGCCGCACACGCAGGGCGGGTTCGCGCGCCGCGTCGCGATGCCGACGCGCATGCTGCACGCCGTGCCCGACGCCCTCCCGCTCGAGGTCGCGGCGCTCGCCGAGCCCGCCGCGGTCGCGTGGCACGGGCTCGAGCGCGCCGGCGACGTGCGCGGCAAGCGGGTCGTCGTCATCGGGGCCGGGCCGATCGGCCAGCTCGTCGTCGCGGTCGCGCGCCACCACGGCGCCGCCGAGGTCATCGCGACCGACCTGCACGACCTCCCGCGACGCCTCGCCGAGCAGCACGGCGCGAGCACGCTCGCGGCGACGGATGCCGCGGCGATCGCCGCACTGCACGCCGACGTCGTCGTCGAGTCCAGCGGCACGGTGCCCGGCCTCGCGAGCGCGATCGAGGCCGCCCGCCGCGGCGGCACCGTCGTGCTGCTCGGACTGCAGCGCGCCGGCGACGTTCCCGCCGCACTCGCCACCGCGATCACCCGCGAGCTGACCATCGCCGGCTCGTTCCGGTTCGCCGACGAGTTCGACGACGTGATCGCGGCGCTCGCCGACGGCAGCCTCGACGTCTCGGGCATCGTCACGCACGTGCTGCCCGTCGAGCGATCGATCGAGGCGTTCGGCGTCGCCGCCGACGCCTCCGCCTCCTCCAAGGTGCTGCTCGACCTCGCCGGCGACGGCGCGGACGGCGACGACGGGTGAATCGCTCCCACGGGTATGCTTCGCAGGTCGTCGTCGGAGTCCAGGAGGTCGTGATGCATCCCGTCATCGTCGTCATGGGCGTCTCGGGCTCCGGCAAGTCGACCGTCGGCGCCCTGCTGGCACGCGACCTCGACGTGCCGTTCGCCGACGCCGACGACCTGCACCCGCTCGCGAACATCGAGAAGATGGCCTCGGGCGTCCCGCTCGACGACGACGACCGCCGCCCGTGGCTCGAGACCGTCGGGCTGACGCTCGCCGACGCGCATCGCACGGGCGACGGCCTCGTGATCGCGTGCTCCGCGCTGAAGCGCGCCTACCGAGACACGATCCTCGCGCAGGCCCCCACGACGCGGTTCGTGCACCTGCACGGCACCCGCGAGGTGCTCATCGCGCGCACCGAGGGCCGGAGCGGCCACTTCATGCCGGCGAGCCTGCTCGATTCCCAGCTCGACGTGCTCGAACCGCTCGGCCCCGATGAGCCGGGCATCGTGGTCGACGTCGCCGATCCGGTCGAGACGATCGTCGAGCGGCTGGCTGCTAGACTGGGCGATTGAACTTCGGCGAGGGAGGCCGGCAGCGCGAGCGATCGTGCCTGCGGCATCCGTGATCGACGCGGTGGGAGCTGGCTCCACGGCTATTCCTCACGCATCCGCGCATCTTGCATGCCGCGCGTTCGAGTTGAAGACATCAGACACACGATCTGGGCCGAGTGAGCCCGCAAGGAGAGACATCATGGCTGAAGACAACAAGGTCGTCGCGGAGAACCGCGAGACGTTCGGCAAGGGCGCTGCCCGCAAGATCCGCGCCGTCGGCAAGATCCCCGCGGTCATCTACGGCCACGGCACCGAGCCGCAGCACGTCACGCTGCCCGGCCACCAGGTGCAGCTGCTCATCCGCAAGGCGAACGCCGTGCTCGACCTGCAGATCGACGGCAAGAGCAACCTGGTGCTCGTGAAGGATGTCCAGAAGGACCCCGTGCACCAGATCATCGAGCACATGGACCTCATCGTCATCAAGAAGGGCGAGAAGGTCCAGGTCGAGATCCCCGTGCACGTCTCGGGCGACACCGCCGCCGGCACCATCGCCGACCTCGACACCCACACGCTGCTCCTCGAGGTCGAGGCGACCCACATCCCCGAGAACGTCGTCGTCTCGGTCGAGGGCCTCGAAGAGGGCTCGCAGATCCACGCCAAGGACGTCGAGCTGCCCAAGGGCGCCACGCTCATCACCGAAGACGACGTGCTCATCGTCAACGTGCACACCCCGCAGAAGGCCGACCTCGGCGAAGAGGCCGAGGCCGCAGAGGGCGAGGCCACCGAGGCCGCCGAGGCTGCCGCCGAAGAGGCTGCCGAGTAGTCTCAGCGCACGCACGCCGATCGGGCCTGCGGCATCGCATCCGGGTACGCTCGGATGCGGGCCGCGGGCCCGTTCCCGTCTCCGCACCGGTCTGGCACCGACCCCACCCCAAGTCCGAGAGGAACGGCTCACGTGGGCTTGTTCGACTTCTTCAGATCCCGTCCGAAAGGCGACCACACCGTGGCTGCGAACACCTGGCTCGTCGTGGGCCTCGGCAACCCCGGCGCGCAGTACGCGGCCAACCGGCACAACGTCGGCCAGATGGTCGTCGACGAGCTCGCCGCGCGCCTCGGCACCGCGTTCAAGACGCACAAGACCCCCTCGCGCGTCGCCGAGGGGTTCCTGCGTCCCGGCGGCCCGAAGCTCGTGCTCGCGAAGTCGAACAGCTACATGAACACCTCGGGCGGCCCGGTCTCGGCGCTGCTGAAGTTCTACGGGCTCGGGCCCGACCGGCTGATCGTCGTGCACGACGAGCTCGACATCCCGTTCGACACCGTGCGCCTGAAGGCGGGCGGCGGCCACGGAGGGCACAACGGCCTGCGGGACATCCTGAAGGCCACCGACAACGCCGACTTCACGCGCGTGCGGGTCGGGGTGGGGCGCCCGCCCGGTCGGCAGGACGCCGCCGACTTCGTCTTGAAGGACTTCTCGGGCACCGAGCGCGCGAGCCTGCCCAACCTCATCTCCGATGCGGCCGACGCGGTCGAGGCCATCGCCGACCTGGGGCTCGTCGCCGCGCAGCAGAAGTTCCACTCGCCCGCCTGACGCCGCGAGTGCGCCGCACTTCGCCGACCCGCGTCAGATCAGGCTGCGGAGGTACTCCTCGGGCGCGACCCCGGCTGCGCGGGCGAGCTGCAGCAGGCGGTCGTGCTCCTCGGTCGAGAGCTCGACCGTGAGCTGGTGCCAGGCATCGGGGGCGTCCTCGAGCGAGAACAGGGCGTCGTCGTCGGGTGCCTCGGAGGGCACCGACCCATCGATGACGGATGCCGCGTCGAGCTCGATCTCGACGGCACGGTCGGATGCCGCGGCGGAGGCTGTCGCATCCGGCGTCGTCCGGCGCTCGCCGGCGTCGCGCCAGCCCGGGCCGGACGGCACCGCCCCGCCGCGGCGATACGCCTCGGCGACGGCGCGGGCGCGCACGTCGGCCGCCTCGTTCATGGGGTGGCCGACGTGGCCCTTGACCCACTCGAACCGGTACCGCCGCCCGGCGAGCTCCTCGTCGAGCTCCTTGAGGAGCTCGACGTTCAGCACGGGCTTGCCGTCGGCCTTGCGCCAGCCCTTTCGCTTCCAGCCCTGCATCCACTTCGTGATGCAGTTGATGACGTACTGGCTGTCGCAGAGCACGAGCAGTTCGTCGTCGACGTGGGCGGTGGCGCGGAACAGCTCGAGCACGGCTCGCAGTTCGCCCTGGTTGTTCGTCGCGTGCTTCCAGCCGCCGGCGTCCCAGCGCTCGTCGTCGACGTACCAGGCCCACCCGGCGGGGCCGGGGTTCCCGAGAGCGGATCCGTCGGCGGCGGCTGTGATCACGTGGCTCCTCCAGTTGCGTCGTGCGGCGCCCATCGTATCGGGCGCGGGCGTCGACAGCCTGCAACGGTGCGGTCGGCGGCATCGCCTCGCGCGCCGGCGGATGCACCGCGGATGCACCGCGGCGGCGGTCGTGTCGGCGGCCCCGCGTAGACTCGCATGGTGATCCTGCAGGGCTTGAACACGGCGCTTTCGCGCGCCTCGACGATCGACGGCGCGCTGGCCGAGGCCCTTCGCAACGCCGACTTCTCCGCACCCGAGGGCGTCGACGCGCCCTTGCTGGCCGGTCTGCTCGCGAGGCGCGCCGAGGCCGGCCTCGCCCCGGCGCTGCTCGTCATCACGGCGACGAGCCGCGAGGGAGAGCAGGTCCGCGCCTCGATCGAGCCGTACCTCGACCAGGTCGAGGTGCTCGAGTTCCCCGCCTGGGAGACGCTTCCGCACGAGCGCCTGAGCCCGTCCACCGAGACCGTCGGGCGGCGACTGCACGCGCTCCGGCGCATGCACGACTGGCAGCACGACGGCGCGCGGCATCCGCTCGTCGTCGTCGCCTCGGTGCGCGCGGCGCTGCAGCCGCTGGCCGACAACCTCATCGAGCTCGCGCCCATCGAGCTCGTCGCCGGCGGGCGGGGCCACGACCTGCCCGCGATCGCCCGCACCCTCGTCGACCTCGCCTACGCCCGCGTCGACATGGTCTCGCGGCGCGGCGAGTTCGCCCTTCGCGGCGGCATCCTCGACGTCTTCCCGCCGACCGCCGACCACGCGGTGCGCGTGGAGTTCTTCGGCGACGAGGTCGAGGAGGTCCGCGCCTTCTCGGTGGCCGACCAGCGCTCGCTGCCCGAGGTCGTCGACCGCGTCGTGCTCGCGCCCAGTCGCGAGCTGCTGCTCACCCCCGCCGTGCGCCAGCGCGCCCGAGAGATGGTGCACGAGTTCCCGAGCCTGTCGGGCATGCTCGAGAAGGTCGCCGAGGGCATCCCGGTCGAGGGAATGGAGTCGCTCGCGCCGGCCCTGCTCGACCGCCTCGTGCCGTTCGCGCACTACCTCCCGCTCGGCGCGGCCGTGGCCGTGCTGCAGCCCGAGCGCGTCACCGGTCGCGCGGCCAGCCTCGCCGAGACCAACCGCGAGTTCCTCGGGGCGGCGTGGAGCGCCGCGACCGTCGGCGCCGACGCGCCGATCGACCTCGCCGCGGGCGACTTCCTCACGCTGCGCGAGTTCCGCGACGCGACCCTGTTCAGCGCGCCGGGCGAGCCCGACCCGCGCCGCGTGTGGTGGACCTTCTCGAACTTCGACATCGGCGACGCCGCGGCCGTCGTCGCGGCGGCGGCCGGCGGAGAGGCCGCCGACCTCGCGGCGAGCGTGGCCGGCGACTACGTGCGCGTGGCCGCGACGGCCATGCCGACCTTCGCGGGCAACGTCGCCGGGGCGGTCGACCACATCTCCGAACGCCTGCGCGACGGGTGGAGCCTCGTCGTGGCATCCGCCGGTCATGGGCTCGTCGAGCGCGCGCGCGACGTGCTCTCCGAGGCCGGACTCGCCGCCCGCATCGTCGACGCCGTGCCGGCCGACCTCGAACCGGGGGTCGCCTACCTCGTGCAGGCCGGAGCCGCCCGCGGGTTCGAGGTGCCCGAGGTCAAGATCGGCCTCCTCTCCGAATCCGAGTTCTACGGGCGAGCCGCGGGCTACGACACGCGCCGCAACACGAAGCTCGCGTCACGCCGGCGCAACGTCGTCGACCCGCTGCAGCTCAAGGCCGGCGACTTCGTCGTGCACCAGACCCACGGCATCGGCCGATTCGTCGAGATGATGCAGCGCGAGGTCGCGACCGGCTCCCGCCCCACGGGGCCGAGCCGACGGGCGGGCATCGCCCAGCAGCCCAAGGCCGTGCGCGAGTACCTCGTCATCGAGTACGCGCCGTCCAAGCGCGGGCAGGCGGGCGACCGCCTCTTCGTGCCGACCGACCAGCTCGACCTCCTGAGCCGGTACGTCGGCGGCGAGGCGCCGTCGCTGTCCAAGATGGGCGGCAGCGACTGGGCCCAGGCCAAGGGGCGGGCGCGCAAGGCCGTGCGCGACATCGCGGTCGAGCTCGTCAAGCTCTACTCGGCGCGCATGGCGGCGAAGGGCCACGCGTTCGGGCCCGACACCCCGTGGCAGCACGAGCTCGAGGAGGCCTTCCCGTTCGTCGAGACGCCCGACCAGGTGCAGACGATCGACGAGATCAAGGCCGACATGGAGCGGTCGATCCCCATGGACCGCCTGCTCGCGGGCGACGTCGGCTTCGGCAAGACCGAGGTCGCCGTGCGCGCCGCGTTCAAGGCCATCCAGGACGGCAAGCAGGTCGCCATGCTCGTTCCGACGACCCTGCTCGTCAAGCAGCACCTCGAGACGTTCACCGAGCGCTTCGCCGGGTTCCCGGTGCACGTTCGCGCCCTCAGCCGCTTCCAGACCGACAAGGAGGCGCGCGAGACCATCGCGGGCCTCTCCGACGGCACGGTCGACATGGTCATCGGCACGCACCGCATCCTCACCGAGAAGGTCACCTTCAAAGACGTCGGGCTCGTCATCATCGACGAGGAGCAGCGGTTCGGCGTCGAGCACAAGGACGCGCTGAAGAGGCTCAAGACGAACGTCGACATCCTCGCCATGAGCGCGACGCCGATCCCTCGGTCGCTCGAGATGGCGGTCACCGGCATCCGCGAGATGTCCACGCTCGCGACGCCGCCCGAAGACCGGCACCCGATCCTCACCTACGTCGGCCCCTACTCCGAACAGCAGGTCGGGGCCGCGATCCGCCGCGAGATGCTGCGCGAGGGCCAGGTGTTCTTCGTGCACAACCGGGTCTCCTCGATCAACCGCGTCGCGGCGCAGCTCGCCGAGCTCGTGCCCGAGGCGCGCATCGCCGTCGCGCACGGCCAGCTCAACGAGCACGTGCTCGAGCAGATCGTCAACGACTTCTGGGAGCGCAAGTTCGACGTGCTCGTCTCGACGACCATCATCGAGACCGGCCTCGACATCAGCAACGCGAACACGATCATCATCGACCGCGCCGACAAGTACGGGCTGTCGCAGCTGCACCAGCTCCGAGGCCGTGTCGGCCGCGGACGCGAGCGCGCGTACGCGTACTTCCTCTGGGATCCCGCCAAGCCGCTCAGCGAGACCGCCCACGACCGGCTCGCGACCATCGCCGCGAACAACGACCTCGGCTCCGGCATGCAGGTCGCGCTGAAGGACCTCGAGATCCGCGGTGCGGGCAACCTGCTCGGCGCCGAACAGGCCGGCCACATCGCCGGGGTCGGGTTCGACCTGTACCTCCGCATGATCGGCGAGGCGGTCTCCGCGTTCCGCGGCGACGTCGCCGAGGGACAGACCGAGCTCCGGCTCGAGCTGCCCATCGACGCGCACATCCCCGAGGACTACGTCGACTCCGAGCGACTGCGGCTCGAGGCCTACCAGAAGCTCTCGGCCGCGAGCGGCCCCGCCGCCAAGGAGGGGCAGATCGACCTCGTCGTCGACGAGCTCGCCGACCGGTACGGCACGCCGCCCGAGGCGGTCGAGAACCTCGTCGCGGTGTCGCGGCTGCGTCGCCAGGCGCAGCGCGCCGGGCTCTCCGACGTCATCGCCACGGGCTCCAAGCTCCGCATCGCGCCCGCGAACATCCCCGACTCGCGTCGCGTGCGCCTCGAGCGCATGTACCCGGGCGCGAAGCACTTCGCGCAGAACGACGTCATCCTCGTGCCGTTCCCGACGCCCGGAGGAGAAGCCCCCGGCGACGCCGACCTCATCGAGTGGGTGTCGCGGCTCGTCGCGAACATCTTCCCGCTGCCTGAGGCGAGCGTCGAGGCTGCGGCATCCGAAGCGGGGTGACCGCGGCGGGCGCGCACCGGCCGCCGCATCGCCGTCATCCGACGACGGTCGCGGCATCCGCTCGCGGTGACGTGCGGCGTCAGCGCGAGAACGGACCGCCGGGGCCGGATGCCGCGCCCTGGCGCCGGTACTGACGCGAACGCGCCGTGACGGCGATGCCCGAGAGCACGATCGCCACGCCCGACCCGAGCAGCACGGCGAGCACGCCCTCGTTCGCGACGTCGACGTCACCGGCGAAGGCGAGCTCGTTCATGAGCAACGACACCGTGAAGCCGATGCCGCCGAGGGTGCCGACCATCGCCAGGTCGCCGATCGTGATCGGCGCGCCCGTGCGCCGTCGCACGATGAGCGCGCCGAGGCCGCCGATGAGCGTGATGCCGATGATCTTGCCGACGGGCAGTCCGACGAGGATGCCCCAGAACGCGGGGTCGAGCTCGCTGGGCGTGACCTGCGGCACGGGCACCATCGCCGCCGACAGGGCGAACAGCGGCAGGATGACGCCGTTCGAGAACGGCTCGAGCGCGTGCACCGAGCGACCGCCGGGACGTCGTGCCATGACGAACCCGAGCGCGACGCCCGCGATCGTGGCGTGCACGCCGGATTGGTAGATGAAGTACCACGCGAGCGCGGCGAGCACCCAGAGCACGAGCGCGATCGGCCACTGGGGCCGACGCGAGAGGATCCACGCCGAGCGGGGCTTCAGCAGACGGCTGAAGGCGCCGAAGAGGGCGATCGCGATCGCGCCGAAGCCGATGAACGCGAGGTTCGCGTCGGTGGTGAAGAAGAACGCGATGATGAGGATGGCGATCAGGTCGTCGAGCACCGCGAGGGCGAGCAGGAAGACCCGCACGCGCGTCGGGATGAACTTGCCGAACACCGCGAGCACGCCGAGCGCGAATGCGATGTCGGTCGCGGTCGGGATCGGCCACCCGTCGACGGTGTCGCCGCCCGCGGTGAAGGCGATGTAGATCAGCGCCGGCACGACGACGCCGCCGATGGCCGCGATCGCCGGGAGCATCGCCTTGGACACGCTGTTCAGCTCGCCGATGACGAGCTCGCGCTTGAGCTCCACCGCGACGATGAAGAAGAAGACGGCCAGGGCCCCGTCGCTGGCCCAGTGGCCGAGGGAGAGATCCAGGCCAAGCCACGGGATGTCGAGGTGCGCGTTCTTCATCTCGACGAGCTCCGGCCCGAACGAGACGTTGGCGAGCACGAGGCCGAGGACCGCGGCGACCAGCAGCAGCACGGCGGACCAGCGCTCGGACCTGAGGAAGTTCATGGGCACTCCATTCGTGAGTGCGACGTGTTGCGGCGGGCCGCAGGCGTCGACGGGGCGGTGACGGCGGTCTCCCGCCGGCCGACCAGACTTCCCGGCACCCCTCCCGGAATCCTAACGGGCGCCCGGCTCGCAGCGGGGAGCGACGCCTCGTAGGCTGGCCCGATGACGAGCAGTGCAGGCCTCGGCGGGTCGCCGCATCCCGGACTCGACGAACTCATCGACACGGTGGCGCTGCTGCGGGCGCCCGGCGGCTGCCCGTGGGACGCCGACCAGACGCACGAGAGCCTCGTGCAGTACCTCGTCGAGGAGAGCTGGGAGCTCATCGACGCGATCGAGTCCGGCGATCGCGCCGAGATGATCGAGGAGCTCGGCGACGTGCTCTACCAGGTGCTCTTCCACGCCGACATCGCCGCGCACACCGATGGCGAGCGTTTCGACATCGACGACGTCGCACGGCACATGACGGCCAAGATGGTGTCGCGGCATCCGCACGTCTTCGGCGATCGCGAGGCCGAGACGGCCGAGGACGTCGTCGCGTTCTGGGAGGACCTGAAGGCCGACGAGAAGCCGCACCGCACGAGCGTGCTCGACGGCGTGCCGCGCGGCATGCCGGCGCTCGCGCTCGCGCAGAAGATGCTCGGCAAGGCCGAGAAGGTCGGCGTCGGCGTCGAGGTCGTCGGGGCGACGACGGATGCCGCGGTGTCGCCGCCCACCGAGGGTGAACTCGGTCGGCTGCTGTTCGAGCTCGCGGCATCCGCCCGCGCGCAGGGACTCGACGCCGAGCGGGCCCTCCGCGCGACCCTGCGCGGATTCGAGGACGACGTGCGCGCGGCCGAGCGAGCGGATGCCGCGTCCGTGGAGGCGGATCGCGGCTGACCTGCACGGCCGGCCCGGCCGTCACGGGCGGACTGACGGCGTCCGCGGGCCGACGCGTGCTGGAAGAATGGTCGGCATGGCTGCATCCGTCACCCCTCCGCGCGGCATGCGCGACTTCCTCCCGGCCGAGAAGGCCCGTCGCGAGCACGCGCTCGGCGTGATCCGGGGCGTCTACGCCTCCCACGGTTTCGACGAGATCGAGACGCCCGTCATGGAGGACGCCTCGCGCCTGCACGCCGGCCTCGGCGGCGACAACGAGAAGCTCGCGTTCGCCGTGATGAAGCGCGGCATCACGCCCGACGACCTCGCCGCGGCCGCGGCATCCGGCGATGCACTCTCGCTGGCCGACCTCGGCCTGCGCTACGACCTGACCGTGCCGCTCGCGCGGTTCTACGCGACCCACCGCGCGGCGCTGCCCCCGGTGTTCCGGTCGATCCAGATCGCGCCCGTGTGGCGTGCCGAGCGCCCGCAGAAGGGCCGGTACCGCCAGTTCGTGCAGTGCGACATCGACATCATCGGCGAGGCGGGCCCGCTGGCCGAACTCGAGCTGCTCACCGCGACCGTCGCCGCGCTCGACGCGCTCGGCCTCGGCGACTGCACGATCCGCCTCAACGACCGGCGCGTGCTGGCCGGCATCCTCGCCTCGTGGGGCGTGCCCGACGACCTGCGCGAGCGCGCCCTCATCACGATCGACAAGCTCGACAAGATCGGCACCACTGGAGTGGCCGCCGAGCTGCGCGACCTCGGCATCGTCTCCGAGGGGGCGGATGTCGCGGCCGAGCTCGAGGCGCTCACCAGCGCCGACTGGCACCTCGGCGACGGGGTCGCCCCGCCGCCCTCGTGGCTCGACCTCGACGCGTACGCCGACCTGCTCGCCCTGCGCGAGACGCTGCCCGACGCGTCGATCGAGTTCGACCCGACGCTCGTGCGCGGTATGGGCTACTACACGGGCACGATCTTCGAGATCGCCCACCCCGACTTCGGGTACTCGCTCGGCGGCGGCGGTCGCTACGACGGCATGATCGGGCGCTTCCTCGGCCAGGACGTCCCCGCGTGCGGGTTCTCCATCGGCTTCGAGCGCATCGTCGACCTGCTCGCCGTGCGCGACGAGGGCCGCCCTCGCGCCGTGGTGCTCGTGTACGACCCCGCCGTGGAACCCGCGACCCTGCTGAAGCTGAAGCACGAGCTCGTGGCATCCGGAACGCGGGTGCGCTTCGAGCGCCGCGTGAAGAACGCGCGCGCCCTGTTCGAACGCGTCACGGCCGACGGGTTCGACGCCGTCGCCAACGTGACCCTCGAGACCACGGATGCCGCGTCGCTGAGCTTCCGCGACCTCGGCGCCTGACGCGCGGCGGCCGTGGCGGCGGCGAGCGCCTCCTCGCGCCCCCCATCGCCTAGCCATTTCTGAGCGCTCGGCCCCACGCGAGAGGTCGCAGATGGCGACCTCACTTCCTCTGAGTCCGCGATCTGCGACTTCTCGACGCAGACCTGTGGACAGTGGACCGCGCGAGTGGCCGCGCAGGGCCAGAGTCGATCGCGTGCGCACGCGATCGACTCTCCCGAGTCACCTGACCGGAATGGCCTTCCACGTCGGGGACGTGGCGCTGCACGGATCGACGCGGAGTCGGCTCCGGGCCGTCGACGTGCAGCGTCCGTTCACGGCTGTACGGTCGGTGGGACTCGACCCACGCTCACTGCTCGATCGGTGCCGCGCGTACGAGCCGCTGCTGCGCCCCGGAGAGGCGTTCAGCCACGAGACCGCCGCGCTGCTGCTCGGAGCACCCTTGCCCACGGCCGGCTCGCTGCTGCACGTGGTCTCTCCGTCCGGAACTGCGAGGGCTCGCACCCGGGGCGTGCACGGTCACACGAGTCGCGACCCGATACCGATCGTGCTGCGTCATGTCCTGCCCGTCGTCGATCCTGCGCTCGCGTGGTGCCAACTCGCGGGGGCGCTCGATCGCAACGACCTCGTCGCAGTCGGTGATGCGTTCGTGACCGGGCCGCGTCGCGGGAGCGAGCGTGGGCCGGCGCTCACGACCTACGAAGGACTCGCATGTGCCGTCGGTCGCTGGGCTGGTCGACGCGGTGCGCGAAGCCTCGCATGGGCGCTCCCACGGGTCCGGGTGGGAGCCGAGTCGCGACCGGAATCCCTCACTCGGCTCCTGCTCGTCGAACACGGCCTCCCCGAGCCCGTGCTGAACGATTCCACCCCGGTGGCGGACGCGTCAGTGCTGCATCCAGACCTGAAGTGGCCGCGATGGCGGATCGTGTTCGAGTACGAGGGCGATGGCCACCGAACGAGCCGCGCGACATGGCAGCGGGACATCCGTCGTGCGCGCGACTTCCAGGCCGCAGGATGGGTGGTGATTCGTGTCACCTCCGACGACCTGTTCGTCGACCCGGCGCGCTTCATCGGGCGTGTGCGCGCGATGATCGCGATTGCAGAGGCCCGCAAGGCCCGCGAGGCCCGGTGAGTCCGGCCGAGTGGAGCGAAGGTGCGCACACGGCGACGTTCATGGCACGCGTGGTCGCCGTGATCGACTTCTCGCGCGAGTGGATGTCGTAGTCCGGCCGGTGCGTGTCACGAGTGTCGGGACGCGAGTCATGAGCATCACTAGACTTGCCTGCGGATCACGACGGAGTCGTCCAACGCACCCACCCATCACAGAGGAGTTCACTGTGGCATTCATCGAAGCTGTAGGCGCACGCGAGATCCTGGATTCTCGCGGCAACCCGACTGTCGAGGTCGAGGTGCTCCTCGACGACGGCTCCCTCGCCCGCGCCGCGGTGCCCTCCGGCGCCTCCACCGGTGCATTCGAGGCGTACGAGCTGCGCGACGGCGACAACGACCGGTACCTCGGCAAGGGCGTCCAGAAGGCCGTCGACGCCGTGCTCGACGACCTCGGCCCCGCGATCGAGGACCTCGACGCGAGCGACCAGCGCCTCGTCGACGCCGCGCTGATCGAGGCCGACGGCACCGACAACAAGAGCCGCCTCGGCGCCAACGCCATCCTCGGCGTCAGCCTCGCGGTCGCCAAGGCCGCGGCCGACTCGGCCGACCTGCCGCTGTTCCGCTACCTCGGCGGACCGAACGCGCATGTGCTGCCCGTTCCCATGATGAACATCATCAACGGCGGCGCGCACGCCGACACCGGCGTCGACATCCAGGAGTTCATGGTGCTGCCGATCGGCGCGCCCACGTACTCCGAGGGCCTCCGCTGGGGCGTCGAGACGTACCACGCGCTGAAGAGCCTGCTGAAGTCGAAGGGCCTCTCGACCGGCCTCGGGGACGAGGGCGGCTTCGCCCCCGACTTCGAGCACAACCGGGCGGCGCTCGACTTCATCTCCGAGGCGATCGGCAAGGCCGGCTTCACGCTCGGCACCGACATCGCGCTCGGCCTCGACGTCGCGGCATCCGAGTTCTACGAGAACGGCGTCTACCGCTTCGAGGGCAAGGACCGCACGTCCGACGAGATGAACGCGTACTACGCCGAGCTCGCCGCCGCCTACCCGCTCATCTCGATCGAGGACCCCCTCGACGAGGACGACTGGGAGGGCTGGGCCGCGCTCACCGCGAACCTCGGCAGCAAGCTGCAGCTCGTCGGCGACGACCTGTTCGTCACCAACCCGAAGCGCCTCGCCGACGGCATCGCCAAGGGCGCGGGCAACTCGATCCTCGTCAAGGTCAACCAGATCGGCACGCTCACCGAGACGCTCGACGCGGTCACGCTGGCGCAGCGCTCCGGCTACACCGCCGTGCTCTCGCACCGCTCCGGCGAGACCGAGGACACGACGATCGCCGACCTCGCGGTCGCGACCGACGCGGGTCAGATCAAGACGGGCGCGCCCGCCCGCAGCGAGCGCGTCGCCAAGTACAATCAGCTCCTGAGGATCGAAGAAGAACTCGGCGAGGCCGCGGTCTACGCGGGTCGCTCGGCGTTCCCCCGGTTCACGGCCTGATCGGCTCGAGCCGGTTGCGACTGGCGGGGGGGGGCGGTTGGGCCGGCCCCCCCGGTTTTGCTCGGGGCGGGGCTCCCCGGGGGGGGGGAAGGGAGGGGGGGTGGACCAGGGAAAACCCCCCCCACGTCCCCCCCCCCAATCCGCCC